>NZ_FMUS01000073.1 GCF_900101495.1 Alkaliphilus peptidifermentans DSM 18978
TCCCATCTTTGACAGTTGAGAAAAGAAATAAGCTTGAAACCTATTGTAAAAACTAGGCTTCAAGCTTTGTTTATGTATTTGAAAATTGCGTACTTTTTTTATCTTTTCGTGTCTTTAAAAATTTTTTTCATCTGGTTGTTTTTAATGATTTGAAAGTCTGTTCTGAAGCCAAAAGCCTCATGAAGAGCATCTGTAAAATCTGTTCGAGTATAGGTTGGGATATATCCTTCACCAGGAATTTCATAAAAATCCATGTCCCTTAACCCCCGTACGATTTCAGAACAGGTAAACTTACTGTCTAAGCGTTTTTCAAGATATCTGTAGAGCACCATTGCTAAGAAACATGTTGTAAAATGCGCTTCAATACGATCGTCTCTTGTGAGGTATACGGGTCTTGCCTTAAATTCACTTTTCATAATTCTAAAGCATTCCTCAATCTCCCAGCGTCTGTGATTAACCTTGATAATTTCAGCAGCCTCATCTTCCAAGTTGGTGCATACCGCGTAAAAGCCATCATAAGCTTCTTCGTTTGCAATCACTTCTAAATCAAGACTATAAAGGTCTTTTTCAGCGACTTCACCATCAGTAGTCACACTAGTTTTTTCAATAAAGCGCTTGAAATCGTTCTGGTGGCTTTTTTTAAGCTTAGAAGGATTAGTTTCAATGACTTTAACAGCACGGTCAATTTGAGAATTTCTAATCTTCCTTTGATAATCTCTATATTTGATGGAATAAGTGACAATCAACTTTTGTTCCAAGCCATCTTCCTTAATCCAAACTTCCTTAAAGAAGGTTTTATCGATAAACTTCTCTTCATCAATAACAGAGATATCATAGAGTTTGTTGTCGCAGCTTAAGTGCCATCCTTCATTGGAAAGAGCCCACGCTTTGAGGTGCTTTTTAAGTTTTTTAACAGATTGAGTGGTGATGAAAGCCCTCTGGCCTTGGTCATTAAAAACCCTATTATCGTTGGAAGCAAGACCAGCATCAGTACACACAACAAATTTAGAAAGCTTAAAATCATCAAGAATTTTTTGTTCTAAAGGCCTTAAAGTGAGCTGTTCATTAGTATTGCCCTTAGAGATACCAAAAGCAAGAGGAATGCCATCCCCATCCATAAAGAGACCCATTTGAACGATGGGATTAGGCTTGTGTTCCTTAGAATACCCATACTGCTTAAGACCATGTTCTTGTTCAATCTCAAAGAAATAATTAGTACAGTCATAATAGAGAATACCGGAATTACGTTTGGAAAACTTGATGCTGTTTTTATAGAGTTCAGATTGAATAAAGTCTGTTTCACTAGAAATTACTTCAAGAGCTCT
>NZ_FMUS01000071.1 GCF_900101495.1 Alkaliphilus peptidifermentans DSM 18978
TTCAGCACCACACCTTCTCACTGGGTGCAAGCACCGCCAAGGTAGTATTCCTATGGGGTCCAGTTCGAAGACATCGCAAATGCGGGACCGTTATAGGAAATAGTGATATCGGGGTTGTACTTAAGAGTCCATTTAATAGATAATATTATGGATAACAGACATATGTGGAACTAATGAAGGAGGTCATAACAAATGGATTTAAAGCCATGGAATAATGAAATAAAGCAATTAAGAGAAATAATCTTAAAACCAGATAGAATTGAAGAAAGCAAAAGCTTGTCCTTAAGTTTACATTCAATGATTCATTCCTCAACTATGTCTGGAATAGATAAAAAAACTTTTGAAGATGAACTATGGGAAGGGTTAGATGAAAACACATTCAGAACTTCAAGAAATGAAAAGGGTCGTACAATAGCATATGGCATTTGGCACGCAACTAGAATAGAGGACATAACAATGAACTTATTGGTTACAGGAGATAAACAGATTTTCAATAGAGAAAATTGGCAGGAAAGAATAAACTCAAAAATAAAAGATACTGGTAATGCAATGTCTGAAAACGAAATAATAGAATTTAGTAAACATATAAATGTTCATGAACTAAAAAATTACCGAATTGAAGTAGGAAGAAGGACTAGGAACATAATAAAAAATCTTTCGATTCAGGATATGAAAAGAAAATTCGATAAATATAGATTACAACGTATATTAGATGAAGGAGCAGTATTGAATGTGGAAGCCTCAAATTGGTTAGTTGATTTTTGGGGGAGAAAAAATGTATCGGGAATTATATTAATGCCAGCAACTAGGCATCATGTGGTTCACATTAATGAATCTTTAAGTGCAAAGAAGAAATCTAAAACAAATTTGGTATAATATACATAAAAGACGTCACTACTCCCTATAACAATGTGTTTACGGGAGGCCGGCGGACACGTTTTAAGGGCAGGGTCAGAGCACCACATCCCTTCACCGGGAACAAAGTTCCGCCAAGACGGTCTATCTTTGGGGTCCATCTCGAAGGCGTCGCAAACACGAAACGTTCTCCGAAACCATACGCAAAAGGACGTGGCTTCCTACCGCGGATTATTGAAGAACATTTAAAGAACATATCCAATGCACATAGACACTCTTATGAAATACATTAAAGCAGCTAATGAATAGTCTGAACATTTTCGGTACCAAGACTGATACATAACATTTACATAATATGCAGTTGAGGTCAGATGATATGTATAAGGGTGCGACGTCCTGTCGCCCTCTGAGTCAAGGGTCGTATGGCATCGGAGAACAGTGTATTTTGGATTGTCAACACTAAATTAGACAGTTTTTATAAGGTTATGCTCTCTAAATTCTACTGGGCTTAAATAGCCTAATGTTGAATGTATTCTATAA
>NZ_FMUS01000069.1 GCF_900101495.1 Alkaliphilus peptidifermentans DSM 18978
TGGAGTGGTATAGCCTAACTGGACACATATAAATGTACATTGCTCCTGTTTACTTAAAATTACAAACTTAATTGAAATTTTTCTAATTTATCATTTTTAATAAAGTCCATATAATTCTTTTAAAGTTATTTTTTACCATTTGGTACCGTCAATTAACTAGTAATTAGTTATAGGGTCAACTTAAACATATATTTCCAACTAACCGTTTGCTAGTGACATTGAGCCTCTGTGGCTATGGTTCCAATCTTTTGAGGCATCTTATAAATTAATAAAGATTGGCCTCTTATCAAGCCTACCATACCCACACTCAATGTAAATAGTTCGCTACGCCAAACTAATTATGCAGCTTCTAAAGCTTGTTTTTCTCTATGATATAATTCATATTCTATGGGTGACATATAGTCTAAGCTACTATGACTTCTCTTAGAGTTATACCAGGTTTCTATATAGTTAATTATCTCTATTTTAGCCTGTTCACGGGTATTAAAACGTCTTCTATGAATTAAATCTTTTTTTAGGGTGGCAAAAAATGATTCCATACATGCATTATCATAGCAATCACCTTTAGCACTCATGCTTTGTCTTATTCCATTGTTTCTAAGTTTATCCTGATAGTCATAAGCTGCATATTGCGACCCTCTATCCGAATGAAATATTAAGCCTTTAGCTGGTCTTTCATGGGAGATAGCTTGCTCTAGGGCATTAATAGTTAGTTGTTTAGTCATTCTACTGCCTAGAGCCCATCCTACAATCTTTTTATGGTATAAGTCTTCAATAGCTGCTAGGTAGAGCCAACCCTCCCCTGTTGAAATATAGGTGATATCACCAACCCATTTTTGATTTTTAGCTTGGACAGTAAAATCCTTGTTTAATAGATTAGGGGCTACGGGGTAGTTGTGATTAGAGTTAGTTGTTGCCTTGAATTTAGATTTCAAAGCACTAAATAGGCCATTCTCTCTCATCAGTCTTCGTATACGGTTTTTACTAGCTTTTATACCTTTTTTATTTAGTTTTCTTTTGATTCGTCTATGTCCATAGGTGCTATCGGATTCATCAAATATTTCTTTGATATGAACAAGTAGTTTAATGTCTTGTTCTTTGCTATGACTTAAAGGGCGGTCCCGCCAGTCATAAAAGGCGCTCCTGCTTACTTCTAAGGTTTGGCACATCTTCTTGACGGAAAACTCGGAGCTATGTTCTTTGATAAATAAATATTTTACTTCACGTCTCTGCTGAAGATGCCCATAGCCTTTTTTAGGATGGCAATTTCCTCCTTGAGATCCTTATTTTCTTTCTCTAGTCTTTTTTGCTCTGCATCTGCTGGTCGAAGTTTACCTTTCCCTGGGAAGGCATCTTCTCCATGAAGGCTATACTGTTTTACCCATCTTCTAATACTTGTAGGGGTAACGCCAATATCTTTGGCTACATCAGTTGGTTTTTTGCCTAATTCTGTAACAAGCTTTACTATTTCTTTCTTATAATCTTCAGTGAATTTATTTTTATTACTCATAGCTGTAACACGTCCTTTCTAGGTTTATTATAGCAACCTTTATACGTGTCCAGCAAATCTAATACACTCTA
>NZ_FMUS01000072.1 GCF_900101495.1 Alkaliphilus peptidifermentans DSM 18978
TAGCAGAAACAATTAAAAATTTCATTTAAATCAATTTACAAAGAATTTAACCACCAGATTAGATAAAATCTGGTGGTTTGTAATCAACCTCAGGATAGAAAAATCTATCCTTTTATTTTATGGTAATAAATGTTATGTTATATAGTATTAGAAATGGGAATAAGTAAATAAAATATAAGTAGTAAAAATAATAATGAATATAAGATAAGGCGGAGGGAGTGATATTATGTTGATGAAGAAAGTACTTATTGCTACTGATTTTTCACCAGCTGCCCAAAAACTTTTTAACTGTATTGAGGAATTGAAAAATATGGGGTTGGAGGAAGCTGTTATAGTACATGTAGTTGACATTAGAATAGGAGAAGGTTCAACAAGTGCATTGCAGAGTAATGGAGAAGAGAGATTAAACGAAATAGTAACTAAACTTGAAGGTTATGGAATTCATACCAAAACATATACTCCAATTGGATTTGCTGCAACCGAAATTGTTCAAATAGCAAAAGCAGAAGAGGTGTCTCTGATTTTAATTGGATCTAGAGGGAAAAGCGCTATAAAGGAAATATTCTTAGGGAGTACTACATTTGATGTAATTAGACTAACAGATGTTCCTGTACTGGTTGAAAAGTACAAAAAGGAAAAGGAAGAAATTGAAAATGTATGTATAAATAAGTTTCAAAAAATATTATTACCTATAGATTTCTCAGACTGCTCATCATTAATTACTCAAAAAATAATGACACTACCTCCGGGAGTAGAAGAGGTGATACTATTATCGGTTGTAGATCATGGAGAAAGCAATGATGAATTAGAGCGTAAAAAAATACAGTATAAAGAAAGACTACAAAAAATAGCTGATGAATTCACAATTAATGGGATTAATAGTAGAATCGAAGTTGTAGATGGAATTCCTTCAAAAGTAATTACAGAAGTAGCTGACAGAGAATTGGTAACTGCTATAGCTATGGGTACAAGAGGAAGAGGTTTAATAAAGGCTTTACTTCTAGGCAGCACTTCTGATGCGGTTGCGAGAATATCATCAAGGCCAGTCTTACTTATACCATGTAATAAATAATACACAAAACAAAACCCCTTGTAGCGGGGTTTTGTCTTCAGACTGTTGAAAATCCTCCATCTTCTTCGTTGCTGCAAAAACCCAGCACCCTCACGTATTACGTATACGCTGCCTTCGCTGGGTTTTCTTTCGCCTCGAATCTGAAGAATTTTGAACAGTCTGGATATTGTTGACTTTTTCAACAACCTCAAAACAAAACCCCTTGTAGCGGGGTTTTGTTTTTGTGGTGCGCCCAGCATGGGCGCAATCTAATGGGTGAAAGTCCCTAGCGCGGGTTGATAGTGCCAAGCGCATAGCTTAAGGCAAGGGTGTC
>NZ_FMUS01000062.1 GCF_900101495.1 Alkaliphilus peptidifermentans DSM 18978
AGTTGTTGTTCGTAGCCGATGTAACCCATCTCTTTTCCCCCGATCAAACGAATACTTAGCCCACATCATTCTTATGGCATATTTCAGATAACGTTCTCGCATTCCCGACGTGTCCGTCCCGCTAGGGTTGGCGCAAGACTTGCTCTTCCCTATTACCGTCCTAAATTGCAAGTCTTGTGACAGAGGACATGTGGGCGGCTCACATCAAAAGCTCGCCCCTCCGCCCCTTGCGGGAATGCTCGTGTTATGTAAAGTCGCGCGCCCCGCGAAGCCAGAGGTCGAAAGGACGTCTGCCCCTTAAGTAATCCTTACATTTATTTCATTAGCTCTCTTTATTAACTTACCATATAAATAAGCATCATATTTATCAAAATGGGCATCTGTAAATTCATCTATTGTGAACCAACTGACACCACTATTCTCATCTTTATTAATTACAAGTGTTTCTTTGTCACTTGCAATAAGAACATATGCAACAGAAAGATGTAGATGGGCATTTACATACTTATCTTTTCTCATATGTCCAAAAACAGGTAATATATCAATTGATAAAATATTTTCCGAAAGAGGAATCACATTATTTACACCAGTTTCTTCTCTTGCTTCTTTAATAGCAACTTGAAGTAAGTTCGCATCTCCATCTGCATGACCCCCAGTCCATGCCCATGAGTTACGAATGTTGTGATGAACCATTAATACTCTATCTAATGAATAATTCATTATGAAACCAGAACTTGTAATGTGTGCAATTTCATTATTTCTTGATAAAATGTTATGTGAAAACTGTTTTATATAATCAAGAATTACCTTTTTATCTTGGCTTTCTTGATTATTGTTAGGAATAAACTCATTAATTTTTTTAATAAAATCCATATAATCCCTCAATTCGTCTATCTATTTATTTTATTTAAAATGAGCTATCTAACATTAACCCACTCACTTTGTTTTATAATCCGACGCAGGACGCGGCGGTTTCTGCGTGCGATTTTATATAACGTCTAGCTTCTCCGACGTCCAGGAGCTGGACCCCCAGAGCCTTACTTCGTAGGCGGTGCTGTGCACCCGGCGAGTGGATGTGGTGCGGCTTACTTCATGACCTCGCTCCAGAGCCCTGCTTCATGCTCCTACTTTCCCGCACCCTTTGCGGAGAAGCATTGTTATGTAAAGTCGCGCGCCTTCGAAGGCCAGAGGGAGCCACGGACGGCGACCCCTGAACAAACCCCAATACCTCGCTTATTTCACATTTTATAAAAATGCTAACTTGATCAACTGTTGATCTTTATATTGAACGGTAGCCATAAATAATAAAACAGCCATTGTCCTCTTCATAAGAAATATTATATTTTTTTAAAATAGCGGTAAACTCTTCTGTTTCATCAATGATTTTGTCAGGAATTAGTCTACCTTGTCTTTCAGAGTAACGTGGTCTAACTTTTATCCATTCAACAGCATAAAATGGAATAGCATACATATCGCCTCCTAAATAACCATCTAAATAAAGGCCCCAATCTCCATGATACCCAACATCTTTATCAAATTGATGATATAAAGTTTCTTCTTCGTATATAGCTTTAATAACAAAAGAGGGCGGGAAAGGTAATTCACTTATCCCTTGCTTTAGTTCTCTCCATTTTGTGTTATTCATAACACTGAACATATTTTTTTCCATAACAATTCTTAGAACTTTCTCTTTGAGCAACATTCTTATCCCAACCTTATGTAAAAAGTATAAATTGAACCACTTGTTATTTTTACCTTTGTAAATTGACAAAATCTCCAAAGTCAAGTCCTAAAATCACTCCGGCACACGATGCGCCGGCCTTTGCGCGCGATTTTATATAACGTTCCCGTGTTTGCGACGCCTTCGAACTGGACCCTCTTGCCTTTTCCCCTTAGCGGTGCTTGCACCCAGTGAGAAGTGTGTGGTGCGCTGATTTTTCCTTTAATACGTACTGCCAGCACCCTCGTACAATATCGTTAGAACATTCGACGGAAAATATGATCTTCCCTTCGTGAACATTCTGATAATTTTTTTTAAATAGTTCGTGTTTAGAATTAACTTCTTCTTATTTAAATCTCTTCATTTGACTCTTTTTCTCTGTCTATGTTCTGAGTAAGTAGAAGCTGAATATATAAGGTGGCTCAACTGGATAATTCATAGTATAATATCTCCAGAATAGAGGTTAGGCGTACAGCACCCTGGGAACTTTTAAATACTAAAAGTCTATACCCATAACCAAGTTAGCCAATCCATCGGTGTGTTCTATGTTTAAGCTGGTTGGGTTTCCTATTTATTCAGGAACTACCCGTGTAACTAACGAGGCTATCTGACTAACCGATAGAAATGGATCCTCTATTTTTGTCTTGAAAGGAGAGAAATACTACAATGTCTAAATTTTACAATACACCTGTCATCGGTGTGAATGTTTCTGCTGATTTTTCAATGGTAGCAGTTCTAGCACCTAACGGAGATATTCATACTAAACCTTTTAAAGTAAATCATAATGCTCAAGCTTTCGACTACTTACTTAAAACAATAAAAAAAGTAGAAGAAGAGTTTTCCGTGAAATCAGCACTTTTCATGGAGGCGACTGGAATTTATCACCTTACTCTTTTCTACTTTCTCCAAGATAACAAAGTGAACAGCTTTGTCATCAACCCTCTTGTTACTAATTGTAACAAGAATAAGAACATACGAAAAGTAAAAAATGATAAAATCGACGTGGAGTGGTATAGCCTAACTGGACACATATAAATGTACATTGCTCCTGTTTACTTAAAATTACAAACTTAATTGAAATTTTTCTAATTTATCATT
>NZ_FMUS01000060.1 GCF_900101495.1 Alkaliphilus peptidifermentans DSM 18978
GTACAGGTTAAGTGCTATGTATAAGGGTGCGACGTCCTATCACACTCTGAGTCACGGGGCTATAGCATCGGAGAACAAAACATTTGCATAAAGGTGCTGGAAGCACGTGACAAGGGAAAGATCAGTGCACCACACCTTCTCACTGGGTGACAAGCACCGCCAAGGGTATTACTTTAAGGTCCAGTTCGAAGGCGTCGCAAATGCGGTGACGTTCTCCTGAAACCACACGCAAAAGAAGCGGCGTCCATGCCGCGGACAGTGTTCAAGCGTATTGGAGTCTATATTGATTCGATTTACAACAGTGGAATTTTATGTAATAGTTCAATTTATTTATTGGAGAACGGAGGGCCAATTAATGGCAACATGGAATGAATTGTTTCTAAATGAAAAATTTATAGCTGATTTGCCTCAACCAGAGGTTTATAAGTTTGTGAAAATACTTGAGAGCACATTTCCTGACAGACCACTATCAATATGGGACTTTTGCTGTGGTGCAGGAAGGCATACTGTACTAATATCCCAGATGGGGCACAAGGCATGTGGAAGTGATATTTCTGAAAATGGGATTAATCATACACAGAAGTGGTTGGAAAGCAATGGATTAAAGGCATACCTGGAAGTAGCAGACATGACTGATAACTTATTTACAGGTATGAATTTTCATGGTGTTGTATCCTGGGATGCCTTGCACCATAACACTATTGATAATATCAACAAAGCTGTAGAAAATGTATATGAAAGCCTTTGTGAAGGTGGTATGTTCATGGTATCATTGCTTAATACAAAATCAGGTAGAGCAGACCTTCGGGGAAAAGAAATTGAAAAAAACACTTTTGTTAGGGAAGATGGTCCTGAATCAGGAGTACCTCACCATTACTTTGATGAAAAAGGGATAAGAGACTTATTTAAAAATTGGAAAATTGTCAGCTTGGCAGATATTGTCGTTACTTACATAGATGAAAGTATTATTTATTTAAATAATCCTTTCCCATATACAAAATGGAATGTTATTGTGCAAAAGTAGTATGTTAAAACTATAGTCATTTACAGAGAATTATGAATTGCTTAAGACGCAATATTCTCATGATGTTAAGTATTGAAAAATAAAAGTTTAAGGGTACGACGTCCTGTCGTACTCTGAGTCACGGGACGTGTGGCATCAGAGAACAATATGTTTGCACAAGGTTGCGGGGGGCACGTGTTTAGGGAAAGGTCAGGCACCACACCTTCTCACTGGGTGCAAGCACCACCAGATGGAAAGGGCAAGTGGGTCCAGTTCGAAGGCGTCGCAAACACGAGACGTTATCTGAAACCATACTCAAAGTACACGGCGTCCTGCCGTGAACCGCAGAAGAACGCTTTAAAAACTATGCTAATCATATTTGTTTGATTAAATTATATCAAAATACTAATACTTGAGAGGTTATTATATGAAAATTCGAAAGTCAAGTCGAGCAATATTATTGAATTCTGAAAACAACATTTTCCTATTTAAATTCGAGTTCGCAATGCTTTTAGGACATAGGATGTTATGGGTTACACCTGGAGGTGGAGTAGAAAGCAATGAAAGTTTTGAACAAGCTTTGTATAGAGAAATTTATGAAGAAATAGGTATTGAACTAAATGGAGAGTACAAATGGATTTTTTATAGAAATAAGCCATTTTCTACAAAGTCTGGACAAGAATTTATGTCAGAAGAACGATACTATCTTGTTAAAATTAAGCACCCAAATATAACCTGTAATAATATGGAACAAATCGAAAAAAAACTTACAAAGGAATGGAAATGGTGGTCAATCGAAGAAATAAAAAATTCTTCAGAAAAGTTCTTTATTGACAATCTTGATGAGGAGTTATGTAAAATTATTAATGGAAATATACCAGAAGAACCTATTGAAATTTAGCATTATAAGCGTTTAATCAGTAGTACATTGATCTATACGTATTTTTTAGATTATAAGCAATACATGTTAAGTGCTATGTATAAGGGGTAACGTCCTGTCGCCCTCTGACTCAAGGGTCGTAAGGCATCGGAGAACAATGTATTTGCATAAAGGTGCTGGAAGCACGTGACAAGGGAAAGATCAGCGCACCACACCTTCTCACTGGGAGCGAAGCTCCACTATAGGATATTTCTTAAGAGTTCAGTTCGAAGGCGTCGCAAATGCGGAGACGTTATACGACATACCAACCGTGAGGACTCCCGGGCTCCAGCCGTCGGGAGCAATTGAAAAATTAGTTATTATTATAAGTACAAATATGTGGATAAATGCGAAGTGAAGATTATTTGTATTTGGTAAAGATAGAAAGGAGTTATTATGTACTATTTATATCAGTTTTCTAAAACGGCAAAATATATAGGTGTAGTTAGTTTAGTAGCAACTTTTTTTAGCGATTTAATGATTTTCAAACTACTTTGTCTGTTTGGATTATTTGCATTTGTAGAAATAGCTTTAAATTTCTCGGTTTTTAAATGTTCAGTTTTGCAAATTATTGCTATATTTATAGTAAATAAAAACTTTGGAAATGAAGTGCCCTCTGTGTTCAACTACAAAAGTGAAATTGAATATACATTACCTTTTGAAGGAAAGTGGGTAGTTATAAATGGTTGCTATACGAAAGAATTCTCACATTCTTGGGATATTCCAACTCAGCGATATGCTTATGATTTTATAATCTTAGATGAAGAAGGAAAATCTTATCGAAATGAATTTAATCAATGTGAAAGCTATTATTGTTATGATAAAAATATTTTAGCTCCAGCCGATGGTATAGTAGTTGAAATATCAAATGATGCAAAGGACAGTTTGATATTTAAAAAGGGGAAGTTTTTTTCAAAATCACCGCATATTGCTGGAAACTACATTGTTATAAAACATTCTAAAAAGGAATATAGTACCTTTGCTCACTTGAAAAAGGATAGCATAACTGTAAAGGTTGGAGATAGTATTTCAAGGGGAGATATTATTGCAAAGTGTGGAAATACAGGAAACTCAACAGAACCTCATTTACATTTTCAACTGCAAACAGGTCAAAGTTTTTATAATAGTGCAGGTTTACCAATAAAGTTTAATAATATTAAACTTACTATCGCTCCCAATTATGAAAGATTTGATCATAGACTATCTATGCCAAAAGAGCAGATTTTAGAAGGGTACATTTCTCGTGGATACAATGTTGCAGCTGGTTAGAGGTATACGAAAATGAACGGTATCTTATTAGGCTTGTGTACATTAATTATATAGTATGTAGTACTATATTTGTCCAACCTTGACTCCGCCGTAAGGCTGGACCGGTTGGTACATCGCACAACAATGTTTTTGTGGAAGGTGCTGGAGGGCACGGTTGGGGGGCCAGGTCAGGGCACCACATCCCTTCACTGGGAACGTAGTTCCGCCAAGGCGGTCTATCTTTGGGGTCCGGCTCAGGGACGTCGTAAACACGGAAACGTTATGCGAAAGCTTAAATGGACTTTCGAGAATGCTTCAACAGGTTTAAGAATGAATAAAAAACGGAGTGATATTATGAACTTGAATGAAATATTTATTGCATTTCTAAAAGAAGCACAGTTTACGAAGGAAATACTAGGTATAGGTATAGAGTGTATTAGATTTGCTGGACACGTATAAAGGTTGCTATAATAAACCTAGAAAGGACGTGTTACAGCTATGAGTAATAAAAATAAATTCACTGAAGATTATAAGAAAGAAATAGTAAAGCTTGTTACAGAATTAGGCAAAAAACCAACTGATGTAGCCAAAGATATTGGCGTTACCCCTACAAGTATTAGAAGATGGGTAAAACAGTATAGCCTTCATGGAGAAGATGCCTTCCCAGGGAAAGGTAAACTTCGACCAGCAGATGCAGAGCAAAAAAGACTAGAGAAAGAAAATAAGGATCTCAAGGAGGAA
>NZ_FMUS01000059.1 GCF_900101495.1 Alkaliphilus peptidifermentans DSM 18978
TCAAGCTACTGTTGTAGGTATCTCAAAGAGGAAAAATGTCCCTGTAAATGATATATTATTCGAGTTCTATTCTAAAAAACGATCCGAAGGTAAGGCTTCTAAAGTAGCCATTATTGCGACTTGTAACAAGCTATTGCGTATGATTTATGGAATATTAAAAAGCAAAATACCATTTACTGTTAGTTAACCTTTATTATATTTAATCATATTTGAGGTTGAAGAAAAAGGTCTTTTAAAAAAGTCTAGTAAACTAGGCTGGCTTTGCTGTGCCTTTTTTTCGAACAAATTATATTTTTTTAAAAAACTATTGACTTAGCTTAGCTGGTTTATATGGAGTTCGGTTGACGACAATTCGGATAAAAATAATCCCTTTAATCCCATCTATTTTATCCAGGTACATAAGCCTTATATAGTTATATCATACTCCATTCTTTTAGCAGTATTTCTAGCAATTTCAGAGCCTAAAAGTCTCTTAACTATATGGAACGACATGTTTATCCCTGCTGAAATACCTCCTGAAGTTACAATATTTCCCTCATCAACAAACTTAACACCATGTTGTACATAAACTTCAGGAAATTCAGTTTGTAATCTATCAAGACTAGCCCAGTGAGTAGTTGCCTTTTTATCCTTAAGTAATCCTGCTTTAGCTAATAATAAAGCTCCTGTACATACCGATGTCATAAGTTCCACTTTCTCAACTTGATTTGAGATCCAACTAATTAACCTATCATTATTTATTTCACGTTCTCTAGCACCTAAACCACCAGGGATAATTAGAATGTCTAGTTTAGGCATGTCTTCAAAACTATAATCTGGTTTAACCTTTAAACCATTTCTTGCGGTTATCATATTTCCTTTCTCTGATATAGTGCAAACAATAAAAGGATTTATCTGATTTTCTATGGTTGTTACAGAAAAAACCTCAAAAGGACCTGCAAAGTCTAAAACTTCCACATCATCGAAAATTAGTATTCCAACGTTCCTTTGTTTATTTTGCATCTATGCCACCTCCAAAATTAGTCATTTCATTCTTTTCTCTAAATAATTCTTTGTAGATACAACCATGATAAACAGAATTTCATATAACGTTTCCGTGTTTACGACGTCCCTGAACCGGACCCCTAAGATAGACCGTCTTGGCGGAACTTCGTTCCCGGTGAAGGGATGTGGTGCGCTGACCTTTCCCTCAACACATGCCACCCGCACCTCCCGTAAATACGCTGTTAGACGGAGTAATTGTGAAAATTCTTATTGTTAAAATTCTTATATTATCTATTAATTTTTTTATTACTTCACGTTCTTCATTTGTAAATTGGTATGACTCAATCGTTTTAAATACTAAAAACTCTATTATATCTAATGAACAATCCATAATTATGGGTAATCCATCAATTGATAATGACCACCCTTTAGGTGAAAAATGAATAAAATCATTTCTTATATCATTTAAACTTATTATTGCGCTATTACATTCATCAGTTGCTACATAATGATTCTTTAATTCATCAGCATTCTTTATTCTTTCATATAGTTTCATAAAGCTTTGTAAACGTACTGTTGTATATGGTTTGGATTTATCTTTAAGACTTTCAATATGCTTCTTTAAAGACTTTTTTTCGGCTACGTTAAAGTAACTAGTTCCTTGTAATGCACATACCATAAATCCTTGTAATGCGCTGTGTAAAGAAATTATAATTAATTTCCAATACTTATTGTCTGATAAAACATATTGAAAATTTTTTTCTATTATCTGGAGTGACAGAATTGCGTCGCTTTTTTCATTAATTCTTATAAATTCGCTTTCCATAATATCTCCCCTTCAGTCAATATTTATTTCGTCTAACGTCTCCGTGTTTGCGACGGCCCCTTTAGATAGACCGTCCTAGGGGAACTTCGTTCCCGGTGAAGGGATGTGGTGCGCTGACCTTTCCCTAAAAACGTGCCCCCCCCCCGCACCTCCTGTAAACACGCTGTTATATGTCGTCCCGATTACTGAAGATTTTCTAGTACTACTAGACCTTTCATTTGTTGTGAATAGCTTAATAGCCCATTATCTCTCTAATTTTATTAGATGAAGTAGGGGAAGTTAGTAATTCTAGTGACTTTAAAGCAACTTCTATTGCAGTTGATGGACACCATGATGTGATTATATTATCATCTATCACAACAGGTTCATTTACGACATTTACCCCGAATGCTTCCAATTGTTTTTGCCTTCTTTTTCCCATCAAATGATATGTTGTAGCTTTTTTGCCTTCTAATATTCCACTTTTGCCAATCGGAAGTGCCCCTACACATATTGAAGCAATTAATTTACCCTTATCTTTGAATTCTCGAATTATATCTAAAAACTTTTCATCAAATGCCTCTTCATAAAATCCATAATCTCCAAAACCTCCAGGTATAGCTAAGGCCTCATACTCGTCTACTACTATTTCATCAATTAGCAAATCTACTCTTATTGGAATGCTAAATGTACTCAATATTTCTCTTTTGAAACCACAAGTAATTATTTCAGTATCTATCTGATTATAATGTCTATTCCATCCAAAAACATCTATAAAAGCACTTGCCTCTATTAATTCTACTCCTTTTGCTAGTAATAATAATATCTTCACTTTTCTACCTCCCTAGTATCTTTTAATTCAATCATATAAATTATTACCTTAATCTTCTATTTTCTCAACTATCATAGCACCATTAACTTAGGGATGACATATAACGTTTCCGTGTTTACGACGTCCCTGAGCCGGACCCTAGAGATGGACCGTCTTGGTGGAACTTCGTTCCCGGTGAAGGGATGTGGTGCGCTGATTTCACCCTAATCACGTGCCCGCCCGCACCTCCTGTAAACACTGTGTTAGGTGACGTTAAATCTATTGTGTTTAATCTTCTCTTGCCATTCCATATAAATTGCATTTATTTGCATCAAAGAATTCTATTTGAACTAAACTAGGCAAGTATTTATTTTCACGATCATTTCTCTTCAAAACCCTTTCACAAATTGCAGTAATTTGCGATTGCGCCGAATCTTCACTCTTTTTCAATATATACTCATTTGCATAAACAATAGATAGTCCAGCTGGTGATTTGGAAGTTTCATAATTTGAACTATAGACAAAAATATATTTAGGCTTTAATCCAACTGGAATTCCACTCTCTATTTCTTTAATAATTTCATGCTTAGAATTTCTTACAAGATTATCTATATACACAGCATCCAGTACACTAATATTAGTTACACACCATGGTTTCCATTCATATTTTTTAAATATATCTTCATATCCATATGATTCCAATAACCTAGCAATATAGTTTAGAATTTTTTCACTGTTATTTTGAGCTAATTCAATGCTTGCTTCTATTTCAGATATCCTTTGAACAAAAATATTTATATAGTTTGTGTTGTAATTGGATTGTCAACACTAAATTAGACAGTTTTTATAAGGTTATGCTCTCTAAATTCTACTGGGCTTAAATAGCCTAATGTTGAATGTATTCTATAATTATTAAACCAATTAACGTAATCAGCTAGATTCGTCTGAAGCTCATCTAAAATGTTTTAAAATTAATGTCACCTAACGCCTCTGTGTTTGCGACGCCTTCCGAGCTGGACCCTAAAGATAGACCATCTTGGCGGTGCTTGCCACCCAGTGAGAAGGTGTGGTGCTCTGACCCTTCCCTTGACACATGCTGCATGCACCTTTATGCGAATGCTTTGTTATGTAAAGTTGCGCGCCTTCGATGCTCAGAGGCTGACAGGACGTCAGCCCCTTAATTTCTATCCCTTATATTTCATAATATTAGAATGTTGTGTAGTAGTTTGGTACTAAAAATGCTTATACTGTGTGCAATCCATCAATCCATTTTAATTTCCTCAAACAATTCGTCAATGTATGTATATTGTTCCCATGTTGTGAATGTTCCCTCGTCAATCATACGGTTAATTTCATCACGGCTTGCCCACATTGCATTGCAGGTTTCATCAGGATCAAGAATTACGCTTGATATGTCTACATTTTGCCGAAATAACCAAACATCAGCCAAACCGTGACATTCAACGTCGCTACACGGTAAGTGATGTTGAATCATTCGTCCGTTCTGCGGCTCAAGAATAATACCTAATTCTTCTTTTGCTTCTTTCAATGCCGTAGTCAAGCTATCATCGCCCGCAACCGCATTTCCGCCCGTACATTCCCACATATTTGGGAACGTCTTGTTCGGCGACCTTTGCGATATAAGGTATTCACCGTTGTCGTTCTCAATCCAAACATAAACCTCAAGGTGAAATTCGCCTTTGTTCATGGGCTTGCCACGCTCGTGAACACGTCCTGTTACATTACCGTTTTTATCTAATATATCCCAAAGTTCAACCAAGTTTATTCCTCCATTCGTGTACGTTATACGTACAAAATATAAATAATAAGTACTTCGTCATATTCTACTTGTAAGAACCAATCTCCCTAGAGCAAAGTCCTTAAAACCCGACGCAGGACGCGGCGGCCTTGCGCGCGATTTTATATAACGTCTCAGTGTTTACGCCGCCTTCCGAGCTGGACCCTAAAGATAGACCGTCTTGGCGGTTCTCGCCGCCCAGCGAGAAGGTGTGGTGCTCTGACCTTTCCTCAAAAACTTCCCTGCCAGCACCTCCCGTAAACACATTGTTAAGTGATCGTCACATGGCCCGCAAAGCTAAGCTTAACAGAATTTCTTCCTAATATTAATAATCGATCAAACTTCTATATTGTAAAATAATTATTGATAAACCTATGTTTCTCTCTCTTTCCCAATAGGGCATACTAATAAGCATAATGCACAAATATGATTACTACGGGTTTCAAAATAGTCCTTACAGTTTTCAATATCAACTATATCTTCACGCATCATGCCGCGTTTCCATTTAATCCCTTTTAAGCATTTTGTAGGACAAGCTCTTACACATATATCACAGTCTTTGCAACCCTCGTATTTTGGTTGCCTATTAATTGGTAAGTCTAGATCTACTAATACAGTAGCTAATCGCACCCTTGGTCCAAAATCATTTGAAACAAATAGCGCATTCTTTCCAATCCAACCAAGTCCAGCATTTACTGCTGCATATTTATGAGAAAATACTTCATAAGGGTCTTTTTCAACATTAGAAACAGTAAAATATTTAATATTTTTTTTCTCTAAGAACTCTTCTATATATTTAATATAATCTTCTATTT
>NZ_FMUS01000058.1 GCF_900101495.1 Alkaliphilus peptidifermentans DSM 18978
TAGAAGCTGCATAATTAGTTTGGCGTAGCGAACTATTTACATTGAGTGTGGGTATGGTAGGCTTGATAAGAGGCCAATCTTTATTAATTTATAAGATGCCTCAAAAGATTGGAACCATAGCCACAGAGGCTCAATGTCACTAGCAAACGGTTAGTTGGAAATATATGTTTAAGTTGACCCTATAACTAATTACTAGTTAATTGACGGTACCAAATGGTAAAAAATAACTTTAAAAGAATTATATGGACTTTATTAAAAATGATAAATTAGAAAAATTTCAATTAAGTTTGTAATTTTAAGTAAACAGGAGCAATGTACATTTATATGTGTCCAGTTAGGCTATACCACTCCAAGGGTAAACCCTTGCTCCGCAAGTCCTTGATATTTCCCACAAAAAAGCAGACACACATATCAACGTAAATGTGGAGTTTGGCTAAGGTGAAGGGAAAATTCCTGTGGGCAAGATTGTTAAAAAAGCTAGTAAGAATTCATCAAAATCCAGTAAAAGCAAGGATAGTCAATGTTTCTTAAGATTATCCATGGAGTAGCTATCATCAATATTTATTAGAATATGCCCAAGTAGGTTCCTTTATAGATGCTGAGTTAATAAAATGATACTTTTCAAATCTTAATGATTTTGAACACTATATGAATGCTGAGACAGAAGAAGAGTTTTTATGTACAAGTCTGTAGAGAAAAAATTCACAGATACTGATATAAAAGAGATCATTGAAAAGGAAATAAAAATAGATGTACTGATGCAATTGCCAATTGAAAAGAGAAATAAATATATAAAGGATATCTATCAACATACAGCAGTTAGTATTAGACAACTAGCTAAGGTATTAGGGACAGGGAAAGGTATAGTTGAAAAAGCTGTGAGAAGTAGTTAAATCTAAAATAAGGGAGACGAGCGAAACGTCAGACTGTCTCTATATAATTGGAGCTACCATAACTAAGGAAGAAGCTCCTGATGCTGAAGTATGTCTATACTAAGATTTTCTATGTCAAGCATACCTGCATAAGAAAGCTTAGAACTATATGTGATTTGGACCAGATATCCTTATAATAAAACTTTGGGCAAGCGATTTTAGACTTGCCATGCTTTAAAATAATTATGGGATGGGTTGAGTTAGCGAAACTAATATTGAACCAAAGCCATACTAGAGTACAACTTGAAGTCTCATAAAAAACAGCCAATCGGAAAGGAATTTTTCACCTCGTCCGTTAGGCTGTAGCTAATCTTGATGATTACGGTGTGGTACAGTTTTTTAAGGTTCTGCTCAAAATGCTTATTAGGTGCACTTTTTACTTCGCTGCTTTATTTACAAAATCAACTTCATATCTCCACTCGCCGTATTTTTGCTCGTTATCGGTTATGGTTCCGTCTGTAAGAGTGATGCGCAAAACAATAGAGTTTGGGTCATCTTCGCCACCATGCTCATCAAACCAAACAAAAACTTTTTTCATCTTCGCTCTAATTTCTGCGTTTTTTTCGTCTTTAACCCAGCCGAGATTTTCAGCCGTACCATTAGCTGCAAACCAATCAAGCCCACAAATGGCAACTTCGTTATTTTTCTCGATTTCGAGCATTTTGCTTTTTTTTGCTCCTGTAGATACATAAAATACGCCATTCTCATAATACGCGCTAACCATACGATTAGAGAGACGGGGAGTGCCTGCTGCGTTTGCGGATAATGCTATGGTTGCAAGCCCAATAACATTGTCCTTGTTGGCGTTTCCGCAGCGTTCTTCCATAAGTTTCATTGCATTTTCGTACTTGTTCATTTTAATTCCTCCAGTAATATGTTATTTTTATGTTGTGCAAAATTAGTTATTTCTTTCGCAAACATGACAACTCTTGATCAAACCACGCTTCGATGCCATCGCTTATATCTAAAACAGAATCATCGAGTGGAATACAAAGCCCTTTGCAACCTCCATCACAAACCGCGCTAACACCTCTTCTTTTTCCACAACCATATCCCTTTGCAATTATCTCCTGCAAAGGCAAGGGTAATTTTTTTATAGTGTCAGCGTATTCATGTGTATTTCCCGCTTTGACGGTTATTTCAAAACCATTATTAAGAGATGTATTAATTCCCCATATCTCTTTTCTCCCATGAAAATACATAATCTTTATCCAAAAATCCTTTATTATTACATCGCATTTAAGCCCTTTATCTATATGAAGTTGATGTAGCCGCATTATAAAATCCTGCACATTCTCGGATAAATGCCTTATAGTTTCTTTTAAGATGGAAGCAACATCTGTTTCAACTTTTTTCAATACTCTATAATCGCATCGTAATAAAATATCAAGAGTATCACGAACCCCATCTGTGTCAAATTCAATCTCGGCTATTGCCATAGCTTTCAAGCCAGTCAACATGGCAGGATTATCAGGATATGAAATTTTTATAGTTTCTACTTCTGATAATTTTTGCCTCTTTTTGCTTAGATCTATTCCATCAACACATACGCCACAATCAGTTAAGAACCGTAAACATTCAATATTTTTAGAATCAGATACTTTTTCATAAAAAATACTGCTTCCGGTAATGAGAGCCTCAGCGTCCTCAGTCAACACGCCATAAAAGCCTATATTTCTCAATAAATACTTTATATTGTTGAGAAATGGATAGCACAGCGAAATAGTAATGCGGTTTTCAAATGGATGAGCAATTTTCTTATAATTGTCATACAAATCGCCTTCCTCAATTAAAACGTCGCAAAGCTGATGTAAAAAGGCTCTGAACGCAAGAACTCCTTCCCGGATGTTTTCCTCATTTGAAATATCTTCAAAAACAGGTTTAATTGCGTATGCTTCAAGTGATTCCGGCAAAATAATACTTTTTATATGTTTTGCCATATCTGCCAGTGTCTTCCGCATTTTTTTCACCTCCTTAAACATCATCTTTTAGCTTTATAAGGAAATATCTGTGCATTTGATAATAACCAAGCCCCTATTCTATGTCCTATTCTCCTAAAATTTATTGTTGTAATTTTTATTACCTGTTGTTAATAATACAACAATAAAGATGACAACTGTGTGTCATCTTAGAAAAGTTATTTTAAATATTTTTTTGAAATAAGGAGAGCTTTTTCATTAATAATATCCCGTATATGTTTTGGCTCCAACACTTCGGCATATTCCCCGAAAGAAAGAATAAATCCGTACATTCCATTATCTTCGGGTTCTCCTCTTTGCGTTACCGTTAAACTGCCGTCATCATTCTTTACTATATCTTCTTCGCTGTAAAAGTCATATACCCGATATGCCATCTCGGGTGCAATGTTCATAACAAGCGTGACTCTGTCATGAAATGTATCGGTTTGCTCGTGACATTCGCTTTCAGTGAGTAAATCCCGCTCCGTGAATTTTTCATCGGTAACTGTAAAATTTCTTGTCCTTGAGAGTTTGAACAGTCTGACACCTTGCTTTACAAGGCAGAAGCCGTTGAAATACCAAGAATGTGCTTTAAACCACATGTGAAGCGGTTCTACACGCCTGTGAGTTTTTTCGCCTTTTGAATTATAATAGTCAAACTCTATAATGTGTTTTTTAAAAATCGCATTTTTAATATCGGAAAAGTCACGAACTCCGCCGCCGTCTCCCCAACTAGAAAAATCAACACTAAACCAGTTAGGCGGAGATTTTTTAAAGAAGGTGCTTAGTTTTTGCAACACTTGCTCTGTTTCTTCTGTTTTTACCGCTGAAAGACCTTGCAAAGCCGATAAAATCTCGTTTTGTTCATGCTCGGTAATGATAGATTTATTCAGCACAAAGCTATCCGTCAATTTATAACCGCCTTTGCTCCCCTTTTCCGAATAAATAGGAATCCCCGAAAGGCTTAATGTGTCTATATCCCGAAAAACAGTACGCTTAGATACTCCCAATAGTCCGGCAAGTTCTTTTGCGGTGACAATCTTTTTGTCAAGTAAGTAATAAACAATCTTAAACAACCGTTCTATTTGCATTTTTAATATCTTTCTTTCTATATGGAATATTGTGCAAAATATAAATTACCAAATCCACGCCGCCAAGATTTCATCAGCGCAGATATCAAAAACTAACCTATGAGAACCAGTATACCACAAAAACATCGGAGTTCAATCCATTAGGCAAAAATAAATTGCCCCCATTTTTCATCGTAAATCATCTCCTCCCTAAAACCTAAATGGTAGGTCACTTTAAATAATAGGTTGAAATCCTTGTATTTGTGCATGTACGCCTAAAAATGGCCATGTTCACACTTGTGCTTTATATAGGATTATGATAAGAATTGTGATTGATTAGGAGGTGAAATATATTAATTGAAGAAGATGTTTTACTTTTGTAAAAATTTTGAAAAATACTTTACTTATATTGGTAACTACTGTATAGTTTTTTATGTATTACAGACATTTGAGGAAGTTAGAAAGTCACTAAATGATATCTATGAAGCTGTAGTGGCCGTACTCAAAAAATACTATTAAATAATAAAAATCAAGCAGGAGGGTCAGATGGAAAACTTAATGAGATTTACAACACAGTTAGCCATGCTTTCCAGCCTGCTTGATGAAAAGATGATTTCAGAAAAGGAATTCATTAAGATCAAAGCTGAGCTGGAAAGAAAATACAAAATTAAGCGAGGTTTATGTGGTTGAGTTTTCACCACTGTGTTAAAATTATCATGATAAGTAGGAACATAGATGAGCTATCTGGAATTTACCGGATAGTTCACTTTGAAAAAGTCAGACTGTGTCTGACGAATTGATTAATAAATTACGGAAATGGGGGATAATGTGGAGAATAAAACATATATTCTTATTTACCAATTGGAAGACGGTAAAACAAAAATTGACGTAAGGCTTGAAAATGAAACCGTATGGATGACACAGAAGGCTATTGCTGAGCTTTATCAAAAAGGTGTGATTACCATTAATGAACATATAAAAAATATTTATGCAGAAGGTGAACTTGAAGAAAATCGAACTATTCGGGAAAACCGAATAGTTCAAACCGAGGGAAATAGAGAGGTTGAGAGAACGGTACGTTTTTATGACCTAGAATTAATCATTGCCGTTGGCTATCGTGTACGTTCCAGCAGAGGTACACAATTTAGACGATGGGCAACTGAAAGATTAAATGAGTACTTAGTCAAAGTGGATTGTCAACACTAAATTAGACAGTTTTTATAAGGTTATGCTCTCTAAATTCTACTGGGCTTAAATAGCCTAATGTTGAATGTATTCTATAATTATTAAACCAATTAACGTAATCAGCTAGATTCATCTGAAGCTCATCTAAATTCTCAAAGTGGGTGTTATTTGTAAACTCAGTCTTAATTATTTTAAAGGTAGCTTCAGCTACGGCATTATCATAGGGGCATCCCTTCATACTCAGAGAACGTTTGATTTTAAAGGCATCTAGGACTTCATCTATTATCTTGTTCTTGAATTCTTTACCTCTATCTGTATGAAATAATGTAATGGAATCTAATCTTGTTTTTA
>NZ_FMUS01000057.1 GCF_900101495.1 Alkaliphilus peptidifermentans DSM 18978
GTTTGAAGTAGAACCATATGTATCATGTGAAGACGCAATATCCACATGGCCTGAGACAGCAACAAGTATAGGTGTTAAATTGTTAGAAGATGGATCAATAAAGATATTTGCCCCATATGGTTTAAATGATTTATTTAATATGATATTAAGAAGGAATCCAAAGAGAATAACAAAAGAAATATTTTTAAAGAGAGTATTAGACAAGCAGATTTGTAAAAAGTGGCCAGAGGTAAAAGTAGTTTATGATTAAAGACTTTTGGTGTATATAGAGAACTTGAATTGGCAAATGGCATACATCAGATAACAATACATTTGCATAAGGTGCTGGAAGTACGTTTTACGGGAATGTTCAGCACCACACCTTCTCACTGGGTGCAAGCACCGCCAAGGTAGTATTCCTATGGGGTCCAGTTCGAAGACATCGCAAATGCGGGACCGTTATATGGCAGAAAGGTAAGGGTGTACATAATCAAAATTTGGAGGCCTACTTGTTATTACTACATATGGCAGTTGTACAAATAGAATAGATGCAATAGTAGAATATGAAGTATTGATAGTTTAAATGATATGAGGTGAACTTAATGAATATATATTATGCAGACCAATATTTCGCTCAAATCTCAGCTAATCCATATAGAAATAATCTGCCATATACTGACGATTGGATTATGCTGAAATTATTGGAAACAGCAAAAGATTTAAATCTTTTACAGTACGTAAAAGGTGAAGTATCCAGGCTATTTATTACAAAAGAGGGCGGTAACTGGGAACATCAAATATTCGATTTTATACAGTATCAATCATCATACAATAAAAACATAATTTTGGCTGTTGATAAAAAGGACTTGGATACTGCACAATCTGTATATGGCAATCAAAGTTACACAGATAGGTTTTTAAGGCCATATGAACGAAAAATACTTATACACACAACTACTAAAGAGAATTACAATGCAATCATGCATGACGGATATTTGAAATCGTGGAATTCGCTGAAGAAACTCAGCTTTTTGAAAGAAAATACACCTGTCGGGCGGTTATTTGGAGACCCGCCTGACTACAGCGACTACATAATGTTTACGAATGGCGGATTAGGCGCGGAAAGAGTAGTATCATCGAGGCAGAAAGGTAAAATCGATTTAAATTTTGATTCTCCATATATAGCAGGAGCCAGATTTTATTTTGATGCTGATAAAATTGCCAAAGATGGACTGCTTGTAAGAGATGGAAGACATTTAAAGGTAAAAGACAGTTTATTAATCAACAGCTATATACTATGGATAGCAACGCCAGATATACTTGGTATCTCAGAAGAAACGACTCCACGCATATTTGCAGAAAAAGCAAACGCTATGTTTGAGCAAAAATATGGAATTTCAGTGCAATGATACATGTACCCAGTAAGCATAATTAGAGGTTCTTATCCCAATGTTATCAAAATCGCAACTGATTAAAATCCATATAAATGAAAAAAAGAAACGCATTCTTCACATAATATGCAGTTAATTGCTAGAAATTTTGAAAAGAAAAGTGAGGATTGGAAGGGCTCTATCAGAGGACTTTGATTGATTCCGCCATATAACAATGTTTTTACGCAGGGGTGCTTGCGGGTACGTGTTACGGGGAAGGTCAAGCACCACACCTTCTCACTGGGTGGCAAGCACCCCCAAGACTGTCTATCTTTAGGGTCCAGTTCGAAGGCGTCGTAAACACAGAGACGTTATAGGAAATGGCAATGCCAGAGCAATTCTTTGAAGTTCTATTTGTTTTGGGATGGTGAATATAATTATGGATGTTAAGAATGATTGGAGATTACAAGGACAAGAAAGCTATTTGAAAAATAAAAGACTATATAAAAGTGAATTTAAAATTAATAGTAAAAACAATGATCATGCCCATTGTGAATTTTGTTGGAAAAAGTTCTCTGAATGTGGGACTAATGATTCACTCAATATTGGCTATTCAACAAAAGACAAGTATCATTGGATTTGTTGCGATTGTTATGAGGACTTTAAAGATATCTTTAATTGGAAGTTATTGGTAAAGGGGAAGGAAATGAAGTGGAGATTTGTAGGAAGTACAACTGAAGATAAATTTATAATTGATGGGATAGACATTTTTAAAGAAAAATGGGAGAGCACAGGAGAAGTTGCTGATGTTATAGATCCACTTTATGGACAACCGTTTAAGTTTAATGTTTGGAGAGTGGAAAATGAAGATGAAATAATCATCTTCGCAGCTGGAGAGTTTTCAAATAATGTTTTTGGAATATATTGTAGATAAAGTTATTTAAAAGTCTATTGCCACTCCCTATAACAATATGTTTACGGGAGGTGCGGGCAGGCACGTGTCAGGGGAAGGTCAGCGCACCACATCCCTTCACCGGGAGCGAAGCTCCGCCAAGGGGACAGACATTAGGGTCCGGTTCAGAGACGTCGTAAACACGGAGACGTTAGCTGAAATACTTTGTATCGAGAACTTGGAGGGAAGCTTTATATGCAATGAAGCAAGTTAAAGAAAAAAGTAGAATCATTATTTTGTGACTCGTTAAGAGATAGGGTTAAAGTATATATGACAGTTTATAGAAACGCTCATGATGAAGCATCACATTTTTGGATTGAGTTAGATAAATTTACTATATTTGATGCATCTGAGTTAAGATGGATGGTTCGTTATTATAAATTGTCTGACGAAATACGTGAAGTAACAGGGAATACAGATTGGAGAGATCCTAATCAAAAGGAAGAATACTATAAGGCATATGATTATGCAGAAAAAATATTGGAAAGACAAGGCATTTATTCAGATACATATTTTTATGCTGCATTAGAAGAGTATATCTCAAAACCAATTGAAGATATTATAATCTCAGAATACATTGTTGTAAGAGCATTAGGAATGATTGATAGACGCTTAGGAAAAAGAAGACTTCAAAAAATTAATAAAGATGAATTAAATAATGGTTTAGTAAGGTTATTATTTGAAATAAGGTGCTAAGCTGAAAAAATTGGTCATTGATACAAGATTATTGATTGTATATTGTCTTGGTACGATAATAAGGATTGAGGTAGCGTACTTCATCTAACATGCCCATTCCCACTAGGGTCTGTAGGCACCGTCGAGGGGCAGGGCAGACCACACTCACTTAGGGTAAGGCTTTGGGGCGCGGTAAGTGTCGGGAATGGCAGAAACGTTAGTGGACATTTAACTAAAGAATGGAGATCTGAGAAATATGTTTGAAATAGACAATGAAAAACTTAAAATCATAGAATCTTTACTAAATGAAGGGAACTCACATTACCCTTTATTGAAGGCAATAATATCTAACAAAAAGAAAGGAAAAGCATATATAGATTGCTTAAATAAGCCTTCTGTGGCAGGAGTATTAACTGCTAATGGTTGGTTCTACTTGTTAGGGAAAAATATAAGTGCTGATTTTAGTGAAAAATTAGAGAAATTTCTTCTTCAAAAGATTATTATAGATAAGTTACCAATACTTTGGTTTGGAATCCCTAGAGAGTGGAAAGTTAAAATGCTTCAGAATACATCTGTAGTTATTGAAGATTATCCTAGAAATCAATATGAGTTTATAGAACATAATTATAATACATGTGTAGGAGACTATCTAGAATATAAATTGAAAGCAATTTCTTCGGAAAACATTGATGAGGTTTTTGAATATAATGGGGATCTATATAATTTTTGGAGAACAAAAGAATTGTTTATGGAAAACGGATTTGGATATATCCTATTAGATGATAACAAAATAATCGGACATTCTATAAGTGCATCAGTAGAAGATTTAGAAGTAGAGGTTGATATTGGAACGGAAAAAGGATATAGAGGAAAAGGAATAGCTAAATATCTTGCTTCATGTCTAATTGATGTGTGTCTACAACGATCTATGATACCTAAATGGGATTGTGGTGTGTGGAACATACCATCAGACAAATTAGCTCTAAAACTAGGGTTTAGGAAATTAAAAGAATATCCATTTAGCATTATTCATAAAAAATAGTTTTATAAACATCCACTAACAAGCCATTCTCGATAGGGGCAAGAAGCACCATCAGGGAGAGGGTCTCTGTATGCACCGTCACGGAGCAAGTTCAGCACCACACCTTCTCACTGGGTGCAAGCACTGCCTCATACCAAGTTTGACGGACACAGAATCGTGATTGTATAATTAAATCATGAAAGGGTGTTAAAAATGTCAAGTAATAACAATAGGTATGATGATGAATTTAAAGCTAGTGCTGTAAAAATGGTTGTAGAAAAAAGACGACCAATTAGTGCTGTAGCAAAGGACCTTGGAGTATCAGAACCTGCTCTTAGAAGATGGGTAAAAGCAAACACTGAGCATGAAGATGCTGTTTCTAAGAAATTAGTTGAACTGGAAGCTGAAAACAAAAAACTAAAAAAAGAATTAGATGACGCTAAGGACACAGTCGAAGTACTAAAAAAGTCAGTAGCCATTTTCATAAAACCACAGAAGTAACAAATGCCACTAAATATGAATTTATTAAAATAAACGCTTCTGGGCATTCTGTGGAGAAAATGTGCAATTTACTAGAAGTGGCCCGAAGCGGTTATTATGACTGGGTTGAAAGACCTGCATCCCAAAGAGAAATAAAGCATAATAGAATACTTAGAGAGATTAAAAGAATTCACAGGAAGTATCCAGTATGGGGTGTTGATCCAATTTGGGCTGAGGTAAAAGAAATAATCCCCTGCAGCCGCAACACAGTCTATAGCATTATGAAGAAAAACGGCATAAAATCAAAGCGTAAAGCAAAGTGGAAGGCAACCACCAACAGCAATCATAATTTAGCAGTAGCACCAAATCTATTAGACCAAAACTTTGATATAAAAGTACCAAATACCGTCTGGGTGGGGGATATTACCTACCACTGGACAGAGGAAGGCTGGTTATATACAGCCATTGTTAAAGACCTATGCACCAAAGACGTAGTTGGCTATGCTATGAGCGACAGAATGACCAAAGAACTAGTTATCAAGGCAATGGAGATAGCTTTAAGGCGTGAGAAACCATCACCTGGATTAATATTTTACTCAGATAGAGGAAGCCAGTATTGTTCAAATGACTTCAAAGATCTGTTAAAAGTCAATCACGTAAGTCAAAGCATGAGCCGTAAAGGTAACCCCTATGACAATGCCTGCGCAGAAAATTTCTTTAGCTGTTTAAAGTGCGAATGTACTAATTTTTATTCCTTTAGAACCAGGGAAGCCGCTAAACAAGCTATATTTGAATATATAGAGGTCTATTATAACCGCCAAAGGCGGCATGCAGCCTTAGGTTGGATAACTCCTGCTGCCTATAAAAAGATGTGGTACTGGAATCTTGCAGCATAAATATAGGTTTTGGATTGATTGCTTAGTGCTAAAACAACTTGAATTACTTGTTATGTCAAGGGCGGCATAGCCGTTCATTTAACCCTTGATATTACTAGAAATTTAAGTATACTACTCAAAGCAATACTCCAAAAACCGAGATATCGAAAGCAAATCTGAGATATTTAACTTAATATTAAGATATGCTCACGAAACGGTGTCCGAAAAAGAGAGAAAGGCTCAACGATCACATAACAACATGTTTGCGGAAGGTGCGGGAGGGCAAGTTTTGAGGGCAAGGTCAGCGCACCACATCCCTTCACCGGGAGCGAAGCTCCGCCAAGACGGTCTAGCTTTGGGGTCCGGTTCAGGGACGTCGTAAACACGGAGACGTTATAGGAAATAGTGATATCGGAGATTTTATTTGGGGTCTATTGAAAAGAAGAGATAGTACACAATAGTAAGAAAGTGCGTAACAATAACTATACATATTTAAGGGGTGAATAAATGAGTTTTATAAGATTGGAAACAGAACGTTTGATTATACGTGACCATATAGTTAGTGATTTGGATACTCATCATCAGCTATTTTCAAATTCAAAAATCATGTATTACCTTCAAGATTTAAAGACTCATACAATAGATGAATCAATGAAGAACCTTCTATTAGCGATAGAAGAAATTAGCAACAATAATAGGACAAAATATTTTCTAAGAATTGAAAAGAAAGATA
>NZ_FMUS01000056.1 GCF_900101495.1 Alkaliphilus peptidifermentans DSM 18978
CTCTAAGAACTCTTCTATATATTTAATATAATCTTCTATTTCTCCTCTTATCTTTCCAAGAAGAAAATCATAAAATCTAGTTGTACTACAATCTTCTAATTTATATGAGTAAGGTAATAATAATGAAATAGCCCTCGAGTAATTTTTACCTAGTTCGTGAGAACTTTTCATTTCAGATATTCCCCATTTTAAGGCTTGATAGCTATTTAATATATCAATTACATTTGAAATAGTGTTCATTGCAATTCTCCTTTGTAAAATAAATAATTGAAAATATTAAGAGGTTTTAACCGTAGAAATGTGATGTCACTTAACGTTTCCGTGTTTACGACGTCCCTGAGCCGGACCCCAAAGATAGACCGTCCTGGCGGAACTTCGTTCCCGGTGAAGGGATGTGGTGCGCTGACCTTGTCCTCAAAACTTGCCCTCCCGCACCTTCCATGAACACTCTGTTATAGGTAGTAGTGATGTCTTTTAAAAATACGCTGCACTAAACTACTGTAACAATTAAACATTATTTTACTGCCACAAACATACCAGCTTGTTTTGGAATTTTAATAATACCATTTTTATCCTTACACCTTCCAAAGAATGTATCAAGCCCTACAATTTTACTTTTATCGATTTCTGACATTGAATTTGTAGAAAGAATCCAGCTTATTAAGTCTACGGTCTCTGTAATCTCTAGCGAATCCTTATACTCATAAACATTAATATTATTAAATTTGCTACTAAGTATGTCATTACCATTCTGTAATGTGAATGAGAAAGAATCATCTCCGAAAGCATCTATTTCAGGATTAAATTCTTTTAGTTTTTCATGTAGATATTTAGTCATTCCATTAACTCCTGTTGTAGATGCGTAAAATTTCCCATTCGGCTTTAAGACACGATAAACTTCCGATACTGCCTTGGGTAAATTAGGAACATGATAGAGCATTGAATTAGCAATTACAATATCAAATGTATTATCAGAGTAGCCAATTTCTTGTATGTCTATTATTTCTGTTGATACATTTGAATTTCCTTTAAATTTTTCTTTAACTAATTCAACCATACCAATTGAAAAATCGGAAAGAACAAGATTTGTTCCTACAGGTAACCTATTAATTCTTTTTTCCCATACTATTCCATTTCCACATCCAAGCTCTAATATTTTACATCCATTAAAAAATTGGTAAAAATCAAATATCCAATTAGAATATCCATATTTATTAGTACTGTATTTGTTATGTAATGAAATCCTTATTGAAAGATTCTTATCGTCAGAATACTGCTGCTCGACCGTTTGAGCATTATCAACTTTAGACATATATCCTATCTCCTTATCTTTTTAAAAATAGTCCCTAGAGAATCTCCCCGATATCACTATTTCCTATAACTGGGCCGCATTTGCGACACCTTCGAACTGAACCCCTAAGGAACACCCCTTGGCGGTGCTCGCACCCAGTGAGAAGGTGTGGTGCTCTGACACTGCTCCTTGACGGTGCTTTTTGCACCCTTGTGGGAATGGCTTGTTAGTTGATGTCACAACCTATCTGTCTTTCTAATGACATATTTAAAAGATTATGTTCCTCAACAATTTTAAACCTTATTACACAATTTATATGGTATGCGTCATTACTCTCCATTTGCACAACAAGGTGTTTCAAGGTAATATACGGGTTTGCCAGTATTTTCAGCATACTCTATTTCTGACCTTGTACTCTCTCCAATGTAGTTATCTTTATTGATTACAAATATATAGTCTGCCATATCAATTTTTCTTTTGTGCATATCGTCAAGCATTTCTTTTTTACCTTCATCCCAAACCTCGTTGTCGTCAGAATGACCAAATAATCCAACAGAAATTACTATTTTACCTTGTAAAGTAAGTATTTTTTGGACCTTAAGAAATTCATTTTTAAATTTAGTACTACCACATAAAGTTACTACTTCATAATTGCCTACCATTTTTCTCTCCTTTCAGCGACCATCAATGTCACATAATCCAAAGAATGCGTCCTACTTCTCAACTAAGGCTGCTCTATCATTTTCCACTGTAAAAATCAAAAAATCATCATCTTCCTCTACACATTCTTTTTCATATCTAAATTCTTTATCAATTAACATCTCAAAATAGTTCATTTCCATATTTAGTTCAAAAACTGGACACTGGTCAAATCTAACATCACCAATATAGATTGCTCTAATTTTTTTCATGTAATGTCATCTCCTTTTAAAACACCTTGAATATATCTGATGTTCAGATCACCAGACAAAACAATTGACCTCAACATTCTACCCCGATATTGTGATTTCAACTAACGGTCCCTCATTTGCGACGCCTTCGAACTGGACCCTTTAGGAATACCCCATAGAGGAGCTTAGCTCCCAGTGAGAAGGTGTGGTGCTGAACCTGCCCCAAAAACATGCTTCCAACACCTTTATGCAAATGCATTGTTATATGCCGTCCTCTTCATCATCCCTTAAAAAACATTCAAATGACTATGCTTGTAGCTTGAAAACCTTTGTGTTAACTTTTAATAACCATGTTATAGCTATAAAATAACCGATTATTGGAGAAATTCCATAACCCATCAGTGGAACTGGAAAATTACCAAACAATGTAGAAATTAATATAGTTAGAAATAAGAGAATTATTGTTATTGGAACAATAAAACCAAAAGAGTTTCTTTTACTAATTTTAGGTTTTTCTTTCAAAAATAAATAGGAAAGAAATCCTGAGATTATTAGTGCAACAATATTTTGACTCCATATACCTATTGAGATTTTATTTAAATACATGGCTACAGCACCAATGACAACTGATGGCAAGGCAAAGATTAACGGTAGAAAATTTCTTAATTTAATCTATTCAGCTCCTTATTTATATTAAATTAGTTCTGATATTTTTTAAAAAACTCACTCTAGAGTACTCTATTAATAGATGTCATCTAACGTCTTGGCTTCACGACGTTCCTGAACCGGACCCCAAAGATAGACCATCTTGGCGGAGCTTCGTTCCCGGTGAAGGGATGTGGTGCGCTGATCTTTCTCTTGACACGTGCCTGCCCGCACCTCCCGTAAAAACGCTGTTATGTGATCGTCTCGATAGCTCTGAATTATTTGGATTCACAACAACCTAAATAATTATTCTATTTTGAAATATCAAATTTATGGTGTTTTAAGCATTTTCGGGTTATACTTATCTACATATTTTTTCTTTGCCTTTTCCGTATGTTCCAAAATAAAAGTAGATTTAGCTTTTGTATATCCATCTCTGTCTTTCTTATATTTTTCTAACAACTGTAATTTAAGTTTTCCGTATTCATTAGCAGCTTCTTTGCACTCCATTAGGTAATCTCTAAAATACAATTCATTCCAGTTGTCATAGTAACGAACATGCAAATGATATACCTTTTCCGCAAATCCTTCTTTTGCATATCCTTTGTTGAATGACATTTGCATATATGGTTCTTTTTGAGATGCCATCATTATCCAACCATTATTTATTAGTATATTATATAATTGTTCAATATTTGTTTTACAGTCTATCTCTAATAAAATATCTACTGTAGGCTTAGAAATCAGTCCTTCTATCGCACTACTTCCTACATGATTAATTCTTAATATATTTTTTCTGCCAATACAATCTAAAAGACTTTGCCTTTCATTCTCATACCATTTTTTATAGTCTTTACTATGTGCTTTTAAAATAATAGGGAACAACTCCCACAGTTCTTCTAACGTCATTTCTGATAACTCTTTTCCCAAATTTACATACCTCCATGTTATAAGTATAGATAATCTTTTAATTTTCCTTTTTTTACCAAACTGACACCTTGCTTTAACCACCAAATTCCACTTAAATAGAGATGACACATAACGTCTCCGTGTTTACGACGTCCCTGAGCCGGACCCCATAGATAGACCGTCTTTGCGGAGCTCCGCTCCCGGTGAAGGGATGTGGTGCGCTGACCTTTCCCTATACGCTTGCCAACCAGCACCTCCCGTAAATACAATGTTAGATGATCGTTTTGTAATCATCATTTAATTCTAGCACTAATTATCTTATCCTATTGCATAATACGTATTACAAATGTTATAATATATATGAGGTGATAATTATGAAAACAACTAGATTAAGAAAAGTTGGTAACAGTTTTGGGTTTACTATTCCCAAGGAACTCATGGAAAAATATAATTTGAATGAAGGTGTTGAACTTCATATCATTGAACAAAATGACGGCTTTGTCCTAACTCCTTACGACCCTGAATTTGAAAAATGGACTAATAGCTTTGATAAAACCAACAATAAATATAAAAATACTTTAAGGGCATTATCAAAGTGAGTAGTATAGTTTTTATTCCGAAAGATGTTATATTATTTTTCCATGGTCAACTTATTCAACTTTATGGCGGTAGTCCAGGAATAAGAGATGTATCACTACTTGAATCTGCTCTTGAACAACCAAGAGCAACATTTGATAGTACATATCTTCATGATAATATTTTTAAAATGGCTGCTGCCTATGGTTTTCATCTATGTAACAATCATCCTTTTATAGATGGTAACAAAAGAATATCTTTAGTAGCAATGGATATCTTTCTACAGAGAAACGGATATGAAATAGTTGCTTCTGAAAAAGAAACATATACAACTATCATTCAATTATCCACTGGTAATTTATCTAAAGATGAATTAACTCAATGGCTTGAAATAAATACCGCTGTTCTTTAACTTCTTGTAAAACCAAGGAGTTTATTTTTGGACAAAATGTCATCTAACTTCTCGTATTTACGACGCCTTTCGAACTGGACCCCATAGATAGACCGTCTTGGCGGTGCTTGCCACCCAGTGAGAAGGTGTGGTGCTCTGACCTTACCCTAAACACGTGCCCACTAGCGCCCTTGTGGGAATGGCTTGTTATAAGATGTATCGGCTTTGCAACACCGTGATGCTCTCATTGATCTTTATATATATTTATCTCTTTTATCATGTAATCTGCATATTCAACTAATCTATCTTCACTATAGTTCATTTGGTCTAATTCATTCTTATATACTTTTACAGCATCCTCTACAATTTTTCTATATTCTTGTGAAACCATTCCTTTCCCCCAGTTTCCCCCTTCGAGTTTTGAACTGACAACATTTTCATTTATATAGTATAATACTCGACATAGATTTAAAGTAGTATCAACAGGGTTTTCATGTATATCTTTCTTTGAATTTTCAATATCATTAATTATTGAATCTATATAATTCTCTTTAGGGACACTGCCAAACACCTCTCTAATCTCTCTACCATACAAACAAATTCCTCTATGTATAATTATTGTGAAATGACGCACCAACTATCTTCTTATCTATTTCTAAAGTCTCTAAATCTCTTATTTCGCCACCACCAATAGCAAAAATATTTCCCATCTTTATCTCCCCCAAATATATTTATTAAAGCATATGTCACCTAACGTCTCTGCCATTCCCGACGCCTTCGAACTAGACCCTAAAGGAATACCCCTTGGCGGTGCTTGCACCCAGTGAGAAGGTGTGGTGCGCTGATCTTTCCCTAAATGCATGCTTCCAGCACCTTTATGCAAATGAATTGTTATACGGTCGTCGATACATCCAAATTTAAACTAATAACCAATGTTTTACTTTTCTTTTTATACATTCTTTTTCATCACTATTGCATCCAGTAATTTATCTGACCACTTCAACTGGATTTCTTCTATTTCGTTAAATCCTCTATTTTCCCAAAATTGTAATACTTCTTTATTGTAATTATAAACAGCGTCAATTCTTATTCTCTTTGCATTTATTATTCTAGTGTAATTCTCAAATTCATCGTATATTTCTTTTCCATATCCTTTACTTCTATATAAACTGTGTACCATAAGTAGTGATAAATAGCATTCTTCCATTGGGCTAAAGTCTATAAACCCTATTACAGTATCATTAATATTTTCTTTAACTATTAAGGTTTTAAAATTCGCTTTTTTCATTTCTTCAATCTCTTGCCTTAGCCATTCAACACTTACTTCTCTTCTTTCCATATGAGATAAAAGAAAATCTTGGTTTGAATTATACACTTCTAATATCCCTTTTACATCTTCTTCAGTTAGCTCACTTATACTAAAATTTTCTGTCCTTAAATTCACTAAATCCGCTCCTATCAAATTAGTTCTATTAACAAAACAAATATACTTAGATGCCGTATAACGTTCCCGTGGGTGCGACGTCATTGAACCGGACCGACTTGACACACTTCCTGGCGGAGCTTGCTCCCAGTGAAGAGATGTGGTGCGCTGACCTTTCCCTAAAAACGTGCTTCCAGCACCTTTATGCAAATGGATGGGCTACAATTAACTAGACAATAAAAATAAGGTCATGTAAACTTTAACTAATATAAATTAAAGGAGATATGTTTATATGACTAAAAGAGATAGAAGAACCTATACTGATGAATTTAAAGCCCAAATGGTAAAACTCTATGAAAGCGGCAAACCTAAGCATGAAATTATGAAAGAATACGATTTAACGCCAACT
>NZ_FMUS01000055.1 GCF_900101495.1 Alkaliphilus peptidifermentans DSM 18978
TATCTTTCTTTTCAATTCTTAGAAAATATTTTGTCCTATTATTGTTGCTAATTTCTTCTATCGCTAATAGAAGGTTCTTCATTGATTCATCTATTGTATGAGTCTTTAAATCTTGAAGGTAATACATGATTTTTGAATTTGAAAATAGCTGATGATGAGTATCCAAATCACTAACTATATGGTCACGTATAATCAAACGTTCTGTTTCCAATCTTATAAAACTCATTTATTCACCCCTTAAATATGTATAGTTATTGTTACGCACTTTCTTACTATTGTGTACTATCTCTTCTTTTCAATAGACCCCAAATAAAATCTCCGATATCACTATTTCCTATAACGTCTCCGTGTTTACGACGTCCCTGAGCCGGACCCTAAAGTTAGACCGTCTTGGCGGAGCTTCGTTCCCGGTGAAGGGATGTGGTGCGCTGACCATTCCCTTTAAACGTGCAGCCCGCACCTCCCGTGAACACATTGTTATGCGACGATTGACTGTTATTTTCATATTTCAGCAAGTTCAACTTCTGCTTCAATCCATTTTATATCTGTTAATGATTTTTCTATAAACTGCTGTTTTTTACAACTATTTGTTGATATATTTTTTTCTATAATAAGTTTATCTTTTATTTCTGTTATCTCATCACACTCAATACTAGTACCATCAGTCAAAATTACTATAAATTTGAACTTTGGTAAATATCTTATGTAAAAATTTTTTGAGTAACTCATTCCTATTATAGTTAAAGTTATACTCGAGACAATAAAAAATAAACCGATTGATATACTTTTGTCTAAATAAAATCCTATAACGTACAAAATTCCAATCGTAAACATAGCTGACATAGGAAAATTTATAGTTAATAAAAGGTTTCTAGCTTTTTTAAACGATTCGAGATTATTTGCTATTAACTTGTTTTTGCTCGTTTTATATAAATAAAACGCTAATAACAGCGACTCAACAATTATCATAGCAGTAAAAATCATTAATAGGCTATCAAAATAAAACTTCATATTTAGAATTAATAACAATATACCAAAATGTACAAGTATACCTATTTCAAATACAAGTATATTATAAACTAACCAAGTAAGTGTATTGAGAACCCAATTGCCCCTATATTTATTATATGGTTTACAATTTGAATATACTTTATCAGTAAATTTCTCTTTTAGAATTACAGTCAGAATAATAGTTACTATTGGCATTAGTGCAGCTAAAACTGCTAAAAAATTTTCCACATTATGTTCCTCCCTAAAAGTTATATATTGTCGCATAACGTCTCCGTGTTTACGACGTCCCTGAGCCGGACCCCAAAGATAGACCGCCCTGGCGGAACTTCGTTCCCGGTGAAGGGATGTGGTGCGCTGATCTTTCCCTCAAAACGTGCCCACCAGCACCTCCCGTAAACATGCTGTTATATGGAGTGACGACACCTTTCACTTCCACAACTATCCTCAAATATTGATACTGTATATTATTTCATTTTAGTTTTACATTGTTTTTAAGTTTCACATAAAATATCTTTGATAGATAAATACAAATCAGATGGGTTTTCAATCATAGGCATATGACATGACTCTTCAATAAAATAGAACTTTATTCTACTTAAAATCTCATCATCTAAATTTAAGTCTATAATTCTATTAGTATAATTTTTTACACCTCGATCGCCATAAATTCCAAAAATATTGCTTTCTGTGCCTTTTATGTATTCTGAGTAATCGAAATTTTCCTGTAATGACTCTATTAAACTACCTGTATAATATTCAATTTCTCTTTTAATCATTCTAGTAACTTTCTCGCCGTATTCTTCCATGTTTTTTGGCATTAATAAGTTCCTATAAAATGCTCCCGCGGATTTTATATTTGATTCAATAAAAATGACTTTATCACTCTGCATTTCAAATTTAGAAACTAACTCTAAAGCAATTATTCCACCCATACTATGACCAACTATAAAATCATAATCTTGATGTCTGTACTTATCAAAAACCCAGCTTGCTATATCTGATGTACTTTTAGCTTCTTTTATTATCTCGTGTGGATATTCGACATATGTGATATCCATATTAAATAAATAGCTTTTCATTTCTTTCCATATTTCATTCGTACAGCCTAATCCATACAAAAATAATCCTCTCATATAAATTCTCCTTCAAATTTAATATACTTTTTCGGAAATATGTACCTTTTTAAATCGATTTCTAATAATTAAACTCCAAAGAATAGCTCCGATATAGTCATTTCATATAACGTTCTGCGTGTTTACGACGCAACAATCCTATCGTTTTCCAGTTGTGTTGAAAACACGCTGTTATGCGACTTTGGCGTAATCAGCTACAAAGCCTAACTCAATAAAACCCTTATTCTGAAATCCCTTTCTCACTACTTTTCAATCACCCATTGTATACTTTGGGAATTAATATACTCTGTATACTCCTTAGTATCTAAATTAATTATAAATCTTTTGTATTCCCCTAGAAGAAATCCAAACCCTGTGCTACCTGTAGTACCATATACTAAGAATTTACCATCAGGTGAAAGTCCTTGCGGTGTATACCCTGTTGCACCAGATATATCACTTCTTACAAAACCACTATATTTTAAAATGCATTTATCTTTACCCTCAATGTTAATAAATATTGAATCATTCTTCTCATGTATATAAAAATTTTCGCTAACTAGATTGATATAATCCACATCAACATTAAAAACTCTATATTTATCATCTATTTTTATTTCTTTTGCTTTACGAAGATATTTAGGTTCTGATCCATCCATTGATAGTTCAAAAATAGACCATTCGCCATTATGCATAGCCTCGAATTCAATCTTCTTACTCTCAGTATAATATCTAAAATCAATTATATTATCATTAGACCCCCCTGATGATGTCATCCCTTTTCCTTTATGACTATAAATTAGAGTTTTATTTTTAAGGTTAGCATCGGACTTATATAGTTTTGAAATATGATCATCATCCTTCATAAGATAATAGATTTCACCTTCTAATTCATTAAGAATATTCACGTTTTTGCGATCTGTTAATTTAATATAAAATATTACTAAGACAACGCATAATACGGCTAAAATAATGCTCTTTTTCTTCATGCCTATACCTCCCAAAAGAACTAAATAATCTAAATATACTAGCTATCTGTTTTAATTAAGACCCAAGTAATCCACCCTGAAATGATTATGCCAATGTTGTATAACGGACGGGTGTTTGCGACGTTTCTGAGCCGGACCTCAGAGATTGACCTTCTTGGCGGAACTTCGTTCCCGGCGAGGGGATGTGGTGCTCTGACTTTTCCCTTGACACGTGCCTACTAGCACCTTCTGCAAACATTGTGTTACCAGATGCATCTAGCAGTAAATTTTCTACCTCGACAAAAAAATCATTTAATACCTTCTATTGTATATATATAAATAAGAACACCCAAACTCTTTATCACACTATCTTGTTTTTTTCTTTTCTCCGACACCAGTAAGAACTGACCCTAATAAATCGACTCTGTATACTTACTCTAGCAATCAAATCATTTTATAAAATCAATAATACTATTTGGTATTTAGGTCATTTATTATATGTAATCGAAATATATCTTTGCAAATGCACCTTGTTATATTTTACCATAATTCCGAGTAAAATTTTTGTTTCTTACACCGACACCCGAAAGTGCTGACCCTAATAAATCGAAACCCTCAAGCCCTACCCCGACAAGTTTTATTAACCTTCAAACCCCAACCTTAAAAACTCATTACGAAGCCTAGTCCTATCTTGTTTATTTCAATCACAACAAATTATCTACTATGTATAACCCCAGTTGATGTGTCTGGTAACGTTTCGTGTTTGCGACGTCTCTGAACCGGACCCTAAAGTCTGACCCCTTGGCGGAACTTCGTTCCCGGTGAAGAGATGTGGTGCGCTGACCTTTCCCTAAAAACGTGCCTACCAGCACCTTCCGCAAAAACATTGTTGTGCGATGTACCAACCGGTCCAGCCGCACGGCGGAGTCAAGGCTGGACAAATCTATATATAATATTACGCATTATAAGAAGAATGAGAAATAAATATTATGCTTATACCTTTCATTACTTTTTTCGTAAAATAACATGATGAAAGGATGCTATGGCTTTATATTCTTCCAATTCACTTGCCAGCAATTCCATTTTCAACATCTGCTCTTGCCATGTTTTATCTTTATGAATTTCTTGATTTTGCTGTAAATCCCAAAACGTTCTCATACCCAGAGTTCTTTCTATTTTAAATTTATCTGACCATTCTAATATTTCTGTATCTTCATAGTAGTTAATTTTACCAAACTGTTGTGAATTTCCATTCTTACCTTCTAATAATTTATAGGCATGTTCAAAATTATTCAATAACACTACCATCTGCATAACTCTTCCAGCCCTATTATGTTTTAAAATAGAAAGATAGCCATTGGTCTTCAATATCCTTGAAAATTCTTTAATAATTTTTTCTCTTTCACCTGCATACTCAAACACATTGTGACATAATATCACATCAAATGATTCATCTTCAAAATTCTTAAGCTCCCTATTGTCTCCTTTTATTTGTATATAATCATTTTCTGCGAATCTATCCCAAAGCATCTTTTCATCTGGCTCAATTGCTATAACATCATTATCTATAGCAAAATGATCAGCTGTCATACCATTTCCACTTCCAAAATCCAAAACTTTTTTATTATGTATGAATTTTAGTTGTTCCCATGTCATTTTCTTTTGTAATAGCTCCCAAGGAGGAATATCTTTAATAGTCATTCTTAACACCTCTTATTATCATTCTATATAAATAACTCTTCCTTCATGTTTTTCAACATATGAGTACTAGCAATCGTAGCTAGTTTCTCCAATGCTCCCGACGGCTGGAGCCCGGGAGTCCCCGCGGTTGGTATGTCGTACAACTACCAAATCTACGACAGTGTCGTATATATAAATGTATAGATGTTATATCTGGCGATGTGTCGTATATATTACTTATAGGTTACTTTTCAAAGTCTGTCCATTGGACTCATTATCTTTGTTAACGATTTTTTTGAAACATGGGTATAAATTTCTGTTGTCTTTGAACAATTATGTCCTAAAAGTTCTTGTATATATCTTAAATCTGTGCCATTTTCCAATAGGTGAGTTGCAAATGAATGTCTTAATGAATGGATTCCTACATCCTTATTAATACCAGCCTTTATAATCGCGTTCTTAAAAACGCGTTGTGCTGTTCTTTCAGTTAAAGAATTACTATTCTGTCCCTCGAAGATAAATTTCTCTGGTCTATATCTCTTGTAGTAATCCCTCAATTCCTTAAGAACAATTTAAGATAATAATGTATAGCGATCTTTTCTGCCTTTACCTTGACATACTTTTAAAAGCATCCTGTCACTGTCAATGTCTGTTAACTTAAGGTTAATTACTTCACTTACCCTTAATCCTGCAGAGTAAGTCAACATTAATAACAGCTTATGCTTAGGATTAGTAGTAACATCAAATATTTTCTTTACCTCTATTTCACTTAAAATTTGAGGTAACTTCTTTTCAACCTTAGGTCTAATTATTTTGTCAATACTTTCTATATCCTCTGTTATATATTGAAAGTAAAACTTAATTGAATTAATTGCTTGGTTTACATAGGAATGGGACAATCCATTTGAGTCTAATAAATGTAAAGTATATTTTTTCACCCAAAGGCTATTAATTTTCAATAAATCATAGTCGATATATTGAAAGAACTTCAAAAGGTGGCCTTTGTAAGACTTAATAGTATTTTTGCTATAGCCTTTTAGCTTTAAAGTATTAATAAACTCAGTTGTTTTCTCAGAAAATGGAATAGGAATACTTTCATATGTATTTGTCGTTTTAGAAAAGTTGTTAAACTTTTTACCTATAGCTTCTAACCTATTATATATATCCTTTGAATATTTAAATTTCCAGTATTTTAGATCTGGATCCCATTTTCCACCTCCCAGACCCTTAATTTCTTTCACTACTTCCATTGAATAAGGGAATGTAACTATAAGATTACCTGAGACTCTTTTTATTCTGAAATCCATATCATCTATCCACCTTCATTTTTGGTGCATAAAATACTCATTATTTCATTAAACTTTCTAGAAGCTAAAACAGATTACTTACATTTCCAAAAAATTTAAATTATTGTTTTTATTTCTACAAAAGCCATACATATCCTTTTATTATTTACAAATAATAACATATTTCATTTAAATAATTCTTTAAATTTTACTTATTTCTTTGGATAAAAAAACACCAACGCAAATTTAAAGTTGGTGTTTTTAGTGCTTAAGCAAAAGAATTGTTACTAATTTCTATTCATATAGCTTAAATTGACTACAAAGCTGTGTTACCATTTCAGAAGCTTCATTTAATTTTTCTGGATTATCTATTATAGTTGCCATAATTTCTGCAATTTTAACCATATCCTCTTCCTTCATGCCTCTTGTAGTTACAGCAGGTGTACCGATTCTAATACCGCTGGTTACAAATGGACTCTGTGGATCAAATGGTATGGTATTTTTATTAACTGTAATGCCTACTTCATCCAGTAGTTTTTCTGCATCTTTTCCAGTAATATTTTTATTTCTTAGGTCTATCAATAATAAATGGTTATCAGTACCACCCGATACAAGGTCAAAGCCACGCTTAACCAGCTCTTCTCCAAGTCGCTTTGCATTATTAATAACCTGTTGTTGATATCCTTTAAATTCAGGGCTTAAGGCTTCCTTAAAGGCAACGGCTTTAGCAGCTATAACATGCATTAAAGGGCCTCCCTGTAGACCAGGGAAAATTGCCTTGTCAATCATTTTAGCATATTTTTCTTTACAAAGTATTGCTCCACCCCTTGGTCCTCTTAATGTTTTGTGGGTGGTTGTTGTAACAAAATCAGCATATTCACATGGGTTAGGGTGTAAGCCTGCAGCTACTAAGCCTGCAATGTGGGCCATATCAACCATTAAATAAGCCCCTACCTTGTCAGCAATTTCTCTAAATCTCTTGAAATCTATAATTCTAGAATATGCGCTGGCACCAGCAACTATTAGCTTAGGGTTAGTTTCCTTTGCAATTCTTTCCACTTCATTATAGTCAATCACTTGTGTTTCTTTATCTACTCCATAGTCAACAAATTGATAATATGTACCTGATATATTTACAGGGCTTCCATGGGTTAAATGGCCCCCGTGGGATAAATTCATTCCAAGAACAGTATCACCTGGTTTTAAAATAGCAAAGTATACTCCTATGTTTGCATTTGCTCCTGAATGTGGTTGAACATTGGCATGTTCTGCATTAAAAAGCTTTTTTAAACGATCTCGTGCTAAATCCTCTGCAACATCCACTTCTTCACAGCCACCGTAGTAACGCTTACCAGGATAGCCTTCTGCATATTTGTTTGTTAGTTGGCTCCCCATTGCTTCCATTATTTCTTCAGTAACAAAGTTTTCAGATGCAATCAGTTCAATATTACCCTGCTGTCTTTTTGTTTCTTTTTGGATAACTTCATAGATTTCAGGGTCAGCTTTCTTCAAAAATTCAAAATTCATAACCACTTCTCCCTTCGGCTTTATCGATTTTTGACATAACATTATTATAGATTTTTTTCTAAAATATTACAAGTTATAATTCTTTAATATATAGTATTTGCTTAACATATCCTTTTTACAAGCATTTTTTAATAAAAAGAATACTATAATAGACATATATTTGGTATAATATTAGTATTTTGGAGGTGCTTTTATGAGTGTCGTTAATCAAAAAAAATTGCTGGTTATGGCGATTTATGCAGCAGAGATTATGTTACGGAGTGGTGCTGAAACCTATAGGGTTGAAGACACCATTATTAGAATATGTCGATCGAGAAATTTTCCTTATGTTGAAGCCTATGTCACCCTTACAGGAATTTTTATATCAGTTGATACCGATGGTGAAGATCTTAATGATATGATTACATATGTAAAAAGAGTTAATAAGAGGGTTATTAACCTTAATAAAATTGCTGAAGTAAATGACTTTTCAAGAAAATTTGTGGAATCAAATATGGCTATAGATGAAGCCATGGCTATTTTGAAGTCTATTGATGGTACACCTCCCTACCCTATAAAGATTCAGGCATTAAGTGGTGGTATTGCAAGTGGATTTTTTGCCCTTC
>NZ_FMUS01000054.1 GCF_900101495.1 Alkaliphilus peptidifermentans DSM 18978
CTGGAGCATTTATGGATCGTTCAGTGCTAGAGGGAGACCCCCATGTTATAGTAGAAGCAATGGCAATAGCAGGTTATGCAGTAGGAGCAGATATGGGCTATGTCTATATACGTGCAGAGTACCCCATTGCCGTAAAGCGTTTACAAATAGCTATAGAAGATGCTAGAAAATCAGGCTTACTAGGAAAGAATATTTTTGGAACAGACTTTAATTTCGATTTAGAAATTAGATTAGGAGCAGGAGCCTTCGTATGTGGAGAAGAGACAGCACTAATCAATTCAATAGAAGGCAAGAGAGGAATGCCAAGACCAAGACCTCCATTCCCAGCACACAAAGGAATATGGGATAAGCCAACATTATTAAACAATGTAGAAACCTATGCCAACATACCACAAATCATACTAAATGGAGCCGATTGGTTTGCAGGAATAGGAACAGAAAAATCCAGAGGAACAAAGGTGTTTGCCCTAGGTGGAAAGATAAATAATACAGGACTATTGGAAATACCAATGGGAACAACCCTAAGAGAAGTAATCTACGAAGTAGGGGGAGGAATACCAAACGGTAAAGCCTTCAAGGCAGTACAAACAGGAGGACCATCAGGAGGATGTATTCCATCTGAGTATCTAGATACACCAATAGACTATGACAATCTTATAGAACTTGGATCGATGATGGGCTCAGGCGGAATGATTGTAATGGACGAAGACAACTGTATGGTAGACATTGCTAGATTCTTCTTAGACTTTACAGTAGATGAATCCTGTGGAAAGTGTGCCCCATGTAGAATCGGTACAAAAAGAATGCTGGAAATCATAGATAGAATAATAGAAGGTAAAGGTGAACCGGAAGATCTGACGCGGTTAGAAAAATTAGCCGATACAATAAAATCCGCATCCTTATGTGGACTCGGACAAACAGCACCAAATCCAGTATTATCAACACTTCATTACTTTAGACATGAATATGAAGCCCATGTAAACGACAAAAAATGCCCTGCTGGTGTTTGTCAATCACTTTTAAACTATTCAATTACAGATGATTGTAAAGGCTGTACCCTTTGTAAAAAGGCTTGCCCTGTAGATGCAATTATAGGTGAGAAAAAAGAAAATCATTGGATAGATACTGTGAAATGTATTAAGTGTGGCGCATGTGTTGAAAAGTGTCCATTTAAAGCAATTGTAAAAAAATAAGATAAAGAAGAGGAGATTAGATTATGGCGAATGTTTCCTTGACCATCGATGGTATAAAAATAGAAGTACCTGATAATTATACAGTATTAGAAGCAGCTAGAGCAGCTGGAGTAGAAATTCCATCCTTATGTTATCTAAAGGGAATTAATGAGGTGGGGGCCTGTCGAATTTGTATGGTAGAAGTGGAGGGCTATAGAAATATTCAAGCCTCTTGCGTTTTACCTGTTGCTGAAGGTATGACGGTAAAAACCAATACAAAGAGCCTAAGGGAAGTGCGAAAGTCAACCCTTGAACTTATACTTTCAAATCATAATAGAGAATGCTTAACCTGTTCTAGAAATAGAAAGTGTGAGCTTCAAAGCTTAGCAGAAGAATTAAATGTCGATGAGATTCCATATGATGGAGAGAAGACCATCTCAACAATTGATACAAAATCTGACTCCATTGTTAGAGATAATAGTAAATGTATACTATGTGGCAGATGTGTTAGTGTATGCAAGGATGCTCAAAAAATTGGCATACTTGAATTCACCAATAGAGGTTTTAAAACTGAAGTAGCACCTGCCTTTAAAAAATCAATGGCAGATGCACCCTGTATTTATTGTGGACAATGTATAGTATCCTGTCCAGTTGCAGCCCTAAGGGAAAAGGAAGATATTGAACGAGTTTGGGATGCTATAGATGATCCAAATATTCATGTGGTTGTGCAAACAGCCCCTGCAGTTAGAGCTGCCCTTGGGGAAGAAATGGGACTACCTATAGGAACAAGAGTAACCGGTAAAATGGTAAGTGCTCTTAAACGCATAGGATTTGATAAGGTTTTTGATACTAGCTTCGCAGCAGACCTTACTGTTATGGAAGAAGGACATGAAATGCTAAATAGAATTCAGAACAATGGAGTTCTTCCAATGATTACTTCATGTTCGCCTGGATGGGTACGCTTTTGTGAATATAACTATCCAGAGTTTTTAGAAAATCTATCAACATGTAAGTCGCCGCAACAAATGATGGGAGCTCTGTTGAAGTCCTACTATGCTGAAAAACAAAGCATTGACCCAAGAAGTATTTATGTTGTTGCAGTAATGCCCTGTACTTCAAAGAAAACAGAAGCAGCTAGACCAGAATTAAACGTAAACGGACTTCAGGATGTAGACGCTGTTATCACCACAAGAGAGCTTGCCAAAATGATTAAGCAGGCGAGAATTGACTTTAATAAGCTGGAGGATGGCAGATTTGATGAAGAGCTCAGTGGTTATGCAGGGGCAGGTGTTATATTTGGAGCTACTGGCGGCGTTATGGAGGCAGCCCTAAGAAGTGTTGCAGATATATTAGAAAATAGTGACTTAGAAGATATTGAATATACTAAAGTAAGAGGAATAGAAGGAATTAAAGAGGCTGATATAACACTTGGTGGTAAAGCTCTTAAAATAGCTGTTATACATGGAACCGCCAATGCAGCTAAGGTGATAGATATGATTAAGTCTGGTGATAAGGAATATCACTTCATTGAAATAATGGGCTGTAGTGGTGGATGCGTAACGGGTGGTGGACAACCCCATGTATCTGCTAAGGTAAAAATGGATTTGGATATTAGAGTTGAGCGTGCTAAGGCTCTATATGAAGAAGATAAAAAAATGAGGGAAAGAAAGGCACATAAAAATGAGGCTATATTAAATCTTTATAAAGAATTCCTAGAAAAACCAAACAGCCATAAGGCCCATGAGCTTCTTCATACCCACTATGTAAAGCGAGAAAAATATCCAGTAAATCAATAGATGGTAATTAAAACTAATAAGCAACATAATAAAATAAATCTGACTGTTGAACAATTTCAATAGAAGGACATAAAAAACCACTGATTGCAAAGAAAATCTGCGCAAAAGGTAAGTAAGGCTTTAACGATATTAAATGCTTTCCTACTTTTTGGGAAAGCATTTTATTTTTTAATTGGAAGTTCATTATTTTATCCATAGATAATTACGCATGAAATGCTCTTGCTCATCATGGAGGTGTAGAATTGGAAAAAAGAATTGGCGTTGTAGCAATTATTGTAGAAGACAAGAATAAGGTACAAGATGTTAATAATCTACTAAGTGAATATGCTGAAATGATTGTCGGTAGAATGGGAATACCATATAAAGAAAAGGGATTATCAATTATTTCCATCATAATAGATGGTACAACCGACGATATTGGAGGACTTACTGGGAAATTAGGAAGAATAACAGGGGTGACTGTTAAAAGTGCTTTAACTAAGAAATAAGGAGGTAATATAATGGATACCAATAAAATTATAGATGAAGTAAAAATAGAAGAAATAATTGAGGCAGGTAAAAAAGTTGAAGCAAGATATATTCAAGACATTATTCAAAAAGGTAAAGAGGCTAAAGGTATTTCATTGGAGGAGGCATCTGCTTTACTTCAGATAGAGGACGCTTCTTTACTGTCAGAATTATTTCAGGCAGCCAGTGAAGTGAAAAACAATATTTATGGAAAACGTATTGTTGTTTTCGCTCCACTTTATACAAGTAATGAATGTACAAACAACTGCCTATATTGCGGCTTTAAGGTATCCAATAAAAACCTCAACAGAAGGACTTTAAATGTTGACGAAACCATATATGAAGCACAGGAAATAGTAAATCAAGGGCATAAAAGAATCTTATTGGTTTGTGGTGAGGATACAAGAAAAACCAACATCAAGCACATAACTGAATCATTAAAGGCTATTTATGATACTACTGATATAAGAAGGATTAATGTTAATGCTGCTCCTATGTCAGTTGAGGATTTTCGATTGTTAAAGGAGGCAGGGATAGGAACTTATCAAATTTTTCAAGAAACCTATCATAGAGAAACCTATAAAAAAATGCATCCATCGGGACTGAAAAAGAACTATGATTATCGTTTATTAGCTATTAATAGAGCCTTTGAGGCAGGAATTGATGATATTGGAATAGGCACATTACTTGGTCTATATGATTACAGGTTTGATGTATTGGCCACATTAATGCATGCTCAATATCTGGAAGCGGAATTTAATGTAGGCCCCCACACAATATCGGTGCCCAGGCTAAGACCTGTTGTTAATACAGTACTGGAAGAAACACCCTATAATATAACCGATGTAGAGTTCAAAAAAATTATTGCAGTATATAGATTAACATTGCCCTATACAGGTATTATTCTATCCACTAGAGAACCGGCAGAATTAAGGGATGAGCTATTTAATCTTGGTGTTTCTCAGGTATCAGCCGGATCCAAAACTAACCCCGGTGGATATCACTTTAATGATGAGGAAGCAGAGCAATTTGAAACAAGTGATGGAAGAAGTCTTAATGAAGTATTACAGGTTATATGTAAACAAGGGCATCTTCCAAGCTTTTGTACTGCCTGTTATCGTGCCAATAGAACAGGTGAAGCCTTTATGGAGCTGGCAAAAGGAGCAGAAATCCATGAGTTTTGTCAATCCAATGCTATATTAACCTTTAAAGAGCATTTGCTGGATTATGGTAATAATGAATTATGTAAAGTTGGAAATGAGCTACTGGAAAATGCTCTGGAGGAAATTTTAAATGATAAGATAAAAAAAGAAACTATAGATAAATTAAAGGAAACAGAAAAAGGGAAAAGAGATTTGTTCTTCTAAACAATATAGGTAAGGAGGCTACCAATGAATAATGACAATCAAAAGGTTATAATTGTGTGTGGAACAACAACAGAGATGTTAAAAGCAGATTCAATAATAAGGGATAATCATATTGAAGTAGATCTTGTTCCTACACCAAGTCAATATGGGTCTATATGCAGCACCTCTATTGCTTTAGAAGAAGTAAACAAAATAACAGCTGAAAGAATTTTAGAGAAAATTAAAATTAAATACAATATATATCCATACAGAGTTAGAAAGCTTCTAGGATTAATGGAATCCTTAAAGAAAGCAAAATTATCCACTGCTTTTCAAGTAATAATGAATAAAATTGAAATGGGCCATGAACTCACAAAGGATGATATAGTGGTATTGTTGAATACTGAAGAACCAAAAGAGATTGAGACCCTTTACTCAGTAGCTGATAGATTAAGAAAAGAGATTGTCGGTGATATAGTAGAGATTCGAGGAGCTATTGAATTTTCCAACTATTGCAAGAAAAGCTGCAATTACTGTGGTATTCGTAAGGGATGTGATCTACCTCATAGGTACCGTATGGATGAAGATGAAATAATGGAGGCTGTTCATCAGCTGGTTGAAATGGGTATAAGAACAGTAATACTGCAATCAGGTGAAGATGATTATTATGATACCGAAATGCTATGTGGATTATTGAAAAAAATTAAAAAGGTAACTAAAATGGGAATTACTCTCAGTATTGGTGAAAGAAGTCGTTTTGACTATCTATTACTGAGGGAGGCTGGTGCCAATAATTTTCTATTAAAGATTGAAACAACCAATAGAAAAATCTTTGAGTCTATTCATCCAGATAATGATTATGATCAACGGATACAATGTGCTAAATGGCTGAAGGAATTAGGCTATGTTAACGGTTCAGGAAATATGATTGGTTTACCAGGCCAAAAGATAGAAGATATAGCAGAAGACATTTTGTATTTTAAGGAAATGGGTATCCACATGATTGGAATAGGCCCGTTTATTCCTGCACCTGGTACGCCATATGAAGATCTACCCACCGGCAGTGTCGAAATGACTTTAAAGGCGATAGCAGTAACTAGAATAGTTTGTAAAAACGTTTTTTTACCAGCTACAACTGCATTGGCTTCAATTGACCCCGATGGACAAAGAAAAGCCTTAGAGGTTGGTGCCAACACCATTATGCTTATATCAACTCCTGAAAAATACAGAACTAGTTATCAGTTATATAAAAATAAAAACATGATAGACATAGAATCAGCCCTTGAAGCTGTTAAAAATTCAAATAGAAAGCTACCGAAATATTTAAAGCTTCCAAATAAGGAGGGGATACAATGAATCAGACTCCAAGAGGAAATAGACTTCATATTGCCATATTTGGCAGAAGAAATGCTGGAAAGTCAAGTCTTATAAATGCACTGACGGATCAAGATATAGCTCTAGTTTCTGATGTAGCAGGTACAACTACAGATCCAGTTTATAAATCAATGGAGATTCTTCCCATTGGACCTGTCCTTATAATTGATACTGCCGGGATAGACGACGAAGGTAATATTGGTGAATTGCGAGTTCAAAAGACAAAAGAGGTAATTAATAAAACTGATGTAGCTATTATAGTCGTAGATCACAGGACAGGTTTAAGTAAGTGGGAGATAGAGTTACTTGATTTATTAAAGGGTAAGAATATTCCAATGGTTATTGTTGAAAATAAAATTGATTTAAAAGGAAACTCAGATGAACCAGTATATAATCTAGAAGATAATATCCCTATTGTAAAAACCAGTGCTAAATTGAAAGAGGGAATTGATGAATTAAAGAATATAATTATTGAAATTGCGCCTACATTTGAGGAAAAGTCATTATTGGATGGACTGGTAAATCCTAGAGAAATGGTGTTGTTAGTAACTCCTATTGATTCTGCTGCTCCTAAAGGCAGAATGATATTACCTCAGGTTCAGGTAATACGAGAAATTTTAGATAAAGGAGCCTTCATGGCAATATGTAGAGAAAACCAAGTAGCTGAAACTATAAGGCACTTAAAAAATCCCCCTAAGCTTATTATTACTGACTCTCAAGCCTTCAAAGAAGTAAATGAACAAATATCTGATGATACTCCCATTACTTCCTTTTCAATTATATTTGCCAATCATAAAGGGGATTTAAAATATCTCATTGATGGAGTCAAAACCATAGAAGGGCTGCAGGAAGGCTCAAAGATTCTTATTGCAGAAGCCTGTACCCATCATAGACAAAAGGATGATATAGGAACAGTTAAAATCCCTATGTGGCTGGAAAAAATTACAGGAAAGAAATTAAATTTTAATTGGGTTACTGGTACAGCCTTTCCCAATAATCTAGAAGAATACAGCTTAATAGTGCATTGTGGTTCCTGTATGCTGAATAGACAGGAAATGATTTATAGAATAGATACAGCAAAAAAAGCAGTAGTTCCGATGGTTAATTATGGAGTGCTTATTTCTTATGTGGCAGGAATTTTAGATAAAGCTGTATATCCTTTTAAGTTGAAATGAAAATTAAATGATAGAATCTAATTAATAGAGACCTTACTATTTCTATTTCTAATTTTTCTTATTGAAAAAGTTAAATAATAGATAAGAGGTCTTTTTTTTATTACGTGTAAAGTTCCTTCAGAACTTAAACAAAAGCATTTTATCCATAGATAATTAACGAAAAAAATGCTTTTTTTATAGTTAATAAAATAACAAATTTCATTTATGTTTAACATTAAATTACTAATAATTAATGTATTTGTTTTTATAAGTATAGATATAATAAATAACTAACATGCTTACTATCAGCATTATTAATTTTAAAGTCAAAGTTGCTTATTGTATTATAAACTAGAACGGCAATATTATTAGTTAAAAAAATAACATATAAAAAGTCTTAGAAAATTGTAACAAGGAGGGACATTATGGCAAAGAATCAATTAACAGAAGAAAATTTTCAAAAGTTGAGGGAAGTAATTCGGCAAAATAAAGGAAAAAAAGGAGCTCTAATGCCAGTACTGCATGAAGCCCAGAAGATTTTCGGATGTGTGCCCCTAGAGGTACAAAAAGTGGTATCAGATGAACTAATGATATCATTAAGCGAAATCTATGGAGTAGTAACCTTTTACTCCCAGTTTACCCTAGAACCAAGGGGTGAGTTTGTTATCGGAGTATGTATGGGAACAGCCTGTTATGTAAGAAATGCACAGCCTATTCTAGACAAAATAAGCGAATTGACAAAGACAGGTGTAGGAAAAACATCAGAGGATGGAAAATTCACATTAGAAGCGACAAGATGTATAGGGGCCTGTGGTTTAGCACCAGTAATTACAGTAAATGAAGATGTATACGGAAGGCTAGTATTAAGCGATGTACCGGATATTATTAAAAAATATTAGAGTATAGGGGAGGTATGGATATGAA
>NZ_FMUS01000053.1 GCF_900101495.1 Alkaliphilus peptidifermentans DSM 18978
AAAGAAAAAGGTTTTTGATATGGTGAATCATAGGATAAAAATGTAGTAGCATAACTAGTTGATTTAGAAACATCAATACTTAAAACAGGTTGATACATAAAATTCCTCCTTTTTTACCGGTGACCCTAGCAAAGGCTCCTTCTCAGGTTCGCGCAGTGATTCGGGTTCGAAACCCAACCAGCTCAATCGAGATATGAAGATTGCTTGGGCTTGAACAGTTTATGCGACGGGATCAATGTCCCAACAATGCATACGTTCTATCACCCGGGTTTGTCTTAAGTATAAAATACAATACTAAAATAAAAAAGTTCATATCCAGATTAAACTGGTTATGAACCTATTATACGAACAATGCATTTGCATAAAGGTGCTGGAAGCACGTTTCGGGGCGGGTTCAGCACCACACCTTCTCACTGGGTGCGAGCACCGCCAAGGGGGTATCCCTTTGGGGTCCAGTTCGAAGGCGTCGCAAATGCGAGACGTTATATAAAACTGTCCCCATTGTTTGCTAGGGTAGGTTTTCTGGAGTTTTTATTTTAAAGTCTTTAATAAAGCTTGAATTTAGCAATAATAAAATTTGCAATCAATTTGCTTAGATAAGTATAATTACGTTTTAGAGTTAGAATTGGAGATGAAAGATATGGACACTGTTATTCGTAAGATTTTAAATAAGAATCAAATAAATGAACCATTTGTTAAACTAATTACCCATGGTATTGCAAATGAAATATATGCAACACCGAATTTTATTTTAAGGATTCCTACAGATCATCCAGAAGCAAATTCAGACGCCTTTACTGAATCTGTAGCAGCCCCATTGGCTAAGGTAAATGGAATAAAAACACCAGAATTAGTTTGCTTTGATAATTCCTATATGATACTAAACAAAACATATTCTATTTGGGAAAGGATTCATGGATTCACTCTTGGTGAAATAGATGAATATTTGCAATATTGTAATACATGGAAGGAAATAGGTTTTGAACTTGGGAAATTGCATACCAATATTAAAAACTGTGATGACCCAAAAGGGTGGCTTGATAATCCTGACAGAGACTACACAAAAGATATGATAATTAAGAGTTTGCTTAATAATGACAGCAAATCTTTATATTTGTTAGAGCTAGTAGAAAGTAAATATAAAGATAAAACTTTTTCTTATAAGAAATGTTTTGTCCATGGTGATACTAATGAGTTTAATTTTTTATGTACGAATAATGATCAATTATTATCTATTATTGATTGGGGTGATGCAGGTTGGGCCGATCCAGCTATAGATTTTTACATGATTCCAATAGATGTTATAGATAATGTTTTAGAAGGTTATAGTCAAATTGCAGGAATAAATGTTGAGTATGATTTTATAAATCGAATTATTTTAGATAAAGTATGGACAGGAATTGAAGAAAGACAAGATTTATGTATACTAGAAAAGAATATAATGAAATTAGAAAGTCAGCTACTGAAAAGGTTGTAGATTTAAATATATTGGTGTTATGCTTAATTATCAAAGAAGCGAGTAGCTTATTAAATAAATTAAGAATAAATAAACTGATAAATTATAAGGGTATTCCTTACGGGTCAATGGGGACAACTTTACATAACAATACATTTGCATAAATGCGCTGGAAGCACGTTTTTGGAGCAGGGTCAGCACCACACCTTCTCACTGGATGCGAGCACCGCCAAGGGGGTATTCCTTAGGTGTCCAGTTCGAAGGCGTCGCAAATGCGAGACGTTAGGTGACATACTACCTAGGTTAGATTCTGTAAAATTATTGTTTCCAAAGAAAATATTCATTGGAGGACTACATGAGTGAAGAAAAGTTTATTCAACATATAGGTGATTACAGATTACATGACGGAATTATCGAAGAGATTATTGAAAGAAAAGAAGAAGTGGAAATATTCATTAGAGGCTGTAATGGAGATTTGCTTAAGTTTACTTTTTTTGGCACAAGTAAAGTAAGAAGAAATGAATCAAAAGGAATGATGATATATTCAGTGTCAGAAATGAGTTGTGAAGAAGACACAATGAGGCATTTTGTGTTTATCAACTGGGATGAAACTAGCAAAGCTTTTCTAGAAGTAATTGCTGAGAGTTTTGAAATTCAATTAGTTGAAGAATAGATTCTTTTCAAATCATAAGATTGTTGGTGAATTTGTTATCTTAGTTGCATACTAAAATATCAGCAATAGAAGAAATACTAATCATACATGTTTTAAAGAAGACTTTGAAAGATGACGGAAAAACAATGGTTTATTTAATTATTATGCCTAAATTTTGTAAACTCGTACGATCACCTAACAGCGTGTTTACAGGAGGTGCGGGCGGGTACGTTTTGAGGGAAAGATCAGCGCACCACATCCCTTCACCGGGAACGACGTTCCGCCAAGACGGTCTATCTATGGGGTCCGGTTCAGGGACGTCGTAAACACGGAAACGTTAGCAGACATGCTAAAAAGTTTCTACATAATAATGGAGGTAAGATGATGGGGAAAATAATTATAGTTCAGCATTGTCAATCAGAACATCATATTAACAATTTATCTGGGGGCTGGACAGATACTCCACTGACTTATTATGGGCGAAAGCAGGCCAATTTAGTTGGTGAGAGATTAAAAAAAGAGATAAATGTTGATGAATTTACGTTATTTTCATCTGATTTGATGAGGGCTAATCAGACAGCAGAAATAATAGGTAGTCATCTGAAATTGAATGTAATTGAGGAAGCTGGATTAAGAGAAATAAATACTGGGATTGCAGCAGGCAAAACAAAGGAATGGGTTAGAGAAAATGAAAACCCGAGGTTGAACGAAGGTTTTGATATAGATCATTTAGCATTTGCAGAGGGAGAAACGAATAGACAGTTTTATAAAAGAGTTTGTGAATGTATGGAAAAAATATATTCTTCAGAGAAATCGAACTTATTGATTGTGACTCATGGAGGTACATTATCAAAGATTGTAGCATGGTGGTTAAAGCTAACCCCTGAAATGATAAATGAAGCTTGTTTTTTGGGTTCGTCAGGAAATATATCTATACTATCGAAAAGCAGATATGGTCAAAATGCATTACATCTTTTTAATGATACTTCGCATTTATTGGAGCTGACAAAGGGATAGTGATATCCACGATCTACTAACAATATATTTGCGGAAGGTGCTGGAGAGCACGTTTCAAGGGAACGGTCAGAGCATCACACCATCTCACTGGGTGCAAAGCACCGCCAAGGGGTATTCTTTTGGGGTCCAGTTCGAAGGCGTCGCAAATACGAAATGTTAGGCGACAGAAATCACATAATAGAGGAGGTAATAAAATGAATGATAAAGCAAAAGAATTAAATATTAATGAAATAATAATAAGTTTAGTGGAAAGGCATTCGGAAAAAATTTGTGATAGTATTAGTAAATTTCTAAAGGATAATCGCAACAAATTACTAATAGATTTTAATTTAGCTTTTAAAAAATATTTGTCAAATGCATACGAGAAGTATAGTAAGATTAAAACTCTATTGTATAGAACAGAGCCTAAATATTTATATGACTTTTTTGAATGTAATACATTGATGTATGGAAATGAAATAATTAATTCTGAAGATGTAAATAACGTATTAAATATTTCAAAGTTTATTATAATTCAAGGAACTGGAGGAATTGGTAAAACTACTTTGATGAAACATTTTTTTATTGATGAATTAAAGAAAGATGACTTAATTCCAGTTTTTATTGAATTAAAAGATTTAAACAAAAAAGATAGAAATCTTTATAACTGTATTTATAATTCCTTGTGTTTATTAGGTTTTGATTTAGAATTAGAATACTTAGAGTATGCGTTAAAAAGTGGTTGTTTCTTAATTTTGTTAGATGGATATGATGAAATAGATAGCAATTTGAATGCAGTTTCATTAGCGGAAATTAGGGACTTTTGTGATAAATACAATGAAAACTACTATATTATATCTTCAAGACCGAATGATACGTTTATTTCTTTACAAAGATTTACAGTTATAGAGTCATTAGATTTTTCAAAAGAGCAAGCTATAAGCTTGGTGGAGAAATTAGATTACGATAAACCTATAAAAGAAAGATTTTTAGAAGAATTAAAGAGTAATCTATATGATAATCATAAATCTTTTGCTTCTAACCCATTATTACTTAATATTATGCTATTAACATTTGACAACTATGCTGAAATACCTGAGAAATTGCATATTTTTTACTCTAATGCTTTCGAGACACTTTATTCAAAACATGATGCAACAAAAGGGGGGTATAAAAGAGAGATGCTTAGCAAGTTATCCTATGATAACTTCAAGAGGATATTTGCTAAATTTTGCTTTACAACTTATATTAAAAATTGCTATGAATTTACAATTGATGAGTTAATTGATTATATGAATGATGTCTTGAAAACTACTGAAGTTGAGTGTAATATTCAATTTTATATTAATGACTTAATCCATGCAATTTGCGCGTTATATCTTGATGGTAACAAATACAAGTTTACACATAGGAGTTTTCAAGAGTATTTTACTGCAGTATATCTAAAAGAATTATCAGATGTTCAGCAAAGTAAAGTAAGTGTTTATCTAATTGAGAATAGAGGATTTGGATATAAACATGATAAAGTATTTGATATGTTTTATGATATGGCTAAAGATAGATTTGAAAGAAATATAATTATCCCTTTGCTAAAAGAACTTGAAAATAAAATGGATAGAAATGATGAGCGATATTTAGAATATTTCAGGTCTCTTGTTGAAGGGATATCAATTAAGCAAGGGGATAATGGTGAAGTGCAATTATGGAAAGTATCAAGTCTAAAGAATCCAAAAGCGGACTTTATCTTCTATATAACCAAAAAGTATCCTATAGCAAAGCATATCTATTCTAATGAGGATTATGTAAAGAGACTATTAATGCAATTAAAAGAAGAAGAAATGGAAGAATTATCATTTGATTGTAAAGATATTATTAATGATATTGAATTGTATGAATATGTTAATAAATCATGGATAGGGGAATCTGTGTTGCTTGCTACTAATTTGTTAAAAGAACTAACAATAAAACAAAATAAAATCATCAATGACTTAAATGAATTATTAAAGTAAAGTTCTTCTGAGTATCATTCCATCGCCTAACACTATGTTTACGGGAGGTGCTAGTGGGCACATTTTTAGGATAGGTTCAGGCACCACATCCCTTCACCGGGAACGAAGTTCCGCCAAGACGGTGTATCTTTGGGGCCCGGTTCAGTGACGTCGTAAACACGGAAACGTTACACGAAATCATTAGAATAATAGTGCCTCTTTTAATGAGGATATAACTTTTTATAATACTATTAAATATAAAAAATGATATAATTATTATATAAAGAACATTTTGAAAAAGGTGGTGTAAACAAATGAAATGGGAAGAAGTAAGAAAAATATACCCTAACAGATTTGTTAAGATTAAAGTGCTAAAATCACATATTAAGAATAATGTTAGATATATTGATGATATGGCAGTAATTGAGTCATATGATGATGATAGAGAAGCAACAAGAGAATTAGTAAGAGCAAAAGATGATATTCTAGTTTATCATACTGCGAATGATAAGATTGAGATTGAAATAAAACAAATATTTGGATACAGAGGTGCTGTCTGATGAAATTGGAATTTAGAGATGGACTAATATTCACTTCAATCCAAGTGGTATACAAAGGAAGAACGAAGGAAATTCAAAATGTAGTAATAGACACTGGAGCAGCTGAAACGATTATTTCACCAGATATAGTTGAAGATTTAGGAGTAATAGCTGAACCCACTGATAAAGTCAATTCTTTTTATGGGGTAGGAGGGAGTCTTCATAACTTTTTTACGAAAAAGGTTGATGAAGTTATTTTGGCTGAAGAGAAGCTTTCAAATATTAAAGTTGATTTTGGAATGATTGATCCTAGAGGATATATAAATGGTCTATTAGGACTTGATTTACTTATGAAAATTGGAGCAGTAATTGACTTGAATGAACTAACAATTAGAGTAAATAAGTAAACCTGGATATAGATAGTCGCCTCAGTTGCGACTATTATTTTTTGATATATGACTCCGTGTAACAGTGTGTTTACGGGAGGTGCTGGTGGGCACGTGTTGAGGGAAAGTTCAGCGCACCACATCCCTTCACCGGGAACAAAGTTCCACCAGGACGATCTATCTTTTGGGTCCGGCTCAGGGACGTCGTAAACACGGAGACGTTATATCACATGGGAGGAAAAGAAACCGCCGCGTCCTGCCACGGAGTTTGGTGTAAAACTCTGTAAAGCGATATACCTATAGCTTGTAATACAAGTATTTCTTGTATGACATATAAATAATAATGAAAGGGTGATTCATATGAGACAAGCAAATATAATAAAATCGTATAAATTAAGGAGGGTGACTATATTTTAACCCTCATATTAAACAGGAGGTATTTTATGGCATTTAATTGGATTAATGCAGAGGAATTTTCATTCAACACTTTTTTATTAATGGATAGGTGGATGATTAGATTCATAACAAAAATAAAGTGGCCAGAATTCAGGAAAGATCTTGGGATTGCTTTAACTCACAACCCTTCAGTATGTTGGTATTTTATTAATAAATGTCCAGAATGCAAAGATGATGTATATGAAATGCTTCAGAATCTACCTATAAACCTTACTGATGAAGAAATTAGGAAGAGTGAAATATTTGTACTAAATGAAATAGATAGCTTTGTAGTTTATGTCTATCCTAATATTATGGAGCAATGTCCTTATATTAGAGATTGGAAAGAAGAACGCCTATTATCAATGGTAGATTTTAAAGATAAAGTTGTACTTGATATAGGAAGTGGTACAGGAAGGTTAGCTTTTGTAGCAGCAAAATTGGCAAAATGGGTTTATGCTAGTGAACCTGTTGATAGACTTAGGGAGTATATGCGTGAAAAAATTCAACGTTTACAAGTCAAAAATATGTTTGTAATTGATGGTACTGTTGAGAGAATACCTTTTGAAAATGATGTCTTTGATATTGTAATGGCAGCACATGTGGTAGGTGATGATTATGTCAAAGAGTATAACGAGATGAAACGCGTCGTTAAGTCTGGTGGATACATTATTGACTGTATGGGAGAAGATGATCGTAAAAGGAATGCACCTTCGGAAGACTTAATAAAACTAGGTTTTGATTATTCTCATTATACTTCAATTTCTGGTGGAGATGTATATAGGTACTGGAAACAAATTATAAAGTAATAATTTATTAGCTTAAGGGGCCGACGTCCTGTCGGCCTCTGAATATTGGGCCCTCCCACGTAACATAACAATGTGTTTACATAAAGGTGCTGGAAGCACGTTTTTAGGGAAAGGTCAGAGCACCACACCTTCTCCCTGGGTGGCAAGCACCGCCAAGACGGTCTATCTTTAGGGTCCAGCTCGAAGGCGTCGCAAACACGAGACCGTTAATCGACATGGTGTGTAAATGGCCGCGCGTCCATGCGCGGATTGGAAAGCAATAATTGGAGTGTTAGTAATGTATAAGCTATTTGAGGGGAAAATAAAATGACAGAATTTTGGGATCTATATGATAAAAGTAAAAATAAGTTAGGACGATTACATGAACGAGGGTTACCACTTAATAGCGGCGAATATCATCTGGTAGCTGAAATCTGGGTGGTAAACAGTAACAAACAAATCCTTTTAACCCAGAGACACCTAGATAAAAAATGGGGTGGCTATTGGGAATGTTCAGGAGGGGCTGTCTTAGCAGGTGAAGATAGTCTTACGGGTGCAAAGCGAGAGCTATATGAAGAAACTGGGTTAAGAATAATAGATGCGCAAATCGAATTTTTAGGAACAATGATAAATAAAGACTGGATTACAGAAACATATATTGTAAATTTGGATGCACTTACATACAATTTAAATCTACAGGATGGAGAAGTAATAAATGCAAAATGGGTAGATATTTATGAATTTAGAGATATGTGCGCTAGAAAAGTAATTGTTCCCGCTACTATTCAGCGCTTCAATTTATATAAAGAAAAATTGAATGTGTGTGATTAAATTTGAGATATTTTGATTTAGATTGTTTCTATATACCATAAAATCTAGTATGTAAAAAGAAAAAATTAAGGAGTCGCCGTCCATGGCGCCCTCTGGCTTCGTGGGTCACACCACGTCGACTAAACCAGCTAAGCTAAGTCAATAGTTTTTTAAAAAAATATAATTTGTTCGAAAAAAAGGCACAGCAAAGCCAGCCTAGTTTACTAGACTTTTTT
>NZ_FMUS01000052.1 GCF_900101495.1 Alkaliphilus peptidifermentans DSM 18978
ACATTTCTTTTGCCAATTCAGTAAAGAAGGCAATGGGATCATCGTATTTACCTTCAAGGTCATCCAAATACCCCAAGCTTTTAACTTTTCTTTGTTTGGTTTTACCAGTACCAGGCTCTCTGAACCCTTCAACGATAGATAGGTAAACACGGCCGTTTGGTCTTTTATCTTTTTTTAAGAACATAATAATCATCACCCAATACAATTATACCATAGAACAACATAGAATAACAGATAAAAGTATAAAATTTGACATAAAAAATTCCTAGTACACATTAGTATTACCAGGATTGGTGTTTTATCATTTAATTATTAGGTGTAAAACTCGGGAAGGAACATAATAAAATTATAGGTATGTTATCTTCAACTATTATAGATTTAATAAATATCATTTGACTTTACCCGTTAAAAATGATATATTTTGTTAAAGATAAATATACCTTTAAATCGGTCCCGTGAGACTGAAAAGGGCTTTAGCTTAAACAAGCTATTTCTTTGGTGTATACAATGTATAAACACCCCTTTAGTCTACGGATTGAAGGGGTTTATTTATTGCCTTTAATTTGGTCCTGTGAGGCTAAAAAGGGAGTGTAGGCTCCCGCAACAAAGAAAGGGAGGAATATATATGAACTTATTAGGTCGACATTTAATTGATCCGAATGATTTTACCCTTGAAGAAATTCAACAAATTATTAATCTTGGTTTAAAGATTTACCACAATCCACAAAATTATACAGAAATATGCAAAGGAAAAATCCTTGGAACACTTTTTTACGAGCCAAGCACGCGAACAAGATTAAGCTTCGAATCTGCAATGTTAAAAATGGGTGGAACTGTACTTGGCTTTTCTGATGCCAATACAAGCTCAGTAAAAAAAGGTGAAAGTATAGCTGATACAATACGTTGTATGGATGACTATGCAGATATACTTGTAATGCGTCATCCTCGTGAAGGTGCTCCGTTGCTGGCATCTCAATTTTCGACTGTCCCTCTAATAAACGGAGGTGATGGTGGGCATCAGCATCCTACTCAAACTTTAACAGATTTAATTACTATTCAAAACTATAAAAAAGAAATACAAAATCTTAAAGTGGCTTTTTGTGGGGATCTACTCTTTGGTAGAACCGTTCATTCTCTTCTTAAAACCTTAAGCCGCTTTCCAGGTATTAGCTTCGTTTTAATCTCTCCTGAAGAGCTGCGGATTCCTTATCATCTTAAAGAAGAAATGATTCAAAATTATCAGGTTGAAATCATCGAAACAACTTCATTGGATGAACACCTTCCACACATTGATATTCTCTACATGACCAGAATCCAAAAAGAACGTTTCTTTAATGAAGAAGACTATGTAAAGCTAAAGGATAGTTATATTTTAACTAGAAAAAAGCTTGAGAATAGTAAAGAAGACCTGTTAATTATGCATCCATTACCAAGGGTGAATGAAATTAGCTATGATGTTGACGAAGACCCGCGAGCTAAGTACTTTCAACAGGCAAAACTAGGAGTATATGTGAGAATGGCATTAATGGCATCTTTATTGGGGGTGGATATATAATGTTAAAGGTTGCAGGAATAGAAAATGGTATTGTTTTAGATCATATTACATCAGGAAAAGGACTTAAAATATTTGAAAAGCTAAATTTAGATAAGCTTAACACTCCAGTTGTTTTATTAATGAATGTATCCAGCAAAAGACTTGGTACTAAAGATATTATAAAAATCCAAGACCATTTAGACATAGATTTAACTGTATTAGGTTTGATCGACCCAAATATTACTATTAATCTTATCGAAAATTCTATTATAAAGGAAAAGAAGGACATCAATATTCCTAAACGTATCAAGGGTCTATTTAAGTGTAAAAATCCACGCTGCATAACATCCGTTGACGATTATGCGGAGGCAGAGTTTACGCTAGTACCTAACGGTAAAATTCAGTATAGATGTAGCTATTGTGAAGAATTAACTGAGTATAAATTATAGAGTAGAGTTATAAAAAAACTACATTTCCAAGGAAATGTAGTTTTTTATTGCGGAATTTTATCTATTGCCTTTTTGTAGCAATAAATAAAATCAATAAATAGGCTATATTTACTATCAATGATGCAATTACTGTAAATAAGTTGAAATCAACAATTAGTCTAGGAATCCAATAAAATGGTGTTAAAGCAGCAACTGTACTAAACCATCTTATATCAAATATATCTGCCACGGCTATTATACTGAATATACCAAAGCCTTTAGCATAGGTAAGCCCTTGAACCTTATCGGCAGCTAGATTATATAAAAGATACCCTATGAATACTGCCTGTAGCCCTGCTAAAAAACTACTTATCAAAAGTGGAAGTAAGCTTACCTGATATATATTCATAATGAAATAGGCTGCTATTGAATAAAAAATGCTGGCACCAAAGGGGAGCATTAGCCTATTTGTAATATATCCTTTAAAACCTATGGGAGTGATTTTTATTAGCTCCTGTATCCTAGAATCCCTTTCATCTATCATTAAGAATCCAGCAACGGGTCCCAACATTAATGGGGTCATAAGGATACTTAAAGAAAGTATGTATCCATAATAATCTGTTAAGTCCAATGAAAAATGTTCATATACAATTGGAGTAAGAAAGCTTACTAATGATTTGAACAATACAGGATAAAATGCTGGTAGTATAAAGAACATTACTAAAATAGGATCCCTTACAATAGTCTTTAAATCTGCTTTAAAGGAAGTAGATATAATCATTTTACTCACCCCTTAATAATATTCTTAATGAAAAACTTTTCAACCTTCAATAGGATTAAGCTATTTACTAAGATTAAATAGCATATATATCCCATCACTTCAATAGTTGTTATTCCATTAAATGCACCGTACACCAATTTAAACCCAGCAATACTTGGTAATAGCTGTAAAATCCATATGCTAGGAATAAAAAAGTACAATAATGTTGGTATAGTCAAAACAAGCATATAGGGAACCATCTTAATTAAATATTGATTAATTGTTGTACAGCCATTGGTTACAATAAACCCATATAGAGTAAAAAATACTGATGTTAAAAATATTCCAAAAAACAATAGAATCCAGTTAAAGCTCTCTTTGTAAGTTGCTAATGCTATGGCAAAACCAGCTACTTCTGCTAAAAATGCAAGGGAAATCACCTTTGAGATTAAGTATTCTCTAGGCCTAAGGGGTGTTACAACAAGATACTGCAACACTCCTTGTACCTTTTCCAACATAACTATACCACCTATAAAGAAAAAGCCTACAAAGGATGGATCGGTAAAAACAACAATAGGCACTACATAGCTGGTAAATCCATTAGGAAGCTGACTAATCAAAATCATGTAAAACAAGGTCAATATTACATAGACAAGATAGAAGCCCTGCTTAAATTGAAATTTCATATCTGCCTTTAATGCACTTAATATCCTCATATAAGCTCCCTCCCTGTAAGCTTAATGAAAATATCCTCTAAAGTTGCCTCTTGACTATGAATAGTCTTAATGTTTTTGGTCTTTAAAATCTCAAAAACTCTTTGATTGTTCTTTATTTCTGTCATATGAAATTCTTCTATTCTAGTTCGATCTCCATCGTAATATTCTATTTTCATGGTATGGGTGCCATATTTAACCTTTAGTTCATTTGGACTATCAATCACAGAAATTGCACCTTCTACTATGAAGGCCACTTTATCACACAGCTGCTCTGCTACTGTCATATTATGAGTTGTTAAAAAAATCGTTTTTCCCTGTGCCTTCAATTCTAAAATCATATCTTTAATAATCTTAGCATTTAAGGGATCAAGACCAGAGGTGGGTTCATCGAAAAATAATAGTTCAGGGTCATGAAGTAGGGAACGAATAAAGTTTAAGCGCATCTTCATCCCCTTTGAAAAGCCCTCAACCTTTTTATCCCTATCTGGGAGTAGCCCCACCCTTTCCAATAACAAATCAATACTTTGAGGCTTTTTTTGATAATATGAGGCAATTAACTGTAAATTTTCTACAGCTGTCAGCTTTAGATAAAGATTTGGGAAATCAAAAGCTACACCAATTTTTTCGTAAAATTCCTGTCCCCACTCCCTTCTTTCCTTACCCATTATTTCTACACTACCTCTATAACCCTGCAATAGACCTATAATAATTCTTTGTGTTGTAGTTTTACCAGCTCCACTTGGTCCTAAAAATCCTAAAATCTCTCCTTTTTTTATACGAAAGTCTATCCCCTTTATAACCTTGCTTGTTGCTTTTTCATAGGAAAATTCCAAGCCTGACACTTTAATCATAATATTACACCCCTTTAGTGATCACTCGATCGTTTTTAAGTTAAAAATTTTTATTTCCATTCACCCATTAATCCCATCGTACCAATAAAGTATATAAGAACATGTTCTGTTATTAGTTGTTTTCTTAGTTCTTCATCTTTATATTTTTTCATAATCAAAAGAATTCCACTTAAAAATTGTTCAGCAATAATATCTGCAATCTCAATATGAATGTAATCCGATTTAAATCGTTCTAAATGCTCAATAAAGTGCTCCTTAAGAAGTTTTAATAATATCTCCTTTGTGTTTTCGAATCTGGTTCCTTTACTCCCCTCAATTAATAATGTAATCTTATCGGTAAAAACTGGTATTATATGTTTAGTAACCTCCGACAGCACACTACGCCATTGTCCTATATCTGTAGTTTCCCAAAGGTAATCGGGTCTCTCGATATTATTATGGTGTTTGATGAAGTAAATAAATCCTTTATATTCCTCTTCTACCAACTCTTCAAAGAGGAGTTCCTTACTTTCAAAATAGTTATAAAAATTCCCAATGGTGGTACCGGCTGCTTTTACGATTTTCCTTAAGGAAGCGCCTTCAAAGCCCTTTTCTAAAAACTCCTTTTCTGCCTCCTTTAGTATACTAAGTCTTATTTCATCCTTCTTAATTTGCATTAAAAATCACCTGCCCTTTTTTGATTTTAACAAGTATTTCATATATTGTCAATAACAAAAGCATCTGTTTTAGAGGCAGATGCTTCAGACTGAAGACAAGGTAATGTTTTTATGACAGACTCGATTTTTAAAACTTAAGTAAATGATAAGTACATTAGCCCCTGAGAGATAGACCACAGCATAATACATTGGAGGTTAGAATGAAAAGAGCGCGAAGATAATCAGGCAAGAGTTTTCAACTGTTTGAGCGAAAGCGAGTTTTGAAAGCTCCTGATTATCTTTAGCTCATTCCAGACTCGGTTCTGAGCAGATTTACGTAGTTTTGAAAATATCAGAGTTTGTCTACAACCTAAAGCATCTGTTTTAGAGGCAGATGCTTTTGTTACTTAATTCTATTTATTCAATTCCACTAATATTTGATTATAGGTTTTACCAAACTTAATCATATTGGCTAAAACAGGCCATACTCCTTCATGCTCGAAATCTTTTCGCCAGGCTGCAATTCCAGCTAAATCATATTTTTCCACAAGGGTGGTCTTTAATGCCAAGGATCTCTCATTTTCCAGCCACACCTTATAGGTTTTACCATCATTTTCGTACTCTGAGTAGTATTGTCCTGTTATTTCGTCCCAATCAATTTCCGCATCATTTTCTACTAATATTTCTTTGATTTTATCCATACCATAGGCCCTAGAGGAAACCTTCACCCTGTTACCCGGAATCTTTTCTTCCTCCCATAATCTTGTATAAAAGGGTAGCCCCAATAATACCTTTTCATTAGGCACAAGCTCCAATGTCTTTTGAATACCCCTTTCAACCCAACCGATTGATGCAACAGAGCCACTCTTTGGACTGGCTGCCCAGTGTTCATCATAGGTCATTACTGCCACATAGTCAACAATTTCTCCCAATTTAACACGATCGTATACCATCGACCAATTTGGACTGGTGGAAGGTATCGTAACGTCAATGGATACTACAAGATTATCTTTCTTTAACTTATTAGTAAGTCTTTCAACAAAACTGGTAAATGTATCTTTATCTTTATAGTGAATATTTTCAAAATCAATATTTATACCATCTAATTGATATAATCCACTATAGAAAAGGATTTGTCTTATAAAATGCTCCTGTGCCTCTTGGCTGGCTAAAAACTCACTGGTCATATCTGGGTCAAAGCTATTGGTAACAAGCCCCCAAACCCTATATCCCTTTTCATGGGCATCTACAACATAGTTTTTGTCTCCTTTATTCATCAATGTTCCGTCAGAATCAGTCATCTTAAACCAGGTTGGGGATACAACATCTATCGCATCTAACTTTTCTTCCCCTCGCCTATCCTTGGAAAACTGATGTACATAGTCCCAAACCAATCCTATTTTCCCCTCAGGCTGCCATTCTTCTCTACTTTTAAATGCCTTTTCAGCCTGTCCCCTGAGATCCTCATTCTCTACCTCAAGCTTATCTTTTCGTACATATCCAAATTTGCCTTCTAGTGTGCGAACAAAGTAATAGTTTCCAGACTGACTAAAAATATTTACAGTTTCACCTGTATTTATTGATGTCACCTTGCCAGACACAAGTCTAGGCTGCTGTAAAACATTAATTTTTTCAATTGCTTGTCCTATAAAACCATTAGAGTTTATGGAATCAATAATAACAAGTCCACTTTCTTCTATATAATTCACTTCAATACCTATTAGATTTTGTAGAAAGGCCAATGGTAAATAATAATTACCTTCTTCTTCCTTCAAATTAAAATTCATGATAAAATCTTTTTGTTTTACAAATTCATCTAACTCACTATTTTCAAAATAAAATTCAGTTAATTTCGAAGGTATGAAGAACCTTTTTTCTTCAGTGATAACATCAACAAAAGGATATATAAATCTATCAACTATATCAATGGCAACAAATACATCACTCCCATCGATTATTGTTCTACCTTGAATTAATTCATTATCTACAATTAAAGTATCGGTTCCTTCTTGATACTGAAAATGACTACCTTCTACCATAAGGGAAAATCCAAATGCTCCCACAATAATAAGAACAACTAAACAGATCAAAAATAATATTCCCTTCTTCATATTGATGCGCCCCCTCATTCTCTGGAGGTATTACCTCCTGCTTATGTATCTTATAAAAAAACTCCTGATTTCATTATACAGGAGTTTTTTTACTTTCAAAAGGTCCAAATGGTACCACTTATATCTTACTTATTGCGATACTTCTTCTGGTGATAGGGTTCCTTTAAGCATTTTATATAATTGAACAATATCTGTATGAACACCCTTCTTTGAATCATATTTTCCTATCTTAAAAGCAAATTCAACTGAAAAACCTATAGTGGTGGCAGTAATCAATGTACCTATTCCTACGGGTCCTCCCAGTAGAAATCCAGTTATTAATGCAGTGAATTCTATTATTCCTCTAATTAACCAAACAGGTTTATCAGTAAGTTTTACCAACCCCTCCATTAACCCATCTCGAGGTCCAGCACCAAGTCTCACTTGAAGGTAAAAATAGGTTGCCCAGCCGGAAATAAATACCCCAATAATCAGCATAAGCCCTCTACCAAATAATGTTGTAGGAGTATTTATTATATTTAAGCTATCAATTACATCAATGAAAAAGCCTATAAAAATCATATTTCCAACACTGCCAAAGCCGGGTACTATTTTAAGTAAAAATGATAATAGTAGTATAATTAGTCCCACCAGTTGGGTTACCTGACCCAAGGTTAATGGTGTATGATTAGCAACCCCCATATGAAATACACCCCATGGATTCATTCCCATTCCTGCATCTCTCATTAGTAATATGCCCATTGCGTATAATATGAAGCCAAAGAAAAGTGAGGGCATTTTTTTCATCAATTCCAACCATTCATTTTTTATTACCTTCTCCACTGAAATCCTTCTTTCTATAGTTTTTAGTGTATCGAAATATTATTTTATATTATAATTATACACATTTTAGTGGAATTATTAAAGAAGAATTCATATAATAAGAAAACTGTCCTATTAAGGACAGTGAGACTGTTGACAAAGTCCACCTGAAAAGGGTGGATTTTTTTTTATTCAAAAAGGATTTATCCAATCGATGTCGAATATGTATAATGAGGTGATGAATTATGCTTACTAAAGCTAAAGATAAGCAAACTTCTTATGAGTTTGTTATGCTCGAAGAGCTAGTTAAAGAAGACCATTTACTAAGAAAAATAGATAAATACATTGATTTTAGTTTTATCTATGACGAAGTCGAAGAATTGTATTGTCATGATAATGGACGTCCATCTGTTGATCCAGTAGTTCTTTTTAAAATGACTTTACTTCAGTACCTTTACGGTATTCGTTCTGAAAGAAG
>NZ_FMUS01000051.1 GCF_900101495.1 Alkaliphilus peptidifermentans DSM 18978
AATATAACCTCCAAATATCATCTGTATACTGCTACAAGTTTATTCTTTATCTTATTCCCTTCAAAACCCATCATCTATTAATTCATTCCAGCAGTAGAGCGTCTTTCCCTAGAGATTTCAGATAACGTTTCCGTGTTTACGACGTCCCTGAGCGGGACCCTAAAGATAGGCCGTCTTGGCGGAACTCCGTTCCCGGTGAAGGGATGTGGTGCGCTGATCTTTCCCTCAAAACGTGCTCCCCGAGCCTCCCGTAAACATCGTGTTAGATGGAGTCGGTGAATAGTACTACATTCTCTTAGAAAGGAATATCATCATCTTCTAGTTCAACTTGAATTGTACCTATTTTTGTGTAGATATTATCCAGCACTACTTTCTTTTTGAATTCTGGAAGAGCGATGAACATCCTATAGAATGCTTCAACTAGCTTAACCTCTATGTTTTTAACTAAGCTAAAATTATACCTTCCAGATATAAAACAATTTATTAACATGGAATTATCTTGTATATAATATTCAAGTTTATTTTTTCGAAGTACAGCACCAAGTTCTTCAATAGTTTTTTGAATTTTGTTGATAGGCTCATATGCATCGATATAATAGTTTATTTTTGAGTATATCTTTTCAGCAAATTCTCTGTAAATTTGTTTGTCTTCCTCAGAAAAATCCATATCGCTTAGCACGCCAATTGAGATATCTTGTGAAACCTCAAAGAAAGATTCATACCTTTCTTGAGGATTTTCCTTAATCATCTTCTCAATGACATGCTCAAATATATAACTATCATTCGATTTTGCGAATATGCTTTTAAACAATTTGCCAACAAAATAAATTTCTGTCTGATGATTATATGTTCCGTCATGCAATGTTTCTTCTGGCAAATTGGTAACGGGCCAATTTAGCAAAACACTCTTACCATCTCTCTCTGTTTTCTTAAGTTTTTTTCCAAATCCAAAATCAATTATTTTAGTGTCTCCAAAATAATCTATCAAAATATTAGCTGGTCTAATATCCCTATGTAAAATATTATTTGTTTCAAGATATTCAAAAGCTAATATAACTTCACGAAATACTTCATCCCAATCCTTTCCCCATCCATCATATTCGTATTCATCAATTGGACAACCTTCAACATACTCCATCTGAAGGTAGCCAATTTTACTCTCAGGATAAAGATAGTAATTATATACTCTAACAATATTTGGATGTGATATGTTGAAAAGAATCTTTATTTCATCAACAAATCTTTCATAGCATTCTTCCAAATAATCAATATTCTTTGGTGAATACTTTTTAAAAGCAAAATGCAACTCAGTTAATTCATCTTCAAATAAGTGAGTATCTCCTGTTCCTCCAGAACCTAATGGTCTAATATATTTAAATTGTTTTTTTCTGTCAAACTCAATAATATCGCCATTTTTTAACATTTTATATCCCTCCTAATTACTTGGAGCGTGGCACTCCATATTCACCGATTTCATCTAACGTCTCGTGTTTGCGACGCCTTCGAACTGGACCCTAAAAGAATACCCCATAGCGGAGCTTCGCTCCCAGTGAGAAGGTGTGGTGCCTGACCTTTCCTCTGACACGTGCCCGCCAGCACCCTTGCGCCAAACACATTGTTCGTATAATAGGTTCATAACCAGTTTGATCTGGATATGAGCTTTTTTATTTTATTACTGTGTTTTATACTTAAGGCAAACCTGGGTGTAAGAACGTACACATTGTTGGGACTTTGATCCCGCCGTTTAAACTGTTCAAGCCTAGGCAATCTTCATATCTCGATTGAGCTGGTTGGGCTTTGAGCCCGAATCACTGTGCGAACCTGAGAAGGAGTCGTTGCTGAGGTCACCGGTAAAAAAGGAGGATTTTTATGTATCAACCTGTATTAAGTATTGATGTTTCTAAATCAACTAGTTATGCTGCTGCATTTTTATCCTATGAAAAACCCCATCTTAAGCCTTTTTCTTTTTCTCATTCTCCTGGTGACATGGATAATCTTATTTCTTGTTTAGCATCTCTTGAGGAAAAAACAAGTATTAAACCTAATGTGGTACTTGAAGCCACTGGTAATTTCTCTAAACCTCTGGTAGAGTTCTTTGAAAATGAAGGCTATCGTGTCATTACTCTTAATCCCCTTCAGACTCACCAACAAAAGAAAAAATCTATTCGTAAGGTTAAAACTGATCCTGTTGATGCTAATCGCATTGCTCAGGTTTATTACCTAAGTGATTTTAAGCTTCGTAATAAAGTTGATAATTCTCTATTGGACCTAAGAAATCTTTGTCGCCAATATGAGGGATTTAATGCCCTCTATACTGAATCTCAGCTGCGATTTAGAAGTACTCTTGACCTTGTTTTTCCCAATTATGATACAGTATTTTCTCATCTTTGTTGTAAAACTTCTTTGAACCTTATTTCTAATTTTCCTACTTCTAAGGCTGACCTTATTGCTGCCTTAAAAGTATCAAGACTTGGTGATACTTGGAGTAATAAAATGGCAGATAAGCTTATTAGTGCTGCTAAAGAAAGCTTGCCCATTGTTTCGTCCCATGAGTCTAACTTACAGGTTCTAAAGAATTACCTTGAAATCTTATTGACCCATCAAAAAATACTAACTCAATTACGGGATCAGATCTTACAATGGGCAAGTCTTCAGTCAGACTATGAGCTTTTGTGCAGCATACCAGGCGTCGGATTCTTGACTGCTGCAACCATACTTGGTGAAATAGGTGATATATGTAACTTCCCTTCCTCTAAACAGCTGGTAGCTTTCGCTGGGCTAGATCCAAGTGTCTATCAGTCGGGAAAGTTTACATCTACTAATAACAAAATTTCTAAAAGAGGTTCTACATATTTGAGAAAAGCCTTGTATCAAGCCACCGTAGCAGCTATTTCAAATAGAAAAAAGGGGCCTGTTAATGAAATACTATTTGAATTTTACTCTAAAAAGAAATCTGAGGGTAAAGCTTCTAAAGTAGCTATTATTGCTGCTTGTAGCAAACTATTGCGTATGATTTACGGTGTTCTAAAAAACAAAGTACCATATACTGTTAATTAGTCTTTTATTCTATTTAAGCATATTATTGATGGAAGAAAAAGGGGTTTTATTAAAAAGCCTATTAATAGAGGTTAGCTTTGCTATGCTCTTTTTTCTTCAAATAAAATAATTTTTAAAAGACTATTGACCTAGCTTAGCTGGTTTATATGAAGTCAAACATCTCCAATTTCATTGGCAGTGAGTTTTCACTCTTCTTTAATCGGTATGTGTATTTGTCCATATTTTTGTCCTTCTATCCAGCTATATTGTATATCTGAACCAATAAATCTAATATATCCTGTATCACCAATTAAACCATCATCAAAACTATTCATGATAAACTCAACTGAAGCATAGTTGCTTCTACTAAAAATAGGTGATTTATAATTATTGAACTTTCTTTGTTTACTCTTTTCTATTTCGTAAATTTCTTCTAATCCTTTATCAAATTTAGTCTCTAAAACCACTGAAGCTTGGTAATTATTAACGTAGTCAGGTGCATTCCACTCAAAAACCGCTAAATAATCTACTGTGATTTTTAGTTTTCTCCAATCCCATTCTATACCACTTTTATCATTATTACCTTCCCAATTGTAATAATCAATTATAAGTTCTAATGTCCTATCCCCATTATCTTTATATAAAATATTTATAGAACTAATCTCACTATCATGAAAGTACAATTTATCTAATTCTAACTTGTAGTTTTTGTCACTATCAATAACGGACATAAAAAACATCTCCTTTATAAAAAATATGTGGACTCATAAATACCTATAAATTGATTTCATATAACGTCTCCGTGTTTACGACGTCCCTGAGCCGGACCCAAAAGATAGACCGTCCTGGCGGAACTTCGTTCCCGGCAAAGGGATGTGGTGCTCTGACCTGCCCGAAAAACATGCTCGCCCGCACCTCGCGTAAACATTGTGTTATCTCTGCCCCATACCTCAAATTATCTATATCCACTACACCCTTTCAACCTTTCCAATGTCACCATTTAATTAATGTGTACAATTGTAATATTGTAATATAAAGCAGCTGATGTTGGATTTATGATTAGTTCCTCTTTAAGACTAGCAAGTCCAACTGCGGAAAAATATAACGTTGCCTTCTATATCTTTAAAGTGAAAAGACTTTGCTCCCCAAGGCCATATTTGTGCTCAGTTGCACTGGTTATATTTAATGCTTTAATCCGTTCGTATTCAGCATCAACGTTATCTATATCGAAACCAATTGTTATCAAGCCAGTGCCAGTGTTTGAAAAATCAAATCCCATGACTTTTTCTGCTTCATTTTTGTTATAAATGGCAATAACTAATCCTGCTACATTAATAATAGAATGAATATTGTCTCCCTCAGCTTTTGTACTAAAGATGACTTCATAAAATTTAGCTAAGTCCAAAACATTATTTGATATGATGCAAATATCACTGAACTGCATATCAGAATCTCCTCCATTCATTGAAATAATTAGCAATTATTTAATAAACACCACAATAGTATGTCTGTGCAAATATGAGTAGTGTTTTCTTCTTTCAAATTTAAGTTTTTGTGTTTTAACCAACAATTTTAAATTACATTCTCATTATCTTTAGGGGTTGCAGATAACTCTTGCATTTCCGAACCTTGGTTCGTTATTTATGCCATATTAGTGGGATTAGCGAACCTTGGTTCGGAAATATTTCCTATAGTAGAATTTCTAGTATGAAAAAAAATCTTTAATTTTACATTAAATATCCTAAATTTTAATTATTTCCTACTTCTACATAATCTTCTCTTATCCTCTATTTTTTACATAATATTACATTGTTTTTCCTTGTTATATCAAAAAAAGAACCCTTTTATTTTTTTAAAAAAGGGTTCTCTTATATTAATTATTCTTCATTTTTGTTGTTTTCTATTTCCTCCATCAGCTCTGTTAATTCTAGCCAACGGGTCATTCTGTCATCCAATTGTCTTTGAAGCTCCTGTTGCTCATTAAGATATGTCTGCAATAAACTGTAATCGCTTCCAGCAGCATTAATCTTTTTTTGTAAATCCTCCAGCTTTTCCTCTAAGGAAAAGATTATTTCTTCACTTTCATCAAAATCCTTCTGTTCTTTATAGGAAAGTTTTTTCTTTTCTCTAGGCTTCTTTGCTTCTTCTTTATTCTTTTTATCCTTTTTAGAGGCTTCACCTTCGACTGCATCCTGTTGATATTTTTCTGCATAATCAGAATAGCTTCCATGATAATCAAAGATATTGCCATTCTCTTGAAAAATGAATAGATGATGGGCTATACGGTCTAGAAAATAACGATCGTGGGATACAATTACAACCGTACCAGGAAAATTCTCTAAATAATCCTCTAATATTGTTAAAGTTTGTATGTCTAAATCGTTGGTGGGCTCATCCAATAATAAAAGATTTGGCTCCTCCATAAGCTTTTTTAAAAGGTATAATCTTCTCTTTTCTCCACCAGATAGTGAAGCTATGGGCGTCCATTGAAGATTAGGTGCAAATAAAAAACGCTCTAGCATCTGGGAAGCACTTATTTTTCCCCCATCGGAGGTTTTAATATATTCTGCCGTATCTTTAATATATTCAATTACTCTAAGGCCTTCATCCAGATCTAAGTTTTCTTGGTCATAATAGGAAAGCTTTACCGTTTGACCTATATCTAACTCTCCCTTGGTTGGAGTAAGCTTTCCAGCTAGTATATTCAAAAATGTCGATTTACCACAGCCATTTTTACCAACTATACCAACCATCTCTCCTGGTACAAAAACATAAGAAAAATCTTTAATCAAAGGTTTATCGCCATAGGAATGAGAGATATGCTTTAGCTCCATAACCTTTTTCCCTAAGCGGCTTGAACCAATGGATATATCCAGCTTAGTATTATCTTTATTGTAATTTACCTCCTGAAGCCCTTCAATCCTTTGAATACGTGCCTTTTGCTTAGTAGTTCTAGCTTTAGCGCCCTTCCTTAACCAAGCAAGCTCATTTTTTAATAGAGCTCCATGCTTTCTTTGAAGAGTAACTTCCTGCTCTTCACGTTCTGCCTTTTTTTCTAGAAAAATTTCGTAGTTTCCTTCATAGCTGTAGAGTTTGCCTCCATCCAGCTCAATAATCCGTCCTACAACCCTATTTAAAAAATACCGGTCATGGGTAATTAACAGAAGCGCACCATTAAATTTTTTAAGATATTCCTCCAACCATTCAACCGTTTCGGTATCAATATGATTTGTGGGCTCATCCAAAATTAATAGATCAGCTGGTTGAATTAAGGCCCTTGCCATAGCCACCCTTTTTCTTTGTCCACCAGATAGCTGCTCAATTGGTGTTGAAAAATCTGTAATACCTAATCTAGTTAGAACTGCCTTTGCACTGGCCTCAAGCTCCCATAACCCTTGCATGTCCATGTTTTGGGTTAGTCGGGTTAGTGATTCCTGTAGCTCTTGATTTTGTGGGTTTTCAGCAATATCACTAAGGGTTTTATGATATCGATATAGTAGCTGCAGCTGTGGGTCATCACTGTTAAAGACCTGCTGCAAAACTGTAGAGGCATCATCGAATTCTGGATTCTGGAAAAGATATTGTATACGGGTCTGTTGATTAACAATTCTCCTTCCAGAATCAGGTGCTTCAACACCTGCAATAATTTTTAATAATGTTGATTTTCCAGTGCCATTTACACCTATGAAGCCGATTCTTTCATTGGTTTCAATTCCAAATGTTATATCTTGAAATAGAGTTTTATCTCCATAGCTTTTACTTATATTTTCAACTGTTACAATATTCATGTTCTTTACCTACCCATCTCTTTAGTATACTTATACTATTATACTTCATTAAATATACAATGAAAAGCCAGTTAATTACAGTAGCTAAAATTAATGCCATAGGCTAAAAGCTCATGGCATTATTGTTTTATATTAACTTATCTTGATAAATATTTAAAAGATTTATTCTTTCAAGCTTAATTCTTATTGCATCACTATCTGTAGTGTAAAGATTCAATTCCTTCATTCTCTTAAAATAATCTGAGCCTGCAAAGGTATATCTCCTTTTTAAGCCTTCCTTCTTTAATATTTCTTCATTAGCATGGGCTATTAAATCCCCTGAAGCAAGAATCCTGGGAAGCTCTAATAATGGCATTCCTAGACTTACTCTAACGCTATTATGGCCTGCAAGGCTACCGGTAACAATGGCTTCTGTATGACCTACAAATAATCCTGCCTTTTCACCTGCACACAATAAATTATCTAGGGAATTTACCTTCATTGTATTGCTTCGTGGGGCAATGGATAAGTATCTAATAGAATTTCCAAGGCCACCAGCGTATGGATCCTCATAACGAACATTTTCAAAGCCCTTAAATCTTCGAAGCTTTTCAAGGGGATAAAAGGGTGCCATCAGCTTTGCATGGCCTGTATCTAAAAGAATAAGATTTTCGGCATATTCCTTCAATGCATACTGTTGACAAACCTTCATATCCAATTTATCGAAGGTAATGTCTTCTTTAGGAATTGATAATATATAAACTCCCTTTTCATTTAATTCCTTGACAATTTCCTCTGACAAAGAATCCTTATTGAGCTTACAAGAACCACTAAATGCACCAAAAGAGCCATTTGCCCTCTGTCCCAGTATATCCTCTACTCCTGCCTTTTGATTGAGACTAACCCTTGGCCCAAAGGAGGGACACCTTAAAATACACATTGCACATCCATTACCGTATTTTAAGCAATTCCCCATAGGCCCAGTAGAGCCTGTAGTTTCTATAAAAATATCACCTTCAACTATTTCTTTGTTTTGAAGCTTGACACCAGTTATTTTCTGTCCTGTCATTTCAACATCAATTATTCTGTGTTGCAGGTATAAATTGATACCTAAGGACCGAATGAATCTTGTAACTCTAGGCTCTATTATATTAACATCGTACAGACTGGCATGCTGATGACCAGGGAAGCTTATATTTTTATGCCTTGAGCATTCATCAGTTATTTGAAATAACTCATGGGCTCCAAGTAGTATGCTCTCTTCAGCGGCTGTGTATCTTCCATTATTCCTCATAATGCCACCAACATTGCCTAACCCCAATAACATGTCAGTTCGTTCATAAAGATGTACATCTGCACCGGCCTTTTTAGCAGTGATTGCTGCAGCACATCCAGCCCAACCCCCACCTATAATTACAACCTTAGTCAAAAACAATCCTCCTCCTTACTCCTTATAGTCTATTTGTGTCTTACAGGAACGTATGGGTATTCCATCTGCATCATAAACAATGCAAGCTCCACAGATTCCTTCACCACAGCATAGTTCATTATTATTTGTTAATACCACCTTCAAATTATAGGAATTATAGGTATCAAACAAATTTTTCTGTAAATAATCTGAACCACCAATAAAAATTAAACTGTATCCTCCAGTTGATAAAAAGTAGCTGAGTTTTTCCTTCCCTTCTTTATTATATAAATTAATATTATCTTCAAGAACATTAACATTTGTATATTCACTAATTATATTTATATTTGTTGAAGCTCTATCAATGATAACATCAACAGTATTTTCATTGTGCAGTAGCTGCCTTATTGTTAGAATTGCAGGAGCTTGAGCTATTCCACGGGCTATTACTAGACACTTTTGTTTTTTTGTTTTTTTAAGATTCTCAAGTCCAAACAAGCCATTCCAATAGGGTCCTCTTATTATTAAACTATCATCTACCCCTTTAATAGCTTGAGTTTTCACCCCATGAATTTCAACTGCTATTTTAATTTGGTTTTTAAAATCCTCTACATCCATTATAGATATTGGCATATCAAAGAAGGATTCAAGATTTTTATTCCGTATAAAAATGTAAGAACCCGGCTGTTTTAGCTGTCTAGCTAAACCGTGGGGTACTTCTAAGGTGAAAATGATTATGTTTTTTCCTAAAAATTCTCTGCTTACTATCCTTGCCTCTTTAGATTCTCTAACATTCTTCTTGCTTTGGTTTAAAAAGTGAAATTCCTGATAAATACATACTCCCCGCCAGTTACAATCACAATACTCTTTACCCTTAAGCCGAGAGCAAGTAATACAGCTGTTCATTTCAGCCAAGTAACAGGGACAATAATCACTTCCAGCATCAATGCATCGATCACCCTCGATATTCATACTGTAGCGCCACTCCTTTCTTCCCTACACGCCTTTATATCAGCATATTTATAAACCTAGCATATTGTTACTAAGAATTATATTTAAGTTGGAATTAAGGGCAAAAAAATAACTAGCCATTTATACATGGCTAGTCTTTAATCTTTATTTTGGGGCCTTTAAAAAAGCTCTGCTTCTATAATTCTCCATTGAATATCCTTCTCTTCATCAAAGCTATATTCCAAAATCATATAACCTCCAATATGACCATCTTCAAAGGATGCAAAGACCCAATTATGGGTTAATATAAGGACTTCTTCATGAAAAAACATTGTTCCCCCCAAAACTCCGTCAAAGGGAATTAATTCTGGTTTACTTCTCAAATCCTCAACAATTTCTATTGGTGAAGATTCAAATCCTAAAGCTTTTAAATGATGAATAGTAGTATATTCATGCTGTTTATATATAATCGACTGTTGTTCTTCTTCAAGGGCAGAGTTCAATTTATTAATCTCATCCGTTAGGTTTTCTTTAATGGATTCCCACTCTGCTCTTTCATCTTCATAATTCTGTTGGCTTTCCTTGAAGGCCGCTTCCACCTCTCCAAATTTACCCTGTAGATTAGCAATGAAGCTAATGGTTAAAACCAAAGCAAGTGTAAGTACAACAGCAATCCATAAAATAGGTTGGTTCTTTAATTTAATCATTTTACTCCTCCTCTTGAGAAATATATACCCAAAATAGCTGTTAATAAATATAATTATAACACCTTTTGGCTCCATTGGCTTATATATTATCAATTTAGATTTCATATTATTTTAATTGTAAGCTATACTGGATAATCTAATC
>NZ_FMUS01000049.1 GCF_900101495.1 Alkaliphilus peptidifermentans DSM 18978
GTTTAAATGCTGCGGAATTTTATGAAATATCTCAGTATCAGAAAACAGAAGAGTTCAAGGAAAAATATAAAAAGAGAGCTTCTATAGAAGGTAAAAATGCTGAACTCAAAAGATTTCATGGACTATGTCGAGCAAGAGGATATGGCTTAATAAGTGTGTCGAAACAATCAAAGCTAGCTGCAATAGCGGTAAATATCAAGAGGATAGCAGCAATAGTCTCCTCTTTTATATCTAGTTTTAAGGGAACTTTAGAAATGACAGACTATTTTTTACATTTGTCAAAATTTCTTGCGATTTAACGAAAAAAAGGACCAGTTTTTCACTGATCTCGGACGTTTTGTTTGCCACCCTTTTGTTGATGAGATCAATTCAACAACACAAATGCCCAGATAAAGGTCCATCTGATTTTAAATCTTTATTTTTATTAATGGGGGATAACATGTCAAAATTAATACTTATGTTAATCAGTATTGTCACACTTTTGCTTATATTTATAGCAGGCTCATTCCTAGCAAATTTTCTATTTAACCAAGGTGTAGTAAAGGAAGTTGAAGCGCTTTTTAGCAAGGTAGATATGAAAAATGAAATTGTGACTATAGAGGATATAGAAGGGCTACCACAAAATGTTCAAAAGTGGCTTGAGTACTCTGGAATTATTGGGAAAGAAAAAATAACTGCTGTACGTTTAAAGCAGATAGCAGAAATGAGATTGGGAAAAGACAAATCATGGATGCCAGTTCAATCAGAGCAATATTTTATAACGGAAGAGCCAGGTTTTATCTGGAAGGCAAATATTAAGGCATTTCCGCTAATTCACATTGTAGGGAGAGATAAATACCAGGATGGACAAGGCAATATGCTCATTAAACTTCTTTCATTATTTACAGTTGCAGATTCCAAAGGCAAAGAAATCGATCAAGGTACCTTGTTAAGATATCTTGCTGAGACGGTTTGGATGCCAACTGCAGCTTTAAACGAATACATAACATGGGAAGAAATAGATGAAGATAATGCCATAGCAACAATGACCTACGGAGATATAACGGCTTCAGGAGTATTTACGTTTAATGACAAGGGAGAGGTTATTAAATTCGAGGCTGAAAGATACGGGGAGTTTAATGGCGAGTTTAGAATAGAGACATGGTCAATTCCTATTGGTGATTACAAAGAGTTCGAAGGAATAAGGGTACCAACTAAAGGGAATATCACATGGAAATTAGATGCCGGAGATTTTAATTGGTTTAATTTCGAGGTTATAGATATTGAATATAATATACCTGAACCATTTAATTCAAGAGACTAATTTTATCGAAGCTTGTTTTCCATGGTGAATCATATCTATTGTAATTTTAGTTCATTATTATTTATAAAATATATGGGATTAGAGTGAGTATAGTCCTACAAATCATTTTCATACACCGGTCATGGTAGCAGTTGGTAAACTTGACCGGTTTTGCTATTGTCCTTGTAATCAAGGGGGGGCTTGCTAGGTGAAAATAAAAACTCTCAGTAGGTAGTAGTAGCGTGGGGTAAAGAGACGATAATCTATTATTCGTCAATTAACAAAACACAAAACATCGGTGTACGAATTCGGTTTTTCGGATACACTTTTTATATAAAAAAACAAAGTTAACACTATATATTAAAGCAGGAGGAAATGAAGTATGAATAAAAGGATAAAAGGCCCCTTTGATTATAATAGAAAAGAAGAATTTTCAGGTAAGCTATCTCAATGGATTGGGGAGGTTTTTTATGATATCCTCCCAGAGCATGGATACGAAGTTCGTGAAGAACAGATATATACAGCATTTCAACTTGCCGATGCAGTTTGTAATAAAAGAGTTCACTTTGCTGAGGCTGGACTAGGTACAGGGAAGACATTCGCCTACTTACTAACAGCAATAGCCTATGCTGGTTTCACTGGGAAGCCTGTGGTGATCGCCTGTGCCTCAACAGCACTACAAGAACAACTGGCAGGACCCAAGGGAGACATTCAGAAGCTTTCTAATATTCTTGGCTTAGAGATAGATGCGCGAATGGCGAAGGACCCTCGACAGTATATCTGCGATTCTCGAGTAAATGACATAAGTAGTATGTATGAAGAAAATGATAAGCTAATGCCTAATGAGCTTAATCAATGGTTAGAAAAAACCAAACTAGGTGAACGCTCTGAAATGCCTCTTATTTCGGATCGTGTGTGGAAGCAAATTGGGTGGGATGAGTCTATGGACTGTGATTTGTGTTCGAGAAGTGGTTACTGTAAGCTTGTTAGGGCAAGGGAGCATTATAGACCAGCTAGAGACTTAATTATTGCTGATCATGGAATCTTTTTTCAAGACTTATGGACTCGTGAAGAAAGAATTGCAGAAGGTAAACTGCCAATCATTCCAGACTATTCAGCAGTTGTTTTTGATGAAGGCCATAAAGTTATGCTACCAGCAGCCATGAGTGCAGGACAACATATTAATAAGGAAGATATAGATAACATTATCTTCTCCATAGAACAAATCCAGGAGGCTAGGGAATCATTTATTTCAATTTCCATTGTTTTGGATAAGGCATCTTCTATGTTTTTTGAAACACTTAATATTTGTGTGATTAAAGGTAAACAATCGGGACGCTTAGCATTTAATATCGAGGAGAAGTTACTTAAAGCAGCTGAGAATTTTCGTGAGGCCTTAGATCGTCTCCTGTTAGAGCTACAAATTGAGCAGGAATTATACATAGAAGCAATACCAGCCAGTATTATTAAAACTTATGAAATTCAAATAGAAAGAGCAACGATAGCATTAAGCAGATTCTATAGAAATAAGGGTAGAGATGTGATTACCTGGATAGATCAATTGGACGGTAGCTTCTGGGTGGTTCCAAGGAATTTAAGTGAAATGCTAGATGCTCACTTATTGCATAAAGGATTACCTGTTGTATTTAGCTCTGCAACCTTAAGTAATGAAGGCGATTTTGGTTACCTTACCCGAACCCTTGGGTTAAAAAAACCGTCCTATTCCACCGTTGGGAGCTCTTTTGATAATGAAAATCAAGTTGTTGTCTATTTATCACAATTTTCTTCTAATAATAATGAAGATGACTTCTCACTTTCCATTAAAAAGTTAGTGTCTTTATTAAAGTTAAATGATGGACGAGCTTTAGTGCTTACCAACTCTCTAAATGAAGTTGGGAAAATCAGGAAAGGATTAGAGGATTATCAGCTGCCATTTGAGATTTTATATGAAGATAGAGGGGAGCGAGGATACCTTGTTGAAAAATTTAGAGAGGAAGTATCATCGGTATTAATTGGTAGTAACTTTTGGGAGGGAATTGACGTCCCTGGTGAGGCATTATCTCTTCTTATAGTCTGGCAGCTTCCCTTTCCCTCGCTAGATCCTTTAATTGAAGTACAACGTAAAGAGGCGAAGGCTGAAGGATTAAATCCAGTTTTGGCAGTAGATTATCCTGAAATGGGGCTGAAATTAAAACAAGGATGTGGTAGATTAATTCGAACAAAGGATGATCGAGGGATAATAGTTATTATGGATTCTGTAATGGGAGCTCCTTGGGAAAAAATAGTTAAGGGTGCACTCCCTTCTGGAGCTGAGGTTAAAACTATAGAAGACCTATTGAATAATACAAGGTGATATATCTTTCCTCAATTACTCATATACTAGATAATTATTAATGGGTAACCAAAGGACGTATTGATTGTCTTCTTGTGTTGATTAGATAAGCTTAAATAATTATAGTGGCAAACAAAACGTCCCCCTGGCTCTTCTTTGCTTTTTAAAGTAAAGGGTGACTTGTAAAATAGCATTTATATATATATAATTATCTAAGAAAGAATTTTAACTAAATTTAAATAAAGTTCTATCCAAAAAATAAAACTACAAGATACATAGTTGGTATTTACTGGGAGTGATAATGATGATGAACTTGTTGAAAAAATTCATGGTTGGAAGATATGGAGCAGATCAGCTCTCTATTTTTTTACTAATAGTATCAATGATTATAACATTGATAAGCAGGATTACTGGAAGCTCAATATTGATGACCATAAGCTATATTCCATTAATTTTGACTGGCTATAGAATGCTTTCGAAGGATTTAAAAAAGAGAAGCATGGAGAATTATAAATTTGCTATATTTGTAAGTCCTATTTATTCCAAGTTTAAAAAAGTACAATATCGTATTAAAGACTTTAAGACTCATAAATATTATAGATGTGCTAAGTGTAAGACTACGCTGCGGGTTCCAAGAGGTAAAGGGAAAATTTTGATTACATGCACAAGGTGTAAAGATAAGTTTACTAGAGAGACTTAAACAAACAAACCATTAACATAAGATTTAAATGGTAAGGAGAGGGTAACAATAGATGAGGCTAATTAAGAAAATCTCAGGCAAAATATTACATAGAATTACTAAAATAATAAGTGTTATAATGGATAGTTTAATACATCTAATTGAGAATTTAGTGTTATTTGTTGGCAGTTTTTTCAAAGGTTGTTTAGCTTTAATAAGTATGGGTGGATGCCTATTTTTTTTGTTGTTTGCTAATTTGGCTTTTAGGATATTAATGAGTCCTGTTGGGTTATCCACTGTTTTGTTTTTATTATCATTTCTAATATTTGGGGGTAAGTTTGCATCTTACTTAAAATATCTTAAATATATTACAACGGAGTTTTTATATAATACTGCCAATTACCTTATGGATCAGGAAAATTATAAATACAAAGCTTTCAATGAATACAAAGCTGATTATAAGAAAGCTGAAGAGGATAGAATAAGAGAACAGCAACAACGCTATTATCAGCAGCAAAGAGAATGGGAAGAACGTTTTAAACATCAATGGTATTATCAAAATTACCAAAGTGGTCAAAGTAGTGGTGGCTATGGACAAGGGAGATATGGCCATGATTTTATAAACTCTAATGTTGAGTTTAAAAATAAGTATGAGAGATGCTGTGATATTATTGGGGTAGCATATGATGCTGATAAATCACAAATAAAAAGTGCCTATAGAAAAAAGGCAAAAGAATATCATCCGGATTTAAGTAAAATTCCAAATGCAACAAAGATTTTTCAAGAAATTACTGCTGCATACGAGTTTTTGAACGATAAGAATATTCAGTTGTATAAAAACAAGTAAAAATACTTGTTTTAATGAGTAATAGAAAGAAGAATAAAAATGCTTAGTGATGTTAGTCACAAAGCATTTTTTATTTATATAAAATATTTTTTTAAAAAATAGAAGCTTATATATTTAATGTCGATGGTACCCTTCAGCGTCCTCTTTAGTTTCATGAATAGTACCACGTGGATGCTCAGGTGGTGCATAAATAGAATACAATTTAAGTGGTGTACAACCTGTATTAATAAGATTGTGCCATTTCCCAGCAGGGATAAATATTGCATAATCATCATACACTTTTGCTTGGAAGTCCAACCTATCTTTTCTGTCTCCCATTTTAACAATTCCTTGCCCTTCTTCAATACGTATGAATTGATCGTGGTCATCATGAATCTCTAAACCAATGTCGTCCCCAACATTAATGCTCATCAATGTAAGTTGCAAATATTCTCCTGTCCACAAAGCCGTACGAAAAGTATTATTTTGCTTAGTTGCCTTCTCAATATTAACTACAAAGGGTTCAGGTCCATAATCCTTTAATATAATAAAATGACTCCAATAGTCTGGGTAATTTACTGGTGGGTTAGCCCAGTAAGGATATGGATATGTTCTGTAATCATTATACCTATGGTGGGGGTTATACATTGGTGTATTAACCCAGTAATGACATGGATATGGTTGATGAGTATTATACATTATTACTCATTCCTTTCATTTATTTTTAATATTATCATATGCTTAGTGTTAGGAGAGGTGCTTCATTTCAATCGCATTGTTGCGGAGCAAAAACTCAGATTAAGCATATGATAAATCATATAGGTTATTAAAAACTAAATTGTATTGGAGGACGATTGGTATGACTAAATCAAATTTTAAAGCATACTTAAAAAAACAAGGGCAAAGCATTGGTAAATATTATCCCAAGGGTAAGGCATTAGGTTTAAATGCTATCAACGATATAATCATGTGGGCTAATAGAGTTGAGAGACTTTTTGATTTAAATTTAGATGTGATTGCACAGGGTTCAAAGGAAACTCAGGAGCTACTTAAAAAAATAAATCATAGTAATCTTGTTTCAGATAAGCAGAAAAGGAACTATTCAGGTGCAGTAAGGGCATATTTTGAATTTATTAATGGACACGTGCTACCCTCGGAGCAATAAAAGAAAATATCCAAAAAAGAAAAGCATCTAGGTGCAACCTAGATGCTTTTCTTTTTATTTAAGAAGAGAAAATGAGAAAAAAGAAAGTAAAAATAAGAATGAAGATTATAGAGGATAAGGAAGAGAATTAACTTGACATTATAATTGAAGTAAGGTGTGAAAAATGGTAGTATTTTAATAAGACTGTAAATTTTTGTCGATTATAGTTACAAAATATAGTTTAGGAAAGCAAATGATAGGGGTGATCTTCATGAAGAAACTTATTAAGCTTATTATTTTACTGCCATTAATCTTTCCTTTGATGCTAATACAAATTGGAGAAACTCATGGTAATGAGAAGGATGAGAATAGATATAAAATAGTAATTGGAGACGATATAAACTACCCGCCTTATAGTTATATTGACAGTAATGGTAATCCAACGGGCTTTAACATAGAACTAGCGAGGGCGGTAGGAAGGGCTATGGGCTATGATGTAGAGATTAGATTGGATGAATGGAGCAATATTAGAGAGGCATTAGAAACGGGAGAAATCGATGCCATATCAGGTATGTTTTATTCAAAGGAACGGGAAATGAGCTACAGCTTTTCGACTAAACATACTATTACAAATGGAGATATTTTCACTCAAAACAATATGGAAATTTCATCAATAGAAGATCTTTATGGAAAACAGGTAGTAGTTCAAAGGTCAGATATAGTGTCAGAATACCTCCAAGGTCTAGACCTTAACATTGAATTGATTGAAGTACCAACAGTGTATGAAGCACTGAAGCTAATAGAAGATGAGGTATATCAATATGCCGGACTTCTTAAATTACCAGGCCTTTATAGCATTAGAGAAAATAATTTTAAAAATTTAAAGGCTCAAGATCTTGAATTAGCTCCACAAGATTATTCTATGGCAGTTAAGAAGGGAAATGAGGATCTACTAATGCTACTAAATGGTGGGTTACATGTGCTAAAAGCAACGGGTGAATATGAAGAAATTTATGATGCCTGGCTTAGTATATACGAGCCCAAAACATTAACAGCTACTATGAGGAGGTATAGAGGATTATTAGCTATTGTCGGCTTGACTTTTATAACATTGATTATTATGAATTTAATGCTAAAGCATATTGTAGATAGAAGGACTAAGGAATTGCAGAATGCTAATCAAATTCTTTTTAAAAATCAAGAGGAGCTTAGAATTGTAAATGGAGAGATGGAAGCGGCTATTGAGGAAGCCATAGCTATGGAAGAAGAACTAAGAAAACAATACAATTACTTAATGGAAAGTGAACACAAACTTAAGACTAGTGAAAGTAAGAATCGAGCTATCATCGATGCGTTACCAGATATAGTTTTCACAATCAGCGAAGATGGTATTTTCTTAGATCGTCAGGCCAATGAAAATAATGATATGTTATTGTCAAGAGAGAAAATTGTTGACAAAAAGCTTGAAGATATTTTTCCTCTTGATATTGCTTATCTCGGTTATCAGAAGATAAAGAGTGCCCTTCAAACCGGCGAACTACAAAGCTTTGAATTCCAACTAGAGGAAAGAAAAGATGAATTTTACGAGATTAGAATAGTTAAATCTAGAGAAAATCAAGTAATAGGTATTACAAGGAATATAACTACAGATAGGCTGTACAAAAGAGAGATCGAATATTTAAGCTATCATGACCACTTGACAGGATTATATAATAGGCGATTCTTTGATGAAAGGTTAAAAAAACTTGATACTGAATCCAATTATCCTCTATGCATTATCATGGCAGATGTTAATGGATTAAAATTAGTGAATGATTCCTTTGGCCACCTCATGGGTGATAATCTACTAAAGAAATTTTCGGAGATACTTAAAAACATATGTATTAAGGATGAAGTCATATGTAGAATTGGCGGGGATGAATTCGTAATTTTAATTCCGAGGATGGATAAGGTTGAAGCCGAAGATTTAATTAACCGAATAAAGCATAGGTGTGAAGGAGAAAAAATAGGTTCTGTTGAGTTATCTATTTCCTTCGGATGGGATATAAAAAGGCACGCCGAAGAAGATATCCATGAAGTGTTTAATAAAGCAGAAAATTATATGTATAAACGTAAACTTTTTGAAGGCCCAAGTATGAGGGGGAAAACAATAAAGACTATCTTAAATACTTTACATGAAAAAAACCAAAGGGAAAATGAACATTCTCGAAGGGTTTCAGAATTATGCACAGAATTCGCAAAGGCCCTCAGTCTATCAGAAAGAGAAGTTGAGGAATTAAGGACTGTTGGACTTCTTCATGATATAGGTAAGATTTCAATTAATGAAGATATATTAAACAAACCTGGAAAATTAACGAAGGAAGAGTTTGACGAAATAAAGAGACATCCAGAAATAGGTTATCGGATTCTTAGCACTGTAAATGATATGGCAGATATGGCTGATTTTGTACTTTGTCATCATGAGAGATGGGATGGGAAAGGATACCCAAGGGGGTTAAAGGAAAATGAAATACCAGTACAGGCTCGAATGATCGCAATCGTAGATGCTTATGATGCTATGATTAGCAATAGAAGCTATAGAGCAGGTATGACGTATGCAGAAGCTGTGGAAGAATTAGTTAGGAACTCCGGTACACAATTTGACCCGCATTTAGTAATTATATTTGTTGAAAAAGTTATTAATAAAGAAGTTTAGCTAAGGAATATTATAACACCCCTTGTATACAACATTGTCTACAGGGGGTGTTTAATGATAAACAATTTTTCATAAATTCACTGTTTAGCAATTCTTCAATGACACTCTAGTGATTAAAAGAATAGTATGATAGCAAAAGAACAATTAGGAGTTGTTCCTATGCTAATCTTAATTAATACAATTAGTAACCTTTCAAAATTCTATCTGTCCCCATGGTGTTTTGTTATTTTTGCTTTTATTTTAATTCTTTCAGTTATTATAGGCGCAAAGCTATACCGTAATAATTCCAATAGAAAGGTTAAAAAGGATTTAGAAGTTACGCTAGATGAATTAATAGAGATGGCTGGTTATTCATATGATTTAGAACAAGACATATTCTTTTCTAATATGTATGCCTGGCAGAGAGATATGGGATATTGTCGTCTATATGATGAAGCAGCAGCTCCATTAAGTATTATTATAGATTGTGAGCCTATTTATTTTGAGTACAATGACAAAAGATGGTTGATTGAATTTTGGAAAGGTCAGTATGGAATGGCAACGGGCTGCGAAATTGGAGTATATGCAACCGATGAGCCTAATATTGATGTTATTGGCCTTTTTAATGGACCATTTTATTATTGTGTTGGAGATGATGAGCTATTACAGATGTCCTTTGTGTTAACTAAGAATGGTAAGACGTTATTTGAAAGGAGCCACAAGCACTGGTGGCTAACAGGCTTCTTGCTAGGAGAATTCTCTGAACCCTCGGAACTAATAATGAATCTATATATCACCTTGGATAATGAAACGATGAGGGATGAGTTTTTAAAAGGTGTGTTAGCTGCAGGATATTTGCAGGAAGAAATAAAAATTAATGCTAACACAATAGGAATAAAATTTGATAAAGCCCACACCAATCAACCCTTTACACGGGGAAAAGCAACGGATTTGATAACTCAAAGAAAAAATAAACGTCTATGTGATGAATATCATGAGCTTACAAAAGAATTTGATAATTCATTGGATAAGATAAAAGCAATTCAGGAAAAAGCACCTGATATGTTAGACAAAGTTTTTTGTATAGGAAAAAGCAAAGAATTATTTAAAAGCTTTGAAAGAATTAAAAGATATCTGAAGTAAGCTTATATTGTAGAATGCATACTTATTTATATTTTAATATAGGTGATATCAAGTATTTTAAAATACTAGTCACTTTTGCTGGGGGGTAAATATGAAGAAATTAGATCGAGTATCTAAAGTATTCCATTCAGCTAAAGAAATTCCTTTTGATGATTCCTCTCGATTCATTTTAATGAGTGATTGTCATAGGGGTAATGGAGATTGGGCAGATACTTTTTCTAAAAATCAAAACATTTATTATGCTGCATTAACTCATTACTTTAAGGAAAACTATACTTATATTGAACTGGGAGACGGAGATGAGCTTTGGCAAAACCGTAAACTTTCTGAGATTATCCAAGAACATAGTGATGTTTTCAGGTTGGTATCAGAATTTTTCAAAGAAGGTAGACTTTATTTTATATTTGGAAACCATGATATAGTAAAGCAGAATATTAAACTCACACAAAAAGGTTTATATCAATACTTTAGTGAAGAGATGAAGAAGGATATTAACTTATTCGAGAATATACAGGTTCATGAAGGGTTAGTGTTAAAGCATAGTGTAACCGAAGATAAGATTTTTCTTATTCACGGTCATCAAGTGGATTTTTTAAATTATGAGCTATGGAGATTAAGTAGATTTTTAGCTAGATACTTCTGGAGACCACTTGAGGCTTTTGGAGTGAATGACCCTACCAGGACTGCGAAAAATTATACTAAAAAGGAGTCAGTTGCTAATAAACTAACAGAGTGGGTAATAAGGGAAAAAAATATGCTAATAGCTGGGCATAATCATAGACCTATGTTTTCTGAAATAGATGAGCCTCCATACTTCAACGATGGAAGCTGTGTTCATCCTGGCGGTATAACAGGAATTGAAATAGCAGATGGGAATATCCTGCTAGTAAAATGGAGTATTAAAACAAAAGAGAATGGGATATTATTCATCAAAAGAGATGTACTTGCTGGACCCAGAAGGTTAGATGATTATTTTAGAAATCTGAGGGTTGTTTTCAAAACATGAGTTCCTTAGGACGCTTCGCTGTATCTTCCACATTTATCATAAGGGGGTCACTCCAAACCGCCCCCTTAACAACTCCAGAGCCAAGTTCGAACCAACGAGCCAAGGGGACGCAACGAGCCAAGGGGACGTTTTGGGACCAGTGAAAAAGTCCCCTGTAAACATCCAGTTTAACTTACACATATGTTTATATATTAAGTGCAAAATATTTTTAAGGTCATTGAAAATACTTGATTTTAGACAAAAAAACCCCCGTTTATGGTATAATGTAAGTACGACCAAACAAAACCAAAAGGGGGTTTTTTCATGCTTCAACATAAGCCAAAGCAAATATCTTTTCACTCATCATTATATAATAAAATACCAGAAAATCATATACTAAAAAGAATAGATTCAGCAGTAGATTTTAGCTTTATCAATGGATTACTAGAGAATAGCTATTGCAAGGAATTTGGACGACCTGCT
>NZ_FMUS01000048.1 GCF_900101495.1 Alkaliphilus peptidifermentans DSM 18978
ACTATGGCTTCTGCTGACTTCTCATGATAAATCTTGTTTCAACCGTGCTTCATACTCTGTTTTCACACGTCCATGAGACCTCCCCAGGTAAGAACGCAATCTTTCCTTCCATCTATCTGCTACATCTACACCTTATGCTTCCGGATAGTTTAGGGCTTTGGTTTGTGTGGCAACCTTACCCAGCATATGTGTGCCTTATATGTAGTTTCTATTCGTCAGACCAGAAGTTTGCCGTCGGCTTCCTTCAGATTCCACCTCACGGTGGACACCCTTGCCTTAAGCTATGCGCTTGGCACTATCAACCCGCGCTAGGGACTTTCACCCATTAGATTGCGCCCATGCTGGGCGCACCACATAAAAGGACAGCAAACCTGCTGTCCTTTTATAGTAATATGTATTTTCCTTACTCATTTACTGAATAATAGCAACGCTTAGGAGAAGTAATTTTATCCTCCTGCTTTAATTGCTTAATTGCCTTATCTACTTCCTTTTTTTCAATTCCAGTCAATTCTGAGATCTCTCCAGCCTTCATAGGCTCCTTTGACTTTTTTAAAGCTTCATAAACTGAATCATTTGTACTCATTTAGTTTTTCCTCCTGTCTTAATAGCTTTATATTACCCTTTATATACCAGGTAAGGCATACTATCATTATATCTGCCATTCCTCAGTATTACTAAATAAATATACAAATCAATTTATACATAATTCCACTTATATTATACCTATTAAAAAATTAAATAAACATTTATTATTACACTATGTAAACCTGCTTACATCCAATTTTTTCTGATAAACTCTTTAATTCTTCCATCACCTCATTTGAAGGAATATTAGCTTTCAGCAAGTTATTCCTAACCCCCAATGGTCTATACTTAATAAGCTTTAATCTAATTTGTGGATTAAGCTCTACTATTAATTTGCTTATTTCATTAACATTTCTTTTATTGTTTAGTAAATCTGGAACAATCACAGTCCTAATTTCATACAGCTTGTCAATTTTATTGAGATACCGTATATTCTCTAACACTATTCTATTGCTACAGCCTGTAAGCATAAGGTGTTCTTCCTCATCAAATGACTTTAAGTCCACCATAGCTTTATCAAATGAGTTTACAAAGGATTCATCAACCCATAATGGTACTGACCCATTTGTGTCTATGAAAATAGATATATTCATCTCCCTCAGCTTAATAAATAAATTTGTGAGAAATTCCTTTTGAAGAGTACATTCTCCTCCTGAAATAGTTACTCCAGAAATAAATGCTATGGTTTTACTTATGCTATTTATTACCTCCTCCACCGTCATTTCTACAGCCTTTGGCGAGCTACAGTATTCACATATTTTTATACAATTATCACAACCACAGCAGTTTTTCTCATTCCACTTAATCTTACTCTCCAATAACATTAAAGCATTTTGAGGGCAATCATTAACACACATACCACAATTATTGCACTGTCCAATTGTCTCTGGGTTATGACAATAGATACAATTAAAGTTACAGCCCTGCATAAAAATAGCTGTACGATTTCCAGGTCCATCGACAGAGCTAAAGGGAATTATTTTGTTTATGTATCCCTTATTCATAGCTTCTTAGCCTTCTATCATATATCCTTTGATTTTCTACCGAGCCAAGTCCTAATACTACTGCATCATTAAGAACTTGTTTTCCTTCAGCAAGCTTCTCCATATCCGATCTTTTAACTAAATAACCAGTAATCCGTATCACATCACAGTCTGAGGAATAGAGAGAAAAGTACCTCATTCCCTCTTTAAAGGCACCCTTAATTATATCTAATATATATTGCGGATTATTTACTGCTGTCATATCGAATTTAAATATATCCCCAATTCCTGATGGAAAAAATTTATGGAATTTTGCAGATTGCAATAAATGATCAAAAATCTGCGGCTCTTCACCAATGGGTATTCTACAGCCTGGACTTGTATTTTTATCTGTATCAATACCCACCTGAGCATGAAGTAAAAACTTTCCATTACTTATCTTGCAGTAATAATTATTATGCTTATGAACTTCTTCATGAAGCTTCTCAATGATTTTATATCCAAGTTGGTCAGCATATTGGTTATGTCCAAATCGTTCTTCTAGCTTTTGTGCCTTAAGTAGATGATTTACACATTCAGCTAAACCTACAACACCAAACATAGCTGTAAAACTATCCAAATTAATTAAACCCTCTTTAACTAAAAAGCTTGATTCAAAAAATCCACTCTTTTCGACTAAAAATGCTATTCGTTCATCCATGTAATTACACATTTTTTCAACTGCATCTGGTAGTAAATTATTAATAAAGTCGTCTGAACTATCGGTTTTTTTAGCTAGTTCTGATAAAACAAGCCTAACCAGTGTAAAGCTTCCACCTCCTATATTTAATCCATTATAGCAGCTGGCAATTCCATAATTGCTGCCTAGATCATTTAAAAACATATCATCATTGGCGAAGCTAGGCTTAGCAGTTTTTAATGCTGTTTCAATTGCTTGAAGGGCAAAGGAATCAGGGGTTTTATCACTATATTTTATTGTTATATTAGGAACAGAATTTTGAAGCTCCTTTTCTACCTGAAGTATTAATCTACCAGCTTTAGTATCAAGTGGACCAATATTCCCATGACAAAAAGAATCCCATAAGGTTCTATCTATGTGGGTTAAAAACAGTTTAATGGCTCTATAGGCTTCTTCTTCATTTTTAATAAATGGTTCTAAAAGCGTATCAATGTTTCCAATATAAACTGGGAATGAGGTAATAGAGGGAACATTTTTATATAATATTAGTAAATGATTGGTTGCTTCCCAAATGTCTATTGGTGGCTTTAAGTTTAAAAACTCACTGCCATACTTCATGAATTTTTCGTAGTCAGGTACAATGTATCTTGGACGATATGGGGCATTCCCCTCAAATAAATCACATATAATTCCTTCATCCCTATAGCTTTGTACTTCATCTGAAATGTTTAAGGGTTTTATACTATTTTCTGCCAGCCTAGCCAAGGTAATTAATTTTTGATGATATGTTAATTTTTGGTCTTGGATTCTCTGTAAAACTTCCTTCATCATTTTCACTCCATCCATTCATATTACAATTAAATTCAATATTTATAACCCAAGGAAATTGTTTAGGTATAATACAGCAAAAGCAACCCCTATGGACCCCAATACTGGTACAATTATTCCCCCCTTTTTCCAGGCATAAATAGTAGCAAATAATATAGCCATAATAGCAGCTAAAGGTAATTCTGGTATTGAATTAAATACTCCAGGAATTATTAAAGCCCCTAATGCTGTATAAGGAATAAACGTTAAAAACTGACGAAGACCATCAGGCAGCTTGCTCTTTGAAACAATTAAAAAAGGTAATAGTCTTGGTATATATGTCACCAACGCCATCCCAAATATTAGTATTAGCACATTATTCATAGGCCTTCACTCCCTCCCTAGTAAAATATACCCCTGCTGCTGATATTAAAACTATAGCTATAATTAGATTCCATCCAGATGAAAACAATTTAAAGTAATTCAATAAGGTATTTAGAACACCTGCAGATATTGCTAGAAGAGCAACCTTTTTAGATTTTTTTGCTTCTGGTATTAAAATAGCAGCAAACATTGCATATAATGCTACTCCCATACTGTTTCTAAGAAGCTGTGGTAGTATCTCTCCAACCAAATATCCAATTAGGGTTCCTCCTATCCACCCTAAGTAAGCTTCTAGCTCAAGAGGAAGTAAATAATCAGTAGTCATATTTCCTTTTTTCATAATTGCCACCGAAAAAGTTTCATCGGTTAAGCCAAAGGCTATAAAAAATAATCCCTTTTTTATATTTCCCTTTACTTTTGCTGCTAGGGAAGCACTCATTAATAGGTGTCGGGAATTCATTAACAGAGTCGCTAAAATAATCTCCCATGTTCCAACCCCCAGAACTAATAGATTTAATGCCATAAATTGACTTGCTCCTGCAAATACAAAAACAGAAAACATAATACTTTCCAAAAAAGTAATTCCAACAGCTTTAGAAAGCATTCCAAAGGTCATAGCTATTGGCACATACCCTACAACTATTGGAGCTCCAGCTATTATTCCTTCTTTATATTTTGATATTATTTTAATGTCCAGCTTCAAATGACCCTCTCCTTTGTCGCCAATTCACATTTAATTCTATAAGCTTTCACCTTATAATTTCATCCCCGGGTATTCTTCAGATGCAACTCCCATTTTGCAAAGATGATCTAATGTGTTTGCAAACAGCAAAAATAGCTGTTTTAATCTTTCTACATCTTTAATCACACCAGCTTCGTTAAAATAGATAATATCTACACCTTCGGGAACTTTATTGAAAGCTCCATCCTTATCCTTAATTTCTAATGATATTTTAGGCTGGCCATTAATTAAAGCTCTTAAATCTTTGTTTATTATTAATGCTTTGACTTTTTCTTCATCATTTCCCTTAACTATATACTTTTCATCAAAGTCATCAACACCTATTTGAATATCCTGCATACCCATCATTTTACCAATATCGCTGAATATTCCTTTACTATATACCTTAAATCTAAACCCATTATTATTTTTAAATGGCGCTCTAATTCTTGTATATGTTGAACTGCTCTTTCCATGGTTCACTGTATAGGTATCCAGTGTTATAGTCCATTCTCGCAGCTTGACATCTAGCTTGGATGGCGTAAAAACCCCCCTTTAAGGAACTCTCCACCCATATCTTCAGCCACTTGTTGCCATATCTCATCTCTACTGGGGCCAAATAATCCTTTAAAAAAACTCATATTAACCACCTCCATAACAAACAATTTACTTCTTACGCTACTTAACAGCAGGGCCTACTCCCGGTAAGCCATCCCTTTATGATGGCATAAGCTCAGCCAACTCCAGATTTAACTTCAATTGCCTCAACTGGGCAGTTTCTATCGCAAGCACCACACTCTATGCAAGCATCCTTGTTTTTAAATTTAGCTTTACCTTCCTGCATTTCAAAAACAGTATGGGGACAAACATTCAAGCACATTCTGCACCCAATGCATTTTTCTCTGTCAAGCTTAATTTGTGCTACATTTTTTATATAAGCTATAGCCATTCATATTCCTCCTATTAGTTAACGAATAGATTTACTATTAACAACAAACAGCCTAATACACTAGATAACGCTAATATCGGTACAGTTGCTAAGGTTTCCTTTTGCACACCTGAAAAGGACGTATATGTTGTAGAACCAGTAAAATTCAATCCTAAGTAGCTAATAATAGATATCATAAGAAGTGAGTGACCAATAATTGATATTAGATTACTATAAAGAAAACTATTTCCCTTAATAATAATTAATACCACCCAAGCAAACCCAAGAACAGCAGCCTTCAATGATAAGGCTCTAAAGGGCAGGTATGGAAGTAAAGCTGCAAATACTACAGTTCCAATCACTATGGTTATAAAATAAGGAATTGTACTAATAAAAGATGCAAGTAAGATTTCTGGTAAGGTAAGAAGTCTTTTTTCAAGCATCGACTGTAGTACAAAATACATATATATAATGGGAAGATATTTTAAAGTAATGGCAAACTCCAACAATGAAACCCAAAGTCTATCCTCTATATTAAAGATAACTCGCCGCATTTTCTCTGTTGCATTGTATCCATTTTTTTTGAAGTCTTTTATATCTGCTGCCCTTACTGGACCATAGCTGGGCTGAAACCCAGTGTACTTTCTTATTTCTTGAATCACTACTCCCGGTGCAGCAAGCTGTGGTAATATAAGTCTTCTATGAGAAACTAAATCCTCAATTTTGTTTTTTTTCACCTGATATATTACTTCCTCAGTTGAAAATGTCCCTTTTCCTGCAGCACACCAAACATTTACTCCATTGGTATCAATAACAAGTACCCAGAAGCTTTCCTCAAAAAGTTCTTTTCTTAACTGATCAATTGTTAATTTGTAATTGGCTGTAACTAGAACCTCTGACTTATCATCTGGATTTCCAATTGCATATAATCCTGGCGAAATCTTATAATTAAATCTACCTAGCCCAACTCTAACAGCCAAATGCCCAACATGATCCTTCCAATTTAGCTTTGAAGTAAGTCTAGGAATATTCCCTATTTCAGTTTCTACATATCCATCTAAGCCATGATGGATAATTTTATTACTAACAATCTCTTTATCCTCTGAAAACTTACGATCTATTTTTTCCTCTAAACTAGAGAATGTTGGTATAGAAGTACTTCAGCAGGATTGGTTGGGTGCTTTTAAATTGTTCAATGCTTTAGCCTCCTTTAAGTTTTATTCTATTATAGCATACCAATTTATAATATTGGTTGTTAAACTAATTATTTAGCAAAGCACCTGCATTTATCAAATGCAGGTGCTTTATTTTAATAATTATTCCATATTATCAAAATCAAAATTGTCAAAATCGAAATCTTCAAAATCAAAATCCTCAAAGTCAAATATGAAATCATCGAAATCAAATACCACAACCTTTGATGGATCTGGTTCTTTTATTTCTATTTCCTGACCAATGTTGTTGAAGTACATCTGAAGAAGTAACTCTACCTCTAACATTTCTTCTTCATCAATCATTGTCCCATTGAAGGTATAGCTTAGCTTAATAATTTCATAGTTTTCATTTATATATATTTCAAATATATAATATAAGTCGTCATTATATAAGTCATCCATAAGAAGCTTAAGCATTTCTAAATTGTCTCCTGGCATTAATCCTAGAGCTTCGTCTTTAGATAATTGAATCACATATTTTGAAGTTGATTCATCATTGATTACTACTTCACCTGCATACTCAATGTTAAAATCATTGTAGTTTTCATATAGATCTCTGCCAATAACATATCCTTCGATATTACCATCCTTTAATATAATTTCGTCATCTTCTAATAATGTCCATATGTCTTCTTCAAAATCACGTATATAAAGTTTATTTCCCATAATTATCATTTCATACTCTTCAACAATTCCTTCTCCCTCCGAGTCTAAAATCTTAAATTCTCCCATTGAATGAAGGTTTATCCCGTTAATAATATTCTTCTCTTCCATCTCCATAATAAAGCTAAACTCTTCAACTAAATCAGTCATTGCGAAGGCAAGAATAGTATTTATCTCCCCTTTATATTGAAGATTTGAATATTTTTCAAGGGTAGCATACAGATGAGGATGCTTCACTTCTGCCAATAAATCATCTCTATTTTTGATAAATCTGTGTATAATAACTGCTACTTGCTCTCTTTTTGCTGCCCCTTGTGGTGCAAAACGATTATTTTCTACTCCCTGCATTAGTCCTGTAGCTAAGGCCGCTTCCACCTCTTCAATCGCCCAGTAGGATACTAAATCTTTATCTACTAACCCTTCAAAGTGAGGCTTTGCTTCATTATAATTATCTGTTATTCCTAGCGCTCTTACAAACATTGCTGCCATTTGCTCACGAGTACTTTCTAAATCAACACCAAATTCATCGGGTGAAATTCCCTTTACAATACCTTCTCGATGGGCAGCTTCAACATATTTAAATGCCCAATGATTTGTTGGTACATCTTTAAAGGTTGCCACATCTGGTAAATCGTTAGTGTCTACCTCTAGTGCCCTAACAATCATAGTTATCATTTCACCTCGACGAACAGTATTAGCTGGTTTGAAATAGCCATTTTCGTCTCCTTTAATGATGCTATTAGCTGCTAATTCTATTATTGATTCCTTTGCATAGTCAGAGCTGAGATTAATATCTCTGAATTCCCCTCCAGCAAATACAACATTAGATAATACTATCAACAACATCAAAGTACTTAAAGCTATTTTTATAGCTCCACCTTTAATAATTTTCATATTCTTCCTCCTTACAGTTTTCTTACCCTAAATCAGTTCAAACTATCGGGCTAATATTAATAATACCACGATTATGTAAACCTGCCTCCTGTTAATGATATCCATAATCAATTATCTCTTATTAGAAGATGGTAACTTATTGCATATTTAAAATTTCATTATTTAAACGGCTATAATCTATAAATTAAATAGGATTTAAAATAGTGAATTAAAATGTTATAACTGAGAAAACTAGAAAAAAACAAAAGAGGTGTATATGAATGCATACAGTTTGGAAGGGAACAATAAGCTTTGGTCTTGTCAATATTCCAGTTAAGCTACATTCAGCTACAGAGGATAGAGATATAAAGCTTAGACAATTACATAAAAAATGTAATAATCCTATTAAATATAAAAAAACTTGCTCCCATTGTAATGAAGAGGTGAAACAGGAGGATATCATTATGGCATATGAATATGCTCCAGACAAATTCATTGCTTTAGACAAAGATGATCTTGATAAAATAAAAAATGAACAGGAAGAAAAGGCTGTAGATATTATAAATTTTGTTAAGCTTGAGGAAATTGACCCTATATATTTTGATAAGTCCTATTATTTAAGCCCTGGTGATGGAGGTAGTAAGGCATATGCTCTTCTCCGAAGATCTCTTTCAGACTCAGGAAAAATTGGTCTTGCAAAAATTATGATACGTTCTAAAGAGAAGTTGGCTGTCATAAGACCATATAATAACACACTTATTATGGAAAGTATTCATTACCCAGACGAAGTGAGGTCTATTGGTGCTGTTCCCAATGTACCAGAAAGTGTTGAGCTATCTAAAAAGGAGTTAGATACTGCCACTCTGTTAATTGATCAATTAACAGAAGCCTTTGAACCTGAAAAATATACAGATGATTATAGAACAGCGTTGATGGAGCTAATACAAGAGAAGATGGCTAAGGAAGAGGGTATTGAAAAGAAAAATCAACCAGATAACGTTGTGGATCTTATGAAGGCTCTTGAAGAAAGTATAAAGAAAACAAAGCCTAAGAAAACCACTTCGCCAAGAAAAACTCCTGAAAGGAAAAAGGCTTAAAATATGTTCCTTCCACCTATGCTATTGGAAACCGCCCCTAATCCTTTTTCATCACCAGATTATATATATGAAATTAAGTATGATGGAATAAGAATAGAATTATCCAACATAGATATACCAATACTATATACAAGGAATGGAAACAATATTTCTAAGAATTTTCCTGAGCTGTTACAAAGTCCTTTGGATGATATAGTTTTAGATGGCGAAGTTGTCTGTCTGAATTCTAATGGAAAAGAAAGCTTCGACAGTGTTATAAAGAGATTTTCAATGAAGAAAGAAGAAAAAATAAAACAACATAGTAAACAACACCCAGCAATGTACTTTGTTTTCGATATTTTATATTATAAAGGTCAAGACCTTCGACAAAAAGATCTAACGGAAAGAAAAAGGCTGCTTGCTAATACTCTAGAAAATAGTGAGTTTATAAAAAAGGTTAATTATATAGATGAAAAGGGGGAGAAATTGTTTCAGGAAATTATCCATAGAAAACATGAGGGTATGATAGCTAAAAGAAAGGACTCTTCATATGTAGGTAAACGTACCTCTAGTTGGTTAAAAATAATAAACTGGATAGAGGTTAATGCAGTTATAAGTGCCTTTAGAAAAAAAGACAATGCTTTAGTGTGCCTTGACGACATGGGTAATATGCTGGGATATGTGATTCATGGCATGAATCCCCATCAAAAACAAGCATTTTTTGCCATTGCAACAAAGCTAAAAATCAAGGAAGATAATAATTTTGTTTATCTCAAGCCCCTCATACGGTGCATTTTGAAAGGAAGGGGTATTACTGAAAAGGGATCGATAAGATCGGCAATATTTGTGGATTTCATATTGTAGTAAATCTAGTAATCTTATATAGGAGGTCTTACTATTACTTCGAAATTAAAAGATAGATACACTGTTGTTATAGACAATCAAGAGGTTGATATAACCCATCCTGATAAGATTCTCTGGCCTAAAAAGAGTATAACTAAGCTGGATTATTTACAATATCTAATTAAAATTTCTCCCTACCTTTTATTATTTTTAAAAGATAGGAACCTTACAGTAATTCGTTATCCACATGGTGTTAACAGCGAAAAGTTTTATCAGAAAAGTAGTCCCCCTTATGCCCCTGAGTTTATAAAAACCCATAAAATTGATGACATAAATTATATAGTCTGCTCAAATCTACCCACACTTATTTGGCTTGGTAATCAGGGAGCAATAGATCTTCATATACCTTTTAATACTATTTATTCGACAAATGCTAGTGAAATAGTTTTTGATCTGGATCCACCTAGTAAATCTGAATTTACTTTAGCCATAGAAGCAGCTCTAATGCTAAAGGAAATCTTTGATAAGCTACAGCTTATATCCTTTATTAAAACATCAGGTAATAAAGGATTACAGGTTTATATCCCTTTACCAGAAAATGAATTTTCCTACCAGCAAACAAGAAGGTTTACAGAATTTATTGCAGGTTTCATAATCACAAGAGAACCTAAATGGTTTACAACCGAACGCTTAAAAAAGAACCGTGGAAAACGCTTATATGTAGACTATCTTCAGCATGCCTATGGAAAAACAATAATCGCCCCCTATTCCCTTAGGGGAAATGAAGATGCCTTAGTATCTACACCTCTTTTTTGGGAGGAAATTACGCATCGAATAAAGCCTTCTCAATTTCCTATGGAGACAGTTATTGAGCGGATTGATTCAATAGGATGCCCTTTTTCAAGCTTTGAAAAAATTAAAAGAAAGCAAGCTTTTAATAGAGTAATAGAGTTGCTAAAAATGCAACAAGAAAATCTCTCTAAAGGTTAGAGAGATCTTAAGGGTTTTGAACTGTTTATATGATTAATCTTTAGAAATTCAGCTGTTTCAATTTTTCTAAAAAATTCATAGGTTAAAGGTGCATTATCTTTTAATTTTTCTCTGGTACTTAAACTATAAAAGTAGTATACAAATGCTTCTGCAAAATATTCATCTATAAATTCATAATAGCACAGATTACAATTTTCCTTAAAAAGTTGAGTATATTCTAACTCATGTATATTAATAAACTCATTTTTACTAGATATTCCCCTGAATATAAAAGTATCTATAGCATGGGCTATTTCATGGAGCTCTAAATTTAGGGAACCATGGGTTTTGTTACAATAGCTATAACCTATTTTTATAACTATCGGATTTCCTCCTATGCCGGGAACATTTTCCCAAGTCATTCCAGTTGTCTCCCAGCCTCTAGGGACTACTCCCTGTAATTTATTATACTCTGGTATATCAATTACTTTTTGATTGGTAAGAATTATTCTGATTTTGTTGTTTTTCAATTCTTGCAATAAATGTATGGGAATTCTTGTAATTCTATTTATTATACCTTCTACATCTTCTAAATCGTAGTCACCAATAATATTAAACTCAATAAGCTGTGAAATTATTTCTTCTTTTGCATCTATTTCTTGATAATTTGGAGCATGTACTTTATAATTATTTTCTTCATTTCTGATATAAACTTCCATATCCTGTTTATTGGCTGGATTGGAGATGTAAATAAGAACAATCAAAAATAATATAGTACCCAATAATAGAATATTAATATACTTTAATATTTTCGATAACATATTCATTTTCCCCCTACATACTAAAAAGTACTAGAAATGACCTTAGAATCCAATGTTAATATTTTAACATTTACCTTATATAATACTTCTATCGGAGAATTGCAAATCCTTTAATTTTCTAACAATTTTTTAGGGAGTTAATATTCCTTAAGAATTTAGTCGATTTGTGACACATAACTTATTTTCTTATTCTATAATTTATAATATAATCCCATCTTTGACAGTTGAGAAAAGAAATAAGCTTGAAACCTATTGTAAAAACTAGGCTTCAAGCTTTGTTTATGTATTTGAAAATTGCGTACTTTTTTTATCTTTTCGTGTCTTTAAAAATTTTTTTCATCTGGTTGTTTTTAATGATTTGAAAGTCTGTTCTGAAGCCAAAAGCCTCATGAAGAGCATCTGTAAAATCTGTTCGAGTATAGGTTGGGATATATCCTTCACCAGGAATTTCATAAAAATCCATGTCCCTTAACCCCCGTACGATTTCAGAACAGGTAAACTTACTGTCTAAGCGTTTTTCAAGATATCTGTAGA
>NZ_FMUS01000047.1 GCF_900101495.1 Alkaliphilus peptidifermentans DSM 18978
TCCCTAGCATCACGAGACATTTCTTTTGCCAATTCAGTAAAGAAGGCAATGGGATCATCGTATTTACCTTCAAGGTCATCCAAATACCCCAAGCTTTTAACTTTTCTTTGTTTGGTTTTACCAGTACCAGGCTCTCTGAACCCTTCAACGATAGATAGGTAAACACGGCCGTTTGGTCTTTTATCTTTTTTTAAGAACATAATAATCATCACCCAATACAATTATACCATAGAACAACATAGAATAACAGATAAAAGTATAAAATTTGACATAAAAAATTCCTAGTACACATTAGTATTACCAGGATTGGTGTTTTATCATTTAATTATTAGGTGTAAAACTCGGGAATACACAATTGAATAAACCATAAAAAAATTTTTCAGTCTTATGAAAACCTATCTGTTGACAATAATACTTAAATTCGGTAGTATTAATATGATAAGTTAATTAGTAATGCTTTAAGACATCCAATTATTATATGGATGTTTTTTAGTATTCAAATAATGGTTCAATAGGTTTAAAAAATACCAAGTTGTTAATCATGTAAAAGAAGCATATGGTACATAATTATTAATTTTTAAGCAATTTATCAATTTTAACCAAAAGAATGGTAAAATTAAATAGAGGAGGAGCATTTTATGAATTCTGAAATAATCAAGCAAGAGGAGAATAAAATTACTTTAAAATTGGTGGTAGAGGCAGCAGACTTTGAAAAAGCAATAGACAAAGCATATAACAAGATGAAATCTCGATTCAATATTCCTGGTTTTAGAAAAGGCAAAGCACCAAGAAAAATAATTGAAACTCATTATGGTGTAGGAGTGTTTTATGAAGAAGCTATCAATCAGTGTTTTCCCGAGGCTTACGAAGAAGCACTTGAAGCATTAAAGATAGATCCAGTTGATCGTCCAGAAATTGATATTGAAGATATTAACAAGGGCGAAGATGTAGTGTTTACAGCTGTTGTAGAAGTAATGCCGGAGTTTAGTGTAGATAACTACAAAGGTATAGAAGTAGAAAAAAAAGAGTATAATGTACAAGAAGAGGACATAGAAAATGAAATAAAAGCTATGCTAGAGAAGAATTCAAGAATGATAGAAGTAAGCGATAGAGCTGTAAAGGAAAATGATTTAGTGATTATTGACTATAAGGGCTTTGTAGACGGAGAAGCCTTTGAAGGTGGAAGTGCTGAAAAACAGTCTCTTAACATAGGCTCAGGTCAATTTATACCTGGATTTGAAGAGCAATTAGTAGGGAAGAACTTAGGAGATGAAGTAGAAGTAAAGGTTACATTTCCAATAGAATATCATGCTGAAAATTTAGCTGGAAAAGATGCAACCTTTAATGTTAAAATCCATGAAATTAAGGAAAAAGAACTACCTGCTTTAGATGATGAATTTGCAAAAGATGTATCAGAATTTGATACTTTGGATGAATTAAGGGTAGATATTAAGAATAAGCTTGAAGAACAAGCAAAGAATAAAACAGAAAAGGAATTTAGGAATACTGTAGTAGAAAATATTGTTAAAACAGTAGATATTAATATTCCTGAAGCAGTTATTGAACGACAAATAGATTCTATGCTAAAGGACTTCGAATACCAATTAAGCTATCAAGGCTTAAATCTTGAATATTATTACCAAATGACTGGCTCTAAAGAAGAAGATTTAAGAAGTCAGATGAGGGAAGATGCAGCTACTCGAGTGAAGTCACAATTAGTATTAGATAAGATTTGTGAGCAAGAAAAAATTGAAGCTACAGAAGAAGAACTTCAAAGTGAGCTTCAAAAAGTTGCTGAGCAATACAAGCAAGAAGTAGACAAATTCAAAGAGAATCTTAGAGAAGAAGATCTAAAATATTTTAAAGAAAACATTGCTGTCAGAAAAACTATAGATTTACTTGTTGAGAATGCCAAAGTATCTTAAAATATTTTATAGGATTGGGAGGAGATAAGTATGGCATTAGTACCAATTGTAGTTGAACAAACAAATCGTGGTGAGAGATCATATGATATTTATTCTAGACTATTAAAAGAAAGAATTATTTTTTTAGGTGATGAGGTAAATGATGTAACTGCCAGCTTAGTTGTGGCACAGCTGTTATTTCTTGAAGCTGAAGATCCAGATAAAGATATTCAAATATACATTAATAGTCCTGGAGGTTCTATTACAGCAGGAATGGCTATATACGATACAATGAACTATGTTAAGCCTGATATCTCTACAATTTGCATTGGTATGGCTGCTAGTATGGGTGCTTTTTTACTTGCAGCAGGCAAAAAAGGTAAGAGATTTGCTCTACCTAATGCAGAAGTAATGATACATCAACCATTAGGTGGAACCCGTGGGCAGGCTGAGGATATTAGAATTCATGCTGAAAGAATTATAAAATCAAGGGAACAAATAAACAAAATTTTAGCTGAAAGAACAGGTCAACCATTAGAGAGAATTCAACGAGATACAGATAGAGACTTCTTTATGGAAGCAGGGGAAGCGAAGGAATATGGTATCATTGACGAAGTGATGGTGTTCAGGAAATAATAGCGTATTGAAAGAGGTGTAGAAATGTCCAGATTTGAGGATAAAAAACAATTGAAATGCTCCTTCTGCGGAAAATCCCAAGATCAAGTTCGAAGACTGATTGCAGGGCCAAATGTTTATATTTGTGATGAATGTATTGAGTTGTGTCAAGAAATTATTCAGGAAGAATTCGATGAAAATATCGATATAGATTTAATGAATTTACCCAAACCAAAGGAAATTAGGGAAATACTTGATCAGTATGTCATTGGTCAAGAAGAAGCTAAAAAGGCATTAGCAGTTGCAGTATATAATCATTACAAAAGAATTAATACAGATATAAAAAATGAAGAGGTAGAGCTTCAAAAGAGTAATATTGTTATGATAGGACCTACTGGTTCAGGAAAAACATTATTAGCTCAAACACTTGCAAAGATTTTAAATGTCCCATTTGCCATTGCCGATGCTACTTCATTAACAGAAGCTGGTTATGTTGGAGAAGATGTAGAAAATATCTTATTAAAGCTTATTCAAGCGGCAGATTATGATATTGAAAAGGCAGAAAAGGGCATAATCTATATTGATGAAGTTGATAAAATTGCTAGAAAATCTGAGAATCCTTCTATTACTAGAGATGTTAGTGGTGAAGGGGTACAGCAAGCATTATTAAAAATATTAGAGGGAACAGTTGCCAGCGTACCACCTCAGGGAGGAAGAAAGCATCCTCATCAAGAGTTTATTCAAATTGACACTACTAATATTTTATTTATTTGTGGTGGTGCTTTTGATGGAGTTGAGAAGATCATAGAGAAGCGAATTGGAAAAACCTCTATGGGCTTTGGTGCAGAAATAAGAAGTAAAGAAATTAAGGATATTGGTACTCTATTAAAACGTATTCAGCCCGAAGATCTACTGAAATTTGGATTAATACCAGAATTTGTTGGTAGATTACCAGTAGTTGTAACATTAGATCAATTAGATGAGACTGCACTGGTTCAAATTCTTTCTGAGCCTAAGAATGCCCTTCTAAAGCAATATAATAAGCTATTTGAGATAGATGGAGTATTGCTGGAGTTCCAAGAGGGTGCCTTAGAGCTAATTGCACAAAAAGCAATTGAAAGAAAAACTGGAGCCCGTGGCCTTAGAGGAATAATGGAAGGCTTAATGACTGATATTATGTATGAAATACCTTCTGATGATAACATTGAAAAGGTAATTATTACAAAGGAAACTGTTACAGATAATACACCTCCTACAGTAATAAATAAAAAGGCTAAATCAAAAAAGAAATCCGAAGAAACAGCATCATAATTAACAAAGGAAAGGGCAGAAGCTTAGCTTCTGCCCTTTTTTATTATGTATTTTTTTAGATGGAGAATATAATAATGCCCAATACCCCTGAAAACATTATGACACTTATTGGATGAAGCTTTGTTTTATATAGTATACCTAAAACAGCAAGCCCTATTATTAGACTTTTAAAATCAACTATAGAAGAACGGAATAATGAAACGCATGCTGCAGCTATTAAACCAATTACAGCAGGTCTTATTCCTGAAAAGATACCAGTTACAATAGTAGAATTATAATACTTAATAATTACCTTTGCTAATGTGGTTACTAGAATAAAGGATGTAAAAACTACACCTATTGTCGCCACAATCGCACCAGAAATACCAATGTGCTTGTACCCAACAAAGGTTGCCGCATTTACAGCAATAGGACCTGGTGACATTTGGGAGATAGCAATAATATCTATGAATTCTTGATGTGTTAACCATTGATTAATAAGCACAATTTCTTCCTCTATAAGGGGTAGCATTGCATAACCACCACCGAAGCTAAATGCTCCAATTTTAAGGAATGCTATAAAAAGACTAAGATATATCATTCTCCTTCTTCCTCCTTGCTGTAAAAATTAGACCTGTTAAAGCACAAGCTATTACTACTAAAATGGGATGAATATTTAGTACAGCAATAGATATAAAAGCAATTGTCATTATAGAATAATTAAATGCTGTTTTATCAATAGATTTACTTAACTTCAAAGCAGACATGAATATTAGTGCCACAATTGCCGGTCTAACACCTTGAAAAAATAGTTGAATTGAATTTATATCTTTAATTTGATTATAAAACATGGCTAAAATAATAATAATAACTAATGAAGGCAACACTGTCCCCAATAATGCAGAAAGTGCACCTAGTATACCGGTTAGTTTATATCCCACAAAAATAGATGTATTAACAGCAATAGGACCCGGAAGGCTTTGAGACACAGCAATAATATCTAAGAACTCCGTCTCGGATATTAAGCTCTCCTTCTCTACGATCTCTTTTTGAATTATAGGAACCATAGCATAACCACCACCAAAGGTGAAGGCACCTACACGAAAAAAAATCCCAAACAATCTTAATAAATTCTTCAAATCGCTCACCTCCCGATTAGTAATAAAGCAATTATAATCACTATTCATTATTATATCATATTATTATAAAAATGATTTTTTAAACAAACTTCCTATTTTTTGCTTCTTTAGGAAGGTTTTTTTCAACGGGATAAAATGACTTGGTCAGCACATACTACTAATACATTCTTATAGAAAGGAGGATATATTTTGACAAATATTTTTTTCCTTGTACAATTCTTTTTTGCTATAGTTATTGGACTATACTTTCTAAGCCTTTTAAAGAGCCAACAGGGTAGTAAAATGGCAGTAGAGAAGGAGTCTAGGAAAGAATTAGATAAATTGAAGAGAATGAGGGAACAATCGTTGACAATTCCCTTATCAGAATATACTAGACCATCATCCTTTATGGAAATTATTGGTCAAAGCGATGGACTGAAGGCACTTAGGGCAGCACTTTGCAGTCCTAATCCACAGCATGTTATAATCTATGGACCTCCCGGTGTCGGGAAAACTGCTGCAGCCCGGGTAGTTTTGGAAGAAGCAAAAAAAAGTGCAATATCACCCTTTAACCAGCAAGCAAAATTTATAGAAATGGATGCAACAACTCTGAGGTTTGATGATAGAGGAATAGCAGACCCACTTATGGGATCAGTACATGATCCCATATATCAAGGTGCTGGTGCCATGGGACAAGCTGGTATTCCCCAACCAAAACCTGGAGCTGTTACAAAAGCTCATGGAGGAATTTTATTTCTTGACGAAATAGGAGAATTACATGGTATTCAAATGAATAAGCTTTTAAAGGTACTGGAGGATAGAAAGGTTTTTCTCGAGAGTGCTTACTATAGCGAAGAAGATGCAAACGTCCCAGAACATATTCATGAAATATTTAAAAAAGGACTGCCGGCAGATTTTAGACTTGTGGCAGCCACGACAAGATCATCAACGGAGTTACCACAAGCTTTAAGATCAAGATGTGTAGAAATATATTTTAAACCCTTATCACAGGAAGAAGTAGGAGAGATAGCCATTAACGCATGTAAAAAGAGTGGTTTTAATATAGAGGATAGAGCGATCGAGGAAATAAAAAAGTTTGCAACAAACGGAAGAGAAGCTGTTAATATAATTCAGATTTGTAGTGGATTGGCCTTGATGAATAATAGTAAAGATATATCCATTGAAGATGTTGAATGGGTTATTGAAAGTGGTCACTATCATCCCAGACCGGAAAAAAGAATTGAAAGTCAGCCTAGTGTTGGATATGTCAATGGGTTGGGTGTATATGGTGCAAATATAGGAATGCTTATTGAAATAGAAGCTACAGCTATAAAGGTACCAAGAAAAGGCAAGGGAAGAATAATTGTTACAGGAATTGTTGACACAGAGGAAACAAATACCACAGGAAGAACACTAAAAAGAAGAAGTACTGCATCAGACTCAGTAGATAATGTAATGACTGTAATAAAAAACTTCTTAGGAATAGATCCCAGAGATTATGATATACATTTAAACTTTCCTGGAGGAATTCCAATAGATGGACCATCCGCTGGAATAACAATGGTTACAGCCATATATTCAGCCATTACAAAAAAACCAGTTGACCATCAAATTGCAATGACTGGAGAAGTCTCCATAAGAGGAAAAGTAAAACCAGTTGGAGGAGTAGCAGCAAAATTAGATGCGGCAATGAAGGCGGGATGTAAAAGGGCTTTAATACCTGCTGATAATTTTCAAGAGCGCTTCAAAGAATATAAAATTGATGTGATTCCTGTAGACTCTATTGAAGATGTAGTACATCATGCCCTTAACGTATCTGAAGATAAGGATAAACAGTTTATGACACCGGAGGCTTTAAATCTAGTTGCTGCATTGGGGAATCAAATGAAAAACAACTAAGTAGTCGAAGTCTTCGACTACTTTTTTATATTTGAAAACCCTTAGTTGCTGAAAATTTCTTGATAGATGAATCTAAATTAGGGTAAAATATTGTAAAACACTAAATAAATGGATATAATTATAATCGACTGTGTTGTTAACCTTATAATTTTGAAATATTTAAATTCTATTATATACTTATATGGACACTATAAAGGAGTGGTTTTATGGATTATAAAGAAGAAAATAACAAAGATACTGTCATGATCAACCGAAAGCTTCCATTGATACCCCTACGAGGTTTAACTGTTTTTCCATATATGGTTTTACACTTTGATGTTGGAAGAGAGCGTTCAATTAACGCTTTAGAAGAAGCCATGGTAAATGATCAGATGGTTTTTTTAGCTTCTCAAAAAGAAGTAGAAATCAATTTACCAACACCCAATGATTTCTACCAGGTAGGTACTGTGTCTAAAATAAAGCAAATGTTAAAGCTACCTGGAGATACCATACGTGTTTTAGTAGAAGGAATAACTAGAGGTAGGATTAAGGGTGTTATTCAGGAAGAACCATATTTTATGGTGGAGGTAGAGGAAGAGCATCATTCGATGGAGGTTAAGAGGGATAGAAATACTGAAGCTTTAATGAGAAGTACTTTAGAAGCATTTGAACAATACATAGAGGTAAGTAATAAGATATCTCCAGAAATTTTTCTAACGGTTTCTGAAATAGAAATACCTGGTAGATTAGCAGATACAATTGCTGCCAATATAGCTTTAAAACAAAGTCAAAAGCAAGAAATACTAGAAGCATTTGATCCTAGGGACAGATTAGAAACCTTATATAAAATATTACTTGAGGAGATAGAAATATTAGAAATAGAACAAAAGATAAATAATCGTGTTAAAAAACAGATTAATAAGGTTCAAAAGGAATACTATTTGAGGGAACAGCTGAAGGCTATTCAAAAAGAATTAGGTGAAGACGAGACTGTTGTTGAGGAAGTAGATGAATATAGGCAAAAATTGAAAAAACTAAAGCTACCTAAGGAAATAAATGAAAAAATAGAAAGAGAAATAGATCGCTTGTTAAAATTATCTCCTTCATCAGCAGAAACTGGTGTTATAAGAAATTATGTAGATTGGGTGCTAGGTCTACCGTGGAATAAAGAGACAAAGGATAAGCTTGACCTTAAGGAATCTGCAAAAATACTTGATGAAGATCACTATGGTTTAGAAAAGGTAAAAGAAAGAATTCTAGAATATCTTGCCATAAGACAACTGGCGAAATCTATGAAGGGGCCTATTTTATGCTTAGTTGGTCCCCCAGGAGTAGGTAAGACCTCCATAGCAAAATCTATAGCACGTGCATTGAATCGAAAATTTGTAAGGATGTCGCTAGGTGGTGTGAGGGATGAAGCGGAAATAAGAGGTCATAGAAGAACTTACGTAGGTGCTATTCCTGGCAGAATAATTTCTGCCATGAGACAAGTTGGTAGTAATAATCCTGTATTCTTATTAGATGAAATAGACAAACTAGCCAGTGACTTTAGAGGAGACCCAGCTGCTGCCCTTTTAGAGGTATTAGACCCTGAGCAAAATAATAGCTTTACTGATCATTACCTAGAAATACCCTTTAATTTATCTAGAGTTATGTTTGTAACAACAGCCAACTCACTAGATACTATTCCACGTCCATTACTAGATAGAATGGAAGTTATTAGAATAGCAGGTTATACAGAGGAAGAAAAATTGAATATTGCTCAAAAATACTTACTTCCTAAGCAAATAAAGGAGCATGGCTTGAAAGAATCTCAGCTTCAGATATCTGAGAAGGCAGTTAGGGATATTACTAATTATTATACAAGGGAATCGGGTGTACGAAACCTTGAGAGACAAATTGCTAATGTATGCAGAAAAACAGCAAAGAGAATCATAGAAGAAAAAGCAAAGTTAGTAAGAATTAATCCCGGAAACTTAAAAAAATATCTTGGAAACCCCATATTTAGGTATGAGCTGGCTAACCAAAAAGATGAAGTGGGAATTGTTAGAGGATTAGCATGGACACCAGTTGGTGGAGATACATTGTCAATTGAAGTAACTCCTATGGAAGGTACAGGGAAACTAGTCTTAACCGGTCAACTTGGTGATGTTATGAAGGAATCCGCTAAGGCTGGAATCAGTTATATACGTTCTAGAACTGAAAAGTTTGAGATCAATAAAAACTTCCATAGTACCCTTGATATACATATACATATACCTGAAGGAGCAATACCAAAGGATGGGCCATCAGCAGGCATTGCTATGGCAACCGCAGTAATTTCAGCATTAACAAATGTACAGGTATATAAAGATATAGCCATGACCGGAGAAATAACCCTAAGGGGAAGAGTATTACCAATTGGTGGAGTTAAAGAAAAGGTACTTGCTGCAAGACGTGCAGGTATAAAAAAGGTGCTACTGCCTATTGGAAATGAAAAGGATATGGATGATATACCAGAAAATATCAAAAAGAAGATGGAGTTTGTTCTGGTAGAGCATATGGATGAGGTGCTGGATCATGCACTAAAGAGGGGAGACAAAAATGAAAATTAAAACGTCTGAGATAGTTATGAGTGCTGTAAGCCCTAAGCAATACCCTGATGATGGCTTTCCCGAGGTTGCCTTTGTTGGTCGTTCAAATGTAGGTAAGTCTTCTACTATAAATACCTTATTAGGAAGAAAGAAACTAGCGCGAATAAGTTCAAGTCCTGGAAAAACAAGAACCATCAATTTTTACTTAATAAATCAAGAATACTATATGGTAGATTTACCAGGCTATGGATATGCTAAAGTCTCTAAGGACGAGAGAGCATCATGGGGAAAAATAATAGAAACCTATCTATCAAGTAGAGACAACCTATATGAAGTGATGCTCTTAGTAGATATACGGCACGAACCAACAAAAGATGATCAATTAATGTATGACTGGATCAAGCATTATGGTTTTGGTAAAATAGTTATAGCAACAAAATCAGATAAGATTCCAAGATCTCAAATGCAAAAACAATTTAAGCTAATAAGAGAAACTCTAAAAATGGCACCAGAAGATAAGATACTACCTATTTCGTCTTTGAAAAAGCAAGGCATAGATGAATTGTGGAAGGCTTTAACAGACTTTTTCATAGAGAAGGAATTACCTATAACTATAGAAGAAGCTCCTAAGTAGCAGCCCTACTTTGAAGCTTCTTTTTTTCTGCTAATAGCAAAAAATCTTTTCCAATCCAACTCTGATATCAGCATACCCGACAGAATTAGTATACTACCCAATACTCCTTGCCTATTCAATCTTTCACCCAATAATATGAAGGCAAATAAGGCTGAAAATACGGGCTCTCCTGTATAAATAAGGGCAGTATGGGTGGGAGATGTAAATTTCTGCATTGCATTTTGAATAATAAAAGCTCCCGATGTAGCAAGAATAGATAGTATTAAAATGGATGACCAGATCTCAAATCCTTTAGGTATAATGGGAGTTTCTATTGTAAAGGTTACAAATAGACTTAGAATACCTACTACTGCTATTTGTATAATAGCCATTGCTATTGAGTCTACCTTTACTGTATATTTCCCAACCGTAATAATATGTAGAGCAAACATCACTGCTGCAATAAGGGTATAAAGATCGCCTATATTTAACTGTAGGGTAGAATTTAGAGTTAAGAAACCTAAACCAAAAATGGCAAGAATTACTCCAATTACAGCCTCCTTATGGGGATTCTGTTTAAGTAATAGTGCTGAAAGAACAGGAACAATAACTACTGAGAAACCAGTAATAAATCCAGATTTAGATGCAGTAGTATAATTTAAACCTACTGTTTGTAGTGCGTAACCTCCAAAGAGTATAAGGCCAATAAGCACACCATACTTTAAGGTATCCTTTTTAATGGAACACATATTTTTATAGAAAACAATTGAAGATAAAATAGCTGCTATTATAAACCTAATAGCCAGGAAATTAAAAGTGGGAAGATAATCTAGAGCGTTTTTACTTAGTACAAAAGAAGAGCCCCATATTATGGTGACACCAAGTAAAGCTAAATCTGCTTTCAACTGCTTAGTCATTGAAAATACTCCCTTCTCATGGCGAAATAAGTCAGACTACACATATTATATCATAGGATAAAGGAATAAAGAATGGATTAACTAAATGAAAAATAAAATAGTCAAAGCCTCTTCAGATAAATATAAAGGTTAGTGGTAAATTTTCAAAAAAATATATCCTAACGAAAAAGAAGGAATTATATTGATTTCACAGAATATCTATTTGATACGAAATAATCTATGGAATAGGTATTTTATAGGTAAAGAAATTAAAGGAGGGAAACATGGATAATATTAAATATATAGAAGGTGGAAAAGAGCTACTAGACAAGGTAGAATCCCTTTGGAAAAAGCTCAATAGTCATCACTTAAAAAATTCGGTGCATTTTAAAAGTAGGTATATAAATAATGACTTTCAAGGTAGAATAAATAAGCTTGAAAGCTTAGAAATGAAGGTTGTATTAGTAATGGATAGTAAGTTAGGTACGATTATAGGCTACTGTATTAGCACAATAAATGACAAAATGGATGGAGAAATAGACTCTATTTATGTGGAAGAATCCTATAGGAGCTTTAAAATAGGGGATAAGCTTATTAGAGATGCAATAAACTGGTTAAATGAAAACAATGTAAGAACAAAGAAAATAGCTGTGGCAGAAGGAAATGAAGGAGTAGTTGAGTTTTATAAGCGATATGGATTTTACCCGAGGATGATGATTTTGGAAGAGGCTGATAACTAAATTAATAAATTTATCATGGCAAAAATTTAAGGGAAGAACAGTACTGTTCTTCCCTTATTATGTATTTTGAAATTTATCTATTCCTGTGGTTCAAACATATCTTTTCCAACACCACATACAGGACAAACCCAATCGTCTGGAATATCCTCAAAAGATGTTCCTGGTTCAATACCGCCATCTGGATCTCCTAAATCAGGATCATACACATAACCACATGGTATACAAACATACTTCATATTACATTTCCCCTCTCATTTATTTTTATGTTTATATTATGTTTAATACATATGGATTATACCCCTCTAGGTTAAACTTTAAACAACGCAGCGGATAAAATTAGTATTATAAAATGAGTTTGTGCTATAATTTAATTAGTCATATAAATTTTCTTTTAAGGAGTGAACATAGTGAAGGATGCAAGAATCGAAAAATTAGCTAAGAATCTTATTCAATACTCTGTCAGCCTACAACCTGGGGAGAAAGTCTTAATAGAAGCAATTGGATTAGAATACCCACTGGTGAAAGCACTAGTAAAGGAAGCATATGCAGCAAAAGGAATACCTTTTGTCACTGTCAAGGACCATCAATTCATTAGAGAACTTTTATTAGGAGCAACTGAAGAGCAAATAAAAATGACTGCCCGCTATGAATTAGAAAGAATGAAGGACATGGATGCATATATTGGTCTAAGGGCAGGAGAAAACACTGGAGAATTAAGTGATGTACCTGGTGAAAAAATGAGGATTTATTCAGAGCACTACATGGCACCAGTTCACATAAAGGAACGGGTAGCCAATACAAAGTGGTGTGTACTTAGATATCCCAACTACTCTATGGCTCAGGCAGCAAATAAAAGCATCGATGCCTTTGAAGATTTCTATTTTAATGTTTGCAACCTAGATTATGAGAAAATGGATAGGGCTATGGATGCAATGGTTGAACTAATGAATAAAACTGACCGAGTAAGGATAACAGGAACAGGAACAGATTTGAGCTTCTCTATTAAGAATATCGGCGTAGTTAAATGTGCTGGAAAACGTAATATTCCAGATGGAGAGATATATACAGCTCCAGTAAAGGATTCTGTTAAAGGATATATTACCTATAATACACCATCGTTATACCAAGGCTTTACATACGAGAATATACGGTTAGATTTTAAGGATGGAAAAATTATTAAAGCTACAGCAAATGATACAGAAAAGATTAATAACATTTTTGACACTGATGAAGGGGCAAGATATATAGGTGAATTTGCATTAGGTGTTAACCCTTACATTTTGACACCAATGAAGGATACATTATTTGATGAAAAAATTATGGGAAGCTTCCATTTTACTCCTGGAAACGCCTATAAAGAGGCTGATAATGGTAACATCTCGGCTGTACACTGGGACCTGGTAAATATACAAACACCTGAGTACGGTGGTGGTGAAATATACTTTGATGATAAATTAATTCGTAAGGATGGAATTTTTGTAATCGAGGAATTAAAGGGATTAAACCCTGATAAATTAAAATAGAAAATCAACTGTCCTTAATAGGACAGTTTAGGTTGTAGACAAAGTCATCAAAATGCAGACTGATCAAAAATCCACAGATTCGAGGCGCAAGAAAACCTAGCGACTGCAGCGTATACGTAATACGTAAGGGTGCTGGGTTTTAGAAGCAACGAAGAAGATGGGGGTTTTTCATCA
>NZ_FMUS01000022.1 GCF_900101495.1 Alkaliphilus peptidifermentans DSM 18978
ATATTGATGAAGACTTAGCCGATAAGGCTAGAAGATTTATGAAAACTGAAAAAGGTAAGCGTTACTATAAACGCAGAAAAGAAACCGTGGAAAGAATCTTTGCTGACGCAAAGGAATTGCACGGCCTTAGGTATGCCCACTATCGTGGACTCCATTTAGTTCAGATGCAGTGTTTAATGACTGCTACTGCACAAAATATCAAAAAAATAGCCACTAAGCTATCAAAAGTCCAGGAATAATCTTGGGTTTTTGATAGTTTAGTAGCAGAAACAATTAAAAATTTCATTTAAATCAATTTACAAAGAATTTAACCACCAGATTAGATAAAATCTGGTGGTTTGTAATCAACCTCAGAACTGTAGCTTCGGCTACAGTTCTTTTAATTATCTATATTTTCATATTCAAGATATGTATCTACTTTAAAATTTTATATCAAGAATTAATGTTCTATAGTAATCCCACTTCTTGTGATAATCTCCTCCAAAGCTCTCGTAAAAATTGGTGCCCCTTTTCTACTATCATCTTTCCCATTCATTTTTCCTATATCTCCTATACCTATTATTATTGGTGGTTTGGGGCACTTTTCTATTATATCAACAGTATCACCATACAATACTTTTTGTGATGTAGGTTTTCCATCTTTATCTACAGCATTATCAGTAATTTTTCCATTTTTATCTATTGAGAAATCAACATGTACTCCCTCCACCTCCTGTGTGTTAGAAGCTACTGCAATAATACCCAATACCTCAATATCGGGATGTGTTAATAATTTTTGTAATACCTTTTCACCAATCCCAATATTTTCATTACCCTCATCATCAGTCATTACAACTACAGGGTCATTTTTTGCTTCTTTTACTAATTTAACTATTTCTCCTCCAGATAACGGTGTTGGGTTACCACCTGATTTAGAAATACATCTCCCTCCAATACGCTCTACTGCAATTTCAATTGCTCTCTGAGCACATCGGTCTCCATCAGTTACTATTATTATTTTCCTCTTGTTATTTACTGACATTTTTTCACCTACCTTAGGATTTTGATTTAGGATTAAAGAAGACTGCCATTAAATACCCAAATACTACCGCTGCCGTAATACCTCCTGATGTAGCCTCCACACCTCCAGTAAAAATTCCTAAGAACCCTTTTTCGTCAACTCCCTTAAAGACTCCTTTTGCAAGACTATATCCAAATCCAGGCAGAGGAATTGTAGCACCTGCACCACCAAATCTAACAAGAGGCTCATAAATACCTAATGCTGTTAAAACTACACCAGCAGTTACAAATATAACTAGAACTTGAGCTGGGTTAAGCTTTGTTCCATCCATCAGTAATTGACCCAATACACAAATTAAACCACCAACTATAAAAGCATTTACATATGACATTTTATACCTCCTAGTTTATTTTTTGCTTTCTATTGTTATAGCATGGGCAATTCCAGGAATTGATTCGCCTTGTTGAGCACTTGTAGGTGAAAACAAAGCTCCTGTTGAAACTAGAAGAACTCTATTTAAAATCCCTTCAGACAATTGCTTATTCAAATATCCGCAAAAAACCACTGCTGAGCAACCACAGCCACTACCTCCTGCATGAGTATCTTGCTTTTTCTCATCAAAAATTTTCTATTCCACAGTCGGTGAAATTTTTTACTATTTCAAATCCTTCTTTTTTCATTAATTCGATTGCGATATCTCTTCCATATTTCCCCAAGTCACCTGTAATTATTAAGTCATACTCCTTTGGTTGAAGTCCAGTATCCATTAGATGTGTCGTTATGGTATTTGCAGCAGCCGGTGCCATTGCTGCTCCCATATTGTTGGAATCAACAATTCCAAAATCGATTACCTTTCCGATTGTAGAGTAAGTAATAAATGGACCATTACCATTGGAGGTTAGTATCGCTGCTCCTGATCCTGTAACTGTCCATTGAGCTGTAGGTGCTCTTTGATTTCCTAATTCCAAAGGATATCTAAACTGCCTTTCTGCTGATGAGAAGTGACTGGATGTAGTTGCAACCACCTTATCGGCATATCCACCATCTATTAGTACAGCTGCTAAATTAAGGGATTCTGCCATTGTAGAGCAGGCTCCATATAGTCCATAGAATGGTATTTCTAGATCCCGTGCTGCAAATGAAGTGGACATCAGTTGATTTAATAGGTCTCCACCCAGCATAAATTCTATATCTGGAATTTTCAATTTAGCTTTTCTAATTGCAATTTTAACAGCTTCTTTAACAAGCTTGCTTTCCGCCTTTTCCCAGCTATCTTCACCAAATAAATCATCTTCTAAAACTTCATCATAATATTGGGCTAAAGGTCCTTCCCCCTCCTTAGGTCCAACAATTGAGGCTGTTGTGAGAATTGAAGGAGGGTTTAAAAATTTTATGGTTTGCCTTCCTATCTTTTTTAATGCCACCATTTCACCTCCTATTTAAGCAGATAATAGATTATTCCAACAATAACTGAAGAAGTAATACCATATACTAAAACAGGACCTGCTAGAATAAACATCCTTGCTGCAACACCAAATATAAAGCCTTCTCGTTTATATTCCATGGCTGGAGATACTACAGAATTTGCAAATCCAGTTATGGGCACAATTGAACCAGCACCAGCTTTTTTTCCAATTCGATCATAAACTCCTAAACCTGTTAATGCAGCACCTAGAAAAATCATTACTAAAATTGTGGCATTAGTGGCTTCTAGATGAGTTAAGCCCAGATTATTTTCAATCATATTATGAACAAACTGACCAATAATACAAATGATACCGCCTACAACAAATGCCCAAATACAATTAGTAAAATAATTTGGCTTTGGCGCAGTGTTCTCAACAAGTTTTTGGTAATTTTTTTTTTCATTTGTCTGTAACCTTCTAGTCATAAGAACACCTCAGTCAACGAAGCTCATTTACTGTAGCCTTTTTCTTTAAATTGTCTACAGACATTTCAAAGCTATCTTGTTCAAGCTGATGAATTTTATTCTTCTCTTCGATGTTTTGTAGTGTTAAAGGATCAAATTTTCTATTTGGATAATATGTTTTATTCTTCATCTTTTCACCTCTAATTTTATTTAATTATCAACCAGTCTAATAATGAGCCCAATACCTTACCAATAATTAATGCATATAAAATATATATTACATAACCCTCAAGGCGAAATCGTCTTATTAGAACAGGGATAACATTCATAACCTCTGCTAAAGCTGACGCCAATAAACCTATAAAAGTTCCAATAAAAAAACCAATTACTACAACTATTGGTGCCTTGAGGCTTATGGCAAAATCAGTTAATGAAGTAATGGCTGCAAATACTGCACCCATTACAATAACATTTTCATACCATTGAATATATTTATAGGTATTAGTTAATTGTGCAAGTCGAGGAACAATATCTAATAGAGTAAGCAGCGCAACAATTCCACTACCAACTATTATCCCATTTGACAAACCAGTTATAATCACTAAAACACTTCTCATCTTACATCCTTCTTTTTCATATCAGGATAATGATCATTATTTTTTATGAAGTCGTCCATATTCTGTTGATAAAGGTACATTTCAACCTCCAATGGACTAGGTTCTGTATTAATACGCTTTTTAAAAACATGATTGAAAAAAACAGACATTCCAGCACCAATACCTAGACTATATGGAATTTGCAATAGTAATGGAGATTCATTAGTTTCTCCTGTTATAATCCTATATATTGTTTTATGAGCTTGTTTCATATCTACATCCGAGTGGAAATTAATAATAGCAGTTATTGATCCAACAAATAGTAGTAACGTAACAATGGTTAATCTTAATATTTTATACTTATCTTTACCTTCCTCTGCTGTCTTAAAGGATAGAAGAATTTCTGGATCTCCCAAAACTGTAACTGTAGCTTCTGGGAATCTATTTCTAATAAGCTTTATTATTGATAGTACTGAAATAATATTTGCTTTATCTTTATTTAGAATTTTATCCTCATACTTTAAATTATCCACTTCTTCTTCTATATCTTTTTCTGAGTAGACTTCCACCAGTTCCTTAAGATATACTGGTTTTTTTCTATCAACCATAACCTTACCCTTGGTCTGAATATAGATCTGCTTATTAGTATCCATCATTTCACCCCTTAATTTCATACATTTCCAGTAGAACAAGGTCTGCCTTTTCTGGTGTTCGCTGCATTTTACGGTTACTAAATACATACCAAGTAGACATTAAAATAATGGATACTATTAAAAGTAAAATTATGTTCTTGCCTCTTTTAAAAAAGTTCATTACTATCTCACCTTCCTTGATTTTATTATTAACGTAATTTAAATTTTAATTCTTGTATCATTTTATAAAGTGCAATAAGTAATAGAAAGGCAATGAGGAATTAAGAGTGAAAAGTGAAGAGTGAAGAGATAATGAGAAATGGAAGTGATAATTAAAATCAAATATAATGAACATAAACATAAAAAAGGAATTTGATATCATCAAATTCCCTTCAAAATCACTTATTACTTATTATTCATTGCTAATTGAACCTACGCCATTTTCATTAAATCCTTCATAGATTTAAGTATTTTTTTCTCTATTCTTGAAACCTGTACCTGTGAAATGCCCAATACTTCTGCAATTTCTGTTTGAGTCTTATCCTTAAAATACCTTAATATAATTATTTGCCGTTCTCTAGGCTGTAGCTTAGCAATAACATCCTTTAGAATTATTCTATCAATTACTTCACTATCCTCCAGTGAATCAGTCTCTCCAACTTTGTCCATAAGATGTATCGGCGCCCCATCATCATGATGTATTACATCATGTAAATATTCTGGATGAGTACTGGAGTCCATTGCCATTACAATTTCCTCTTTAGAAATATTTAAGTCATCAGCTATTTCTTGTAAAGTAGCTTCTCGTCCTAATTCCTTAGATAGACGTTCCTTTGAATACTTTACCTTTGCTGCAGTTTGCTTTAATGATCGAGAAACTTTAATAATACCGTCATCACGTAGAAATCGCTTAATTTCGCCAATAATCATGGGCACTGCATATGTTGAAAAACGAACATCAAAGCTTGTATCAAATTTATTTATAGCCTTAATAAGTCCTATGCATCCAAGCTGATAAAGGTCCTCTTTCTCGTATCCACGATTTGCGAATCTTTTTATTACACTTCTTACCAATCCTAAATTATTACCAACTAAAATCTCTTGAGCTTTAACATCACCTTTTTGAGCCAAGCCTATTAATCTCATAGTCTCGTCATGCTGTAGTACTTCTCTTTGATCCCCTGATATCGCCATATGATTCATTTTTATCTACCCCTTATTTCACATCCTTACTTCTCGTTGAGGCTATTGAATTTTTTAACCATCTCTATTCTTGTTCCCTTTCCTGCCTCAGAATATACATTAACATTATCCATAAAAGTTTCCATTACTGTGAATCCCATTCCCGAACGCTCCAGCTCAGGTTTTGATGTGTAAAGGGGTTCCATTGCCTTTTTAACATCTTCAATCCCATTTCCATCATCTTCAATGATTACTTCTAGTTCATTATTTGTAATAGTGCATATTACCCTCACCATTCCCATAGTGTTTTCATAGCCGTGGATTATAGCATTTGTTACTGCCTCTGAAACGGCCGTTTTTATATCAGAAATTTCTTCTATGGTTGGGTCAAGCTGCGATGCAAAGGCGGCTACAACTACTCTTGCAAAGGCCTCATTTTGTGACTTGCTTTCGAATTCTAGTTTCATATAATTTTTATACTCCATTATTAACACTCCTTTACATACAATCAAAGGCTTCTTGTAGATTTTCGTATTTTCCAACGATTCGATATAGTCCTGACAAACTAAAAATTTTATCTATTTTATCAGAAACCTTAATAACTGCTACCTTCCCACCCATTTTTGAAACATTTTTATATCTACCCATGATTACACCAATTCCTGAACTATCCATAAATTCAAGGCCACTTAAATCAAATACAAGATGGCGACTTCTTTTCTTTTCAATAAGATCATCCAGCTCTTGCCGAATTTCTTCAGATACATGATGGTCAAGCTCACCTTCAAGCTTTACAATTAATTTATTATCAAATGCTTCATAATTAAATAGCAACCCATATCCCCTCCTCCTATGTAATATTAGATTTCCAGTATATGTTCTATTTTTTGTTGCCCATCTCCTTCATCAAAAAAACACTTGTTTTGTTTTATTTTAGATTATTTTGACGTATTGTTAATTTTAATTTTTTTTGTATACAATATACTGTATATATGTTATTATATTGTTAAATGATAATTGTTATTATTTATTTAAGTACATATAAATTTTATATGTATGATTCTAGAAAGGAATGATTTTTTATGAAGGTATTTAATAAAGGTAATTGGTCAAAAGAAATCGATGTTCGAGATTTTATTCAACAAAACTATACCCCCTACTATGGTGACTCTTCCTTTCTCAAGGGATCAACTGAGTCAACTAACCTTCTATGGAAAAAGGTTTTAAGCCTTATGGATGAGGAAAGAGATAATAATGGAACTTTAAATATAGATACTGAAACAATTTCAACCATTATATCCCACAAACCAGGGTATATTGAAAAAAGCATAGAAAAGGTAGTTGGTTTACAAACAGATGAAGCCTTAAAGAGATCCATAATACCCTTTGGTGGCATTAGAATGGTGGAAAATGCATGTGAAGCCTATGGTTATAAATTGAATCCTCAAATTAAGGAAATATTTAATAAATACCGTAAAACCCATAATGATGGTGTTTTTGATGCATATACACCTGAAATGATTGCAGCTAGAAAGGCTGGAATTATTACTGGACTTCCCGACGCCTATGGAAGAGGTAGAATTATTGGAGATTACCGCCGGGTTGCCTTATATGGTGTTGATCGCTTAATTGAGGATAAAAATAATCAATTATCTACACTTGAAGTAGACCAAGTGCTGGAGGATACAATCAGACTTAGAGAAGAAATATCTGAACAAATCAAAGCATTGATAGAATTAAAGGAAATGGCCTTAAGCTATGGCTACAATATATCCCAGCCAGCCAATAGTGCTTTTGAAGCAATTCAATGGTTATACTTTGCCTACTTAGCTGCAGTAAAGGAGCAAAATGGTGCAGCCATGAGTTTAGGCAGAGTTTCAGACTTTTTAGATATATATATTGAAAAGGATATAGAATTGGGTATCATTACAGAAGAAGAAGCACAAGAATTAATTGATCACTTTGTGATGAAGCTGCGGATGGTTAGGTTTTTAAGGACTCGAGACTATAATGATCTTTTCAGTGGAGACCCAACCTGGATTACTGAATGTCTGGGAGGGATAGGAATTGATGGCAGGCCATTGGTTACAAAAACCTCCTATCGTGTATTAAATACTCTATACAACTTAGGAGCTGCACCAGAACCGAATCTAACAGTTCTGTGGTCAACTAAACTACCTGAAGGCTTCAAAGCATTTTGTTCTAAAGTATCAATTGATACCAGCTCAATTCAATATGAAAATGATGATCTAATGCGCCAATATTGGGGAGATGATTATGGCATAGCTTGCTGTGTTTCTGCCATGAGAATAGGAAAGCAAATGCAGTATTTTGGTGCCCGTTGTAATTTAGCTAAGGCACTATTATATGCTATTAATGGTGGTAAAGATGAACTAACTGGTAATCAAGTAGGTCCTAAATTTGAACCAATTACTTCAGAATACCTTAACTATAATGAGGTAATGGATAAATTTAATACCTTCATTAATTGGATAGCTAAACTATATATTAATACCCTTAATGTAATTCACTATATGCACGATAAGTATTCCTATGAGAGATTACAGATGGCCCTTCACGATAGAGATGTTGTAAGGACAATGGCTTGTGGGATAGCTGGGCTATCAGTTTGTGCCGATTCTTTAAGCGCAATAAAGCACGCCAGGGTAAAGGTAATAAGAAATGAAGGCGGCCTTGCTGTAGATTTCGCTATAGAGGGTGATTATCCCAAATATGGCAACAATGATGATTTGGCTGATGATATTGCAGTTAATCTAGTAAAAAGCTTTATGGATAGTATTAATAAAAATAAAACATATCGTAATGCAATACCAACACAATCGGTTTTAACTATAACCTCCAATGTTGTTTACGGTAAAAAAACAGGTAGTACTCCTGATGGTCGTAAGGCTGGTGAACCCTTTGCTCCTGGTGCTAATCCTATGCATGGTAGAGACCATAAAGGTGCCCTAGCTTCTCTATCTTCTGTGGCAAAACTACCATATGAGTTTTCGCAAGACGGTATTTCCTATACCTTTTCTATTGTTCCTAAAGCATTAGGTAAAACTCTTGAGGAAAGAATTAACATACTTTCTTCACTATTGTATGGTTATTTTTCTCAGGGAGGACATCACATTAACATTAATGTTTTCGAGAAAGAGACTTTACTGGATGCAATGAACCAACCAGAAAAGTATCCTCAGTTGACCATCCGTGTATCTGGTTATGCTGTAAACTTTATTAAACTAACCAAGGAGCAACAAATAGATGTAATTAACCGAACCTTCCATGGTGAAGTTTAATTGTAGAAAGGATTGATTTAAACATGAGTATAAAGGGAATGATCCACTCCATTGAAACCTTCGGAACGGTTGACGGCCCTGGAATCAGATATGTTATCTTTATGCAGGGCTGTCCCCTACGTTGCCAATATTGCCACAATCGTGATACATGGAATATTACTGATGGAAAAGAAATGACTCTTAATGAAATCATAGAGGATATAAAGAAATATATCCCCTTTATGAAATCCTCCAATGGTGGTGTCACCATAAGTGGTGGTGAGCCTACCTTGCAGTTGCCTTTTATAACTGAGCTACTAAAGGAATTAAAAAGCCTTGGTATTCATACATGCCTTGATACATCCGGCTATGTGAATTCAGTAAATATAAATGAACTTCTTGAATTTGTAGATTTAGTTTTGCTTGACCTTAAGGAAATTAACCCCACTAAGCATATTTCCATTACTGGTGTTTCCAACGAAAGAATACTTAAGTTTGCCAGGTATCTTTCAGAAATAGGAAAGCCTATGTGGATACGTCATGTAGTTATTCCGGGATTAACTGATGATTTAATTGACGTAATTGAATTGTCAAAGTTTATTCAAGAGCTGGACACTGTAGAAAAAGTAGAGCTTCTACCCTATCATTCCATGGGTAAAGTAAAATGGAAAAAATTAATGCTTATTTATCCATTAGAAAACATTCGAGATGCTGTTGATTCCGATATAAAAAGAGTTTCAGATATAATGCATCAATATGGAATTAAAATAAATGGAAGTGTGGTTGCCTAACCACACTTCCATTTATTTACTCATAAACTCTTTATTTTTGATTTAGCTTTTTGATTAAGCATTCAACCTTCAACATTTTAGTATTATGTTCTCAACTCTCAACTCTTAATTCTTAATTCTTAATTCTTAATTCTTAACTCTTATTTCTTAACCCCTAATACTCCACTTAGTAGCATATTTACAATACTAATTAAGATGGAGCCAATAATTGCATCAACTAATCCTACTACGTAAAAACCATTGACTATAGAAGCTGTTCCATATAGAACTATGCCATTTAATAAAAATGTAAATAAACCTAATGTCATAATATTTATGGGTAAAGTTAAAAATATAATTAATGGTTTTATGAAGGTATTTACAAGGCCAAGTATTACTGCAGCCATTAATGTTGCTTCAACAGTGGTTACTGTTATACCTGCCATTAAATAGGCTATAATATAAATTGATACAGCACTTACTAATAAACGAGCTAAAAATTTCAAAAACGTCTCCCCCTTCTTATTAATGTCATCATTCATATAATATTCATACCCATATTTCTATGCTATACTAGTATTATATTCCCATAAAGCATTTTTTTCCAGTAAAATTGTATCTAAAGAAAAAAAATTTATTTAAACTTATTAGGAGGGTTATTATGTTTACAATTGGTATCATAACCGCCAGTGATAAAGGCTCAAAGGGTGAAAGAATCGATACTAGTGGACCATTAATAGGTGAACTATTGAAGGAAATAGGTGGTGTAGTCAAGGAGTATGCCATAGTGCCGGATGAAAGAGATAAGCTATCTGAGAAAATGATATATATGAGTGATGTTTTACAACTGGATTTAATTCTTACTACAGGAGGCACAGGATTTTCTCCAAGGGATATTACTCCTGAAGCAACCTTAGATGTAATTGATCGTAATGTGCCGGGTATACCAGAGGCAATTCGGATGAAGAGTCTCTCTATTACACCTAAGGCAATGCTTTCAAGAGCAGTTGCTGGCATCAGGAGGAAAACCTTAATAATTAATTTACCTGGAAGTCCAAAGGGTGTACGTGAAAGTTTAGAGGTAGTATTACCTGCCCTTTCCCACGGGATTGGTATACTAAAGGGGCATGAAGGAGAATGTGGTAATCATAAAGAGCATAAGCATATATAAATGAGTAATGAATAATGAGTAATTAGTAATTTTGGTAGGAATTTGATAAAATCAAATTCCTTTTAGTTTTTTTGAGGAATTTCTGGTTTTCAATCTCAATTATTCCTGGTTTTTCACTCTTCACTTTTAATTCTTCACTCTTAACTTATTAGAATTGCCCCCGTTAACTTAATTTTAGCTATATCCCTTTATTTTGGTCAATCCTCCTATTAGATGTTGTGGCTCCTTTGGTGTCGATTTGATTCATGGTTTTCCCTACTTTTCCAGATCTGTTTTCCTCTTGTTTTTTTCTTTTGTGTTTCATATATCCTCACCTCATTAATATTATGTTGCATTGTTTTTTTTATATGTAACTATATTAAAGCACATTTGCAAATCTCAGAATACAAAAATTGTAAAAGGTAATAATATTATTGTAGTAAGTAGAATTTACACTTCTACATTGAAGCTCCTAAAAATCAGTATGCTCTTTTTTTGGGCTTTTAAAATTTCTTTCAGAGGTGAAACTATGTCCAGTCAAAAGAAAAAGAAGCTCACCCCAACTCAACAGAAATATCAAGCCTTTGCAAAAGCTAGAGAACCCAAAAGGCCTGCTGTAACCAATACCATAAAGGCTTTTTTTGTTGGAGGTACAATTTGTACAATCGGTCAAGGCCTTCAATGGTTTTTTATGAAATATTTCCACTTTACTGATGTTACTGCTGGTAATCCAACAGTTGCAGTACTTATTATTGTCTCTGTACTGTTAACTGGTTTAGGTGTTTATGATCACATTGCTCAATGGGCTGGGGCTGGTACAGCCGTTCCTGTAACAGGCTTTGCCAACACAGTAGCTTCAGCTGCCATCGAACATAGAAGTGAAGGATATGTGCTAGGTGTTGGTGGAAATATGTTCAAGTTAGCTGGACCAGTTATAGCTTATGGCGTTTTTTCAGCTTTTCTGGTTGCACTAATTAAAATATTTATTCAAAAGATAGGTGGAATTTAGATGCTGAAGGGTCATCAATCATGGGTGTTTCAATCTAAGCCAGTTTTAATTTCCTCTTCAGCAGTAGGAGGGCCCTTCGAAGCTCAGGGACCTTTAGCTGAAGATTTTGATATTCTCCATGGAGATGTTTGGATTGGTCAAGATAGCTTTGAAAAGGCTGAAAAAAGACTTTTAGAAGATGCTTGTGAAGTTGCAATAAGAAAAATCAATATGAAAAAAGAGGATATACAATTTTTTCTTAGTGGAGATTTAATGAATCAAATTATATCCAGCAGTTTTGCAGCAAGAACAATTGGAGTACCATTCCTTGGTCTATTTGGAGCTTGTTCTAGCGCAATGGAGGGTTTAGCCATCGCGTCAATGATGGTAGATAGTCAAAATGCTGAATATGCTTTAGCTGCTGCCAGTAGTCACAATCTGGCTGCAGAAAAACAATTTAGATATCCAACTGAATATGGAGCTCAAAAACCTCCCACAGCCCAATGGACTGTTACTGGTGCTGGTGCTGGAATTGTAGCAAAAAAGGAGATGGGCCATTTATAACTTCTGCTACTATTGGTAGAGTTGTTGATATGGGGATATCAGATCCCTTCAACATGGGTGCAGCTATGGCTCCAGCAGCAGTGTCAACTATTGAAGCTCACTTTAAGGACTTAGAAATAGAGCCAGATTATTATGATTTAATTGCAACTGGAGATCTTGGTAAGGTTGGTCATCGAATAGCCACTGATCTTTTAACTGAGCATGGATTAATAATTTCACCAGAAAAGTTCACAGATTGCGGTTTATTAATTTATGGTGATAGTAAGCAGGTTTTTGCTGGTGGAAGTGGATGCGCTTGTTCTGCTACTGTTACCTATGGGCACCTACTTAATCGTATGAAAAAAGGTGAATTCAAAAGAATGTTAATTATAGCTACTGGTGCTTTATTATCTCCTATGTCATACCAGCAAAAAGAGAGCATCCCATGTATAGCTCATGCCGTATCATTTGAAATGTAAGGAGGTTAGTAAATTTGGAAAAATTTATTTGGGCCTTTATTATTGGGGGAGGAATTTGTGCTATAGGTCAGATTATGATGGATGTATTCAAATTAACTCCCGCCCATACGATGAGCACTCTTGTGGTAACAGGTGCAGTATTAGGTGGTTTAGGATTGTATGAGCCTTTAATAAAGCTTGCAGGAGCAGGTGCTACAGTTCCAATAAGTAGCTTTGGTAATGCTCTAGTAAAGGGTGCCCTATCAGAAGCTGAAAGAAATGGACTTATTGGCGTCCTAACAGGCATATTTGAAGTTACTAGTGCTGGTGTATCATCGGCAATAGTTTTTGGATTCATGGCAGCTTTAATATTTAAACCAAAGGGATAAAATATTGAATGAAAGGAGGTGAATTTACTTGACAGTTGGTACTCAAATGCAGCAGGTAATAGCAACAATACAAAGTGCTTCAGCTTCCTTAAAAACCTTCGCTTTAGAAACACAAGATGAAAATGCTAAAACACAATTTCAACAAATTGCGCAATCACTTGATAACTCATTACAAACCTTAAAGCAAAGGCAAGATTATATTAACCAGCAGGAGCCACAATTTAAGCAATAAATAATAAAGCGAAGGATTATATCTTTCGCTTTTAATTATTGTATTAAAATAGATTAACTTTATGGTTATATATATCTAATTATAAACAAGTATGTGTTACTACAGAAGCTCAAGAAAATTAAGTTTTTAGATGCGGCTCTAATTTATCTGTTACCTCTTTAATTTCTTTAGCCATATGCTTGTATTTTTTTTGCCATTCCTTATTTTCTGTCTCAAGTGAAAAGGATATAAAGTCAGCTTCTACTTTATTTAATGTAGCTATCAATAGCTCTTTAGTAGTTGGCATCGGCAATTGAATTGCATCGTCAAACAGATCAACATATAGCTCTCCCATTGAGTCTACCTGGGCTAGAAAAATATTATCAGTAGCTATTCCCATTTTTTCAATCTCTGTTTGAAGCCATCTACGGTTTAGTCCTAGGGTATTTAAAGGTTCGTCTAATATATTACCATCTAGTACAACAATTTGCGGCTCACTAATGGTACTAACCTGTATCCTCATATCCTTTGGAGTTAGTGGTTGTTTCTCATGCTTTGGAAGCACTGAAATATCCCCATTAGCTTCCATTACAGCAAATTCAACATCTGCCAGTTGGAATATGCTCTTTCGTCTCAGTTGAGATAAAAGCTCTTCACCGGTTATACCAGTTGAATGAAGATTTTCTTCCAATACTTTTCCTTCCTTAATTATAACAATTTCCTTTCCATAAAAATGATCGTGGGCCCATTTGGACTTCTGAATTAGAAATCTAACCACACCTAAGGCCAAAAACCAAATTAATAAACCCGACACACCCATCGCAAGATTACCAACAATGTTAAATGCAATTAATGAAATCATTGTGGCTATAACAAAGCCTGAAATTAGGTCAAAAAAAGTCATGCCCGATACAGGCTTTCTCCCCAATATTGGAAGTACCAGTACTAAAAGAAGAAATAGTCCTAAAACTCTTAGTGTCAATTGAATCCACGGTTCCATACATTTTCTCCTTCCAACTATTATTATAATCCTTTAAACTGATGCTCTTCATATTCTATTTCCCTAATCCTAATAGATAGAGTATCTAATACAGCATTAATACCAGCATTACATTCCTCCATAAGCTTTCTTGTATCTGAATTTGGATGGTGCAATTGATATGTACGTATTGTTGCTTCTACACCCATAAGAGCAGCTTGGGTCTGTTTAACTTGCGTAGCTACCGTCATTTTTTTACCTCCTTCCAGTATTCAAATATATTATGTTCAGTTTTCTATATTTCTATCTATTTTTAGCACTTTAATACTAAAGAATATTGAGGACAGTCAATGATATTAGAAATGTACATTTTAGAGTTGTTTATAAAAAGGTCATGTTTTTATTTAAAGAATATGATAAAATTATAAAGAAAATAAAGGGGGATTCAAATGACTAAATGCAATGTGAATAGTTGTCCATGCCCTAAAACGAAATGCGAAAGACACGGTAAGTGCTGTGAGTGTATTAAGCATCATAGAGACATTAAAACACTTGTTTATTGCATGAGACAAATAGCCAATTCAAAAAAACCTTAAGGTATTATAGCCCTAAGGTTTTATTATTGATTTTGGAAATTGCATAATTCAAATTATTATTCTTTGCACATTCAATATTCAACATTTAACATTTGTTTTAAACTATTATCTATCTTATAATTGGTTTATTTGAAAGCTTTAACGTTACCATTTGATCAAGCTCTTCTTCAGTAATATCTTTAAAGGTTCTAAACATATAACCATTATCCCTATAATATTCTATGACTTCAGGTAAAATTCTGGCCATTTCCCTATTTTTATCTACATCGTGAAACAAAATCACAATAAAATCCTTGCCTTTCGATGTATTTATAATATTGTGTAACATTTTATCTCCATCATTGTAGTCTGGACCTGCATCACCGGAGGAAACATTCCAGTCTATATAATAGTAGTCTTTTTCCTTTATATCTTCAGTTAACAATGGCATAAACTGCGGCCCCCCAAAATCAAAGGAGCTATGGTTTGATGAACCTCCAGGGAAGCGGAAGATTGGTGGTGATTCGTACCCCATAACATCTTCTATCGCCCTCTCTGCAGCATAAAAATCGTCATAAAATGTTTCAAAGGTACTATAAATTGCATAATTATGACTATATGAATGGGGCAATATCATATTCCCTTCTTCATAGGCACGTATTGCAATATCTTGATTTGCCACTAATAGCCTGCCGATTGTAAAGAAAGTAGCTTGTACATCATTTTCTTTTAGTATATCCAGTATTTTAGGTGTTAGTTTAGTTGGTCCATCGTCAAAGGTCAAAAAGACTTTTTTACTACCATCAGGGATAATTACTTTCTTCTCTTCTTTCTTTGAGTCATTATCAATAATTATCTCCTCTTCATTATCATCTATTTCTACAATTTCTTCTTCTATAATTTCATCAACTTCGTCTATATCTTCATTTTCGTCAATGTCTAGGTCATCAGTTAATACTGGATTTTGAATTACATCTGTATTCCTATTCCAAAATCCTTGGGCCATTCCCCTAATAGAAAATATACTAACCATAAATATAATACAAATAAAACTGATACCTACTATTTTTAATGTCCTTTTCATCAATGGTCACCTCAGTTAGTTTTCTAATATAGATTATATAATTATTATATAGGAATTTTTTAAAGATAAGGTAAAGATTTTTAAATATATTGTTAAGATTTAATAATAATTTAAGTCATTAGTTGAATATATCAGCACAAAGAAAAAAGATGAAGGTATCAATCTGTTTGGCGACTCATAATTTAAGAGTCGCCATCTTCACCTTCATCTTCTGTACTTAAAAAATCGCTAATCATTGATTTAATTCTCTCTAGTTCATCCTGAGGGATTTTTTCATACCAAGCCCCATTATTATAATAGCCTTCACCTTGAATTGATGTGGTTTCTAAATTACTAGAATCAAATGAAGAGAATATTCTAACTAGAGTTTCTATCTCTTTTGGTGTAAGTGATGTTTTTACATTGTCGCTTAGTATATCCATCATACCATTAAACTTTGTTAAGGATCTGAATGGAGTTATTTTTCCTGCAAGTGAGCTTAGAGCTTCTTGTTGTCTTTTCATACGATCGTAGTCACTGGAATGCCTTCCATCATTACTCTGACGAAAACGCACAAAATCCAATGCATTTTTACCATCAAGAACTTGTCTTCCTGGTGATAATCTTATATTTGTACCATCAGTGGGATCATTATACTCCATTCTTCTAGTAACTTCAACTTCAACACCACCCATTAAGTCCACTAACTCAATGAATCCTTCAAAGTCAATTGATATAAATCCGTAGAGCTCTGTATCAAGCCAATTTTCTATTGTCTCCACCATTAGCGCCGAACCACCCTTTGGATAGGCAGCGTTTATTTTGTTCATTCCATGTCCAGGTATATCTACATAGGAGTCTCTTGGCATTGAGATAAGTGCAACCTTCTTTTGTTGCGTATCAATTAGTGCTATCATCATAGTATCAGATCGCCCTCTATCATAGAGCTTCTTTCTTGCACTTACTCCATATAAGAGCACTGCAAAGGGCTTTGATTCAATTGATTCAATTTGTTCATTCCCTTCGTTGCCATTGTTGGAATTTCCTGCTCCCTCTTCAGCGATTGAAATTGCCCTTAAGGTAGCCTTGTACTTTTGAAATAGGGTAACCCCATATAGCACCGATGTAAAAAGGAATAAACAAATGAAAATAATGAGGTATTGTTGCCACTTCCTCATCATAAATACCTCCCTCATTTTATTGCCACAATTTTGTCTACCTTTATATAATAATTAATGTACAGGCTCTTGTCAAACAAGTTACTAGATAATTACAAGTTAATGTTTATACAATTTTACATATTTGTCCATAGTATAGCCATTTATTTACACTAAATAAACTTTATAGCTACAATAAAAAAGCAAGTCACTTCATATATTTAAAAGAAGTGACCTTTAACCTTAATCTATCTTGCTTTATAGTTGTAGTAGAACCTTCTCTGGTGTAGCTGGAAGGTCTCTAATTCTAACTCCACAGGCATTATATATTGCCTCAGTAATTGCAGGAGCAACTGTATTAATTACCACCTCACCAATGGATTTTGCTCCATAGGGTCCTGTTTCATCATAACCATCTGCTAATTCAACATATATATTCCCTGTATCCATTCTAGTAGGCATTTTATATTCCATAAAGGTATTATTTATAAGTCTCCCCTCATTTGTATATTTTACTTCTTCATATAGGGCAAGACCTATTCCTTGAACAATTCCACCTTCTGCCTGTACCTTAGCAAGCTTAGGATTAATTGGTGTGCCACAATCTACTACTCCAATAAAATCTATTACATCTACCTTTCCAGTTTCCAGGTCCACTTCCACCTCTGCAAATCCTGCCATATATGGTGGGGCTGCCTTTTTAGGAACGAAGGAACCAGTTGCAACAAGTTGTGTAAATAACATATTGTATGTTATTTTTTTCGAAAATTCAACTAGACTAATTTTTTCGTTATTGTCCTTCCTTATGATATTACTACCATCAAAGGCAATGTTTTCATCTACTGTTTCGAAATATTTAGCTCCATAGGAAATTATTAGGTCCTTCATTTTTTCAGCAGCATCTATAACTGCATTGCCGGTTGTATAGGTGGTACTGGAGGCATAAGCTCCACTATCAAAGGGAGTGATATCTGTATCAGAGGCATAAACAATAATTTTATCAATATCTACATTTAGAGCCTCAGCAGCTATCTGGCATAATATTGTATCACTGCCTGTTCCAATGTCTGTAGCACCAAGAAGCAGAGTGAAGAAGCCATCATCATTTAGCTTTAATGTTGCAGATGCCATATCAATGTTTGGAAGCCCAGAGCCCTGTTGAGATATGGCCATCCCCATACCCCTTACCTTTGTTGAAGATATTACGCGTTTAGGGTATTTTGCATTCCATGAGATTAGTTCCTTTCCTCTATTTACGCAGTATTCCAACAGACAACTGTCCATATACATTGGGTCATTTCCAGCACCCTTTGTTACTATATTATATAGGGGTGTGGTTTCCCCCTTCTTTATCATATTTATTTCCCTCAGCTTTATTGGGTCAATATCAAGTTCCTTTGCCAATTCGTTTATTGCAGATTCTAATGCAAAGGTTCCCTGGGTGACTCCAAATCCCCTTAACGCTCCTCCTGGTACATGATTTGTATATAGTGCCTTCCCATTAAATCTACATGCATCAACTTTATTATATAGGGTCAACACCTTTTTGCCTGCTGCCCCTAAGGTTGTTTGTGCGTGCTCACCATAAGCACCTGTATCCCATAGACCCTCCATATCAATTGCTTTAATTTTCCCTTTTCTATCTGCTCCAATGGTTATATCAAATGTCATGGCATGCCTTGATGTGGTGCCTATAAATACTTCCTTTCGACTATATACTATTTTAGCTGGTTTACCAGTCTCTAGTGTTACCAGTGCTGGATAAAATTCCGACTGGGCAGTTTGCTTTGATCCAAATCCACCACCTATTCGTGGCTTTATAACTCTAATTTTACTCATAGGAATATCTAAAGCATTTGCTAAAATCCTTCTTACGTGAAAGGGTATTTGGGTTGATGTTACCACCACTAGCCTACCATAGTTATCTAAATAGGTATAGGTTCTCTGAGTCTCCATCATTCCTTGAGCCTGGGCTTGAGTACTATAGTTTCTCTTAATAACAATTTCACTGGAGGCTAATGCCTCATCTATATCTCCTAAGCTAAAATCTATTTTGGCTACTATATTTTTTTGGCGATTAAAGCCCACCTCTAATTTTGTAAATATATCTTCTTCTGGATGAACTGGATTGCTGTTTTCTGCTTCTCTAAGATCAAGCACTGGCTTCAGTACATCATATTCCACCTTTATAAGCTTCATAGCCTTTGTAGCTGTTTTTTCGTCTATTGCTGCTATAATTGCAACATCATCACCTACGTGTCTTACATATTCGTCCAATAAAAATTTATCATAGGGAGATAATTCCGGATAACACTGTCCAGCCCTTGTAAAGGGTTTTCTAATAACGTTTTTATGGGTAAAAATGCAGGCAACTCCAGGTACCTTTTCAGCAATTGTGGTGTCAATCTTTTTAATTCTAGCGAAGGCATGGGGGCTCCTTAATACCTTTACAATAAGAGCATCCTTAGGCGCAAAGTCATCAGTATAGGCAGCTTTTCCTGTTACTAGGCTCATACCATCTAGTTTAGATATGCTACTGTTTACAGTTTTCATTATATTTACCCTCCATGTATTTCTTTATTGCCCTCAGTTGTCCTGTATACCCTGTACATCTACATAGATTACCATTTAGATAGTGTAGTATTTCTTCATCTGTTGGGTTTGCTATTGATTTTTCTAAATATAAAATACTCATTATTGTTCCGCTACTACAATATCCGCATTGGTCTACACCTTCATCAACCAAGTACTTTCCTATCACTTTTGCCTCATTTTGTACACCTTCGATTGTTGTTATTTCTCTTCCTTCTACTTTTGCAGATAATAGTACACAAGATAATACTGCTTTACCATCTACATGAATTGTACATACTCCACAAGTACCAGTATCACAGCCTTGCTTCACTCCAAGATACCCATTTCTCCTTAAGGTATCTACTAAAAATTCATCGGGACTAATCTCTAAAGATACCTTTATTCCATTGATTCTTGCATTAAGCTTCAAGACAGTCCGCCTCCTTCAAAGCTCTTTTTATTAGAGTTCTGCATATTTTTTCTCTATATTGACTACTTCCTCTACTATTTGAACCAAATTTCACCTCTTCTGTTAATACATCTAAGGCTTCTTCTAAGTTATCTAGATTTATTCCATTTTCATTGATGTACTCCATTGTCTTTTTTGCTAAAATAGCTCTACCTGGCCTTGCTCCAACAGCTATACACATATTCTCCTTCTTTGATACTGCAATGTTTAATATAGCATAATCTCCCTTAGAATTCCTCATGGATTTAAAGCTTGCTCTTCTGTTGTCTTTTTTAATAGTTATATATTCTAAAATATCCTTTTCCTTTGATCCATCTGTTATAAATAGTTCTATAGGAACCAATCCACCTTTATGAAGCTTTACTTTTGCATCAAGTACCATTAATGCTGTAATAAAATCAGAAAAACCATATCTAGAATATACAGTTCCGCCAACTGTTACAATGTTTCTCATCTGAATTCCAACTATATCCTTCACCGAAATAGCTAGTAAATTATTAAAGTGATTTTTTAGTATTGTAGATGATTCTAGATCTCCAAAAGTAACCATTGCTCCTATTTCTATAGAATCATCAGATTCTGTTATATTGTTTAAGCCACATTTTGACAAATCAATTGCAGTTGAAATATTTTTGCTTCCCATTCTTATGAATGCCCCTCCACCAAAAATGGTGGAGGCTTTATTAGATGTTAAATAACCATACGCTTCTTCTACTGTTTGAGGGACAACATAATTTTTTATTGTAATCAAGTTTATCACCCTTTCAATTCCATCTCTTCCCTTTCTTTTTGTTCATCTGCTAGTGTTTTTTGAGGAAGAATTAAGTTCAATGTAAATACTACAACCGTAGCAATTACTACAGCCGAACTACCAAATACCATCATTACCCAGCTTGGAAACAGGGCTAGTGATTGAGGAACCTGAGTTATTCCCATTCCAAGTGCTACCGCTAACCCAACGATGGTTATGTTTCTGCCAGACAATTCATCTTGAATTATAAGCTTGATGCCTGTCATTGTTATCATTGCAAATACTGTAATTGTGGCTCCACCTAGTACACTTTGAGGGATCGTTGTCATGACAGCACCAAATTTCGGCACAAAACCACCAAGAAGTATAAATCCAGCTGCTAGGGCTAAAACAAATCTACTAACCACCTTAGTCATTGCTACTATACCTACATTTTGACTATAAGTAGCAGTTGGTAATCCTCCGAATAAAGAAGCAATTACACTTGAAAGTCCGTTTCCAATTATTCCTCCCGAAAGCTCTTTGTCTGTTACCTCTCTACCCATTCCACCTACTGTTGTTGCAGATAAGTCTCCCACTGCTTGAACGGAGTTTACTATATACATTATGATCATAGTTATGATTGCAGATGGATAAAACTCTATTCCAAAGTGTAATGGTTTAGGAACTGCAAACCATGCAGCCTCTCTTACGGGTGTAAAATCCACTATTCCAAAGGTAATTGAAATAACATAACCAACCACTATTCCCATTAGAATTGAAGCAAGTTTGGTATACCCTTTAGTAAATTGATTACAAAATAATACTACAGATAAGGTGATTATTGCAATTCCCCAGTTTATAAATGCTCCATAGGTAGGTGAGCCTACACCACCAGCTATATAATTTATTGCTATGGGGTAAAGAGATAATCCGATGGTAAATACTACTGTTCCAGCAACAAGTGGTGGAAAATACTTTCTTATAGGTTTAATAAATATACCAACAATAATTGCGGCAATACCTCCTATAAGTTGTGCCCCAAATATACCTGCAATTCCATATTGTGACCCGATAGCAATTAATGAAGGAACATAAGCAAAGCTAACTCCCATAATTACAGGAAGGCCTGAACCTACTTTTCCTATAGGATACAGTTGCAAGAGGGTTGCTATACCCGCTATAAACATGGCACACTGTACAAGTAAAGTTCTATCGGCTGAGTTAAGGCCAACTACTCCAGCGACAATAATTGCTGGAGTAACATTTCCAACTATCATTGCCAATACATGTTGCAACCCTAATGGTGTTGCCTTACCCAATGTTGGAACTCCATTCAAATCAAATACTGACATATTCTTTGTGGTTTTCTCTACCATTATAAATCCCTCCAGTTTGATTTTTTTCTAACCAACAGCAATGTTTTGCTAGCTTAATAGTAATAAACACTCCCCTCATATGGTTTTATAGCAATAAAAAAAGCCAACACAAAAGAAGTTTTACTTCTTCAGTGCTGACCTATTAAAGCGTAACATACTTGCTATCCCTAACAATTGTCAACTTAATATTTAGTTATAAGTGCATTTTTTCACTAAGGGAGCCTTTTTAATTTCTCCTCTAGCAAAACCAGAAAATTTCTGATTTATTTGTTAATATAATAACATGCAATAATAAAAATTGCAACTACAAGATTGTAAACGTTATCCTATCTATATTCTGTTTACAATCACATACTACATCACAAAATTTCACTTGGTTATCTAGTATCACTTGCATTCTTTTCTCTAATTCTTTACTTCCTTCTATATAGAAAAGTCTTCTATTATATTCCACCAAACTATGGTTTCTATTGTTTGATATTAAATGCAATTCAAAATTAGTAAGAGTTTTGAATGCTTTAATCTCTATTAAATCTCCTTCTATAAATACTTGAATATCCTTAGGTCCTTTTCCACTGTTGAGTTTTATGAAATGTGCAGCCTCACTTTTAATTTTATTCTCATAATTTATTTTTATATCTTTATCAAGTATAAAGCTGTCCTTTATAACTGTCTCTTTAAATTGGTTTTTGAAAATATCTATACCGATTTTTTCCATTGTTAATATTAGCTCCCTTGGATTAATTGGCTTAACTACATATTTTACAATACCAGCATCCACTGCCTCCAGGATTGTTTCTGTGTCTGATAAAGCAGAAGTGATAATTATAGATGAATTATACCCCATATCTCTTATGGCCTTTATCATTTGTAATCCATCCATCATAGGCATTTTTAAGTCGGTTATAACTATATGGGGTCTACTTCTTTTGAATGCTTCAATTCCATCTACACCGTTGCCTGCAGTATATAGCTTGCCTACTCGTCGTTTTAAAAACTTAACCATCTCATCTCTTGTAAAATCCTCATCCTCCACATATAGTACCTTTAAATTTGACAGCACACTTTTTTCTTCAGCCTTCAACATTTTCATCCACCCCTTTACACGGAACTTCAATAATCATTTTAACTCCTACTCCTGTGTTCTCCCAACTAATCTTCCCATTCAAATTATTCTCTACTATTATTTTAGTCATGTACAAGCCCAGTCCTGTTCCCTGTGACTTATCTTTAGTAGTAAAATATATATCAAAAATATTATCCTTAATATCTTCGTTAATACCACCACCATTATCTTCTATCTCAGTGACTATACTCTCTTTACTTTTATATATGTTAACAGAAATCTCTCTATTTTCTACTGTATTTTGGACTAATGCATCTATAGAATTGACTATAATATTAAATATAGCTTGGGAATACTGGTTGCTATATCCGTAAGCCTTATCTACGTCAACATCCTTAAAGGAAATCTTTATATTGTTAAGCTTTAGTTTTTCTTCAAATAACTCTAAAACCGCTACAATATTATCATAAACCAAAAATTCCTCCTTGTTTGTTTTGGGGTTAGAAAAGTATCTAAAATCATCTATTGTATCTGACATCTTATTTATTAATCTTCTTGATCTTTCTACAGCGTCTTCTAAAGATTCCTTTGTTAACTCACTATGGATATATTCATCTTCTATATTTGTAATTATAAGTCCCAAATTATTAAGGGGCTGTCTCCATTGATGGGCTATGTTTGCAATCATTTCTCCCATAGCTGCCATCCTAGCCTGATATATTATTATACCTTCCTTCTTCTTATTCTCTTCCATTTCCTTTTGGAAAAGCTTTTCCAGCTGATTCATTGTATTTTTTACTGTAAGATGTATCAATAATATTACCAATAGTAAGATTAAAGCAGAAAAGGATAATACCCTCATAATCCTTTCTTGACGCTTACTTTCTTCCATTAGAATTGCTTCATAATCAAAAATTATTTGATCCATAATAGCATTACCAGATACAAGGTCTAGTTGATACAAAGTTTCATGGGTCTTTTCCCATCTATGGGGATTTATATTGCCAATTTCCACCACCGGATGAAAAGTTAGCTCTAAAACCTTATCTGCCTGAAACTTATTATAGGCAATAAATTCATTTAAATTCTTATCTTCAGTTATGAAGTGTTGCGCTATTTTTTCAGCTATTTCATCGGGATTTTCCAGGGCATATTCCCACCCCTTCAAACTAGCCCTCTTAAAGCTTTCCACCATTTGAGGATTATCCATTGTAAGTTTTTGTCGAGTAAAAAGGCTATCTCCGTAGAAATCGATTCCATAGTCGATGGGCTTAATAGATTTTAATTTAATACCCTTTTCTTCTGAATAATATAAAATACTGCTTAAATATATTGGTACCACATCAAATCCATTGACTATTAAGTCCGCCACAGTAAAGTTTCCAGCATGTTGATATAATTCCAATTGATTTGGGTTTATTCCCTCAGCTATGAGCATAGCCTGTAGTTCAATATCCAATAAATCCTTCTCTCTTCTAGCAGTTTTTAGATTAACTAGATCTACTATAGAAGTAAAGGGAGTCTCCTCCATCATAAAAAACTCAACGGCACTTCTTTGGAATATTGATGCTATAATAGATAAATCATAGTCCTTATCATTTGCTATAAGGATATCCACTGCCCCTACCCCAAAATCAGCCCTTTCCTCTGCCACTTCATCGGTAGCATTTAAAACCTCTCCATCCTCTGTAAAAGCGGAGCGAATTTCAACCTCTAGACCTTCATCCTCATAATATCCCTGCCAAAGGGCGGCATAATAGCCTGCAAATTGAAATTGATGATCCCATCTTAGCTGTAATACTATCTTTTCTGTTGCTTCAGCTGTAAATGAACCTATATTAAGTAAAAAAATTGCAATTAGAATAATTAATAACTGTCTAACCTTATTCATATTATCGACTCCCAAAAAATAAGATAAATATAAGTGCATATGTTTAATTCTAGACCTTTATACCTATAAAGTAAATAATCAATAATTAAAACAGTGAAATGAAAAAGAGCGTCCATCTAAAATGACTGACGCTAAATCTGTAATACATTTTACTTTCTCTTCTGCTGATTATATAAATCCACTACTTTTTTAACAGCACATTCTACATGATATTGTAAAGTTTCATCCTGTATACCTGTAATAAAGACATTGCATTTGTTATATGGAATAAGTATTTTAAGGGCTTCACTTTCACCAATTGCCTTTGCCATCGATGGTGTCAACTCACCCAGCATTGAATTTGCTGTAAGAATCCCAATAGGACCCATTATTACATCTACCCTAGTAGCATTATATATTACAGCATTTTCACCTGTAGCTCCATCATGTGCACCTGCTTTTATCATATTTGTTGTAGCAATTGTATTTGTACCAAGTGCAATAATATTTATATTAGAATCCTTTAAGCTTTTAAGCTTCTCTATGATGGATTTTCCCATTCCTCCACCCTGACCGTCTATAACTGCGATACGCATATTCTTTAACCTCCACATACACTATATATTTATAAAATTTGCATAATCTATTTAATTATACCAAATTATAGTTATGATAAATAGTTAGTATTTTTTTAAGAGTTGAAGCATCTATGTAAATAAATACATATTACATTAATATGTAAATTTGGAAAACTGTATAAATAAACTCAATCAATAAAAATTTACCTAAAAAAACATATAAATGTAGTGGTAGGAACAAAAGCCATGTAAATAGCTATTTATACAATTTTTCAGCCAATTTCAGTTTATTGACAATCGATGGAGCCACTGTTATAATATTCATAAATATTGGGCAACCAACCATTTTATCAGAAGATAATATGGGTCTATAGAATATAGACATATCTAGCTAAAATGACATAAACATGTATATTGTAATGGAATCATGAAGATTCGTTGTTTCTATGAATAGAAGCGATTTCTTCGTGTTTTTTTATGGAGAAATCCAAATACAGGTTAAGCTTATTTATTAAGCATTAAAGAAGGGGAAGATCTGCTATGTTAAAGGGTAACGCTATAGAATTGACTAATATTGCTGTAGGCTATGGAGATACTCCAATATTGAGGGGTGTTGATTTTAAGGTTAAGGTTGGTGAGTTCGTTTCTATTTTAGGAGAAAATGGTGCTGGAAAAACAACCTTATTTAAAAGCATACTTCAGATATTGCCTTTAATGAGTGGGAAAATAAAAATATTTGATAGAGAAGTTTCAAATGGAAGGGACAATACTTGGCTTCGATCTCAAATTGGGTATGTCCCCCAAAGGCACAATCAAGGTAATTTCCCAATTTCAGTATTTGACGCAACACTATTAGGCCGATGGGGTTCGTCATTCTCTTATTTTAAAAGACCTTCCGCTGAGGATAAGGAAATTACTATGGAAATACTAAATACAGTGGACTTAAGCCACATGCTGCAGCATGATTGCCGCAGGCTTTCAGGTGGTCAAACCCAACGGCTTAATATTGCAAGGGCATTGGTCAGAAAACCTAAAATACTATTATTGGATGAACCCACCACCCACTTAGATGCTGAAGCTCAAAATAAGTTAGATATAACTATTGCAAGTATTCGAAAGCAATATGATCTATCTATTCTTATGATTAGCCATAATCAATCCCATGCTTTAAAGCTAAGTAATCGTGTTGTTCATCTAAGTAAGGGTAAAATCCACCCTGGTTTAGGAGTGGCCCTATGAGTATTATAGAATTTTTACAGGTGCCTATTTTCCAAAGAGCCTTATTTGCTGCTATTTTAGCAGGAGGAACAATGTCTTTATTGGGAATTGTTATCGTTGTCTTTAACATGACCACCATTCGTTTTGCATTAATGCACTTTGGATTATTGGGTGGAGCAATTGGACTGGCCCTTGGAGCAAACCCCTTAACGGCAGCTATAGCCGCCATTGCCATCGGTTCACTTTTATTTGGTCCCCTATCCGATAAACTAAAGCTAGATACAGGTTTAATTGGTGCTTTTTTTATGACCGGCAGTATCGCCCTTGCCTTTCTGCTTTTTTATAAGGCGGGAGTTCCTGCTCTGGATGTTTTCAGTCTCTTTACTGGTAGTATTTTAACCTTATCACGGAACGATTTACTGTTCATCACAGTTTTAGGCACTGTTGTGGTTTTAACCTTTGTTATTCTATACAAAGAAATACAACTTATTTTTTATGATAGCGAACAGGCAGAATGGTTGGGAGTTCCAGCAAAAAGAATACGTAATGGTCTTCTCTTCCTTACGGGCTTATCCATCGGTGTAGCCATGAAGATCGTCGGTGCCCTTCTCATCGATGCCCTTATTCTTTTATCGGCTATGGCAGCAATGAGATTGGCAAAAAACTTTAAACAGCTTATATTACTTACTTCTTTATTTGGTATGGTTACAACTACAGGCGGCTTACTGCTTTCCATGGTATTGGACCTGCCAACTGGTGCAACCATAACCTTAACAGGAGTATTGATTCTATTATTTAGTACATTTATTCAAAAATAACATTATAAAATTTTAGGAGGACTCACATGAACTTTAAAAAATCTATATTATTTATTTTAATATTATCCATGTTGTCTTTGGCCATAGTAGGCTGCAGTAAACCAAGCGAAGAAATTATTGCTCCAGAGGAGAATATTGAGGAAAAGTTGAATGAGCTTAAAATAGTTGCATCCACCAGTTGGACAGCTTTAATGGCAGAGGCAGCTGGTGGTAATAATGTTACTATTATTGCACCGGTAGAGCTAAGACATCCACCGGAGTATGATTTTAAACCAAGTGACATTCAAAAAATTCAAGAGGCCGATTGGATTATTATGGCTGGTTATGAACCCTTTATGAATAAAATATTGGAATCCAACGATATAAGTGAAGAAAAGATTATAAAAGTTACCACAACAAACACTTATGATAACCTTGTAGAGCAAACTCGACTTATTGCAGAAAAGTTAGATACTGTTGATTTACAGCAGGAATGGGAAGCAGAATTCACCAATGCTTTTGATATGATTATGGGAAAAGCCGCAGATAATAAGGTGGAGAACACACGAGTTTTAGTTCATACCCATATGGCTGCCTTTACAAGAGCTTTAGGATATGATGTTATAGAAGTCTTCGGTGCAGAGGAGTTGAGTCCCGCTAAAATGGGAGAGCTTGCAAACTTAAAGCCAGACTTAATAATAGATAATTATCATAATCCACAAGGGATGACTATTGCAGAGTTAAGTGGAGCTAAAAGAGTTGAGTTAAGAAATTTCCCCGGCCCAGAGCATGGAAGTCTTATTGAGCTTTTCTTGGATAATGCCAGTAAATTAGATATTAATTAGTACCAACCAGGACCTTTCTATTTATAGAGAGGTCTTTTTGTTCAAAAAAATAGAAAAAAACCCCCGAAGGGGTTTTAATTATTCTGGTAGTGATGCTCATATCCATATAAATTTTTGCCGTCTGATAAATACCTTTTTAAGTATTCAACAGCCCCCTCAATCATTTCATCCATCTGCTTTTTTGTATATAGCAGCTTTAAAATCCATGGCAGCACCTCATATAATCTCTCAACAACTGCATTATACTTTAACTCTCCAGTTCCGCTGCCATACTTTTTTTCTGCTTCTGTTACCAATGCCAGTACAATTCTATTTACCAGCTGCTTATTCCCTCTTTTATATAGGATTAATCCAACTAGAGCAACTAAAATTGTACCAATTACCTCAACTATGTTAAGCATTAAAAAGTTTATTATAAAATTATACATTTATTTCTCTCCCTTCAAATCCCTATGAATATTGGCCATAACGATCATAGCTGCCCACACCGGCATAGGCTCATCAATTTTTTTAAGCCAGCCTGCAGAATCAGTTATAAGTCTATTATCTCCAAGATAATTAATCCCTTCCTTTTTCCACTCTGGTACACCATCACCATTCAAAATAATTAGCTCCTTTTCAACATCTGACAGAAATTCATCCCATTTAGGTAAAATTAATCTAGGGCAGTATTTCCCACTCCAGCTTTGATGGGTGCGAAGCCTTGATATTCCCCAGCCTCTTTCATGCAGTATTTTAGCAGCTAAAGCTACCCCATTCCTCCATACCCTCTGCTGGTTTCCACTTTCACACAGCTCTATCCCTATACTGGTGGTATTACCTTCTGTATTTCCAGCGTGGTAGGCTACTTCATCCAGGGGAATACATTCAATAGCTTCATCTTCATCAACCACAATGTGGAAGGATGCAGCTCTATTGTTATAGGGATTAGTTAGCCAGCCCCGTTCGTTTCTGGCTGTGGATGTGGGGTTTCCTGTGTTATGGATGGTAACTGTGGTGATATTTGCTTTTGTTCCCGGTCTTTTCTCCTTTGATTTAGGAATATGGTCTACTATATAATTCAAAAGTAATCACCTACCTAAATAATTTTTGTTTTATTTCCTTAACATCATCTTTAACATCTTCAATGATATTAAATTTACTGGATAATTCCTGAATAATATCTTGATACTTTCCTTCTCTTTTGCTATTTTCCTTAAGTACGTAAAAAAGAAGGTATCCAAATAATACTGCGAATATTCCTTGTCCAAGTAAGTATTTCATAATTTCACTTTCCATTTTGACACCTGCTTTCTTCAATGTGTGGGGAAGAGGTGGTTTTTGATAATTACTAATTTCATCATAACTACATAACTACAAGAATTTCCTCAATTTTAACTAACCCCTCTTGGTTTATTTTATATATATTTTGTTTGAAGGTAGCATTTGTTTCGCTTCCAAACAAGTTCACATTTTTTATATATTTTGGCTTGTCAGTTGCAATAATAAAGTTTAATCCTAAATAGGGCTGCATATTTTCGTGGGGCTGCCCACCACCAGCCGGCTGCACAGCTTGTGGTGCCATCATCACATTAGGTGAAGTAGTATAAGCAAATGGAAGCCTTCTTCTTATATTTGCAAAAACTGCATTTTCTGGGTTAGTAACTGCTCCTGTATTGGTGGTACATTGGGGCACATGATTATGGTTGGGTAATTGACTCTTTGTTAATGGTACTGTAGAATAACCACCTGTTGAACCTATATCTCTTTTGGTTAACCCCTGTCCCTCTCCACAACCCATAGGCACCCTGCCCTTAAGATTTGGCAAAGCAAAGTTTTTTTTACCATCACCACCATATTTATTTCCAATTACAGAGAATAAAGCAGTATTATGAGAAATGGAGAGGAGTTGTCCATCGCAGAAAACCCAACCCCGTGGTGGATAATTACCTGCAAACATACGTATTTCGCCTATAATTCCTTCCATAATATGGCCTCCTTTTTAATTTCCTGATGCACAAATACCCTCTAAAGCGATACAGAAATTCAAAACAGTATAGGGCTGCATATTATTATGGGGCAGTCCTTCCCCACTGAAGGAAAGACCTGTATCGTTCATATTAACTATTGGACTAGGGTTTTTTTTATAGGGCATTCTTACATCATTTGCCAACACATTGGCTACAGCTTCTCTTTTATCAGAAATATCAGTGCTTGCAGAGAAGGTATGGGTATGATTGGGCATTTGGATTATGGTAAGCCATTGCTCCTCTTCTCCTCCAGCTTGACCTGCTTCTGAATGAATAGGTACTCGGCCCCTTAAGTCTGGTAAAGCAAAGGTTGTTGTGCCATTTCCACCGTAGGTTGTACCTAATAAAGAATATAATGCTTGGTTTTGACTTATTTGTAGTATTTGACCATTGCAAAGTGTCCAGCCTCTTGGTGCAAAGGAAAATGGAAACAATCTAATTTCACCTAAAAAGAACTTCATTGTTTAAGCCTCCTTAAACTAAGCTTACTAATCTTGAGTTGGGAATTGCCCAGAAAGGGCAATAATATAATTTATTGCCAAATAGGGCATCATATTATCATGGGGTTGATTTCCACCTTCATAGGAAATTGATTTAGCATTCATATGGCTTAAAGCTGAAGTTTCCTGTGTATATTGTGCTATTTTATTTGACGGGTACGCATTCTCAGGAGATGCTTCTGTTCCTGCTTCCGATGTAGCTGTTATTATATGAGTATGCATTGGTAAATTGTCATCTGTTAGGGTTACTGTTTCTGTTCCTTCCATTTCTCCGATACTATAATTCTTTCCTTCAGAATACTCACCTTGATGAATTGGAATCCGCCCTCTTAAATCTGGTAATGCAAAACTGCTAACACCATCGCCACCATATGTAGTTCCAATTAAATTATACAATATTTGATTTTCAGAGATTGGTAAAAGCTGCCCATCACATAAAGCCCAGCCTTTAGGTGGTTTATCTCCAGCATACATTTTTATTTCTCCTATATATTGCTCCATACCAACCCTCCCTTAATATTTTCATAATTCGTATATAAATCAATTATTTTTGAGGTAGTTACTGATAGCCTGTGACCATGTATAATAGTATTTTAAACCCTAATATTCGTAAATTCTAAATAATATTGGTTGTAAGCTTATTATATCTTCAGGAAATACATCTATATCATCTACTGTCCTAAATATGACTTTAATTTTTGATGTATTATTTAAAGATGTAAATTGATAGTCTGTATTTTGCCAATCACTTGACTTTAAGTAATTTTCTTCTATATCATATTCTATAACTATTACCATAAAATCTAGTCCACGTGATTGTAGAAAATCTATTTTATATGACTTTGATGGTAATATGTTATGAAAAACTTTAGTACGTATTCTATTACTATCTATTGTTGGCAACCCCGTTGTAGTGTTTAATGATCCAAGCTCCCAATCTAATGAAGATGTTTCAAATAGATTTTCTTTAATTGCTAGAATGGAACCCATAGGAAAGCTGCTTAAATCAACCGGGATTCTATCTAATGTAAATATCTTTATATGTGAGTTTAAATCATCTTTATGGGATTCAAGGCTACCATTTACCTGTTGAATCTGTTGCCCTTGAGAATGTATAGCCTCATCTATTTTTAAATTATCTTCGGCAAAATCCTTGCGTTTTATATATTCATTACCTAGCCATTGATTTAAGCTGATATTTGGCGTTTTATTTTGACTTGGCATTGTATCACCTCATACGTTTTAAATTTGTTCCATAATTGCTAGAACTTTTTTGCCTAAAAATAGACAACATAAAAATGTGTATTTCCGGTGTTCTTACTTTATTATTACTACCACTATAATATTAGATAAAAGTAAATTATAGAGGTTATAAGCTGTCCAATAAATGATAACAGTCCTATTCTAAATATTTTCTTCTGACTTAGTCCATAACCAGAACAAACAGCAATACATCCATAATTACCGGAAGAGCTTTACATTTAAAACCTATACTGGTGTGTGATAAAGTCTGTAATGACTTCCGACACATTTTGATAATTATAATTCTAAATAAACATTAAGCTGTTTGAAAAATTGATTTTATATAAATCACTAACACATACCTTAAAAATTTTAAAACACATAATTAGTAAGGCCTATGAACAATAAAAGGTAAAGAAGCAATTAAAATCGTAAGTGTTCCCGAGTATCGATTACTGCTCCCATCACTTTTAGCTTGTAAGGTTAAAGTTTGGGTTGGCATATTTAGATCATTTATAATAAGGTGGACAGTATGACCGCTATGTCCCCAAGGGGCAGATCCTTCTCTAACAACAACTCCATCGGACAAAACTCTTATATACGTAGCTGCAGTCGAATTGTGCCACCCTCTAGCTTCTACTCTTATTGTTCCAGACATCTGAAAATTACTAACTTCTATAAGCGTCTGATAATCTCCTACATTTCTATCTTCAACGGACCAGTGTCCTATAGTATGAGTTGTCCCACTAGTAGTATGAAATGTGCCTGTGCTCCCTACTACTCCTCCAATATTAACACCTCTCTTTATATTCTCTGGGACTAAATTTGCAAATGAAGCAGTAATTTTACCACTACCACTATGATAACCAGCAGGTATTGTATATTGTCCATTTTGAGTAGTAATAGTATTGTTTACAGTGCCTCGATTAGGCATTGTACCGGCTATTTTACCACCACCGTTTGCAAAGGCACTTTTACCTGTGAGAATTTCACCAGCGCTCGGTACTTCTCCACTTGGCATATCAGAATAAGTACCTGTAACTCCACCAACTGCAGCTCCCTTTCTAACATTCCCTGCAGATAAATTTGAAATATTAGCTGTTACTGTACCTGCACCAGCATGGTATCCTTGGGGTATAATATATTGACCACCTTGACTAGTTAATGATGAGTTTGCATTACCTCTATTGGCCATTGTTCCAGCAATGCCAGCAATAGTAGTACCTGCTAATACATTAGCAGCAGGAACATTAACAGCATTACAGGTTACACTACTATAATATCCTGCTGTATCAGTTTGTACCAATCCACTGGGAGTAAATGTTTTAGCCCCCTTATTAGGCATAGTACCGACAATATCCCCTGCATCTGTAGAAGCCGTTTTACCAGAGAGAAGGTCAGATGCAGTAGCATTTCCAGAGCCACCTTCACCCTGTAATATAAAATTTGTGCCATCATACCTCAGTGTATAAACCCCATTTAAAATTAGCTTTCCAGCTGTTAGGGGATTTCCTTTACTGTCTTTAATTGCCTTTCCTCCCAGTCCATTTATATTTAAGGTTGAATCTCCTGTATTAGCTGCGTGAATCTTTACAGCTACACATACTCCTTCAACATATGACATAAGGCTTGGGTTAAGTGTAATAATATAGTTATTTGCTGAGCCTCCAGTTGTACCATATCCAGGCTGCCTTATATAATCTGCCCTATGCAGTTCAAAATCCTCACTAACCTGCTGCACCTGCTGCCCTTGAGAATGTATAGCCTCATCTATTTTAAAATTGTCCTCTACAAAATCCTGACGTTTTATATATTCATTCCCCTGCCATTGATTTAAGCCTATATTTTGTGTTTTTTCTTGACTTGGCATTATATCACCCCTCTATATGTTTCTAACTTATTCTAAATTTTAGTTAAGAAATCCAATATGTTTTTTATTACTACGTTTTATTGGTTTTTATAAAAGCCCATTGCTTTTATGTATTTCTGTATACATTGCGTTAGCTGAGTTTTATTTGACCTAGATTCGGAAGAATTTTCAACAGTCGAGGTATCATTGGCTTTTTCCACAGCCTCAGGGGCATACATCCCCTCCAAATCACTCGGTACCTTCTCCTCAACTTCAACATCATCATCTTTATTCTCTAAAAGGTTATAATATTCATCTTGTGTCATAAAAACACCATCTACATAACAATCCCCTACATTTGGCTTGTTGTCTAAATCAGTTATATCGATACACAGGGCGCAAGGGTTGGGAAGTCCAACTTCTGCCCCTCCTATAAGGTTAATAATATCTCCAATAACTTGGGCATAAATTCTTTCACTCATTGAAATATCCTCCTTTACCACTCAATGATTAAAATCCCGTTACCACCAGTGCCACCAGTACCTCCAGAGTATGGTTGTCCCCAATATGTTCCTCCACCACCGCCGCCACCACCTGCACCGTAGGCAGTAGCATTAGTACCGTTACTTCCGTGAGCAGGAGATCCAACACCACCAGCACCACCGCCGCCACCACCATAAATAGTTGTCAAAGTTGAAGCTGATAGTCCAGCCGTGGAGATATTCATTCCGAAACTAGGGGCACCTCCACTCCCCCCACTTCCTGCTGTACTTCCAGTCCCTGATCCACCGCTACCACCGGAGACTCCACCACCTTTGTTGAGATTCAATATTGAACCAAATACAGTATTTCCCGTACCAACTGTAACCGGAATTGAGCTTCCCGGTGTAACAGAATAAGGTCGCCTATATGTTTCTCGTCCAGCAGAGCCTCCAGAACCACCAGAACCTTGATAAACGTGTCCACCATTATTATACCCACTAGAACCACTACCACCATCGCCACCTGCACCACAACCAGTTAAATACACCAAATTTACACCCGTTGGTACTACAAAAGTACCGTTTGAAGTAAATACCCGTCTACCACTAATTGTGCCTATAGTGCTTTGAATTGCAGTAACTTTTGTATCTATAGTATTTACACTGGTTTGTGTTGCCCTACTGGATATCGTTGTATCAATCCTATCCCTATGGGCAGTAGTTGCACCCCAGTTGGCCTGTCTACTTGATACAGTAGTGTCTACATTGTCTACCTTTGCCATCCTTGTACTGCTCATATTTGCTGTTAAATAACTATATATATTGTTAACACAGTATTCGTATATTTGCCTTACTCTTCCAAATAGAGTTGTTGTACCTGCTACATCTGTATTAACACCAACCTTTGTATTAATACCTTCAGCATTAGATCTGGCAGCAGCGGCATCAACTTTAATGCCAGCAGTATCAGTTTTTATGGTATCTGTATTTGCTTTAGCAGCATCTAATGTTTCCTTATCGGCTAAAAATATTTGTGACATTATTACACCTCCTCATAGTTAAAAGCCACCTTACCACTTATGGCACTTAACCCCCATTTATAGGTTTTACCCGTTCCTGAATCCACAAATCGATGTGGCATACCTTCTGCTGCGTGGGACTCAAGATTATTATAAACCTCCTGAACCTGCTGCCCTTGAGAATGTATAGCCTCATCTATTTTAAAATTATCCTCAACAAAATCCTGACGTTTTATATATTCATTCCCCTGCCATTGATTTAAACCTATATTATGTGTTTTTTCTTGACTTGGCACTATATCACCCCTCTATATGTTTCTAATTCATCCCATGTGAGATTTAAGCTGTCCCATTCATCCCAGGTTTTGTTATAAGCATCAAATTCACTCCAGGTTAAATAGGTAAACTGAAACCTAAAGGGAAGATGGGCAGGCTTTATGTCATTAATTGCCTTTTCTAGGTCTTCAATATTTGGTGGAATTCCCCTTGCACCTACGAATTTGACGATAATTGAGCCATCAAAGCTGACGGCTACTTCTCCATTTGAATAGGCTTCTGCCACTACTTGAATAAGTCGGGCATCCACCTTTCCAGTGCCCCGCCACTTTGACTTTACAATGCTCCTTCTTTCCTCAAAGGTCTTATTTAAGTCAGTTTTTATACCCAGCTCCTCTTCGTATATTGATAGGGCCCAGGTTGCTGTATCTATATTAAGCTGCTTCTTTATATCTTTAATGTCGGCTTCCAGAAGCATAAGTTGCTTCTCCTCCGAATTAAATATTTCCTTATAGATTTTTGACTTTCGCATAAACAAAGGAAGGTAAGTAATCATTTTGCTACCCATTGATTACAACCTCCCCTAAGACAGCAACTTCATCTTCTTCAATTGTTATATTTGAGGTACCGCCATTTATGGTTAAATTAGAATAATCTTGAATACCATGGGCTTGAAGAACCAGGCTTCCTATAATAGCATAGCTGACATAGCTTTCCGTAAAGGTTATATCCTTAAGGTATTTGCTTATACTGGTCTTGACATTGTTTAGTATTTCTTCATTTGTATAGCCGCTATCAATATTGGCAGCAAAAACAACATTTATAGGCTTTGCTGCAGCACTGACAACTGTACAAAAAGCTCCTATTGGTGCAGTGCCTTCACCTATCCCACTTAAGCCGGGGTCCACATATTCCTGTACTCTATCTACTATTTCCTGACCTGCAGGCTCCTTTAGAGAATCAATAATAACAATTTTTACAGTATTATCACCATTCCAAAGGGGAAAAACCTTTGCATCTCCAACTCCCTGTACTTCCTTTGCCCAATTTTTATATTGAGCTTTATTTCCACTTGTTGCAGGAGTTTTAATTCTTTCATAATATCTTTGAAGCAGTGCTTTATCTGTTTCGGCCTCAAAGCCACCAGTAGTAGGCTCTGGGTTATTGGCATCTGTTATTCCACCAATGGTGATGGGTATAAGCTTAATTTGATTTGCAGGTACATTCCCTATGCTGCCAGCTTTAGTACACTGAAGCTTCACCAACCCAGCTGCTGTAATAACTTTAGTTTCAGTTGCTTGAAACTGTATTCCACTTTCCGTTTCAAATAAATCTCCCTCTGAAACAGTACCATTCCCCTTTAACTCCACCTGTCCAATTGATTTTGTTGCAGGCTTTCGGCTAATTCCCGTTGTCTGATGTATCCTTTTTTCAAGCTCATCCCCTGCCAGATTTTCCAGGTTAAATTTATTAATTATTGAGTCTAAATCTTTATATGCTTCTTCAAGCTTAATTGCTGGCGGTTTTGTTGCATCAAATATAAAGCTGCCCTCTGTCTTGTCATATTCATTGCTGATGTCCTTCATCATTTCCTCATGAATTTTATTGCTTGTTTTATCTTTAAACACCTAATATCACCTCCTGGGTAATGGAATTATTCACTTTAAAGGATATTGTCAGGTTTGAACCATCCTTCTCCAAATGCCAATTGGAGATATTATTTATTAGCGGATGCTTCAATAGAGCCTCACTAACCTCTCTTTTTACTTCACTTTTTATAAATTCTATGGGTAAATTTTGTCCTATTATTAAATCTTCAATAGAAATTCCATATTGGCTGGTATAAATTTTATATTTATTTCTATCTGTCCTTAACACCTTTTCTATCCAAATTTTTAAGGCTTCTATGTTGTTGATTTCTACTAGCTTACCATCCTTTAATATAAAATCTCCCTTTTTAAAATCAAATAAAAAGGATTTACCCAGCTGTAAATCCTGTTGTCCCTCTTCCTTTTCAATCTGTAGATAACCTATTTTGGGTAGCATTTTAGAAGCTCACCGCCTTATCTATAACATAATATACCTGTTCATCCTTGGTGGGAATTAGTATGACCTTATCCCCTGTTTCCAGTCCGTCTGTCAACTCAATAGTTCCTTCTCCACTGTAGGATGTGCTTACATCAGGAAGCTGTATGCTTCCATTTACCTTATATTTTCTTTGATAATTATCCAGTATATGAGATGCAAAAACCAAATGCCTTTTTGTCAGTATAATTTTTTCCCCCAGTGCAATTTTAATATTGGGGAGGGGTGAAATGACTACCCCAATTTGAATTCCAGAATTTATAATGTTATCTCTGGCCTTAAGGATTTTAGCCAGCTCAACTATTCCATTCATTTATATACCCCCAAATCTAATGACATTGTATGGTTTCTATTTTTCAGGGTATGTCTGCAGCTTAATATAAGATATTTACCCTTCATCCCTGTAATTTCTTCTTCTATTTCTATAATTCTTCCGGCTTTAACGGTATCGTCTCCCATCATTGTTAATGAATTGCTTTCTGACACCATAGCTGTTTCCTTGAGGCTGTTTTCTGCAATTAATTTAGCCCTTCCCATTTCATTATCATCTATTTCTATGACCTGCTGCAGCAAACCATATTTCTCTATTAAGGTGTTATCCCTCTCATGGGCAACAATACTGTTGTTATTTACAAGCTTTACACTGTTTTTCATTTCAACAATTGATTGATTTCTGGAGGGTGATGAAATAGCTGCCTGCAGGTTATGCTCTTGTAGATTATCAGCAAGTCTAAACCTGCCCTCCACTATTAAATCTGACTGCTTCTGTATATATAGCCTTCCTGCATCCATTTCCATTCGGTATTTTTCCCCTGTTTCCCCTTCTACTGTATCCAATATATCTTTAATGATGTCACTTATTACCTTGTCCTTGTATATTTTATTGATTAGGGTGGGTATAGGATCAATAGCTCCAATGGGTACATTGAAATCCCTGAGGATTTGGGTGATTGCCTTATCTGCAGAAACAGAATTAAATTGATATACATCTTGAGATTTGTTTAAATAAAAGGCAAAATCTAAAACAGAGTATTGAAGAGGCTGCCTTCCACTATTTTGTTCAGATACAATTATTCCCCTAAATATTTCCTCCTGGTTTTTGAGTAGTATAATATCTCCAATACTGCAGGGGTTTTTGGGAAAGTATCTGGCGTCATTAAAGGAAATATTAAAATCCAGCTGCTGTCCCAATTGATCAATATTACTCTGCCAGCTAATATCCCCCACCATAGGGGTAATATCAATTCTTTCATCCTCTTTTATAAGCCAAAGTTGATGGACCATATTACACCTTCTTCCTTTCAAGGTGAATAAACTTAAATTCCTCTAAGCTCAAGGAATAATAGATATCACCACTTCCATCCTTAACTCCATAGGTGAAATTATCGATTGAACAGGCCATATTGATTGGTGTATCTGTAATAACTAATCTTATGGGAACCCTTCTCTTCATCCATTCTTCAATCTTTTCTACATATTCCCAGCCTTGATAGGCATCATCCCTTAAAAAGGAGTAGTTCTTCATGGGAAAGAAGGATTCAATTGTCAGTGATTTAAGACCCTCCATCCCGATTAGCTTAATGTCCCCCTGGGAAATTGTTTGATAGGTTTCGTTGTTATGGGGGGATTGTATTGTGAATTCTTCTGGTACAACAGGGAGCTGTATAATTTGTTCCCTATTATTTATGGAAAGAAAAATATTAATCATAACCAGCTCTCCCTTCTATATGTTTGCCAATGCAAGCTTTAGCTTTGGCACCATTTCATTTATCACATCATTTGGAGTCATATTACTTCCATTAATATTAATTGTAATGCTTGGTGAATTATTTATGTTTTCAATTAGGCTTTTAGATTTATCAGCAGGTATAATTGTTTCGCCCCTGCTGGTATGCCTTATTTCTCCACCCTGCTCATGGATTAAAGCTAAGCCTTCCCTTGCATAGCTGGTACCTAATGCAAATTCAGGTATATTGGGAATATTAATACCAAGCTCTTTACCACCAATTCCAGGAACCCAATCAGGGACCTTAAAACTAATACTATTTATGCCATCAATTAAGAAATTAATGGGTTTAATAATGAAATTTATACAGCCTCCAATTGTCTCCTTGATAAATTCCATAACACCTGTAAAAACATCCTTAATTCCTTCAAATGCACCTTTAATATTTTCAATTGCACTATTCCATACATTAAAGAAAAAGTCGGCAACACCACCGAATATCTCCTGTATTCCAGCCCACAGCTCCATTGCCTTTTCCTTTATGGTATCCCAATTTTTCCAAACTAGAATTCCCACAGCGATGACAGCTCCAATTGCAAGGGCAACCATACCCCATGGAGACGAGGCCATTACCTTATTAAGGAAGCCTTGAACCTTTACAAGTCCACCGGTGACATGAGTGTATATTTCAGTGGCATTTTGAACTGCTGCTGTCGCTCCCTCATAAACCTCCAATGCAAAGGAAACCCCTTCTATAATAGGTCGAAATTTAGTCCAATTATTATCGATAAAATTGTGTAGACCCATGGCTTTATCAGCAATATTTGAAATGAAATCTCCTACTCCTGGAAGTCCATTATCCTTTAGCCATCCTACCACCGGTTGTGCGCTTTCAAAGGTATTTAATAGAGAATCCTTTAAGCCTTTTACATTGGTTTCAACATCAGATATAACTCCCTTGATAGAATCAATTGTCTGCTGATTTTCTGCAATTTTTAGCTTCATCCCCTCAAAGGCCGCCACACCAGACTCATGGACACCCTTTAAGGTTTCCTCAAAATCTATGGATTTTTTCTTTATGTTCTCAAAGGCATTACCGCTTTTTTCTCCAATTCCACCAAACTTGTCAGCAAACTTCATTGATTTTAACATCATCTCTTCAAAGACAGTTTTAGCTTTTTTATTAATACCTTCGAATGCTTCTCCAAAATTCTCCTGAAATTTTCCCTTTATTACTTGAGCTGTATTATTACTCCATTCCTTAATATTACTAAAGGCTTCATTAAATTTATTTGAAGCCGTTTCCTTAATATTTTCGAATGTATCAATACTCCACTGCTTTATATTTTCATAGGCCCCTCCAACTACTCCAGTGACTGTTGCTGAAATACTCTTAAAGGCATTACTTCCCCATTCTTTAATATTATTAAAGGTTTCGCCAAATTTCTCATCAAATTTTTGTTTTAAATTTTCATAGACTTCAAGTCCCTTTTTGGCTCCCTTCATAAATCCTTCTGCAAATTTACCCATTATTTCTTCTTTAATATCCTCAAAGGTTTCAATTCCCCATTGCTTTATATCATTATATGCTTCTTTAAAAATGCCAGAATTTTTTTTAATGCTCTCAAAGGCATCTATACCTAATTTCTTAATGGTTTGCATATTGTCTCCCAGCCTGCTGGCGTAAAGAATAACATTATCAACCTCAGTATTTAAATCTGCTACTGCACTTTTTAGCTCTATAATGTCATTTTTATTTAATTGTCCTAATGCTTTATTTGCACCACCGATATGCTCCTTTATTCCTGCTGCTACATTTTTTATTTCCGATTCAAAGCTTTTTAAGTTTTTAATTGCATATTTTATTCCTGTACTAAAATTTTTATCCTTTAAGGATAATACTCCCTCTACTACCATTTCCTCACCCACCTTCATAAAGAAGATAAGAGAAGGAAAAATTATCTGCTCCATCTTTCCTTCTCTTCTTCAAAATATAGCTCCATGCTTGCTGTCATAAACAGCCTTTCATCGTAGCTTAAATTTATTAAATAATCTAAGGAATAGCCTTTTTGAAGGTAGTGATGAAGAAAATATAAATCCCCATCACTACCAATTAGTTTTTTATATCCTTAACCGCCTTCACACTATCTGAGTAGCCTGCCATCTTCAAGCAATAGCCTGAAATACTGCCAATTTCCCCTGCTTCAAATATCTTCTCTACAATTTCCATAGGCTCGACACAAGAAAATTCCTCTTGAAGCTTGATATCCTTAAGATTTGGCTCTACCACACAGTTATAGACCATATGGAGGTCTGCCTTGTCTTGAGTGCTGTCATTCTGGGCAACTGACAAAGCCTCCATGCAAAGGGCTCTTGAAGGCTTTTGTATAATAATATATGAATCTAATGAAGGAACATATAATTCCTCTGTGGATTTTTCCTTTTGCTTTAACTGCTCCTTCTTTTTAATTAGATCAGTCACTGTCAGCTTTTTTATATTCTTTTTTGCCATAATATTTAGCCCCCTACTAATCTTCAATTAAATCAGGAAAATCAAAATCACTAAAGCCGAAGGGAATATCCTCCTCCAACTTGGCTTTTTGCTCAAAGGACATTAGCATTACCTCTGTAAACCATACATTGTATAATACAACTCTTTCAGTGCCAAATGCATCGGGATCAGCTAATTTCGCAACAATTTTTGATCTTATTTCCTGCCCATCCTTTATTGCCATTGCAATTTTCTTCTGTGCCCTTGAATATATCTTTTTAAGCTTCATGGTACCTTCACCATTCCAGCCCAGCATTTTTGAATCCTTTGATAATGAGCCGGCCATATTTATTTCTTCTCTATCTATACTGATTTTAGCTTCAAAGCTTTCGATATCTGCCAATAGCTCTCCATCCCACCAAACTGAACCAAATGTACCATTTATTAATCTTTTGCCATCTAACTTTTTCATTTATATATCATCCTTTCAAATTTCGTTAAATTAAAAAAAACAGATTTATTAATCTGCTCCTCCAGTTATAAAAAATGATTTTACTTAATCCTACAGTGAAATATTAAACTTCAAATCTTCTACTGAATCTAAGAATTTAAGATTTCCATTTACAAATACCTTGCTGCGGAAGGACTTTTCTTTGATTTGCTGATCACTTAAATCACTTACATCTACTCCAATTCCTTCCCAGGCTAATCTTTGAGACTGGACATCTATAGAAACCTTGTTATTATATGAAGGATCAAGAATTTCTCCCTGCAGCCCCTTAAGATATGCGTTAACAGCAGTTAAGAATAGCACCTGATTATCATATGAATTATTTACCTTGCCAATATATTCATCCTCAAAGGTTCGGGAAATATCCTCTTTAATTAAATCCATACCTTCTAAAATCTTAATTTTCTTAAATTCATCCGCCTTTTCAACTGTGGTGGTTGTCAGTGAATTTACAGCTCTGGCTATTTTGATTTTTTCTCCATCATTAATCAAAATAAGCTTTCCTGCTTGAATTTCTGAGTTAGGATCAGCAGCTTCATTAATACCCTCCACCTCTGGAAGTACATAATATGTAGCTGAACGGGTATAGGGAAGTCCTGCTAAAATTCCTGCAATTCTGCAGGTATATTCTGCTGCTGAATATGCTTCTCCCTCCACCTGAATATTTGAAGTGGCGAAGTTGATTACACCCTCATCATCTGCAATATGGTTTGCAACCACTGCCTTATAGGTTTTACTGTCATTTTTACGGCAGCCTTTAATCCATGTGGCTACATCACTTGCTGCTGATTCATCTGGCACTGCTAAATAGTTAAATAGCTTGCTTTTTAGTCTATTTAAGGCATCATTGTAGTTGGCAGCCGCAGTGTCAACCCTCTCAACTATTAATTTAGACGGATTGCCTATAAATGCCTTTTTAATTAAATCTAGATTTCTCTCTGACCAATCCTCTGGCAAAACCTCTGTAGATGATTTGTATTCCCTTGTATCAAAGGCTCCAGTATCATCCTTCAAAATCAATGCCACAACTCCCTTTTCACTTCTTTTTACTGCACTTACTGCCTTTGTTTCAAAAATAATATCAATTGTTGGTAAACCCATTTACATCAACTTCCTTTCTTTTTTTATTTAAAATTTAATTCCTGCATCAATTCATTACTTTCTTCCATTTCCTTGGTTTCAAAATAGTTCACATGGAATTCAAATTGGAAAATTCCTTCTTCCTTTTTTGTTAGAGTTTCAGTAATTTTTAAATATCTGTCCTGAACCATAAATTTAAGATCAAAGTTATCCTCCAGCTTTTCAATAATATCCAGTAGCTGAAAACCACCCTCATCATTAATTGACGGATAAATATATATCCTAATGGTCATATCTCTTTCATAATTGAATAATCGGCTGTTTTTTCTTATGTTGTCAAATTCAATAAAAAAAGAAGGTATATCCAACTCTTCATTTACATTCTTGGTTAGAACTCTACCTTCAGGAAAAGCAGCTTCAATGATTCCCACCACTATGCTCTTAATTTCCCTTAATGTAATCATTGTTTACTTCCTCCATTAATTTATTTATCTACTTTTAAACCCTTAAAGCTTTAACTCACTCCCTTCAAATTAATGTAAATAAAAAGAAAAGAATATAAATTGCAAAATAAAAACTAGCTTCTTTAAAAGCTAGAGTAAATTAATAATTTATATTCTTCCTCAATATCATATTAACATGGGTGACATGTGCCTGGAAGGACATCCTTCGGTCACGTTTCGGACTGGGCTGTTTAAAATGTTAAGTTAAGTATATGGTAAATAATCAGCTTTACATCCTCCATGTTTATTTCTCCATCCCTATTGACATCGCAGTTAGGAAACTCTTCTGCTGATTCTCCAATTCGATATGAAGCTATAGCGGCATCGGCTAGATTAATGACACCATCTTGATTTACGTCCAACACATCATAGACTGTTACTGTAGTAGAAACATTCACTGGGTGGAATAGAATACCGTCTGATGTGGCTGCCGTAGATTCAAACAAGATAAAGTCACTGGTTTCAGACATTTTTTGTGGTGTAAACTTAATATTTAATAAATCTGTATCGGTATTTACTGCACTTTCCTTTCCCATCATGATAACTATTAATCTAAGTTTACTTTGATTTTCTGAATATACGCTTTCTGTAACTGTTACATTCAAATTATGATTACCTGTAACAGAAAAGTCTTGATATTTAAAATCTTCATGATTATATATCAGTTGAAAATCCAATGCCGAGGTTTTATGTTCTCCATAAACATAATCCACCACCGACAGCTTCACATTTACTTCTTCATCAACATAGACAGCAGGCTTTGAATCTAGCTTAAGAGTAAATGTTGGTTCTGCTGCGGTAACGAAGGTTGAAGATATAAGGAATAATAGGGTTGTAAAAATTAATATTCTGGTTTTCATTTGATCATCCTTTCTTTTGTTTTTGTTGTTGTTTGTAATTATCTTTTTAGTTAATCTATTTATGCAGAAAGTAATAATATTTCTCTTATATGTACAGTTGCCTTTGTGTTTCCTGTCCCTGAATGAAATGACTGTATTCGTGCTTCTATATTACCCGTAAATCCGTTAGAATGAAATGAAACATCGGAAAGGCTTAAACTCAAAATACCATATCCTCCTTCATATGCTCCGCTTGGTAATTTGAGATGAGTTCGAATATATCCATTAGTAGTTAACATATTTCCGAAACATGAGATAACCTTTCCCAACGCCTCTGAGTCTCTTGGTCCATAATATTCAGAATACCTCATTTTTGTCTCTACTTCCATCATAACTACTATTTGTGTAGGCTTAAAATTTAATGAAGAAGATGATATAGAGATGCTTGTTATAGAATCTACTGTAGTGACGGGTAGATTATGTGTAATATCAGGCGTTAATAAAGCAAATATTCCTTCTTTCAAAGATCCCGTTAATCCAAATAAAGAAATATCTTTTTTAATATTTTCTGCTACATAATTAGCATCTGTCAATTGTACGCTATTACTACTTGATCCGCCATAATAACCTGCTTGAGGTCTTAACCTTAAGGTGGTTCCGCTTCTAGATATAGCTTGAGCATCAACATGCCCTGTTCTGATAGGCATAGTACCAATTATTTTATTCCCACCATTGGCAAAAGCACTTTTACCTATACTGATATCCCCTGCTGTAGGAACTTCTCCAGTTGGCATATCAGAATAAGTGCCTGTCACTCCTCCGACTTCAGCCCCCTTTCTAACATTCCCTGATGATAAATTTGTAATATTGGCTGTTACTGTACCTGCACCAGCATGGTATCCTTGAGGTATAGTATATTGACCACCTTGACTAGTTAATGCTGAGGTTACATTACCTCTGTTGACCATTGATCCAGCAGTACCAGCAATAGTAGTTCCTGATAATACATTTGCAGCAGGAACATTTACAGCGTTACAGGTTACACTGCTATAATAGCCTGCTGTATCACTTTGTACCGATGCACTAGGATTAAATGTTTTAGCTCCTTTATTAGACATTGTACCAATTATATCTCCTGCATCTGTAGAGGCTGTTTTACCAGAGAGAAGGTCAGATGCAGTTGCATTACCACTAGCACCTTCACCCTGTAATTGAAAATTTGATCCATCATACCTCAATGTATAAACACCATTTAGAATTAACTTTCCAGTTGTTAAGATATTTCCTCTACTATCTCTTATTGACTTTGCCCCTAACCCGTTGATATTTAAGGTTGAAGCTCCTGAATTAGCTGTATGAATCTTTATTGCTACACATATTCCTGGAGTATAAGACGTAAGAGGAGGGTCAAGTGTAAGGGTATAATTGTTTGATGTTCCTCCCGTTATACCATAGCCAGGTTGTCTTACATAATCAACTTTATGTTTATCAATATCACTTTTAACCTCATTTACTGCATTTACTAGATTACTGCTATTGGTAGTCTCTAATTCTTGCATATTGCCGATTTTATTAAATTCTTCATTTACATCTGAAGAAAATTCTTGTCGAGTAATTTTTCCATCGCTCATAAAAATCACCTCTCTTGGTTAATTAAAAATTAATTGTTATGTATAATTATTCGCATTACTTATGACGCATAAAGTTCCCTGTGTGAATTTATCACCCCTCATCACTGGCACCGCCTTAATAAAAGTCATAGTATATATTTATATTTCTGCAATAAGAAGTATTTTCAGAGTGAGAGTTACCTCCAGCCATGTGTAAATAAATAGGTGTTATATATGGCACGCGTAATATTTGCGTAATGGTGACGTAGTCAACTGAACGGCTACTCACAAAGACACCCGACGGATGATTAGGATATGTGTTTATGCTTCCTATATCGTCCGTCCAACCGTGTGTTGAAATTGCAAATCCAAACAATGGACTAAAGTGCATCAAGACAGAATTAGAAGAATTATTTGTTTTCATATCCCACGTTACCTTTAGCTCACCTACACCAAGCGGTACAAATTTAGCTACTAGTATATATTTAGAAGAATTACCTGTTACAGACCTCTCTGGCGCGAAACTATGCCTTAGTGTATTTGAGGGTACTACCATTCGAGCAACATTTAAATTATCAACGCTTGCTTGACTTGCCCTACTTGATATAGTAGTATCAATCCTGCTCGAATGGGTACTTGTCGCCCCCCAACTGGCCTGTCTGGAGGATATAGTTGTGTCTATTCTATCCCTATGAGTTGTTGTTGCTCCCCAGTTGGCTTGTCTTGAAGATATAGTATTGTCAATACTGTCTACCTTTGACATTCTTGTACTACTCATATTTGCTGTCAAATATTCATAGATTTGTCTTAATCTTGCAAATAGTGTTGTATTTCCTCCAACATCTGTATTAGTACCTACTTTTGTATTTATGCTTCCTATATCATTTTTTACTGCCTCTACTTGTTGTTTATTTGGTAATGTTACTTGTGGCATTACCCAGTCACCTCCTCATAGTTAAAAACTGCATAACCATCTAGCGTTGACCATCCATATTTATAGACAGTTCCATTATCAACAAATCTATGTGGCATAGTTTCTGCCTTATGCGCAACAAAATCATCATTAACATCCCCAATAGCCTGTGTATTACTATCCAAAGCATCTGTTAAGCCTATTACTCGATTTTGTGGCATGGAATCAACAGCTATTACCTTACCGCTTACTGAGCCAGCTTCTCCTATGGGAATGTTTTTCCATATTTCAATTGTTACTTTTGAAACGGTTTCTAATGGCTGATTTAATATAACCTTTCCTTTTTCTAAAATATTTCCAGCTTCATTTCTTACAGCATCTACAACCATAAAAAAATCACTGTCTCTGGGAACAGTGTTTATGTATAATTTTACTGTATCGGTTTTTTTATCAAAGGTTTCTAGTGGAATTTCTATATCTGTTGTACCGATGGCAATATTGCTGAGCTTATATTCATAGACGTTTAATTTGGGAATTCCTGTTTCTGTTACCAATGTGATTTGTTGATCTGTATAATTCTTGGCATTTTCCTCTGCTCGGTCTGCCTTTGCCTGTGCTGCTGCTGGGGTTTCCTTTTCGTTAAGCTCCTGCCCCATCTGGTTCATATCTGCCTCGGTGACAATGTCATTGAATTTCCAATCTGTTCTGGCCATCCTATATCCCCTCCTTTACTTGAATGGTTTGAATCATCATGGTGTCGGCATGAATTGGAACATATACAGTATTATCACTTATGCCATTGTTGCTGCTGTCTTTAAGCTCTATACTATTTATTGCTGCAACAGAGCCATTCGGTACTATATAATTTAAGGTCACTATGTTGTCGCTTGCAGATTTAACTAAAAAATCGGTTATTTCGTATTCTCCTTTATTTAAGACTACTTTAGAAATATTGGAATCAACAAATTCGGCAACATTATTAAGAAATTTTGATGTAATCATTTTATAACCACCTCCTGCTGTAGTTCTGCAAAGGGGGCTGCCCCTAATGGCCAGATTCCCAATATTGTTTGTCTATCTAATTCCCTCTTGGAAATATGCTCATCTAAGGTAATTGTGTTCTCTATGGCTGTCTGCTGCTGATAGATCATATTAGCCGGCTTAATTGCATATATGGTTCTTTCTACTTCTTTAAATATACTGGCATCATATATTGCTGCTGTAACTGTTAAAATAAAGCTGTCCACCTCTGCTATTGCCCGTCCATTCCCTACAAGGAAGTCTAAACGCTGTTGCAGGTATGCTTTTGTAAAGGGGGGCTTTGTGGAGTATCTATTTATTATCCTTTTCCTTCTAAAATCAAGGGTTTCTGTATTGGGGTCTGCCTGTATGCCAAGGATTTTTTCCCTTCGTTTAACAGCCTCTACACTGGAGGTTAAAACAAATTTATCATTAAAATATTCCTCTTTAGCAGCCTGTATAACCTCCAGCTCTTTATTCTCAGTATTTGCCAGTTCAACAAAGTCTAATATCTTTAAAAAGAATTCGGGCCAGTATTTTTCTATCCTATTCATCAACTGTCACCCTTCCTAACCTTGGTATTTCCTCTGCTCCTAAAATAATATTAGATGCTGTGTCATTTAGCAGGGTATTATTAACATCTTCTACTCCAGCTACAGATAGTATTCTAGCATCTATTTGGGCTGTTCTAACCACCAATTGTATTTGGTTTTGCCAGTCCTGTCTAAGCTCCAATAAATATGCTTCTATAGCTGCTTCTATATTTTCTTGCAGCTGACCTATGGTTAAGCCCGCCTGGGGGGTTATTCTTGTTGAAATGTCTATGGTTGTAGCAGTTACTCCGGTGATGGTCATTTTATGGCCTATGGGAGCAAAGCCCAACCCCTTGCCACTATTTGGTATAGGATCAATAATATTCTGTACTTCTTCTATTAATGTATTGGATGGCTCATTATAATCTGCAGCTATAATTGTAGCCTTTACTGTACCTCCCCCCTGCCATACAGGGAATACCTTCAGTCCACCAACTCCATCAATGGAATTTATTTTCTGCTTGTAATCTGAAACATTACCACCAAAGGAGGGTTCATTTACTATTTCATAGTATCGCTGTCTTAGGGCTTTATCCTGTTCCTCATCCTCACCAGCCACCAATACATCCCTCAATTCAGCTCTTTCCAGACCTGAAATAAAATTTATTGGAAGTATTTGTCCAAACTGTTGATTACCCACCACACCAGCTGTTTCACACTCAAGTATATAAGCTCCTGCAGAAATTTCACCAACCACTACATATGTCAGGCTGCCTATGCTATATCTGCTGCCGATTGGTACATTTAGTGGGCTGTTGGAGCTATGGTAAAATTCTCCTTTTCTCCTTGCCTTGGTTGCTGGCTTTCTATTAACTCCTAATTCTGCCGCTATTCTTGTTAGGTACTCACCGGTGGCAGTATCTGCAAAGGAGAGGTTATATTCAATATCAAGTTGGGCATACATTTGTGCCAGCTCTGCTGCAGCAGGAGCTAAAGCTGCATAAATAACAGAGCCCTCTCGCTTATCTATATTGGTTGGTAATCTATTTAGCATTCGCTGCAGTATGACTTCATAGCTGTGTACATTTTTCAATTATCTCACCTCCTGTGTAAACTTAAAATCCCCATAGTTGGTAATCACTGTAAAGGCTGCTGTCATACCATCTTTGTTCATTATAATGTTCATATTTTCTATTCCTTGAATTCTGTCATCCTGCTTTAATGCAGCCTTAATAATTCTGGTTATTTCTGACTTAACATACAAAGGATTTTTTCCCATCAGAGACCTAAGCTCATGGCCGTAATTAAAGCTATAGATTATATATTTAAATCTCTCGGTTTGAAGAATCATAAATACTGCCTGCTTGATGGCCTCCAGTTCATCAAGCATCCCTGTTATTCTTCCCTTGGTAAAATCAAGCCTCCATGTGTAGGAAGGCTCTTCTATCTCCTGTACTGATGTATTGGATATTCCTCCTTTTGGGATCATATTGCTGCCTCCTTATCCAATATTAAGTATTTTTGTCCACCCTGAAGGCGAAGAAGAATTACCTTATCCCCTTCCTTTAGGCCTGATCTAACAATGATTTTATTCAGTGCTGCAGCTGTAGAGCCATTGGAACATTGATGGGTATGGGCTAAGTCTATTTCATATCCTGTTAAGGATTCTGGCATAACTATAAATTCTGAGGTTAGGGTAAACCTTTGATCTACATTGACTTTAATAGGATTTGTGGATACCACAGTTCCATAAAATATACCTACTGGATTTGTTGAATCCACCGCCTGCATCCCTGCTGTTTTAATTACATTTAACAGGTTCATCTATGTCACCACCTTTAAATCTAAGCTCATGGTATGATCTGCACCATTGAAGCTGTGGGTACATTCATCTATAATAAATGGCTGGTTAATCCCATATTCCTTAATAATGATTGGAATATAGGCACCAGCCCTTACTCTTATATCTCCTAAAGCTTTTATCTTCAATGTTTTTGACTCTCTATTCTTTAATGTAATCAGCGTATCCAGCTGTTGATTTATTTGTGCTGTATTCATATTTTCTTCAACTGACTGGTACAATTGCAAAATTCCCCATTTGTCAATATTATTGCTGTCCTGTGCCATATATATTTCACGTCTGCCGGTGGCTTCATTATCTTTATATAGCTTTATTTTATTGTAGGTATCTGTATCAATAGAGGTTTTATTGCTGTAGTCTATCATTAGGCTATCGTCACCGATATAAAAATCCAATAAAAGGTCCTCTGAATTCCTTAATGACAAAGCTCCAAAATCGTCAAAAAGAAAAAAGTTCTTATTTGAATTTATTAAGGTAAGGGTTAAGGCCTTACAAATAATATCTAGAAGAACCTTACCATCCTCCACCATTGTAGGTATCCGATAGGCTGTATCATCTATCTTACCTAATTCTAAGGTGAAATCCTCTGCTATTCTTCTAACCACAGCAGAAGCAGTTACATCGTTGAATACATAGGTATCCTTTGCCATTAAGTATCGTATTTGATCATAGCAGGTGACACTAACTGTTTCGTCTTTTCCTTCGTCAATTGTGAATATATATCCATAAAATATATTAGCACTCCCCATCTTTACCTTAACCACATCACCGTTATTGTATTGAAAGGCAGGGTCTTGATAGAGACAATTCTTGATTAGTGTAAAATCCAAGCTCCCTGCTTTTCCAATGGAGCTGGTTTTCCAGGAAATATTTGAAACGATATTGGTTATATCCCACATGTTACCGTTTTTATTATCAATAGTAATCTCAACCAATTAATTCACCTCCGGAAGCTTTAAAACCTTACCTATGGACAACCGTTTTACTTCTGAATCAGTTATATTATTTAACCTTTGAAGCTCCTTCCACCTACCTCCATCACCAAGGATTTTCTTTGCTACAGACCATAGAGTGTCACCTGCAATCATTGTATATGTTTTAGGAGCTTCCCGGTCATCCTTTCTTACAGGGGGCTCCTTTTTTACTGTAACATCATTATTATCTGAAGTTGATGGAACTACTACAACTTTTTTAGGAGAATGGAAAATATATTTTTTTAATTTAATGCTATATTCAATATCTCCACCACCGCCGGCCTCCTCCTTCCAGTTGAAGTCTTCAATACTGACGGCTTCATTAATATCAAAGCTATCACCAGTAAAAATAAAGCGGATGGGCTTTTTAGTCTTCATCCACTTTGTTATATAATCAATATATCCTTCAGGCTTTAATAGCAGATTTGTTGCAATAAAAGGATATTCTTGTGCAGGGAATATACTTTTAAAGGAATACTCCGTCAGTTTTATGTCCTTAATAACATTTATCTCCCCTAAGCCTGCCACATCATAGGTTGTCCCCTTACCCCCATCGCTTATTTCTATTGAGCTGGGGTTAATGGGAATTTGAAAACCCTCCTGCTGGTTGTTGTAGCTAAGCCATATACCATAAGACATTTCATCCCTCCTTGCATGTTGATAGAATCCCATTTTCCATTTTCAATTTTCCATTTTCAATTCTTAATTTTTGTTTGTTTTTTCATTCACCATTCAACATTCAACATTTAAGAATACATATGTAGCTAGTTAATTTGCCATAAAACTCTAAATTGTGCTAATGAAGTTTTATACCAAATCCCTAGCAAAGTGACTGACTCAAATCAAAGATTTGGTCATCTACTTTTCTCAACTCTTAATTCTTAATTTTTATTTGTTTTTTCATTCAACATTCAACATTCAATATTTCTCTTCTTTTTCTTTCAATTTTCCATTTTCAATTCTCAATTTTCAATTTTCAATTTCTATTTTATTTCTCCATTCCTATCCCCCATAAACTCCTTCAGCTGATGCAGCTATTTCATTTTCTAGGGCATCTGTTATTCTGGCTACTATAGTATCTATACTAAAGCCCCCCTCTGTTATATCTCCTGTTTGAACTGATACTGTAGGAGTAAGGGATACAAAGTTTTGTATATTTTTCATTTCTGCTAATTCACGCATTGTTTTTAAATCCTCATTGGATATATCAACTAAATTTTTTATTTTACCTACTTCATTAACTGTGTTTATGCTTTCTATGTCAAATACTTCTTTACCCATACTCATGCCTAATATATCTGGTTTTTCGGGCATCTTAAATTTGTCTGTTATGCTGGAAATACCATTCATTAATCCTTCACCAGCACTTTGCCCTAAAGCATAGCCTTTTTTTGCTGTTTCACTTATATTTTTAAATTCCATTCTTTTAATACTGATTACATCTTTATCACTTGTTGGCTTCGTTAGCGACTCCATCATTGAGTCTATTCCACTGGTTAAATCCTTTTCAATACCAGGAATTTTATTTATAAGCTTCTCAATACCTTGTATAATTGAATTAACAAATCCTAATACATTCATGGTTAAGTCATAGAATAGCTTTTTTACAGCATATACAGGATCAATAAATAGATTTCCAATAAATTCTGCAAAGCTTGCAAAATAATTCCATAGATAAGCCATATAATTATATATAGCAGCATATAGTCCACCGAATATACCACCAACAAATCCAATTACTTGATCTGCTGTAATGCCAAATTCTTTCAAGATACATATTAGCACTCCAATGGCTAAAAATATTAGCATAATTGGAATATGGGTAGTTGCCCAGGCAATCCCTGTTGATAATATAGCAGTTACCATTGCCCAAATTTTTGGTATTATAAATGCACCCAATAGTCCGCCAGCCGCCCAAACAATAGGCTCAATTAACCCCCAATTATCAACCACTGCTGCTCCTATCCAACTAATTCCATTTATTAATCCAATAACAGCATCTGTAACTAAACTAAATCCACCAACTAATACCAGCAATAACCCCTGTATCTGAGGTAAATGGGTTTTAACTGTATTCATAAGTCGCAGCATTTCTGGAATTAACCCAAAGCCTATAACCTTTTTAACATCTCCCCATGAATTCTTAAATTGTGCAAGCTGTCCTTCTGGTGTGTTTGCCATAGCCCTGGCAACTCCATTTAGGTTACCCTCCAGCATTTCCACAACCATAGCTGCCCTTTGGGCCTCGGTACCAGTTTTTAATATACGCTGTTCTGCTTCACTTAAGGCATCTATGTTAATTCCTGCTGCTGACAGTGCCTGTGTATCACCTAACATTGCTTTCCCCATTATATCTGCCGTCTGCATTATTTCCTCTTGACTGACATTTGCACCGTAGGTTGCTGCAGCAAGGTTATACATGGATTCCGTCATCATCTTTACATTGTTAGGGTCATGTACATATTCTGCCAGCTTTGCCATACCGGTAATTCCCACATCATCAGCTATTGTAGTTCCATTGCTTAACTGAGCAGCATATTCCTTCAAGGAATCTATACTTTGCTTATCTACTCCTCTTTTATTTTCCATTATTGATTGAAGCCTTATTTCTGACTTTAGCTGTTGATTGGCAGCCTTAACAGAATCACCCATAAATTGCTTTATTTGATTTAGGTTTAAATATTCACCTGCCAGCTTTTTAAAGCTTTTAATAATAGTACCTGCTGTTTTATTACCCTTATTTAGTTGGTTATTAAGCTTACTTTGTCCAGCAGCTGCATTCTGTGCTGAAGCCTGTAAATTGACATTGGTGGTGGCTAAATTATTTTGGGCTATTGATAGGGTATTTGTATTATGAACATTGTTCTGAACCATGCTGTTATACTGATTCATTGAAACAAGGGTTACATTTATAGTTCTATTGAAATTTATCATTGGGTTTATAAGAGTATTAAAGTTTTGCAAAGATTTTGCTATAATATTCATATTTGCCTCCCTTCCTGAAAAACCCATAGGAGAATTTATTCTAAAATTATTGGAGAAATTGCATAATTAGTTTCAAAATTATGCAATTTCCTTAAATAAAGAATTACTTCCTTCGTGACTTTCTTTTCCTTTCTTCTGAAACTCGAATATCTATTAGGGCAATTATTGCAGCCTTCTGCTGAATTGAGTATTCAGCAAATTCCCACGGCTTTATATTGTTTTCGTGGAAGGCGTAATAAGCATAATTCCACTCACTATCGCCTTCCTTTATTAGTTTTTTACCTCATCCACAATTTCATTAATGTCAACATTAAATCCATTTGTCTTTTGAATTTTTTCCACAAGTGAGGAATATTCTCCAGCTAAGAGCATTTTCTTGATTAATTCATCTGAACCAATTACCCCATAGGATTTTTGAAGTTGTGCATCCTTTAGGTTTGGAAAAACAACACTGGCTACTATAAGCTTAGATAAATATTCCTCTGGGCTGGTTTCAGGAACTTTAATTCCATTCTTCCCCTTTGTTAGCTTCGTGGCAGATTTTCTTATGGTCTCATTCTCAGCTTCTGTTATGGCCTTAATTTTCCACGAAACAGCCTTACCTTCTTTGTTCTTAAATCTTTCTGACACCACAAATTCTTCTACTATATCACTCTCAACATTCTGTGCGAAAAATAATTGTAAATCATTCACATTATTTTCCTCCTTATCCTCTTGGACTATTGAAGCTATCTAAAATATCAAAACCATCAAAGGTGAAGGAAATCTCTTCATCCAATTGGTCTTCAGAGGTTGCATCAAATTTAGCTGCTACAACCCCATCAATATTACAGTTTTTTAGGAGAATGGTTTGCTTTCCTGCACTGGAGGCAGGATCTTCATTCACCACCTGTAAATCAAAGTAAAAGTCTCTTCCATGCTTAACATACTCCAGCATTAATTGACGGAATAGTGAAGTTATATAATAGATGGTTAAAGTACCTGTTCCACTCCATCCGGCAGCCTTCTTACCTACATTTGTTTTTCCCAGTACAGGAACATCAGATTTACTTTTTTCAATACTGGATTCCAATGACTTGGCATAGAATAATTCTTCTACATTATCATTTAGTATTACAAAGGCTTTGGCATATTTTCCACTTATGGCATCCTGTTCATTCATATATTTCATTTTAGCTCCTCCTATCTCACTCGAATTTTAAAGTACAATTTTTCAATACTGTCTACTGGTTGAATATGTGTCTCTATATATACAGCTTCTGCTTCGTTACCCTCTTCAACTGATATATCTGTTTGAGAGTTAAAATTCTGTATAGCTTCAATATTTTCCAGTAGCTCAAGGTAATTAATGCATTCACCCTTTAAAAGGTTTCTCCCATCTTCATTGTTACTAATTTTACCAATATAAAAGTCACTGAATATACGTTCAAAATCGTTATTTATACTGTCCAATACTCTAATTACTCTATTCTTTTTAAATTCTCTTCCCTTTTTTGTTGTAAAGGATGTAAGGGTATTAATATCCTGTTCCACCACAGCCCTTCCATTACTGGAGACAAAAACAAACTCACCTGCCTGTAAAGCAGCAATGATTTGACCATTGCTATACCTTGGAGATGCATCTACAGCATCATCATAGGCTGTATAGGTTAGAGATTGATTTACATTAGCCCCTGCTGTTGCTGCCGCCACCCATGCTGTACATTCTACAGGTGTTAAGATTGAGCCATCGGCTAAAACCACTCCATTTTTAACGCTGATTATTCCCTCGTAATCGGCAATAGGATAGTTTTCTAAAACCACCTGTATTCTTCTGCCTTCATCTTCCCTTAATCTCTTACAGAAGGAAGCAAATACCCCTTTAAGTGAACTGTCGGTAGTTGCTACAGCCATAGTATTAAAGCTATAGCTTTCTATTGCAGTCAAATAATCCAGATAGTTTTCATTTGTAGTTACTCCATCTGACCCGCCTGTCAGGGGCGTACCTGCAGTTTCTACCAATTCTCCATTGCCGCTGAATATTACCCAGTCATTAGAAGCTATATTGTTGATATCAGTAACCGTTTGTGAATCAACAGCCTCGCCGGAAAGAAAGGTGGTAACATTATATTTTGAATTATCATCTATATCCTGTGAAACAGTGATTGTAATATCATTTCCTCTTAGGCCGCTATATTTTGCAGTAATACTCAAATCTCCCACTGTGGCAGAGGCAGCTGTACCTGCATTTAATCTATATAGCAGTAATGTTTTTGCTCTTTTTAATGCCTCCCTGATTAAAATAAGCTTTGGTGATGTCATGGGATAGCCAAGCTTTATAGATGTATTCTCCCCAGCTTCAATCGTTATAACTTCATTTGCCGGCCCCCAGGATAAAGCCATGGGTATGGTAACAATACCCCTGTCACCGATGGTGCCCATTGCCCTTCCTTCACTTTCAAAATTAACATATACACCTGGTCGTACCTTGTTTTGAGTAGTCCATGTTCCTCCTGTCATTTATTTAGCCTCCTGTCTTATAAATTTTTCTATCATACTTGTTACTTCTTCAATAGTGTATTTTTTCTCTTCCCTTAATAGAGAATTGATTAAATCCTTTTGGATTTGTGTAAATTTCATGGATTTCATTATTTCAGACTTGGAATATTCCTTATACTGATTTTTCTCTTGCTTTTCCATTATCCTTTTATTCCTCCCTTTTCCTCTAAAATCCCCATCTTTGTAGTTGCCTCCTGCTGCCTATAGACAAAGAAGCTGTATTCAACAAAAAAATTCAAGGCCCCTTCTATAATTTCATGCTTCATTCCAACGCCCCTTAGTTTTCTTCCGTCTATTTCTATATGCTCCGTTATGTTATATAGCTCCTCTGCCACATTGTTCATAGCTCTATTATTCTTGTCTGGGGTGTGGTAATAAATAACGAAGGAATATACTCGACGGTATCTTCCATTAAGCTCCTTTATCTCATTTCCCTTCAGCATTTTTACATAAAAATAAGGAGGGTTAGCTCCTTCTATTACTTCTTCATCAAATACTTCATTATTGGGAAACTGACTATTTAATACAGCCATAATTCCATCACAAAGGCTATTATATGATCCTGACGTAACCCTACACCTCCCTTCATTATCCTTCAAGAATTGCAGTAAAACCTCCATCCCTCCCCTTCGCAAAATTAAATTTTATATTTTTCTTAGAATGTATATCTTCAATCCTTGATCTAAATCTACTAAGGCTATTTTATTCACTGTCTTATACAACAATTTCTTATGTCTTACATTACTGCCTATCCTTAGATAATGATAGGTAAATAGCTGCATATCCTCTAATAAAAAGAAGTCGTCGTTTTTACTAATTATCTCATCTGAGATACCTTCAATTGTTCCTTCTAGTTGTATCCATTCATCATTTCTTTGTAGCCATAGGTCCTTATTGTAGATTAAGGGATATCTGACACATGATGAAAAAATACAATGATATCTTAATCCCGTCCAACTTCCCCATACACACTGAGAGCATTTATCTCCTTCCTTGTTCTTCATGTCATCACTCCTCGTATTCAAAAAGCCACCAGTAATTTAACTGGTGGCCCTTGGAAACTTTTCCTCAATATCATACTAACATGGTTGATATGTGCCTAGAAGGACATCTTTCGGTCAAGATTCGGACAGGTTATTCTAACGCATCTGCTCCAAACAATAGTATTTGCAACTCATTTATCAATCTATTTCGATGTCTCCTAATGGTTCTGTCACTAATATGGAATTTATCTTCTATCTCTTGATTTAAAAGTCTGTCAAAATATTTAGCAGGTATAATATAGTAATATGAATCACTTTTTAAGCCTTCTAAAGCTCTTTCTATTCTATCTACCAATCTCTTTGTTCTATCCTTAGTTATTATGTACCCCTCCAACACCTCTACATGCAGTTCTTCGCCACTCACCCCACCACCACCAGTATAATAAACAATTGACTTGGATTTTTCTTGTAATCCATGCTCCTGAATGTATTGTATATCTTGCTCTTTTTGTTCTAAAGCCTTTAATAATCCTGGATAACTATACAGAAGCTTCTCAGTCTTTTGAAAGAAGGATTGGTTATCATTCTTTATTAATTTTGATTTTTCTAATTCCCGAACAGTTTCTGCAGCAGCCTTTCGAATAATTGTTTCTATATTATCATTTGTTTGTTTTTTGGCCCCCATTTTATACCTCCTAAATTTCTTATATATTATTGTACTTTTGTCAAAGCTTTAGCTAAATTATTATATTTTGTCACTTTAAGTTGTATTTTGTTTTAAAATAATCCCGATTATTTTCTAATACTTTAACTACCAGAAAATCCACCCCCTCTGTAATTAAATATTACAACTAATCGTGATAATAAGCAATTGTTGTTACTGGTTATTTCTTGAATTTTAGTATATATTTTCTTTTTAATTCTTTATTAATCTAATTATTTCTCTATTTATCACTATATGTTGTATTGCCATATATGTTATTATTGTTTATAATATTACTAATAGTGATATTATAGTGAGGTGTAATTATGATAGGTAGGAGAATAAAAGAATTAAGGGGTAATTGTAACATTACACAGGAAGAGCTAAGTAAGATTATAGGAGTTAGTACTTCCATGGTGGGAATGTATGAAACTGAAGCTCGTAACCCAAGTTATGAAGTGTTATTGCGAATTGCAGAATATTTTAAAGTTTCCACTGACTACATTCTCGGAAAAACAAATTTCAAATTTTATGAGGATGAGGAAATAAAAAATGTTGAGATGCTTATTGATTCAATTGCAAATAGTAAAAGTGACGATATAAAAATATTATCAAAGGATATACTTGAGCTCCTGCATTTAACCACTTATGATTCAATATCTGGTAATCGAGTTAAAGAATTGACCTTCATAAAAAAGTTATATTACATAATTTATAAGCTTCAAAATACTTTAAGTAATAATGCATATAAAAGATTCACAAGTAAAAATAATGTTAGACTGCTAAGTCAAGATGAAATTAATAACATTACCAGTGATTTAAAGAATAAATTTAACAATCTATCGGATAAAATTACAGATTACTATTTTGATGAAGAGACATGGCGACAGGACCTAAACATAGACATTGATAGTTTCTTTTGCTTGAATTCTGAATACGAAAATTTTTTATTAAAACCAGTCACTGGTAAAATAGTAAAAGTGCCTGTTTTAGGTAGAATACCAGCTGGTAATCCTATTGATGCAGAAGAAAACATTATTGATTATGTTGAAATACCAGAAAGTGAAATTTCCAATGGAAGCTATTTTTATCTTCAGGTTACAGGAGATAGTATGATAGGCAGTGGTATTATGGATGGATATAGGGTTTTGGTAAAAAAGCAACCCGATGTAGAAAATGGAGAAATCGCTGTTATTAGAGTAAATAGTACTGAAGCAACCTTAAAACGTGTGAAAAAAATAGATGGTCAGGTTATACTTTATCCTGATAATCCAAAATATGATCCAATTTTTATAAACAATAGTGATGCTGAAATCATTGGAAAAGTTGTAAAAGTTGAATTTGATCCTAATAAAAAATATTAAATTTTTCAAAAGAATGCCCATACCCTACGTAAGCAAGGTGGGCATGATAAAAAGCTCACTTCTTTCACAGAAGTGAGCTTTTTATATAAGTCCGAGAATCAATTATATGTTAATTATTACAATTTTCTATATTAAAAAACCCACCCTCCGAAACCTTTCAAAAAGTGAGCTTTAATTAGTATTTTAATGGAGCTGATGAGCGGACTCGAACCGCCGAACCTCTTCCTTACCAAGGAAGTGCTCTACCTGCTGAGCTACATCAGCATATATTGTAACTGCTTGGCTAATTTTGTGACACTAAGAAATTATATATTATTTTTTAGTTAATGTAAAGGTATTTTAAGAAAAAAATATTATCAATATTTGTAAATATATTTTTAATTATTATTTTATATATTTAACCTATATTATATTCAGTTTAGAACCAAATTATTCCTATTTCTATCAATATTAATTTATTTAAACTTGTATACTTCATTTTAATGCTATTATATAGTCTTTTTCTATTGTTTTTATTAATTTAATGCAATTTTAATTATTTAATATTGCATTTTTTTGATATTTGCCATTGACTCATTTAGTTATTGCATATATAATATTAAACAATAACAAACTATAGTTCATTTGAAAGGAGTATTTTATATGGAGAAGGAAATTAAAATTCTAGACACCACCCTAAGGGATGGAGAACAAACTGCAGGTGTTGTTTTTGCCAATGAAGAGAAAATACTAATAGCAAGGATGTTGGATGATATAGGGATTGACCAAATAGAAGCTGGCATACCAGTAATGGGAGAAAATGAAAAGGACGTAATAAAAAAGATTGTTAAGAGTAATTTGAAGGCAAGTATTATGGGTTGGAATAGAGCTGTAATTAAGGACATTCAAGAATCCATTGACTGTGGTGTTGATGCTGTAGCCATCTCTATTTCTACTTCAGATATTCACATTAAGCATAAGTTGAATACTACTCGAGAAAGAATACTAGAACAGATGGTCAAGGCTACTGAGTATGCCAAAACCAACGGATTATATGTTTCTGTAAACGCAGAGGACGCCTCTCGAAGTGACGAAGAATTTCTACTGAAATTTGTGAAATTAGCTAAAGAAGCAGGTGCCAACCGCATCAGATTTTGTGATACAGTCGGAATTTTAAACCCTATTACTACTTATGAAAAAATAAAGCTAATAAAAGATACAGTAGATATTGATATTGAAATGCATACCCATGATGACTTAGGTATGGCAACTGCTAACGCTATTGCTGGAGCAATGGCTGGCGCCACCTACCTTGGAGCTACAATAAATGGTCTTGGTGAAAGAGCTGGTAATGCAGCTTTAGAAGAAGTGGTTTTAGCCGTTAAGACATCCATGGGTATTGATATGGGCTACAAAATCGATAAAATGCAAGATTTGTGTCGTTATGTTGCAAAAGCATCAGATAGAATGATACCTTCATGGAAATCTATAGTGGGAGAAAATATTTTTCACCACGAGTCTGGAATTCATGCCGATGGAATGATAAAAAATCCCCTCACCTACGAAATTTTTGATCCTACCGAGTTGGGGTTAGAAAGAAAAATTGTAATCGGTAAGCATTCTGGAACTGCCGCTATAAAGAATAAACTTGCTCTATTTAATATACAATTAGATAATCTTATATCCTATCATTTACTAGAAAAGGTTAGAAATACATCCATTGCTATAAAAAGAGCCCTTACAGACATGGAATTATTAAATCTTTACCACGAAACTTTATCCGAAATTAACGTTCCTAAGGAAGCATAAGAGGTGATTAAATTGAAAAAAAGCTTAACATATAAAATTTTGCAAAAACATTTATTATCAGGTGAATTAAAAGAAGGCTGTGAAATTGGAATTAAGATAGATCAAACATTGACACAAGATTCAACAGGAACAATGGTTTATTTACAGCTGGAGGCAATGGGTATTTCAAAATTGAAAACAGATTTATCAGTAGCTTATATTGATCACAATACTCTTCAAACTGGTTTTGAAAATGCAGATGATCACGAATTCATAAAAAGCGTTGCTGAAAAATATGGTATTGTTTATTCTAAGCCTGGTAACGGCATATGCCATCAGCTGCATCTGGAGAACTTTGCAAAGCCAGGAAATACCTTGTTGGGCTCTGATAGTCATACCCCTACATGTGGTGGAATTGGTATGCTATCCATCGGTACAGGAGGCTTAGATGTTGCTATAGCCATGGCCAGTGGAGAATATTATCTAAAAACACCTAAGGTTTTAAATATCCATCTGGAAGGACATCTAAAGCCTTGGGTTTCTGCAAAAGATGTAATTCTTTATATTCTTAAACAACTAAGTGTTAAGGGAGGTGTTGGCAAAGTAATAGAATATACTGGAACGGGAATTAAATCCCTTTCTGTTACTGATAGAGGAACTATTGCCAACATGGGTGCAGAGTTAGGGGCTACCTCCTCTATATTCCCCAGTGATGAGATAACCTATGAATATCTAAAGTCTCAAGGCAGAGAAAATGATTGGTTACCTCTGCATGCAGATAACAATGCAACATATGACGAAGTAATCAATATTGACTTATGTAAAATTCTACCTATGGCGGCAAAACCCCATAGTCCAGATAACGTAGATAGCATTAGAAATTTAACTGGTATAAAAGTTGATCAGGTGCTGATTGGTAGTTGCACCAACTCTTCTTATAAGGATTTGATGAAGGCAGCTTCTATCTTAAAGGATAAACAGGTCCATCCTGATGTAAGTCTTGGTATTTCTCCTGGCTCCAGCAACATATTAAAAATGCTGGCCGATAATGGTGCTTTAGGAGATTTAATTGCTGCTGGAGCAAGAATTTTAGAATGTAGCTGTGGTCCCTGTATTGGTATGGGTCAATCTCCTCAAACGAATGGTGTGTCATTAAGAACCTTTAATCGTAATTTTTGTGGAAGAAGCGGAACAAATAGTGCAGATGTATACTTGGTTAGTCCTGAAACCGCTGCTATTTCAGCTGTTAGTGGCTTTATTAATACTCCAGAAAATGTTGGCGAAGCCGTTGATATTCAAGAACCACAAGCATACTTTAAGGGTAATAGCTATTTCATTTTACCAAGCAATAAAAGCAGTATTATAAAGATGGGTCCAAACATTAAACCCTTCCCAATTAATACTCCTATAAAAAGTTTAGTTGAAGGTAAGCTAATATTAAAAGCAGGAAATAACATTACAACAGATGACATAATGCCTTCCAATGCAAAGCTCTTGCCCTATCGCTCAAACATTCCTTATTTGTCTCAATTTTGTTTTAACACTATTGATGCAGATTTTTGGAATAGATGTGTGGAAAATGAAGGTGGCTTTGTCATTGGAGGTGAAAACTATGGTCAAGGCTCCAGTAGAGAGCACGCTGCACTTGTTCCTTTGCATCTGGGAATAAAGGCTATTATATCCAAGTCATTTGCAAGAATTCATAAGGCTAATTTAATAAACAGTGGTATTCTTCCATTAGAGTTTGAAAATGAACAGGACTATGATCTATTACATGAAGGCGATGATTTAATTATTGATAATTTAATTCAATCCCTCAAAGAAAACACAAGTGTATTATTAAGAGATACTACTGCAGGTGTAGACATAAAATTAAAATTTACTGGCTCTGAAAGAGATGTAGCTATATTACTAATGGGTGGATATCTAAATTATACAAAAGCTAGTTTGGAGGGATTAAATAATGAATAGAATTACATTAGTACCTGGTGATGGGATTGGCCCAGAGGTATCATCTTCTGTAGTTAAAGTACTAAAGGCTGTTGATGCTGAAATAATTTGGGATGAAATTAACGGTGGAGAAACCGCCTTTAATAAAACCGGTAAATATATTCCTGATGAGCTTTTAGATAGCATAGCCACCAATCGCGTTGCATTTAAGGGTCCCATAACAACTCCTGTAGGCAAGGGATTTAAGAGTATTAATGTTACCCTACGACAAAAATATAATACCTATGCAAATGTTAGGCCCGTTAAGAGTATCCCTGGAGTTAAATCACCTTTTCATAATGTTGATTTGGTAATTATTCGAGAAAATACTGAGGATTTATACGCTGGTCTTGAACACATGATTACAGAGGGAGTAGCAGAATCAATTAAAGTTATAACTGAAAAGGCATCTACAAGAATTGCTGAATTCGCCTTTAAATATGCTGTAGCTAAAAAAAGAAAGAAGGTTACTGCTGTTCACAAGGCCAACATAATGAAGATCTCAGATGGATTATTTCTGGACTGCGTAAGAAAAGTTTCTTTAAAATATCCAGAAATTAGTTATGAAGAAGTTATTGTTGATAATATGTGTATGCAGCTGGTTATGTACCCCGAGAGATATGATGTTTTAGTGTTGCCAAATCTTTATGGTGATATTATATCTGATCTTGCAGCTGGCTTGGTGGGCGGCTTAGGATTAGTTCCCGGTGCAAATATCGGTGACGATATTGCTATATTTGAAGCAGTACATGGTAGTGCCCCTGATATAGCAGGTAAAAACCTTGCAAACCCCACTGCCTGCATCTTATCAGCCGCCATGATGCTGGACTATTTAGGAAATTCTAATGCCGCCAATAAAATTAGACAAGGAGTTTTTAAAGTTATTGAAACTGGTAAAAATACAACTTCAGATTTAGGAGGTAGCTCATCTACTTCAGAGATGACTGAAGCAATCTGCAAAGCTATAGAACAGTCTGAATTTTGATGACTTTGTCATCAACCTAGGGCCGACAGAGTCGTCGGCCCCTACATATTTTTGACCTATATCTACGTCTCTCCAATTCTTAATTCTTAATTCTCAATTTTCAATTCTTTATTCTTAGTTCTTAACTTTTTATTTTTGATTTGTTTATTTCATTCAACATTCAACATTCAACATTTTAATATTGTGTTTTGATTCTCAACTCTTAACTATGAATTTTTTCATTTTGTAATTCTAATACTTTTGACTCTATTTTTATCAACCATCTCCACTGTAAAGCGAATACCGTCAACTTCAATTACTTCTCCAACCTTTGGCAATCTACCAAGCTCTCCAATTATGAATCCTCCAATTGAATCAAATTCTTCAGTTTCAATATTTATCTTAAGAAGTTCATTTACTAAACTGATTTTCACAATACCATCAGCTATATATTCATTCTCATTTACTGCTTGTATTTCAATTTCATTTTCGTCGTATTCATCCTGTATTTCCCCCACTATTTCTTCTATCATATCCTCCATTGTAACAATTCCTGCGGTACCACCATATTCGTCTAAAACAACTGCAATATGAATACGGTTTTTCTTCATTTCCTTAAAAACCTCACTTATTTTTTTAAATTCAAAGGTATAGCTAGGCTTTCTCATATAATTTTTTATATGGAATCCCTCATGGTTTTCTACAAAGAATAAGTCCTTTACATATAGCATTCCTACTATATTGTCTATGCTTTCATCATAAACTGGATATCTAGAAAATTGCTCCTCTTTAAAATCGCCAATTATCTCTTCATAAGGTGTGTTTATATTAAAGGCCACTATGTCTGTTCGCTGAACCATAACATCTCGTATATTCATATCTCCAAACTCAAAAACATTATGAATCATTTGCTTCTCGTCAACCTCTAGTACTCCCTCTTCATGGCTTACATTGACCATTGTTTTTAATTCTTCTTCTGTAATAAATGGTCTATCTTTATCCAACTTTAATCCTAGCAAGCCAACTAATCCAGTAGTTATATATGTAAAAACTGTTACAACCGGCTTTAAAATAAATATAAGTAAAGACATTGGTTTTATTACCCTTAAGGATACACTTTCTGCCTTTTTAGCAGCATATGATTTTGGTGTTATTTCAGCAAATATTAAAACCAAAATTGTCATAATTGCAGTAGAAATTGCAACTCCTTTTCCTCCAAACCTTTCTACTGCCAATGATGTAGCCAAGGCTGATGCTCCAATATTAACAGCATTATTACCCACTAAAATTGTACTTAGCAGCTTTCCTGGCTTTTCCAGCAATCTATTGATTAACTCTGCTCCTTCCACTTCCTCCTCCAGCATATGTCTGACTCTAATCTTACTTATTGACATCAAGGCTGTTTCTGAGGCAGAAAAAAAACCTGATAGTATTAGTAATATCAGTAAAATTATACTTCTCCAGATAAAGCTATAACTCAAAAGTCTCACCCTACCTTCTGCCTGCTTTTACATTATTTCTTATATATAGTATAGCTTTAATTAACTAAATTATTAGATGGTTTTCTATTAACCATCTAACGCCTTATAAATCCTAAACCATTTTAGATTTTTTATAGAACAAAATTAATTATGTTTTTTCCATAAAAACACTTGTGTTTTACTGGCGTATTGTATACAATATGTTTTATAGTTTCTCTTAATTATTATATGGAGGTAGATAAAAATGAATAAAGTAAAAATCGGATTGATGGGCTTAGGTAATATTGGTAGAGGCGTATGGAAAATATTTGAGTTTAATAAGCTAGATATTGAAAAATCAACTGGCTATAGCTTTGAGATTTCTAAGGTTTTAGTTAAGGATTTAAAGAAACAAAGAGAATTAGATATACCTGTTCATCTGTTAACCACTGACCCACTTGATATATTAAATGATAAAGATATTGAAATTGTTGTGGAATTGATAGGTGGTATAGAACCAGCCAAGGATTATATCCTTAAAGCAATCCGAAATAAAAAGCATGTGGTTACAGCAAATAAAGCTGTTATAGCAAGTCATGGGAATGAGTTAATTGAAGCAGCTATTCAAGAGAAGGTTTACCTTCAATTTGAAGGAAGCGTTGCTGGAGGCATACCAATACTGGATAGTATAAAGGATAGTCTTACTGCTAATAAGATAGATGAAATTATGGGAATTGTTAATGGTACCACCAACTATATATTGTCCAAAATGACAAATGAATCAACTGATTTTTTTAGTGCATTGAAGGAAGCTCAAGGTAAAGGCTATGCAGAGGCCGATCCCACCTCTGATGTTGAAGGCTACGATGCATCTTATAAATTATCAATCCTATCATCATTGGCATTTGGAACACAACTTCCCGTAAGTGCTATATATCGTGAAGGTATAACGAAAATTACACCTATCGATATTGAATATGCTAGAGAGCTTGGCTATGTTATTAAGCTGTTGGCAATTGGAAAACAGAAAAAAGACTGTGTTGAGCTTAGGGTACATCCTACATTAATTCCCGTCTCACACCCTCTAGCTACTATACAAGATGCCTTTAATGGTATATTTATTAGAGGCAATGCTGTAGGCGATTTAATGTATTATGGAAAGGGAGCTGGCGATTTGCCAACTGGTAGTGCTGTAGTTGGTAATATCATTTCTATAATAAAGAAAAAACAATGCAGCTATATTCCTGATTTTAAAGTTAATAATGCAATTGAAATTCAATCAATGGATTCAACTATCTGTGAGTATTATGTGCGAATTATGGTTAAAGATATTCCTGGAGTCCTTGGACGAATTGCTACAGAATTTGGTAAAGGTAATGTGAGCTTGTCTTCTGTAATACAAAAGGGCGAGGGAGAGCCACAGGTTTCTCTTGTTTTTGTAACTCACTTAACTAATGAATTAAACGTCCAAAACTCGCTAATGGAAATTCTTAAAATAAATGAAGTAATAGAAATAGCAAATGTTATCAGAGTAGAAAAATAGTTATTTTTTTCCAAACGATTGAAGCCTTGTTGAATGGGTATGTATATATCACATTGATTTTATAGCAAGGAGTGATTCTTTTGAAGCCCTTCGAATTACCTATAACAACAAAAATTGGTAGTGTCCATTTACAGGTCTCCAATATGGAAGCTTCCCTAAGATTCTATAGTCAACTCTTAGGCTTTAGGATAATAGAAATAAAAGAATCTTTTGTTTTTTTATCCTCAAACGGTAGCTATCCAAGTCAAATTACCTTATCAATAATAGATAACTCTACTGACAAACCTTATAAAACAACAGGTCTCTATCATCTTGGAATAAGATTACCAAGTAGAAAGGAGCTTGCCATAACCCTTAAGCGGTTACTTGAATTCAGATGGCAGCTATGTGGATTGTCTGACCACACTGTTTCCGAAGCTATTTATTTATCGGATCCAGATGATAATGGAATAGAGTTATATGTAGATCGCACAGATGATGTTTGGAATAGTACAGTTGATATGACAACCACCTGCATGAATCCTAGAGGGCTATTAGAAGAAATCGAAGATAAAAATGAATATACATGGCAGGGAATACATCCTGAAGCTGATATAGGTCATATTCATTTACAAGTATCAGACCTTAATAAGGCAGCAGCTTTTTACCACAACCTATTGGGATTTAAGATTACTTGGCGTGAGTCTCAAGGAGCTTTGTTTTTAGCTGCTGGTTCTTATCATCACCATATAGCACTGAATACCTGGAGTAGTAAAAACGCCTCCTCTCCACCTTCTAACAGCGTTGGACTTCTATCTTACTCATTTTTTTTAGATACTGAAAAATCTTTAAATAAATTAATAAATCACTTAAAGATTTCCAATTATGCCTATGATCTCTTTTCTACAAATAATGAAGAAGGATTGAGCTTAGATGATCCAGATGGAATAATGATTAACTTTATAGTAAACAAATAAAAAATCCACCAAACCAGTGGATTTTTTACTTGTCTTTTTTACTTATCTTTAAGTTTAACAGCTGTTCCATATGCTAATATTTCTGCAGCTCCCTGCATAACTGCAGAGGTTGAAAATCTGACATTAATTACGGCATCTGCACCTAGCTTCTGTGCTTCCTTACTCATCATTTCAAGGGCTGCGTCCCTGGCCTCATTCAGCATTTGAGTATATTCCGAAAGTTCGCCTCCAACAATATGACGTAGACCTGCCATAATGTCCTTTCCTATATGCTTAGCTCTAATTGTACTTCCCTTTACTAGTCCTAACACTTCTGTTACTTCTCTGCCGGGTATTTCTAAAGTATTAATAATAATCATATTCAAACCTCCCCTTTAAATTATATATTTTATTAAAGATACTGATAGTATACCCATAGTCCAACTATAATTGTTATAAAACCAGCAGAAATGCTTAAAATGCCACTCAGTATAGGTCTCTTATCATTTTTCTTCCGAAACAAATCCACTAAGTCATATATTATATCTTCAAAATGTGGAATGCTGGTAATTTTCTTAAAAGAGATGCTTTTTCCATTAGTAAAAATAGAATCATCAATTTGTATTGTAGCCTTTATATCTTCTAGCACATATTGCTTGCTAGCATTTTTATCATCTTTATTATATTCAATTCTGTATCTTTCTAAAACAGATTCTAGTGAATCCATTATATATTCCTCATCAATACCTTTAATACTTAGTTTTTTTGTTGTTACACTGTTATATATTCCATAAACATAAGCTATTAATACCGCCATCATAAACCATGTAAGTACTGACGCAAATCCATAATTTTGCATTTCTTCTATAATGAATCTTTCTCTTATAAAAAAATACAAGGGTAATATAGACATAATTAAGTTGAAAATAATAGATTCACTATAATGATCCTGCGAAACCAGCTTACGTACACCACTATAGATTAAAAATAAAGCTAACATAGCCACAATAATTAGAATTTCGATTTCTGATTCCCCCTTACAATATTTCTTCCACCATCACCCTATATTCTACTCCATTTATTTTTATTTTGTAAATCTTAATTTTCTCAGCTTTATTATAATTTTTTTGTAATTCTTCCTTAATTTTGTTCACTCTGTTTTCTTCCTCTATTACTAATTTCTGAGCTTCCTCCACAGAAACACTTTCAAAGTTGATTTTATCTCCAGGCTTCATTTGTGCAAGCAGCGGGATATCTACTGATATAACATTGGCAATTTTTGCATATCCTCCAGTAGCCTGTCTATCTGCCATCATTATAATTGGTTTTCCTTCTCCTGGAACCTGTATAGCTCCTAAATTTATTCCCCCGGAAATAATATCTGCACCATCAATATGTTGAAGCTCCGGGCCTTCTAACCTATATCCCATTCGATCACATTGTGTAGTTAACTCATAGCTTTCCTTCAGAAGTACCTCATATGCTTTTGGGGTAAACATAGACTCCTCTGTTCCTATGATTATTCTTACTGTTCTAGCTTTATAACTTGGTATATATTTCGACGAAATAATTCTTTTAGAATACATTTCAATAGGATTTTTTAGATAAATGACATCGCCTTCAATTAGTCTCCTGCCTTTAAAGCCTCCAATTTTACCCTTCAAAAAAGTTGATACACTCCCCATCACTGGATCTACCTTGAAGCCTCCTGCAACAGCCAGATAAGCCCTACAACCAGACTTTAGTCCTTTAAATTTCAACACATCTCCCTGTCTCACTAAATGAGTCTGATACATTTCAATAGGTTTATTATTAATATTTGGTGATAAGTCTCCACCTGTAATTGAAATAACCGAAGTACAATTAAAGGTTATTTCTGGGCCCATCATTGTTATTTCTAAGGCTCCTTCATTTCTATCATTTCCAACCAATAAATTAGCCAGCTGAAACGAGTACTTATCCATAGCACCCGCAACTGGTATGCCAAATTGTTGATATCCTTCACGGCCTAAATCTTGAAGGGTGGTTAGTAATCCTGGTTTATTTATTTTAATTGAGTCCACCTAATCACTTCCCTTCATTGTACACTTAACCTGATATAAACCGTCTTCAATCTCTCTTTCAATTTTTAAATAATCATTCATATTTATAGGTTCAAACTTTATATATTGACCTGCCTTCAAAAGGACATATGGCTCAGTTTCTGGATTAAAGATCTTTAATGGAGTACGTCCAATAATCTGCCATCCTCCAGGGCTTTCAATAGGATATACTCCAGTTTGATTGCCAGCAATACCTACTGATCCTGTCAAAATCTTCTCCCGTGGTATTTTAAGCCTAGGTGTAGCAATTCTTTCAGACATTCCTCCAAGATAAGGAAAGCCTGGAGTAAAGCCAATCATATAAATTAAATAATTGGTGGTGGAGTGTATAGTAATCACTTCTTCAATGGAAAGACCACAGTGATCAGATACATTCTTCAAATCCGGACCAAAATCGCCACCATATACTACTGGTATATGAACAACATCAGGCGGCGGTAAAATAATGCCTCCAGATTTTTTCTCTAGTTCCTTCAGCTTATTTATCATGGTGGAATAATTTATCTTTAGTGGATTATACATGAGTAGTACTGAAGTATAAGCAGGTATTAGTTCAGTAATCTCACTAAAATAATCCTGCTCCATATATAATAAATGTGTAAAGCTTCTAATTTTATTATTTATATCTACATTGATTTCATTTCCAAAAACTATAAGAACTCCATTATCACCCGATGGGACATATTTTAATTTCTCCACCTTAAGTCCTCCTATAGTTTATTGCTCAAAGCTTTAATATTTATCTCTTCTGCTTTTAATGTACAGCTTATCTTTTCAGCAAAATCCAGGGCGATTTTATTGTCTCCGTGTATGCATACAGTGTCTGCATTAATCAATATTTCTTTTCCCTCAATAGAATTGACCTTGCCCTCTTTAATCATTTTTATAACCCTACTGATACATTCATTTACGTCATGAATAACTGCTCCATTATTACCTCTGTTCACCAATGTACCATCATTATTATAGGCTCTATCAGCAAAAACTTCATTTCCACTTTTTAAGCCTACATCCTTTGCAGCCTTAATTAGCTCCGAATTAGCAAGCCCAATTAATATAAGCTGAGGATTAACCATATATACTGCCTCTGCAATAGCTCGAGCTAATTTATAATCTGTAGCTGCCATGTTATACAGGGCACCATGGGGCTTTACATGCTTTAATTCTCCTCCATGGGCTTTAACGAACCCATCCAGGGCACCCACCTGATATATTACGTATGACCTTGCCTCTTTATCAGAAATTGACATATTCCTTCTACCAAACCCCATTAGGTCAGGTAAGGATGGATGAGCACCAATTGCAACTCTATTATCTAGTGCCAGCTTCACAGTTTTATCCATTACAACTGGGTCTCCTGCGTGATATCCACAGGCTATATTTACAGATGTAACAAATCCTAATACCTCTTCATCGTTGCCAATGGTATAATTACCAAAGCTTTCCCCCAAATCGCAATTCAAATCTATAGAAAGCATGTAATCACTCCTTTCTCAAGATAAATACAGCTTAATCTATATCTCAATACCTAATACCTAGCATACTTCCTTTTCAGCATCCTTCAGAGCATCTTCAACTACCCCTTTGATATTTTCAAGTATCTTTAAATTAATATCTAAACTCAAACCGTCTACAGTCATTTCCTTTCTTTTACTGCAGCCGTCTACTCCACCAGCTTTAAGCATAGCTTCTAACATTTCCACCTCATGGGAAATTTCATGCAAAAGCATTTCTCCAGATAATATTGACAAACCAGCTCCAATACCATGACCACCCCAGTTGGAAACTCCAGCAACAATTAAATAGTCTGAAGACGTAACAGCACAAATTCTGTCTCCATTTAATATCTTTTTCTGAAGCAGCGATGTTATTTTTCCCATACCCATCTCGTTTCCACCATCACCTACAGCTATAGTCTTAATTCCCTTTTGGGCAGCACATTTAAATAATGGATCAGTATTAGGGACAAAAGAGCTTAAATCTTCACCCCTCATTGAATAGCATCTTCCATCCCTTGCTCTACCAGGTCTTTCTATTGCAACTACAAGGGAGGGGTTATATAGCTCTATTATTTGACTGCAGAATTCCTCAGTATTTTCAGATGGTACTACTTCGATATCTACATTTATATTAAGGACTTTGCTACAACCAGCTACTAATTCTTTAGAGTAGTCATCGGTTATTATTAAAACCTCCTTGCCTAACTGTAATAAAGTATTAGCTAAGGATACAGCACCCATAGGTCCATCTGTTTCTCCTGTCATTGTGGCCTTAATGCAAAATCCAGTTACAATCATCACCTTACTGCTATTAAATAATTCCATCACAGCCAGCTTCAGATCGCCCCGTTGAATCATATCACCAAGTCCTCTTTGACCTATATCTTCGCCTACTATATTTTCTATCATTTCAAAATACTTATCCTTCATAGCTCCATCAGCTCCTCATCCTTTATATCTGTAATAAACATATGACCAGGAGCATGAGTAATAACTAGCTCTGGTTTTGCCCTCATAATTGCCACCTGTGGAGTAACCCCACAAGCCCAAAAAACAGGCACCTCATCTTTATTAATTGTAACTCCATCACCAAAATCAGGATTTTCAAGATCATTTATTCCTATATCCTCAGGATTACCTACATGAATTGGTGCTCCATGAACCTTCGGAAATTTAGAGGTTATTTCAATTGCTTTATCTACAAGTTGTCGAGGTATTGGTCTCATGCTTACCACCATTGTGCCATTAAATATTCCTGCCGGCTTACAAGGTATATTTGTAGTATACATTGGTACATTTCTTTCCTCTTCTATATGTCTAATAGGTATTCCAGACTTCATTAATGCACTCTCAAATGTAAAGCTACAGCCTAATAGAAAGGATACAAAGTCATCCTGCCAATATTCAACTATGCTAGACACTTCTTTAGTCATTACTCCATTTTCATAAATTCTATATTTAGGTAAGTCTCTTCTCAAGTCACCAGTATCTGCCGTAAGGACAGGCGTAAATTTTCCTTTTTCACAGACATCCAGCACCGGACAAGGCTTTGGATTTCTGTGACAAAACAGAAAAAAATCTAATGCATATTGATAGGGTAATATTACTAAGTTAGCTTGCGTGTAGCCTGGTGCAAGGGCAGGTGTAGGACCTGTCCATTTTTCTTCCCTTATTAGCTTCCTTGCTATTTCTCCAGTATTAATTACCATTTGTCTGCCTCCTTCGTTATACACATATATTATACAACAATTATTAAAATTGTCCCTTAAATAATTTCGAAAATCCATTCAAGTTTTGTATAATTATATTTAGATGTGAATATATAATATAATTCTTACCCCTTAACTACATTATAATATTTATAATTTTCAGTTAAATGTGATTCTTTTAGTATTAATCTGTAGTTTTTTGAGGTGTAAATAGTATAAATGTACTAGCAGACTATTTACGATTCATTGTATAATATTGAAATTTCAATTCATTTCATTATTTCTTTAAATAGAATCGTATTGTTATATAATAAGATTAATGTAATTTTTAAAAATTGGTAATTCATTTTATATATATTTTTTAATTTTTCTACTAAATTATATTGTATAATTACTTATATATATCAATTGTTTACCAAGAAGATAGAATTTCTATCTTTTATATAAAAAATAAGGGGGAAAAAAAATGAGAAAGATTAAAACTATTTCTTTATTATTAATTTGTGTCCTATTGGTGGCAGCATTTGCTGTAGGATGCGGAGCTAAGGAAGAACGTCTTGCAGTTGCAACTGGCGGTACTTCAGGAGTTTATTATCCATTAGGTGGAGCATTTGCAAATATCATTTCTGAAAAGGTCGGCGGAGTTACTGCTAACGCTGAATCTACAGGAGCATCTGTAGAAAATGTTAATCTATTGAACAAAGGTGATGTTGACTTTGCTATGGTTCAAAATGATATTTCATACTATGCATTCAATGGTGTTGAAATGTTTGATGAGCAAGAGCCTATGAAAAACCTTAGAGGTTTAGCAACTCTTTATCCTGAGACAATTCAGATTGTAGCAGCTGGTAATGCCAATATTGCCTCAGTAGAAGATTTAAGAGGAAAGCGTGTAGCTGTTGGTGCACCTGGTAGTGGAACTGAAGCTAATGCTCGACAAATTTTAGCTGCATATGGTTTAACATATGATGACATTCAAGCTGACTATTTATCCTTTGGTGAAGCAGCTGACAACTTAAAAGATGGACACGTTCAAGCTGCCTTTGTTACAGCTGGTACACCTACAGCAGCAATAACTGACTTAGCTACTACTCATAATGTTAATTTAGTACCAATTCCATCAAATATAGCTCAAAAGTTAATTGCTGACTACCCATACTATGCTGAAGTAACAATTCCTGCAGGAACATATAGAAATCAAGATGAAGATATTAATGCTGTAGCTGTTATGGCTATGCTTACAGTAAGAGCTGGTCTTTCAGATGATGTAGTGTATAATATAACTAAAGCTCTGTTTGAAAACCTTGACTCTTTAGCTGCTGCACATGCTAGAGGTGGAGACATTAGTATTGATACTGCGTTAAATGGAATGTCTTTAGAAATTCATCCAGGAGCACAGCGTTACTATAATGAAGTTAAGTAATAATAAAGTTGGGAAAGGGTATCGATTATTTCGATGCCCTCACCTATTCATTACTTTTTTATTTTTAATAGTTATTATATTTATTTGCTTTATTGTTCGACCTGTATATTCCGTTAAATTATATAGTGAAAATACTACAATTAATCAATTTATAGTAAAAGAAAATAGTGAAATCTATATTGATTACACCCACTCAGTTATGAAAACTCCTGTAAGGGATGTTTTTGAAATTAAAAGGAATAATACTTTTTTACTAACCAGAACTGAGTATAGTTCATTTGGAGCTGGATTGCCTACTGAGAATTATGGCACCATAAAGTTAGTAGATGGAGTTTATATAAATAGTGGAATCAATAAAGAGTTAACAAATATATCTCTAAGAGTTGGAGTAATTGCCAACCATCGACTATCCTTTGAGGATGGACGATCAATATATTTAAAGGATTATGTAGAAGGTGGTAGTTTAATCACCATAAAACCTGTAAGAATTAGCAAATTGCAGGCTTTCTTTATTGAAGGGAGGAATCGCAGTGGAAGATAAACAAAAACGCATTCAAGACAGTGTAACAGAAAATATAAATGTTGATGAAAAGCTGGCAGAGTTTGATACATCATCAAATACTCGTAATATGAAGGGCTTCATAGCAAAACTAATAACCGCCCTGGCAATCTTTATGTCTATTTTTCATCTCTACACTGCCGGTATGGGTACTTTTTTAGCTATGAAGCAAAGAGCTTTTCACTTATTATTTGTACTTGTATTAGGATTTTTAATGTATCCAATAAGTAAAAAATCTAATAAAACAAAAATTCCCTTTTACGATTGGATCTTCTCAGGTGCAGGTATCGCAGTAACCACCTATATTTTGATTAATTTTGAAGGTTTAATAAGACGTGGTGGAATACCAAATAACCTAGATATCTTTATGGGTATTGTTGCCATATTGCTTGTACTAGAAGTTACCCGCAGAAGTATTGGTCCAGAGCTTCCTATTATTGCTATTGTATTTATTGCATATGTATTTTTAGGACCATATTTGCCCGGTGCTTTAGGTCACAGGGGATATAGTTTAGCTAGAATAGTTAATCAGCTTTATATGACAACTGAAGGCTTGTTTGGTACTCCTTTAGGTGTATCAGCTACCTTCGTATTTATGTTTATACTATTTGGATCCTTTTTAGAAATTACTGGTGTTGGCCAATTCTTTATAGACGTTGCATTTGCAGCGGCTGGTCATAGAAAAGGTGGTCCTGCTAAAGCAGCAGTTCTTGCCAGTGGATTTATGGGTTCAATCTCAGGAAGTTCTATTGCCAACACCGTTACTACAGGAGCTTTTACCATACCACTTATGAAGAAGGTTGGTTATAAGCCAAATTTTGCAGGAGCAGTGGAAGCAGCAGCTTCTACCGGCGGACAAATTTTACCACCTGTAATGGGTGCAGCTGCATTTATTATGTCAGAGTTTACTAATATTCCATATATTAGAATTGTTGTAAGTGCAACTGTTCCAGCATTATTGTATTATTTAGGTGTTACAATTATGGTACATCTTCAGGCTTCAAAGCAAGGCCTTGAAGGTATTCCAAAGAATGAATTGCCTGATTTAAAAAAGACTTTTAAAATGGGCTTCCATCTTCTTATACCCCTTGTATCTGTTGTTGTGTTTTTAATAAGATTCTCACCACTAAAAGCAGCTTTCTTTAGTATCCTTCTAGCTTTAGTAGTAAGCTTTTTTAGAGCACATACAAGGATTAAGTTTAAGGATTTATTATATGCTTTAGAAGATGGTGCAAAAAAAGCCGTCAGCGTTGCATCGGCATGTGCTTGTGCTGGTATTATTGTTGGTATCGTAACCCTTACTGGTTTAGGTCTTACCTTTGCAAACCTAATTGTAAGCTTGGCTGGAGGAATGCTTTTACCTACCTTATTCCTTACAATGATCGCTTCTATAATACTTGGAATGGGGCTTCCTACAACAGCTAAGTATATCGTACTTGCTACGATGGCAGCACCTGCTTTAGTAGAGCTTGGGGTTCCACTTATAGCCGCCCACTTATTTATTCTATACTTCGGTGTTATTGCCGACGTTACACCACCAGTTGCCTTGGCAGCATATGCTGGTGCTGGAATAGCAGGTGGCGACTCCTTTAAAACTGGATTAAATGCTTTAAAACTAGGGTCAGCTGGCTTCCTCATTCCTTTTATATTTGCAATTAGCCCTACCCTACTATTAATAGATGTAACATTTGTACAGGCGGTAGTTGCTATAGCTACAGCATGTTTAGGTATAGTTGCCTTTGCCAGTGGTGTACAAGGGTATTTCTTGACCCACACCAAGATATATGAAAGAATTATGTTTATAATAGCAGCCTTATTACTGATTCATCCAAACGTAATGGTTGACTTTATTGGTCTTGCGTTAGTGGCAGCACCAATGGCAATGCAATATATTAGACATAAGAAAGAAAAGCTTGTTGTTTCTAATAGTTAATTAAACTCTTAGAAAATCAAAAAAGAAACCTTCGGGTTTCTTTTTTTGTATAATTTTTCACGGATCGACGAGTCATAAACCCATACATATATTTATAATTACTCATTGCTTTTCATTACTAATTACTCATTGCCTTCTATAATATCATCTATTACCCTCAATAGCTCTTGAATTTCTGCTAGACTTCTTTCGGCCATATGGGCAATCCTAAAGGTTTTATCCTTTAACTCCCCATAACCATTAGATATCATATACCCTTCTTCTTTAAGTCGTTTATTTAAGTCACTAATATCCACCTGGCGACTATTTTTCACAGTAGTGAGGGTGTTTGAAGCAAATTCTTCTTCAGGAAACAATTCAAATCTATCCTTAGCCCACTGTCGAGTGTAGTTTGCCATTTCAGCATGTCGATTAAAGCGGTTTTCTAAACCCTCCTTAAGTATTTTATCTAGTTGATAATCCATTGCATACATAATTGAAAGTACTGGTGTAGATGGGTACTGATGATCCTTTTTTTGTATATACTCATATAAAGCTAAAAGGTCCAGATACAGCCCACGATTTTCAACTTTCTTAGCAGCCTCAGCTGCCCTCTGAGAAAATGAGCATATAGATAGTCCTGGAGGTAATCCTAAACATTTTTGCGTAGAGGTTATACATATATCTACCCCCAGCTTATCTACTTCAATCTTTGTTCCTCCCATAGAGCTTACTGTATCAAGGCAGAATACTACCTCTGGATATTTTTTAATAACCTCTGCTATTTCATTAACCGGATTCATTATACCAGTAGAGGTTTCGTTATGTGTAATTGCTATTAAATCGTATTTCCCTGTAGATAGGGCATTATCAACATCCTTCGGCCTTGTTGCACTCCCCCATTCAGTTGCAAACAAATCAGCTGGAACTCCATTGGAAGTAGCCATTTTATGCCATCTATCACCAAAGGCACCAACTGAAAAAACAGCTGCTCGCTTTCCTGTACAGGATTTTACAGCACCTTCCATCAACCCACTTCCTGATGAGGTGGACAGTAGTATTTGATTATTGGTGTACATTATTTTCATCATTTTCTTCGTTATATTTCTTTGAAGCTTCGATGCCTCCTTAGTTCTATGACCCATCATAGGAAGTGACATCCTTTGAAGTACATCTTCTTCAACATCAACAGGACCTGGTATAAAAAGCTTTAAATTCAATTGATACTCCCCCTCTTATTGATTGTTTATATATTTTGAATATTATAAACTTAATTATCTTCGTATTATTATACATTATTTACTATATTTATGATAGTATAAAGTTAAATAAAAAAGAGCCAGTTCATGATTCTGACTCACAGTAACTTTAAACCTTCAATAATTTAATTGTTTGCTAAGTTTTGATTGCTCTTTATCCTATCTTCTTATTATGTTTATATTAGCTACTCCTGCATCTATCTCAATAATTGCCTTACTTAAAGCTTCCTCATATCCAGGTGAAATATAATAGTCTCCTGTATTGCTCCAACCAAGTCTTGCTATATTGGTCTTATTTAAACCTCCAGCCACTTTAATTTTAGCTCCCATGCTTTTACTTAGTATAATATCTAAATTAGATGCTCCACCATCAATTTTAATTTCTGTTAAAGGACTATTATCTCCAAGTATTAATTCAAGGTTTCCTGCTCCAATTTTGATATCTACATCCTTCACTTCTAATTCTTGAAGATTCATTGACCCTGAAATAGCACCTATATCTGCATTAATACTCCATGGAATATCTTTATTTAAATAAAACAAATAATGGGAACCACCTCGTTCAAACAGACTTATTCCACTTGACTTTGATTCAAAGCTTAAAATAGAGCGCTTATGATTATTCCTTTGATCCAAACGGTGATTAACATATCTTTTATCAATAGCTGCTTCTACTAGTCTAATATGATGATCTGATGCTCCTATATCGAATCTAAGGCCCCCAAGCTTAAGATTTAACTCAGCCGTTTCTGCTGCATAGTGTTTCTCAATGGTTAGATGATCTAACCCACTGGTACTACTTTTATACCCTGTATCATAGTAAATCCCATAACCTATTATGATCCCGAAAAATAGTATCCATGTTATGGCAGATATAATAGTATTATTTTTGAAAATGATGTTTATACCAAATACCACTAAAATTAAAGGCCATAGCTGAATAAAGCTATTAAAAACTGACCAACTTAGGAATCCTAAATTTATTAGTAGGAAGATAGTTCCTATTGATATCAACAGGATTCCTCCTATTATTTTGTCCCGATCCACAGGAATCACTTCCTTCCGTTAATTATTACGTAAAATCCAATTGCTATTAATACTACAGGCCAAAACATTCTTATGCTAAGCCAATGGAATCCAAATATGTTTTTACTGAACATTAATCCCCCAGCCGCCACTAGTCCCAATCCAATAATGATATTATTATTTTCATTTCTAGAAGTTCCAGTTCTTTTATCATCATTACTTTTATCAGCTTCATAATATTCTGCCGTAGTATTGCTATTGTATGAAATCGGTCTTTCCGTCATAATTATTGCTGCTATTACATACACTATTAACCCTGCTCCACCTGTAAATGTAAACAAGACCCATAGTAATCTAACAATTGTTGGATCAACATCAAAATACTCTGCTACTCCACCACATACTCCTGCTAATTGCTTATCCTTTGATAGATATAATCTTTTTTTCATATTATCTCTTGCTCCCTTCTGTTAATCCTTAAGATATTAGAAAAAACCTTCTTAATATCTTTTTCTATTAATTAATACGTATTAATTTTAAATTTGTCTATTGACTATTAAAAAACTTCTATACATTCTTTTTTTAACTCTAAGGCTTATTAGCTATATCAAAAATTCTACTATTATTCAAAATTACAGTTTGAAAAGTTAATAGGATAAGTGCATATATTATTTTAGAGATTTTTGCTTATTCCAAAATATTGCTGCTTCGGTTCTGTTGTTTACTCCTATTTTTTGCATAATTTTACTAACATAATTCCTAACTGTTTTTTCTGCAATAAAAAGAATTTCACCTATTTCCTTATTAGTTTTACCTACACTGATTAATTCAAGAATTTCTACATCTCTTGGTGTTAATAGGTTGCTAATGTCTTCCTTTTTACCCTTTAGCTCCTTCAATATTCCTTCTGTAACGGATGGATCTAAGTAAGCAGCACCATTATAAACCTCAATTATTGCCTTAATAATCCTGCTGCTTTCAACATTTTTTAGAAGATAACCACCCGCTCCTGCCTTTATGGCTTCAATTACGATATGATCTTCTGCGTATGCAGTTAATATAATAATTTTTATTTCGCTATTCAATTTTAACATCTCTCTACAGCCTGTAATGCCGTCACCGTCTGGAAGCTTTATATCTAAAAGAACAATATCAGGCTTCAAATCAATAACCATTCTATAAGCTTCTTTTAAGTTTTCTGCTTCACCACAAACAGTCAAATTTTCATTTCGTTCAATTAATGATCTAATACCACATCTAACAATTGCATGGTCATCTACAAGTAGTATTTTAATTTTCATTAATTTCACCCTCCTCCCATGGAACCAGTAGTATTATAGTAGTACCTTTACTATCGCTTTTAATGTTTAAAATTCCATTTATTAGTTCAGCCCTTTCTTGTATTGAAATCAACCCATAGTTGGTATTTTCATTACTTCTTGTATGATTAATATCAAAGCCTTTACCATTATCCTCGATTATTACATTCACAGATTTTAGGTTTGTTTCAAGAGTGATACTAACACTAGTTGCCTCTGCGTGTTTAACTACATTATAGAGGGCTTCTTGAACAATATAATAGATATTTGTTAGTTTTTCTGATGTTAGATGCCCTAGTACTACGTTAGTTATTAAATAGTTAAATTTGATATTTAAATTGCTATTTTTAATAAACTGATTTATTAATACTTCTAAATTTTGTCTTAGATCTTCAATTTCAATTTTCTTAGTTACCATTTTTCCCATAAAGCTTCGTACCTGCTCAATAATACTATTTAAATTTGTTTTTATCTCTTTTAAATCATCCTTCTTTGCATCAGATTCTGACTCAATTAAATTCTCAATTTGTAGTCCTGTAGCAAATAAATTTTGTATAATTCCATCATGGATTTCTCGTGCAAGTCTTCTTCTTTCATCATTAACTAATTGCTGTTGCGAAAGCTTAGTAATTCTTTCATCTGTCTCCCATCTGAATATGTCGATAGCCTTAATAAAGAAAAAAGTAATAGCCACAGCCGTAATCCCTCTACCAAGCTCTACCGGAATACCAAATATACGAATAAATAACTCATTGTTTAATATATTTGCAGGAAAGAAATCTTTTTTTCTCACTAATATTCCAGCTAAAATACCATAAACAACAAACAAAACAGTCATAAATTTATAATTTAAGGATATTTTATTTAGTTTTAAAGCATCTAGAGTTTTTGAATTTTGATATAGGGCTAATGCTGTTACTATTGTACTGGGTAATCCTAGAAAATATCGACTCTGAGCACTAAAAAATGAAAACCAAAAATAATAATTATTTTGACCTACCATCATTGATATAAGTACAGCAATCAACCATATTATAAATATTCCAATGGGTAAATATTTTATTAGCTTCTTTATTTTACCATCATACTCAAGTAAAGCTAAGCCAAAAATAAAGAGATATACAAAGGAAATAGAATTTAATAAGATTTGCAGACCAAATAAATATATATCATATTCTTGATAAAGTTGGGCTATTCTTAGCATTATTACCCATTCAGTAATTCCATGTATTAATCCAAATAACCCAAGGTATCTAATTACATTTAGAAGAGGAAGTACACTGTGTTTTGTCTTTTTTTGCTGCAAAGCAAGTAATCCCATTGAAAAGAAGGCCAGTCCATATATAAAGAAAATTACGATATATGCATTTTCGCTAGTTAATTTCATAGAAACTCTCCTTCTATAATTTTTACATAATTATTATATCATTATTTATATACTTTAATATTTAAAACATATATTTGGTAATAATATTTAAAATTGAGTAAAAAAACAGCATGTGATCTATCAAAATCACTGCTGTGAGTATTAATCCAATTTATTAATTATACTATTTCTATATAAATATCATCGTCTTTAATCATATCTGATCTTAATATGTTTATAGGTGTATGATCATTAGCTTCAGAAATCCATAGATCTTCTTTTTCACTGGATAGTATGACTGGCATACGATGGTGGATTTTTTTAAGTGATGGTATGGCTTCTTTTGTAATAATAGTAAAACCCGTAAAGACTTCACCATTTTTGTCAATTAACTTGCTGTATAAGCCTGCCATAGAAAACAATTTCTGATTTACTAAAGAAATTTTATGTTTAATTTTGATATTACCATCGCTTTGCCATTCAAAGTATCCATTCGCTGGAATAATACAACGTCCTTCAATAAGGGCCCTTTTAAACATTGGCTTGCTATCAACAGTTTCTCCTCTTGCATTGATTACCAGGTTCCTGAGATATGGTGCTGTAAAGCCCCACTTAAAGAGTTCTATTCGATTCTCTTCCTTTTTATATATAACTGGAAACTCATAGGATGGATATATTTCTCCTTTTCTATACTGGGTAGCATTATTTATATGAATATTAAATCGTTCAATTACTTCATCTAAGTCTCCCTCGAAGAAAAATCTACCACACATGAAAACATCTCCTTTGAATAATTTAAATTACGTATAGCTTCTTTTAATTATACCCCAAAGGTAAATATAAAAACTCTTTTCTTGCTATGTTAGGAAAATGATTCCTGTCATTATACCAATCACAGCTTTGATTTTTAAGCTTGGAGTTTTTACTCTTCTGTGCTCTTGTTGAATAGTTTTTTTCAATAATTTTATAGCTCCTCTGCTGAAGGTTTTAATGTTTTTAATCCAAATGTAAAGAAAACAGCTGCAAATAATAAAAGTATTCCTAGATTATTTAATACATCCCCTATGGCCATGCCTGCCACCAAATTGTCATATGCCTCCATCAACCATTTCTGTGGTAAAAAATGAGATATAATACGCATCTTTTCTGGCATAAAGGTCACTGGGAAGAAGCTACCACCTAATAAACATGTTGGTACAACAATCAACGTACTTACTACACTATATTTTTCAGTATCAGTGATAAATCCCGCAACTCCCAATGCCAGCCCTGTAGCTGCCACTAAAAAGAATAATAGTATAAAGTATATATTCAACATAGAGACTTCATATTGTATTCTTAAAATACCTCTAGTTAATCCTAAGAATAAAAGTATCTGGATCATTCCAATAACCAATGAGCCAAGTAGTGTTCCCATTGTAATGTCATACTCGCTTACAGGTGTAGAAAACATCCTCATAAGAGTTTTGCCCCTTCTATCCTCTAAGAGCAACCCAATGGTTGAGGCCATAAACATCAGTATAAACATTGTTAGAAAGCCCAAAACCATTCTTCCTTCTCCAAAGCCACCTGCTTCATTATCATAGTTTATTTCCCCCCTCAAAATATATCCCTCAATTAGTCCTTTGAACACTTGTAGGTCTTGATTATCTTTTAATGCGTATATTCTAAGATTACTAAGGTTATCCTCTTCAGCCAGGTTATCATTGCCTACCTCTAAGGCAAAATCTACTACATTATTTCTAATAGCATGCTCCGCCGTGACATCTTCCAACAATATTACTTTATATCGTTGATCTTCTTCTAGAACTTGTATTAATCTATTATCCTCTGATGCTTTTAAAATTCCTACTTCAATTTCCTTCTGTTGAGCCATAGAGGTTGCCAATATGCCTGCCAATATGGGAAAGACTAGAAAATACAGAAGTGTGCTACGTTCTCTTATTACTCTACGTATAAAATTAATGGCTATGTACATACTATTCATAAATATTTTCCCTCCCATATATAAAGATGGCCAGTAAGGTAAGTATTACTCCAACAGTAGTAAGCACAATTATTGAAAAGCTACTATTGGCAAGTGGATTCCCTTCTATAACTTTCATATATAAATCGAAGCCCCACCAATTTATTGTAAATTTGCTTGCTAAACCGAATCCACCATTTTGAGTTAATCCTCCACTAATAAAGGTCATGACCACTATTACAAAGGATAAAACACCTGATGCTATTTTACTGTTTTTAAATAAACCACCTGCTACAAATGCCATGGAAAGCGATACAAAGCCAAGCAACGATGTTGCAAATGCTAACCCTCCCAATGATGTCCCCCAATCAACATTAAAGAGAAGATATGATATATAAATGATTGTAAATGAATTAAAAAATAATAATGTAGCCTGCCCTATAAGGCTACCAATAATGAATTGTGATTTTTTTATTGGAGCCGTAAATATACGCATTAAAGTATGCTCCTCTTTTTCTGAAATTATTGTGGTGGCAGCAATAATACCTGATATCAATACATACATAACTAAAATTGCAACTGCGAACTCTTGAACCATTGAAGTGGGTTTTCCAGTCCCTAGAAATACTAACTCCACAACCGATTCGGTATTAAAAGCAACATTTGATTCAATTTCAGTAAATATTTTTGACATAATGAATATTTGAAAAATTGGTACTCCAATAATAATAGGTAACATAACTAAATTTCTAAAAAAACCTTTGATTACGTGCTTTATAATTTGATAAGTAACCAAGATAATTCCCCCTTAATCCCTTAAACTTTTGCCTGTTAAATGAAGGAATACATTTTCTAAATTAACATCCGTTAAGGCAATATTTTTTATCATTATCTGGTGATTTGCTAAAATAAAAAGAATATCCTGAAGTCGTTCCTGTGAGCTTTTTGAATACACCTCTATTTGATTATCCTTTACACTCACACCAAGTATTCCATGAAGCTTCTTTAAAGCATCTACTGCCGAAGCATTTACTTCTGCTGTTTCAACTAATATTTTCTCACCAGAAGTTATTTCTTTTTTCAAATGATTTTTATCTCCTAAGGCAATAAGTTTACCATTATCCATAATTCCGACACGCTTGCATATCGCCTCAACTTCTTCCATGTAATGACTAGTGTATATAATAGTTGCACCCATCCTATTCAATTCTAGTATTGAGTCCAATATATGATTTCTTGATTGCGGATCAATTCCAACTGTTGGTTCATCCATTATAATAATGTCTGGTTTATGGACTATTGCACAAGCAATATTTAATCTTCTCTTCATTCCACCAGAAAATTTAACGGGTTTATCTTTTTTTCTATCTTCTAACCCTGTAAAGGTAAGTGCCTCTTCGATCCTTTCCTTTAGGTGCTTTCCTCTTAATCCATGTAAGCCACCGAAAAATGCAATATTCTCTTCTGCAGACAAATTATTATAAATCGCCAGCTCTTGCGGTACTAATCCTAGTTTCTTTTTTACATCAATTGGTCTTTTCTTTACATCTATACCATCAACTAAAATTTCACCGCTATCTGGCTTTAGCAGCCCAACCAACATTTTTATTGTAGTGCTTTTTCCTGCTCCATTAGGTCCCAATAATCCGAAAACCTCACCCTTCTCGATAGTAAAGCTTACCTGATCAACAGCCAATTGATGAGAATATCTTTTTATTACATTGTTAAGTTGAATATATGTCATCTAAACCACTCCTTAGGTTATTTTATATTTCCATTTTATACTATAGAAGGAATCCACTCTATTACTTTAAGTCATAACATAATATGACTTAAGTCATGATTAGAAGCAGATGTAAAATTTTAAAAGTGAAAAGTTACATGATAAATGTCATAGAAGAAAGATTTGAAAACCATTTTTCTAAATATTTGTGTGGTAAAAATCGAGTAGAAGGTAGATAATTATTTTATCTACCGACCTCTCACACCACCGTACGTACCGTTCGGTATACGGCGGTTCTTTAGTTTACACATGCTTGTTGATAGTAATTAAAGAAGAATAGATAACCTAGGTCTGATAACCTTTGGTTAGTAAGAGATTTATTTAGAATTGGGCTATTGGCTGTTCGCCAGTAGCTCTTTCTTGTGTTTGCAAATTCCCAAGCTTTGCCTTCGGCGATACCAAGCTTCTTTAGATTTGTGAATTTCGTTTTGATTTTCTTCCACTGCTTCCAGTAAATCATCCTTATGCGTCTTCTCATCCATTGGT
>NZ_FMUS01000039.1 GCF_900101495.1 Alkaliphilus peptidifermentans DSM 18978
ATTATACCATATAATTACATTTTATCTATATAATCTTAATCTATAAATTGTTGTAATATACTTATGGTTCTACGTATCCAATTGAAGTATCAATAGCTATTGTACTTGTTGCTTCATCCCAAGTTACACCAATATTAAAGGCCTGTGCCACATCTCTTAATTTGAAATAATTATTACTATTAATATTGTAGGCGATTATTTTTATCTCATTACCATCTTTATATATTTTTGATGTGTTCAATTGACCTATCTTCTCCAAACCATCACCCTTATTCATTTCTCCACCTGATACTGTGTAGGGCTTACCTGAAATAAGGTTAATTGCATTTTTTTCGCCATCCCACGCTACTTCAAATTGTTTAACAGTTCCACTAACCACCATTGCTAAATCCCTTAGCTTAAAATAGTTGTTACCATCTATGTTGTAGGCTTCAAAGCTTTGCTCCACACCATTTACAAGAACCTTACCAATTGTTGGCTTTGCTATTACATTACTTGATACTACTTCAGTAGTTGGAGCTTCTATTGTTTCTGTTACTGCTTTTTTCTCGGTTATAATTATATTAAAGCAATTTTCTAATGCATACCTTTCGGCTTCTGATCCTTCTTCACATCTTATTGTAAAACCACTTACATTTCCAAAGCTTGATGTCCCAAAAGCATTTTTACCAATTTCTGTTACACTACTAGGTATTGTCACTTCTTTTAAGTTAGTACAATTTGAAAATGCTGTTCCTTTAATAGTGGTGACACCCTCTGAAATTGTTACAGTATTTAAGCTGCTACACTGAGAAAATGCACCTGCACCAATTACTTTAACGCTACTTGGTATCACAACCTTTGTTAAACTAGAGCATTCTACAAACGCTTTTGCGCCAATTGATCTAACACCCTCTGGTATGGTAACATTTTTTAAGCTATCGCAGGAAAAAAAAGCTTGTTCTGGTATCTCAATCAATCCTTTTGGCAATTCTATGCTGGTAAGGCTATCACAGCCGAAAAAAGCACTAAACCCTATATATTGTACACTATCTGGAATTTCTATTTCCTTTAGATTTCTGCACATATAAAATGCCATAGCATTTATATGGGTGACACCATCTGGAATTATTACAGATTCAATATTATTGTTATCAGCAAAAGCACTTGTATCAATAGCAGTTACACCTTTTGGTATAACAACGTGTTTAGCGTTACCGTTATACTTAACCAGTACATTATCTTGTACCTTATAATAGCCTTCATCGTAATTATCAAGATCTCTCATTAGGAAATTATTTTGAATATCAAATTCAGGTTCTGCAGAAGCAATAGATAGTGTTGGAAGCATTAATAAAATCAATGCCATGACTAATACTTGAGGTAATCTGTTAAAAATCTTTTTTTTCACGCTAGTTCTCCTCCCATTTTGACAACCCTTCTTAACAGAATATGTTGAATTTTAAGGTGTTTAAGTCATCGTCCTTTTAGTATTCAAGTCTATTCAGGTTAGGTCTAGTTGTTATTATTATTCTACTACTATAATTCGACAAATAGTATTATGTTCCTCCAAATTTTACTAATGAATAATTGATAGAAGCTATTATTTTATAGAAAAATACCAGCACTATTATAAGCACTGGTATCCGTCAATATTATCGAGGATTATAATTCATAAGCATATCCTTCCCTTTCAATTACTGTTTTTTTGTATAATTGAGTCCCAAAACACCCAAAATCCCAAAAGGAAGGTGTGTCATTGTGAACAATTATATCTATTTTACTAGTATACACTATCTTTATTTATGTATTATAGACTTAATTTCTTTTAGGTCGTCTAACTTATTGGCCTTTATCATTTCTTCTGAAACTGTATATAGTACATCATCAATCCTTATAATTCTTTGAATATCTTTATCTCCATAATAGTGGTATATCCCTGCCTTTTGATAGTCATCTTCTGTGTAATGGGTGATCTCCCCCTTTAAATTAAACCCATTCTCCATATCTAAATGATAAACATAAGCTCCTTGAAATTTAAAGTTGCCTTTCCAGAAGTTGTTTGTAGACTCCTCTTCACTATACACAGTAACGGGAAGAGCCAATAGATTTCTGGTGGCATCAAATAGTAGCGCCTTATGATTGTTGAGGAGTTGAGAATGGGTGCCTCTTCCACCTATCTCCACCTTATATTTTTCAATAGGATTGGAAACATCACTGACATCAAATACTGCAATTTTTAACCCACCGTCAAGGAAGCCTTGTTTTGTCTCATAGACTTCTTTACCAAAGCCAATGATATGGTTTTCGTCGTATGGATGTAAATAATTTGAATAGCCGGGTATCTTTAAATAGCCTTGTATCTTTGGATTAGTTGGGTCCTTAACATCTATGACAAAAAAAGGATCTGTTTCTCTAAAGGTGACCATATAGGCTTTATCCCCGATAAATCTCATGGAGTAGATTCTCTCTGTAGGTGCAATATTATTAACACTTCCTACAACCTCAAGTTTATTATCTAGTATAAACAAGTGATTTTTTGAAGTGAATTCATCATCCCTCCAGATATCACCTGTAGTTGTGGCTATTCTAAAATATCCATCCTTTTCGTCCATAGAAAACTGGTTTAATATTTTTCCATTTACCAGTCCCATTCCAGCATAAGAGGTTTTGCCATCCTGTAGCTTTATTTTGTGTATTTCTGTTGTTGTTTCACCTATAGCATTTCTATTCCATGTACTAACCTCTTGGTATATGGTGTTGGCTATATATAGATTCTCTGTTGATGCATATATACTATGACTTGCTCCTATATATGTTTCTAGATGAACATTACTTGACAAATCCTTTAGATTAATTGTAGATATTGTCATATATTCAGGGGTTGTAAAGTTAGGAAAATAATAAATATCCTCAACTGGAATATTTATCATTTCCGAATTGTCTTCTTTATAGTATGGAGTTTCGATTACCTGCTTTTCCTTATATTCATATTTACCATTAACAATAATCCTAGGCATTGGTAAATAGGTATACATATTTTTATTACTGACCATGTACAAGCTGTCATTTACTTTTCTAGATGAAAAATAGTCACCCTCTATTTCAAATTCTTTTAATACTTTAAGATCCTTAGATTTCCTATCCAACACTATAACCTTAGTGAAATTCCTATAGTAGTTATAATGGGGTGTTGAATAAGCCCCCGTAGCATTAGGCTTTAACTCATTGTGTTCAGTTTTGTTGCCTATCACAATTAATTGCTCATCATGTAAGTATATCTCTAAGAAATTAAAGTCTTCTCCAAATTCAAGACTTGAAACAAAGCGTAACTTCTCAGCTGGATAAGCCATATACACATTTAACTTATGATGCTGAAGATGATAAATATATTCTCCATCGGTTTTGATTATATCTCCCTCATCTACACCCTTAACTTGAATGTTTGTATCAGAATAATCATTTGATTGAGAGCCATATTCCTCCGATTCAGCAGACTCCACAGCTATTTCTTTAATGCCTCTGGAAAAAAATCCATAATTATTTATACTATTTCTTTTTTCAAAGGCCTTTAGTAGCTGCCACAAATGATTTTCATCCTGTACCTTTGGAGGCTTTATAGATGCCACTTCCTCCAGACCTCTAATAGAATAAGGCTCCCCGACAAAGACTGTCACCATCATGATGAATAGCGACAAGGCAATTATAAAAATGATTCTGGATTTCATTAAACTCTCCTCCCTCTATCTATTCATTCTATATGTCTAGACTATAAATGTATTATTTTATTAGACGAAGAGTTTATATAATTTGTTCCAATTAATGTTATATATTTATTAAATTTCCAAAGGAATCCCTTATGGTAAAGGAAGCAAAAATATAGCCCTTAGCTCAGTCTGATGGATTTACAGACTGGCTAAGAGCTATATTTTTTGATTATTGACGGGTCCTAGGGGGACTGGAACCCTCAGACTTAGCTTTAGAGATATATATTAAAATTTTATCAACTTAATCCTCCCCTAGATATGCTTTTCTCACTCTATCATCGTCAAGAAGATCTCCAGCGTTGCCCGAGAAGGCAATGCTGCCGGTTTCTACTACATGCCCTATATGGGCCACCTGTAGTGCTATATTGGCATTTTGCTCCACCAGCAGTACAGTCAATCCCTTTTGGTTTAATTCTGTGATACATTCAAAAATTTCTTCTACAACAATAGGTGCTAATCCCATGGATGGTTCATCCAGCATTAGTACTTTAGGTCTAGCCATTAACGCCCTAGCAATTGCAAGCATTTGCTGTTCTCCACCACTAAGGGTTCCACCCGCTTGTCTTCTTCGTTCCTTCAGTCTTGGAAATATCTTAAAGGCATACTCTAGGTCTTCTTGAATCTCCTTTTTATCATTTCTTAAATAGGCTCCCATCAAGAGGTTTTCTTCCACATCTAATCCTGTAAAGATGCGCCTCCCTTCCGGAACCTGACTAATACCTAATCCCACAATTTTTTCAGAAGGCATTCCCAGTATTTCTTCATCCTTAAAAACAATGCTGCCTGTTTTATTTTTGATAAGTCCTGAGATAGCCCTTAAAGTTGTAGACTTCCCAGCTCCATTGCTTCCTACCAAGGTTACAATTTCTCCTTCATTGATATTAAAGGATATACCCTTTAGAGCATGAATTCCACCGTAGTAAACATTCAAGTCCTTCACCTGCAACATCAAGCGGCCCCTCCTTTTCCCAAATAAGCTTCTATAACCTCTTTGCTTTTTTGGATTTCTGCTGGTAATCCTTCAGCTATTTTATTGCCATAGTCTAGGACCAGTATTCTATCACAAATTCCCATTACTAGCTTCATATCGTGTTCAATTAATAGGACTGTATAGCCTTTTTCTTGTATTCTTTTAATAAGCTGTTGCATTTCTACCTTCTCTCTTGAATTCATTCCAGCAGCTGGTTCATCTAACAATAATAATCTAGGCTCAGTTGCTAAGGCTCTAGCTACCTCCACCTTTCTCTGATCTCCATAGGGTAAGCTGGTGGCAATTTCATCTTTTTTGTCCTCCAGCCCAACAAATTTCAGAAGCTCTATGGCCTTGTCCTTCATTTGCTGCTGTTCTCTTCGAACTGCTTTTGTCCTTAATATAGCCCCCAGCAGATTGGCATGTGTCCTACAATATTGACCTACCATTACATTTTCCAGAGCCGTCATGCTTTTAAATAATCTTATATTTTGAAAGGTCCTTCCGATACCTAACTTAGCAATTTCATAGGGTTTACTCTTCTTAATGGGTTGACCTAAAAAATTAATTTCTCCTGAAGTAGTTTCATAAATACCTGTGATTAAATTGAAGAAAGTGGTTTTACCTGCACCATTAGGGCCTATTAATCCTACAACTTCGCCTTCATTAATGTGCATATCAACCTTGTTTACTGCTACTAAACCACCGAAGGACTTTGTTGCCTCCTTTGCCTCCATTATCAGCATTTAGTTTACCCCCCTTTAAAATTTCTTTGCTTACCATACCCTGAGGTCGAATAATCATCATCACGATTAACAATAGTCCATAAACTGCATAACGATAAGTTGATATGTCCCTTAAGGCTTCTGGTAATACTGTTAATACTACAGCTCCTATGATGACTCCAGGGATACTTCCTACACCACCTAATACCACCATGCATAAAATTAAAACAGACTCCATATAGGTGAAGTTATCAGGATTTACATAACGAATGAAGGAAGCAAAGAATCCTCCTGCTACACCTGCAATAGCTCCGCCTAGAACAAAGGCAAGAATTTTTAAATTGGTAGAATTCACCCCCATTGCATCTGCTGCTATTTCATCATCCTTTACTGCTATAAGTCCTAGACCCAATCTGGAATGTAGTAATCTATAAGAAACAAATACTGTGAGGGCAGCTAATATAAGAATAATGTAATAGTAAGCTACATTGCTTCTTAGTACCAACCCAAATATCCTCGGAGATGGTATACCTGGAATTCCTGCTGGACCCCTTGTTACATTTGTCCAATTTACCAGTACTAAACGAACAATTTCGGCAAATCCGATGGTGGTAATAGCTAAATAGTCTCCCTTTAATCTAAGGGTAGGAATACCTAGTATAAATCCAAATATAGCTGCAACAATTCCTGCCATCAGCATAGCTATCCAAAAAGATACACTATAGCTAACAGTTAATAATGCTACTACATATGCTCCAATTCCGAAAAAGGCTGAATGTCCCATGGAAAGCTGACCAGCAAATCCGATGACCATATTTAAGCTTAAAGCCAATACAACATAAATTAAGGCCATGATACTTGTCCTAATTATATAGGGTGATCCCTTTGCCAGCAAAGGCCACAAAATAATCAACAGCCCACAGACTGCTAAAAGCCCACTTTGCTTCTTTTTACTTAATGTACCATATTTTATGGTGGCAGCATCAAAAATCTTGGATAGAATTTTGATTGCAATAAAAAGTATAAAAACTGCAAAAACTAAATTAGCAGATACTCTTATAAAATTCGCCATTTTTCTTCACCCCCTTAAACCTTTTCTTTTGCTGAGTTGCCCAATATTCCTGATGGTTTAACCAGTAAAATAATAATTAATATGATGAAGGCAATAGCATCACGATAGCCTGAAGAAATATAAGCAGCCCCAAGGGTTTCTGCAATGCCCATGATAATCCCCCCCAGCATTGCACCAGGTATACTGCCAATTCCTCCAATAACAGCAGCAACAAAGGCCTTCAAGCCAGAGGTAAAGCCCATCATTGGATAGACCGCCTTATAGTACATCCCTACTAGTATTCCTGCGGCAGCCCCTAGTGAAGATCCAATAGCAAAGGTAAAATATATTACATGATGAGTATTAATACCCATTAATTTTGCTGCCTCCACATCCTGAGAGGTACACCGCATTGCACGACCCATTTTTGTGAATTTAATAATATAAGTTAGTATTACCATTAGTGAGGTGGCAGTTGCTAATATAATTAGTTGTAGAGTGGTAAATTTTAATCCTAAAAAATTATAGGTTTGATTTGTAATAATATCTGGAAATGATTGGGTTTGGGGACCCCAAACTAGCATTGCATAATTCTCCAAAAATATTGCAGCTCCAATAGCACATAAAAATAGATTTATTCTGGGAGCTTCAAAAACTGGTTTGTAGGCAAACTTAGCTATCATAAGCCCTACAACAACAGAGCCTATCATACCTATTATAAAAGCTACTACAATTGGCATTCCTAAAACAGTCAGTGCTGTTAATGCAAAAAATGCTCCCATCATATAAATATCACCATGTACAAAGTTAATCAATCTTATAATACCGTAAACCATAGTAAACCCAATAGCTGTCAAAGCATAGATGCTGCCCAGTGCTAGTCCGTTACTTAGTTGGTCTAAAAACATAGTCTCACCCCTTTATGGTATTTGGTGTAAAAAAGGGACAAAATTGTCCCTTTTTCTTTAAGGTTGAACTTCTGCAGGAACTATTTCTCCATTCTTAACTTGTAAAATGGTAATCCCTCTAGTGACATCATTCTTTTCATCGAAGGAAATTGGACCAGCTACTCCAGGAAAATCCTTTACTTCGCTTAAATAGCTTTTTATACCCTCTCTAGTTGCACCTTTTTCTTCTATTGCTTTTAATATAACTTTAGCAGAATCATAGGCTAATGCAGCATAGGTGTCAGGCTCTTTATTGTATTTCTCTCTAAAGCTTTTTACAAACTCTTCTGTTCCTGGATGCTTTACATCTGGATGGAAGAATCCTGTAAATGCAATGCCTTCTACCGCACTTCCTCCAAGCTTAATTAGTTCATCTGAACTAATTCCATCAGTTCCTAGCATAGGAACGTCTAATTCTATTGATTGAGCTTGCTGTGCTATTAATGCAGTCTCTACATAGTAACCTGCTATAAACATTAAATCTGGATTTTGATTCTTTAGCTTAGTAAGCTGTGGTGTGAAATCAATTGACTGTCCTTCATGATAAGTCTCAGTAGCTACCACTTCTCCACCTTTTTCTTTAAATACTCTAGAAAAATCTGCTGTTATACCAGCACCAAAATCGTTGGAGGTGTACATAATAGCAACTTTACGCTTCCCCATTACTTCATACGCATATTCTGCTAAATATTCTGCTAAATATTCTGCTTGTGTTGTATCTGTTAAGGAAATACGATAAACATAAGGGGTTGTCCCATCTGTAATACCTTTGTTTACTGAATCTGTAATTACTGGCATTTTAGCATCATTGTAGATTCCTCTTGCTGCAAGAGTACAAGAGCTATTCCAATGTCCTATTATAGCTAATACTTTCTTATCATCTGCAAATCTTTGAGCTACGCTTGGAGCTTCCTTAGGGTTACCGGTGTCGTCCCCAACTAAAAGGTTTACTTTCATTCCATTAATACCACCAGCGTCATTAACTTCATCTAATGCCAATTGAATAGCCTTTACTTTCATATCACCAAATTGTGCAGAGTCTCCAGTCATTGGGTTGGCACTGGCAATATAGATTTCTTTAGCACCCTCTCCACCTGTATCTTTATCACTGGTACAGCCCGTGAATAAAGCTAAAATCATGACAATAATAAGTACCCACGTCGTTTTTTTCATTTTTTTTCCTCCTCTTTTAAAGTTTTTTAATAGTTCTTTCTACTTGTTAAGATAAAATTACTCCATCAAATGTGTTTCTAGAATTTGCTCTCTTCTAAAGTTTTCAAGGCCTAGATAATACTCTAAAGAATTTAATAAATGGTCTAATTGAACAGGTCCTACTATTTCAGATCCCGTTACAGCAACACCATATCTTGCTGCTTCCTGTTGTACAAAGCTTAAGGTTCTATAAATAGGTGTAACGTTACAATCAAACATGTTCATAGATACTACTACGCCTTTCCTTTCAGGGAACTTAATGCCTACAGCTCTAACAGTGGAAAAACCGCCACTTGGCCCCCTTACACCTTTGGCAATTGCTTTAGCAATATTTACATCCTCTGTGGCTAAAAAAACATTATAGGCAGTTAAGCCTTCAACATCAGAGCTTACAATAGTAGCTCCTGCTGTTGGGTGTAATGCAGCAGGTCCGATATCTGGCTTTCTTTCATCTGTATGTGCAACCTCTTTCAAGCCTTCATATTGTCCTTTACGTATAAAAGCAAGGGCCTTTCTCTCTTCACATCTTGCATTTGCACTGGAAAAATATACAGGGACCTGAAATCGTTTGTATATTTCCTCTCCTATCTCTTCTGCTAACTTTTTGCAATCTTCTACAGAAATATTTTTAAAAGGGAATAATGGTATAGTATCTTGAGCACCAATTCTTGGATGGGTACCCCTTTGTTCCTCCATGTTAATTAGCTCATAGCTTTTTCCTGCCATATTAAGCAGGGCTTCCTTTAAAGCTTCTGGTTCACCAATAACGGTTACAACAGTTCTGTTGAAATCTTCTTCAGGCTCGTAGCTTACCAGCTTTACCCCTTCTACATTTCTAACTTGATCTACTACTGCTTCAATAACATCTTTTCTTCTGCCTTCGCTGAAGTTTGGCACAGCTAATACGTTTTTTTTACCCATTGACATCTATAAAGCCTCCTTTGTTATTTGCAATTATAGAACAAAACGTAGTATTAATTGGTTAACCAATTTTAATACTTCTATGTTTAAATGTACGCAATATTCATGCCAGTTCAAAAGCATAAAGAAACCCCTATGTTGTTTTAGGGGTTTTCAGGTTGATGACAAAGTCATCAAAATGCAGACTGATGAAAAAGCTACAGATTCGAGGCGCAAGAAAACCTAGCGACTGCAGCGTATACGTAATACGTAAGGGTGCTAGGTTTTTGAAGCAACGAAGAAGATGTGGTTTTTTCATCAGTCTGGAAACCCCTATGTTTTAGGGGTTTAATATTCTCTCTTATTGTTTTTTTAGTAGGAAATAAATTCTGCCTAGGAAATAAGTTCCGACTATTTGGGGTTTTATTTATTCTTGTGCATATTTTTTTATCTTAGTTCTCAAGTGCCTGTCACTTATTCCTAAAATTTTGGAAGCCTTAGTCTTATTACCTTCTACATGGTCTAACGTAGCCAAAATAGCTTTTTTTTCTATCTCTTCCAGAGACTCTCCTATGTTTCAAGGAAACCATTCCTTGGGGCTTGTCACCACATTTTTTGTTAACTCCTTAGGAAAATCCTTCACTTGAATGGTATATCCATCTGTAAGGGCTACTGCTCTTTCAATAATGTTTTGTAGTTCCCTTATATTACCAGGATAATGATAATTCTCTAAAACCTCTATAGCACTGGGGGTAATACCTTCTACCTTTTTGTTAAAGCTTTTATTATACTTTTCCATAAAATATCTCACCAAAGTAGGAATGTCCTCCTTGCGATTCCTTAAAGGCGGCATCTCAATAGTTATAACATTCAATCGAAAAAACAAATCCTCTCTAAAATTCCCCTTTTTTACATCTTCTGATAAATTACGGTTAGTAGCAGCAATAAACGTAACATCTATAGGAATATTTTTTTCTGAGCCTAAAGGTGTTACTACCCTTTCCTGTATAGCCCTCAATAGCTTACCTTGAAGAGCCAAATCCATATCTCCTATCTCATCTAAAAACAAAGTACCACCTTGGGCTAATTGAAATTTCCCTTTATATTTTTGAGAAGCACCAGTAAAGGCTCCTTTTTCATAGCCAAATAGTTCGCTTTCTAATAGGTTATAGGGAATAGATGCACAATTAACAGTTTGCAAAGGCCCTGACTTTCTTTTTCCCCAATAGTGAATAGCTTTTGCCACCAATTCTTTACCAGTACCACTTTCTCCTGTAATTAACACATTAATATCTAAATCCTTTATCCTCTCCACTATTTCAAAAATTCTTGATATTGCTTTACTGGAGCCTATTATAAACTTAATATCCTGCTTACTATTTAACTGTCTAGTTAGATCATCCATATTTCCAGCTGAATTTTGGTACTCCAGAGCTTTTGTAATTAATATAAATAGTTCAGGTAGGTTTAAAGGCTTTGTCACATAATAGTAGGCTCCTCTTTGAATAGCCTCCACAGAAGATTGTATAGTACCATAGGCGGTCATGGCAATGACAATAACCCCAGGATAGTTCTGCTTAATATTTTGTAGAACTTCTAAACCGTCACAATCTGCCAAACGCTGATCTAAAAGAACCAAATCAATGGGTCTGGTGTTAAGAATTTCATAACTCACAAGTGGATCTATAGTTGTATAGACAGTATATCGATCTTCTAATGCAAATTTTAACGATGTTAGAATATTGATTTCATCATCAATAATAAGTATGCTGTGCATTGTTGTCTACCTCCTTAGCTATAGGTAAATGTAAGTTTGCTATAGTTCCTTCCCCTACTTTACTGGAAAATTCTATTCTCCCTTTGTTATCCTCTATTAATTGATAGCTTATGGCTAATCCTAAGCCATATCCCTTAGTTTTTAAAGTAAAGAAAGGATCAAAGATATTATTTAAGGCCTCTTCGGGTATACCACAACCATTGTCTATAATCTGGATAACAGCTTCATCCTTTTCTATCCTGGCGGAGAGGACAATTTTTCCTTTTTCTCCGATAGCCTCAATACTGTTAAGAATTAAGTTTACCAAGACCTGTTGTATTTGTTGTTCATCACACCATAGGGTAATGTCATTAATCTCATAAATAAATTCAATCTTTTTTTGCTTCAAATGGATTGACAAAAGATCTCTTATTTCATTTATTAGACTTCTTAAGCTAGTGGATTGATGAACCCCTGCTTTAGGTCTAGCATAATCCAGCAACAGCGTAACTAAATGATCAATTCTATCAATTTCCTTTGGAACTACTTCAATAACCTTTTCCCGATAGTCCTGACTGTAAAATTTATTAGGCAGCAAATCAATAAAGGTTTTAATAGCCGTCAAAGGATTTCTAATTTCATGGGCTAAGCCGGCGACTAATCTTCCTAAGGATTTCATTTTGTCAGTGTGATAAACAATATCCCTTAAATATTTTTCTTCGGAGTAGTCCCTTAGTAATAAAACAAACCCTTCCATCTCATAATCTTTATCTTTTATGGGGATTAGATTGCATTCAACATAAACCTTCCTACTGCCTTCTCTATGCCACTCAAGATTCTCTGACCATATTTCCCCTTCCATTACCTTATTCAATGCAGCAGAAGACAGCAATTTATCTAACCCCAGCTGTTTCCATTCCCTATCAACCTTAACTTCCTTGTCCAATATTTTTTCAGCAGCTCTATTAAAGGCAGAAACCCTTTGATCTGAATTGAAGGTGATAATACCACTAAAAATATTTTCCAGTATCTTACCCCGCAGACGATTACTATGCTCCAGTTGATGTTTTCTTTCTTGTAATATTCTGTTGGTTTTATCTAATTCATAGGTTCTTTTAAAAACCTCTTTTTTCAGTTTTCTATTCCAATTTATAGTAAATGTTGCGCCAATAATGGTCATTAATAAAATCAACATAGTTATAAGCAGCATTTTTCTCCATATTGCCGTTTTATCTAGAAATGTCTCTCCGAACCATTTTCTATAGATTTTATCATAGGTACCATTTCGTTTAATGCCTTCTATTCCCTTATTTAAAAGCTTTAACACCTCGGTATTTCCTTTAATAGTTGCCGCCATATATTCAGTAGCATGCAAGGGCTCTCCTACGATCTTTATCTCTTGGAAATGTCTATCTCTTTGTAAAATATATAACCCAGTATGCCTATTGCCTATAGCCGCTTCTACCTCACCCTTTAGCAAAGCCTCCATAGACTCTTCTTGATTATTTTTCACTATTGGCATAATTCCTTCTATAGAAGAAACAATTTCCTCACTAATATCTCCAGCTTGGTAGGCCACCGTCACTTCTCTTAAATCTTGAAGTTCAGCTATATAATTGGTTTCTTTTAAAACAAAGATTGCTTGTGAGTTCACCACTAACACATCGCTAAAATCGAATTTTTCTGTCCTTTGAAGGCTGTAGGTCATGCCTTGAATTGCATCAACCTCTCCTTTCTCCAAAGCTTCAATCGCTTGGTACCATGGCATGGGTATAATTTCAATCTCTATACCCAATTCAATAGCAATTGCCCGCATGATATCAACGTTAAAACCTTTATATATACCTTTTTCATCTAAATATTCATATGGTGGATAGTTATCATCTCCTGCTATCCTTATGGTTTGAATTGGCAGCGCATCTACCACTATTGAAAAGCTGCATACCAGCAGAAAAAAAACAAGATAAATGATTATTTTTTTAATACTCAATTTTTTATCCCCCTATAAATGCTTATATCATTAGATATATTTAATCTGTTTCGACATTTTTTGCACTATTCCTTTATTTATACACTACAACAAAGCAGCAAATAATGGAATGGACCAGTAAAAAGCATCTGGTCACTAAAAGCAGCCGCAGCTATTTCTTGTATAATTCTACACTCTATATAGTAAATATTGAAGAAAAATTAAATAGATAGAGATGTACTCATGATTCCTATATTTTTATGTGGAAAAGCATAGTATATTGCTACTTATTCCTCTTTCGCAAATCATAAAAGACCTTCTTTATGAAGGTCTGTTGAAAAAGTCAACAATATCCAGACTGTTCAAAATTCTTCAGATTCGAGGCGCAAAAAAAACCAGCGAACGCAGCGTATACGTAATACGTAAGGGTGCTGGGTTTTTGCAGCAACGAAGAAGATGGAGGATTTTCAACAGTCTGAGACCTTCTTTATGAAGGTCTCTGGTAGTTAAAAAAGCGTTAACAATTTTATTAAAAATTATAAAAAATATATCATTAAAATCACTATTTAGGTATAGTAAAAACACATTGCATTATATGAATTAATAATGATTAAATTTTTTTGACTACACCCAATATATTAGAGGTTTGGTATCGGTAAAGTGCCCACAGGGTTACTCAAAAACCATTATTTCACATGACGCAGCCCCTGTCCTTCATGGTTATAACCAAAAACCAGAACTATGTCAAGAGTAATGATTCCAATTAAAGCTTGAAATAACCAGGATATTTTTTTATGATTTCATCTTTATCGATTTGATATCGTGATAGATGTTTTGTCATAAATGCTATCCCATTTTCTTTATTTTTCTCCTTAATGGCTTCTACAATTTTTCTATGATCTTCTACAATTTTAATATCTTTAACTGTATGAAGACTCATGCTTCTAACCCGATCGAAATGTGCCATCATGCTATCCATCAAGGAATAAGTCTGCATCTTATTGCAGATTTGAAAAATATATTTATGAAATTGATTATCCATTTCTAAAAGTTTATCGGGTGAATAGTTTTCTAGATAAAATTCTTGAAGTTTTAAATTTTCCTCTAATAAAGCCAGATCATTCTTGGTGGCACACTGGCAAGCTAGTTCTACCATTGCATTTTCAAGCACCAATCTTAAGAAGCGTGCTTCTTCCACCAGACTAGGACACACTTTTGATATATAACTGCCTTTTTGTGGATATATTTCAACTATCTGTGTCTTATTTAACTCAATTAGAGCTTCCCGTACCGGTGTTCGAGATAGACCTAGTTCACTAGCCAGTTCATTTTCACTAACAATACTTCCTGGCTTTAAATTTAGCATAATAATATTGTTTTTTATCATGCGAAGTGCATAATCCCGTGACGTCTCTTTTTCAAATCTTTCCGTTATCTGCATGAGGTCCTCCTTACTCCTAGCTACTGTATTCTATTACTTGTTATTATACTATAATTTGGCATTTATAAATATATATTTTATGGGAGATATTTTTTTAGTGTCTGCCTAACAGCATTTTCTCCTGAGATAAGCTCTAAAAACATATCCTGAATCTTATTACCAAGGCCAATCTCCATTAGGTCTAATCCAAAAATATTATCATTAGAAAGAAATTGTACCAATTGCCCTTTATATGAGCTTCTATCTCCTATTTTTATATCTTTAAGGCATTCTTGAATATCATCAAACATTGGGTCACTGCTTACCTTCATAGCTCTAAGGTTATCATCTATGCCCAAAGTATATCTAAACCAACCGGCAATAACCAATGGTATAAAGGTAAGATTTTCAACCTGAAGGTCATCACTTGCAACATAGGACTTAATGGTTTCACCAAATCTTATTGCAACCTTCTGACTTGTATCAGTGGCAATTCTTTGTGGTGTATCTGGTATATAAGGATTCGGAAGTCTTTCTTCTATAACTTCCTTTATGAAATCTTCTGGTTTAATAATTTGAGGGTTTACCACCACTGGCATCCCTTCCTGGTAACCAATCTTTTCAACTAGAAGCTTAAGCTGTGTATCCTTCATTTCCTCTGAAATACTGGTATACCCAAGAAGACAGCCATAGACTGCAAGTGCAGTATGAAGAGGATTTAAGCAAGTGGTTACCTTCATAGTTTCAGTTTTATTCACCGTTTCCCGATCTGTAAAATATACACCGGCTTTTTCTAGTGCTGGTCTTCCATTAGGGAAATTATCTTCAATTACTAAATATTGAGGGACTTCTGCATTCACAAAGGGGGCAATAAAAGTATTTTTCGTAGTTATAACAGGTGCCATGTTTTGAACTCCCATTCCTGTTAATTCCCTTTCTACGACTTCTGATGGCCTTGGTGTAATTTTGTCAATCATGGTCCAGGGACAAGAAATTTTGTTTTCGTCCTCAAGATAGTTTAAAAAAGCTTCTTCAACAAATCCATTCTTAATCCATTCTTTAGCAATTGTCAAAACAGCATTATGAAGCTTTTCACCATTATGACTGCAGTTATCCATACTTACTACTGCCAAAGGAGCTTTACCTACTAAATATCTTTCGTACATCAGAGAGGTTAAAATACTCATGGTATGCTTTGGTTTAACTGGTCCTGCTTCAAAATCCTGTAGAACAACTGGCATAAATTCACCTTTAGCATTTTGTATAGCATAGCCCTTTTCCGTAATTGTTAAGCTCACCATCTGAAGTGAGGGGTTTTTAAAGATATCCTTTAACTTCTTCTTTTCTGCTTCACTAGACATATCCCCTTTAACTGAATCTGCAATACTTGCAATAATTTCCTTATCCATCCTACCATCTGCATTTAATCTCACAAGCATCGTCAAATTGTCGTAAGGAGCATATATTTTGTCAATAATCTCATAGTCAAAGGTTTCAGCTGCAATAATGCCCTTGTTTGTTATATTCTGATTTAAAAGCTCTTGCTGTAATTGTGCAATAAAACCACGAAATATATTTCCTGCCCCAAAATGAATCCATATAGGAGATTTCGTAGTCTCCTCCACCATCTCTCTATAATTAAAGGCAGGGAGAATCATTCCTTTTTCTTCCCATCCCTTCTTATTTTCTAAAGTTTTTGCATTCATCTCTAACATTTTATCACCCAATCCTTCTTATTTTAAAATTGAGTATACACCACATGATATTTGACATGTGGTGTATACATTTTCATTTCATTTTTTTCATTTTCTCAAGGGCTTCCCACAACCCCAAGATATAGTTTGCACCAATAGCACGATCATACAACCCATAGCCTGGTCGAGCCTTCTCTCCCCAAATCATCCTTCCATGATCAGGTCTTATATAGCCATCAAAATCTGTATCATTGAATGCTTTTACAATCTCAAACATATCTAAATCACCACATTGACTTAAATGTGCAGATTCATCAAAATCCTTTTCAGAGAGATGCTTCAGGTTTCTAATATGTGCAAAATGCACCCTGCCTTCTCCAGAAAATTCACGTATGATTTCTGCCATATCATTATTAATATTAGAACCCAGACTTCCAGTACATAAGGTTAATCCATTATATTTGCTTGAGTTGAGACTAAGGAATTTTCTAATATTCTCTGCATTGGTAATAACCTTTGGTAACCCGTATAAGGGCCATGGTGGATCATCTGGATGAATAGCCATTTGAATGTCATGCTTTTCAGCATATGGAATTACAGCATCTAAGAAATATTTCATATTTTCCCAGTATTCCTCAGTAGTAATATTATTATAAAACTCTATATCTGCAGCCATTTGCTCTAATCTTTCAGGCTCCCAGCCTGGCAAGGAGTATCCTCTAGATTTTTGGGCCATAACATCTGCCATGATGGATGGATTCATTTTTACAACCTCATCATGTCTATAGGCCATAGCATAGCTTCCATCCTCAAGCTTGTGGGCCAATTCACTTCGTGCCCAATCAATTACAGGCATGAAATTGTAGCATAAAATTTTGACACCCACCTTCGATAAATTCTCTATTGTTTTAATATAATTGTTTATATAATTATCCCTTGACGGAAGTCCTTTTTTTATATCCTCATGGATATTTACACTTTCAATTACCTCCATCTCCAGTCTAGCTTCATTTATTTCTTTTTTTAGCTCTTCTAAGACATCTAGTGGCCAAACTTCTCCCACAGGTATTTTAGGCAAGCAGGTTGCAACCCCTGATACTCCAGGTGTCTGCTTGATTTGCTCCAAAGTTACACTGTCATCTCCATATGGAAACCAACGTAAAATCATTTTCAATTTTTCTCACCTCTACTTCCCAAAAATCATATTAGGTATAAATAGTACTAGATTAGGAAATAAAATACATAATGTTATAACACCTAATATTGCTATAATAAATGGTATTGATTCTTTAGCTGTCTCTTGTGGTTTACATCCCATAATATTGGAAGTAGTATAAAGAGCAATTCCAACTGGTGGTGTTATAATTCCCATGGTTACAATGGACATCATAACTACACCAAACTGCACCGGATCTATTCCTACCCTTGTAACTACGGGTAGAAGTATTGGCGTCAACAACAAAGTAACAACCGTTGTTTCAACAAACATCCCACTAAAAACCAGCATTGAAACAACAATAAACATCAACATTATTGGATCTGAAGTAATACCTGTTAAAATTTCAGCCATTTGCTGTGGAATCCTATCATAAACAATTCCATAACCAAAAATTCCTGATAAAGCCACCAGTATCATTATGATACCAATGTCTCTTATACTATCCTTTAAAGTTAGTTTAAACCTTTCCCAGGTTAATTCTTTATAAATAAACACTCCTACAAATATTGCATACACTGCTGCAAAGGCTCCAGACTCAGAAGGAGTCAATATACCCATTCTTATACCAAACAATAGTATTATTGGAAACATCAATGCCCATATACTTTCTAAAAAGGCCTTACCAACATCTCCTAAAGAAGGCTTCTCTTTACTTTCAGGCATATATCCATTTTTTTTTGCAGTATATCTTATAGTAATCATTAAAGCTATCATCATCATGATACCAGGAACAATACCAGCTGCAAAAAGTCTTCCTATGGAGACCTCTCCAACCGAACCATAAATAATAAGTCCCATACTAGGCGGAATCGTAGCAGTAATCAGAGAGGTGACTCCATTTACAGCTGCTGAATAACCCTTTCTATAGCCTCTCTTAGTCATGGAAGGCCCTAAAACCCTACATTGCATTGCTGCATCTGCATTGGCAGAACCAGAAACCCCTCCCATCATAGTAGACAGCACACATGAAACCTGAGCTAGATTCCCATACATGTGTCCTGTTAGAGAGTTCGCCAGTTTAATTAATCTTGTCGTTAAACCAGTATTATTCATTAAATTACCTGCGAAAATAAAAAGTGGTATAGCTAGCAATGTAAAGCTTTGTGTAGATCTTACAACATTTTGAACAACAATGGTGTAGGGTAGTCCTGGAGTTGTTGCAAAAAATACTGTTCCGGATATTCCAATAGCAAAGGCTACTGGCATACCTAATAAAAGAAATATGAAAAATACTACTACCACAAGACCCACTAGCTATCCACCTGCTTTCTTCTTTTAATCTTGTTAAGCAATTTTAATATAATAGTCAGCATCATAAAAGCAGAGCATACCGGAACACTCATGGTTGCCCATGAATAGCTTATACCCAGGGTTTGAAACAGTCTCTTAGAGTTTTCTAAACTCAATGGAACTCCATATCGGATAAGAATACCTAAGAAAACAAGTATTATAAAATACCAAAGAAAGTATAATATGTTCTGCAGTTTTTTAGGTAGTTTTGCCACAAACATATCCACACTAACAAAATCAGCTTCTCTTAGGGCTACATCAGCCCCAAGAAAAACTACCCAAGCAAACAAGAGCAGTGCTACATCCTGTGCCCAATTAATTGGATATTTTATAGTTCTTGCCACAGCGGATAAAAAAACCATCAATGTTACTATACTTAGGAATATACTTGCTATGACTTCTTCTAATCTGCAAAATGTGCTATATATTTTTTTCATCTATATCACTCCTGATTACTTGCCTAACTCCTCATAAATTCTATTTCTTAGATCAGAAAATCCTAATTTATCATAGGCTGCCTCTGCGGCTTTTCTAAAGGCTTCTTTATCTACTTCAATTACTGTCATTCCCTCTTCAACCATCTTGTCTTCATACTCATCAGCAATTTGTTCTACTAACCGGGCATTGCTGGCTGCTGCTGCCCTGCATTCTTCAACTAGAATAGTTTGATATTCTTCCGGTAATGTATTAAACCATTTTTCCCCAACTATAATCCCATTTGCTAACTGAAAATGCTCTGTTTTATTTATATAGCTTAGAACCTCAAATAATCTTTGTCCATAAGTAGCAGTATGTTGTGCTTCTGCTCCATCAATTGCTCTTGACTGAACTCCATTATACGTTTCAGTCCATCCCATTGCAATTGGTGTTGCACCCATTGCAGCTACAGACTCAGACCACACAGGCGCACCAGGAGTTCTAACTCTGACACCGCTCAAATCGGCTGGTGTAGTAATAGGCTTATTGGTTAGAAAATGTCTGGGCCCATCATACCAATTAAAGCTTAGTACCCTTATACCATTTTCCTTAGATAGTTCATCTACCCATTCATCAAAAACACTGGTTTCAGTAATAGCCAATAATTCATCGTAATTAGCTGCAATATATGGCATTCCAATGATTCCAATATCATTAACGTAGTTTGCCATTCTTCCGCCGTCGGTTAAAACTGCAACATTTACCCCTTGAATAGCTTGCTCTATAACATCTTCATCACTACCTAGCTGTGCTGATGGAAAAATTTCAATAATAACCTTACCATTAGTTCTTTCCTTTACCCTATCTGCCCAATCATTAAACCCTTGAACCATAGGGCTAGACTCGTTTAATTGTGTAGACATCTTAAGGGTATAAACTTCATCAGATTTTGTTTCTCCACTACACCCCGCAAGTAAACCTAGTACCAATACAACAGTTACTACTAAAGCTAATTTCCTTTTCATACGTTCTCCTCCTTTATACTACTTTAATTATATTTACTAACGATTTCATTGTAACACTAGTATACTAGCATGTCAATTGGATTTATCAGAAGATTTGTATTTTATGCAGAAAATGAGAGTATAATACCCATTCAGGATAGTAGCTTCAGTTGGTTAACTTTTAAATTATTCATTCAAAAAATAAAGAAAGCAGGGAAAAACCCTGCTTTCAACTACTCTACAACTAATATTGAGGTAACTACTTGCCCTGAATCAAAATCTATTATTGTAAGTGCATAATTACCTGGTTTATTCCTTTGATCCAACTTCCAAGTCCAATTTACTTTACCATCTTCTCCTGCCACCTTAGCTTCTAACGGTTCTCCTATATAAGGATCTGCAAATATAATAGAATATGTTGATTTAGGAGTTCCAGCTATAGTAATACTAGCTTCAGAAGCAGCGGTAATAGGACTGGTGATACTTAGTAGTTTTAATTCTTTAGATTCAAAATTCCTTGAGTCTTCTATATTCTCTGAATCTTCAGCATGAGGTATAATTTTACTTTTTAATGTAGCTGTACCTGTCTCTTGAATCCAACCTACTTCCATTCCTAGCATTTCAGCTGTTACTCTTAAAGGTACATAAGTTGTTCCATTATAGAGTATATTATCTGCGTTTACCTTTTGACCATTTACCTCAATATTCACCCCATTAAAAAGAACATCAATGGTTTTTGTTGAGGCAAAGACTACTGAAGTTAATAGAATAGTAATTATAATCCCTGAAACTAACCCTTTTAAGTATTGTTTGCTCATTTTTGGATTCCCCCTTGTCTAAATTTTCCATATAATTATAACATAATTTTACTTTTTAAGAGAAGAATGTAACAAAAAAGTAATAAACATACTCCTTGTATTGATATAGAACCATATAACCTGTAGGAGTCATTTTAAACACCAAAAACTCCAAGTACTAAAACTTGAAGTTAAATAATAGCTCACCCTGAGGGATTCAATCCCCGATCCAACTCCATAATAATTGTATAACTTTAGGTGAACATATCCAGAAAAACATCAAACTACTTCCTAGATAAGGATCCCCATGTGTTTTCCAGCCACTGATCAAAATCAGCACCTTTTTCAGCTTCATATGTATCGTATACATCAAGTCGCATTTTTTTAAGCTTCTCTTTGAACTCTTCTACTGTATGATCTTCTGGCAGGCTTTTTTTGATCCTTAATAGAATTTTTGATATACCCTTAATCGGCTCGCCTTTTTTTCTAGCTGGTAAAGAAATATCTTCGCCGAAATTTTTGAGTTTGTTATAGGCAGCCTCTTGAATCTTATACGCCGCATCATCAGCAACTACACGTTTCAGAATTTCTATTGTTTCCTGGCTCTTCCATTGACCTAACTCTTCTACCGCCTTCATTCGTTCTCTCCAATTAGCTGTGCGGAAGGCAGCTTTTTTTAACTCCTCAAAATTGTCAGGTAACTCATATGTTACTTTATCATTACTCAAATGAACCCTTCCCTTCTATTCAAACTCATTACATCTTAATTTTACAAGATATCTATTTCCCTTATTTTATTTTTCCAATAATTTGATCCTATTCCACTAAAAATCACCAGTATCCTACAAATAACTAACTGTTTTTAGTATTAATTTTTCCATAAATATAATAGTATCATACATAAGGATATTGTGTCCATTTTTTGTCGTAGAATCCTATTTACACATTCAATATTCATAAAAGTTTATCCAGTTGTAGTATTGGTAGTAGCAAAAAAGACTTCTAAAGAATTACTATTCTCCAGAAGTCTTAAAATCACTGGCGCGCCCTGAGGGATTCGAACCCCCGACCTTCAGATTCGAAGTCTGCAACTCTATCCAGCTGAGCTAAGGGCGCATATATATTACGTTTTTGTTATTTTAAATAAAATGGAGCGGAAGACGGGACTCGAACCCGCGACCCTCGCCTTGGCAAGGCGATGCTCTACCACTGAGCCACTTCCGCAGATAGAAGTCAGTGTGCCAGAGGTCTGAGTGTTTGAATTCAAAGTGAAGTTTTCTACGAAAACTCTATTTCTTTTCGGTCCTGCTGGCTAACCGATTTCTGATTTCTAGTATGGTGCGGGTGGAGGGACTTGAACCCCCACGGATAAACCGCTAGATCCTAAGTCTAGTGCGTCTGCCAATTCCGCCACACCCGCAAAACATGAATTTTTTTATGGCTGGGATAGCAGGACTCGAACCTGCGGATGACGGAGTCAAAGTCCGTTGCCTTACCGACTTGGCTATATCCCAATATTAATAAATGACAAATGTTGAATGTGTAATGTTTAATTAATGAAGAAAATTTACAATTGTAAATTTTTTTATATTAGATATTTATTTTTTTGTTTTATAATATTAAATCATTCATTGCTAATTACTAATTATTGCTTACTCATTACTCATTGGTTTTATGGGGTGGATGATGGGATTCGAACCCACGAATGCAGGAGCCACAATCCTGTGTCTTAACCACTTGACTACACCCACCATGACTATAAATAGTATATGGCGTGCCCACAGGGATTCGAACCCCGGACACTCGCCTTAGAAGGGCGATGCTCTATCCAGCTGAGCTATGGGCACATATAATGTTGGAGCGGGTGAAGGGAATCGAACCCTCGCGGTCAGCTTGGAAGGCTGAAGTTCTACCACTGAACTACACCCGCATCATCGCTGTTGCTTTCCCGACATTTAATGATTATACCACCTATAACAAGGCTTGTCAATCACCTAGTCAGGTATCATATTCAGCAGCGATATTTAGTATACATAAATTTTAGTGGAGAGTCAATTGGCGATAATCTTTATCAATTATAATTAACATTAATTGAATGTAATATACTTCATATTTCATGAAATATCTTTAATTATCTAACGTTTTTCATGTTTTGGTCTTAATCAATTGTATTTATAAAGCTATTAGCTTAACTTTTATTAATGTATCCACTTGTAGTATAGCAAAGGACTTGTCTGATCCAGCTCTTGGAAATGCAAGGCTACCAGGGTTAAGCAGAGTCATATCCTCTTCTACAGCATAATAGGGTATATGGGTATGACCAAAAATTACTATATCTGCATTAGCTTCCTTGCCTTTATAAAATATTCCATTTAAATTTGACTTTACATTATACTGGTGCCCATGACAAATAAAAAAAATCTTGCCATTGATTTCCTCTATAAGGACATCACTACCATTCCAATCACAATTACCCTTTACTCCGATAACTTTCTTATTGTATATTTTTTTAATGTAATTTATGTCATCATAATGATCTCCAGTATGAATAATTACATCTACATCCTTCATATAATCCTTTAGCTTATTGATTATTTGAAATTGGTTGTGAGTATCTCCCATTACTGCAACAGTCACTTTCATGGTTTACTCACTCCTTAGCTTGTCCTCTAATAGCTTATTAAGCTTCGTTAAAGCAACTGCTCGATGACTTATTCTATTTTTTAATTCTTCACCTAGCTCTGCAAAGGTTAGATTATATTGAGGTACTATGAATAGTGGGTCATAGCCAAACCCCTGTTTACCTCTTGGCGATTGTCCAATTATCCCCTTACATTCTCCTCTTAATACAAGCTCATCACCGTTGGGAAACACAACTGCCATAGCACAAACAAATCGAGCTCCTCTTTCATTCTCCGGAATGTCCTTCATCATATTTAATAGTTTTTCATTGTTTTTAGCATCGTTGGCATTTTCACCTGCAAATCTTGCTGAATAGATTCCTGGCTGATTGTTTATGCAATCAACCTCAAGTCCCGAATCATCAGCTATGGTGACATACCCTGTCTTTTTCATAACAGTTCTAGCCTTTATTAATGCATTTTCCTCAAAGGTATTACCGTCCTCTACTATTTCCAAACCTTCCAGATTTACATCCTTCATTGATTTTATATCGAAGGGAAATTCTGAAAGTATTTTTTTTATCTCATCTAACTTATGTAAATTTCCAGTAGCTATTATAGCAATTTGTCTTTCTCTATTCATCTTTTGTTATTCTTCCCTTCTCCCTATTTCTGCCGCCAGCTCTCCTAGAGCTTCTTTTTGTAATTTAACCAATTGTTGGTTCCCCAGCTCTCCTAATCTCAATAGTTCTAATAAATCCTTCCTTGAGAAGGGAGCTTCTTCTCCTGTTCCCTGCACCTCAACAAATTCACCTTGATCTGTCATAACGATATTCATATCAACCTTTGCAGTTGAATCTTCTTTGTAGCATAGATCAAGAAGTGGCTTTTCACCAACTACACCTACACTTATGGCAGATATGTAATTTTTAATAGGAAATTTTTTTATTTGTCCTATTGATTTTAAATGATTTAATGCATCTATGAGGGCTATAAATGATCCAGTTATAGAAGCTGTTCTGGTACCGCCATCGGCCTGGATAACATCACAATCTAGCCAAATAGTTCGTTCTCCTATAGCGTCAAGATCAATGACGGACCTTAAGGCTCTTCCAATTAATCTTTGAATTTCTTGTGTTCTCCCCTCAACCTTGCCCCTACTTGATTCTCTAATTTTTCTAATCTGTGTGGAAGCAGGAAGCATAGAATACTCAGCAGTAACCCATCCCTTCCCGGTGTTTTTTAAAAATGGTGGTACTTTATCCTCAATGGTGGCAGTACAAATCACCTTTGTTTCTCCCATTTCAATCAATACTGATCCGTGGGCATATTTAGTGTAGTTTCTTGTAATAGTTACAGGTCTAATTTCATCAAAGTTTCTTCCATCAACTCTAGTCAAATTACATCTTCCTTTCCCTTCAGATATGTAAAAGTGTAAATTCTTTACTTTTGTTACTTAGTATTGTATCATACTTTTCTTTTGTTTTTCTCATATTCTACTAAATATCATTTTGTGTTTAGCATTAGCAACTAAATATTCCTTCATTCATATTATAAGGCAAGTTTATAAATCCCTTATGAAGTGCCACCTATCATGGGATAATCTAAATCAAAAAATCATGGCTTAAAAGCTCAGTCATCGGTTTATTCCAGATCGAGTAGGAGGTAGATAATTATTTTATCTACCGACCTCTCACACCACCGTACGTACCGTTCGGTATACGGCGGTTCTTTAGTTTACACATGCTTGTTGATAGTAATTAAAGAAGAATAGATAACCTAGGTCTGATAACCTTTGGTTAGTAAGAGATTTATTTAGAATTGGGCTATTGGCTGTTCGCCAGTAGCTCTTTCTTGTGTTTGCAAATTCCCAAGCTTTGCCTTCGGCGATACCAAGCTTCTTTAGATTTGTGAATTTCGTTTTGATTTTCTTCCACTGCTTCCAGTAAATCATCCTTATGCGTCTTCTCATCCATTGGTCTATTTCTCT
>NZ_FMUS01000019.1 GCF_900101495.1 Alkaliphilus peptidifermentans DSM 18978
TAAGGCTAGAAGATTTATGAAAACTGAAAAAGGTAAGCGTTACTATAAACGCAGAAAAGAAACCGTGGAAAGAATCTTTGCTGACGCAAAGGAATTGCACGGCCTTAGGTATGCCCACTATCGTGGACTCCATTTAGTTCAGATGCAGTGTTTAATGACTGCTACTGCACAAAATATCAAAAAAATAGCCACTAAGCTATCAAAAGTCCAGGAATAATCTTGGGTTTTTGATAGTTTAGTAGCAGAAACAATTAAAAATTTCATTTAAATCAATTTACAAAGAATTTAACCACCAGATTAGATAAAATCTGGTGGTTTGTAATCAACCTCAAAAAGCCCCTAAGGGGCTTTTTTATGAGTCTTTTTCTTGATCTTCATCAGTATCATCCTGAATTTCTGTTTCTTCATCTACATCGGATAATTCTATTTCTTCTTCAATCCTTTTAGCTCCTTCAATATCTACCTCTTCAATATTTACTTCATAAATATCTGAGTCTTCAATTTCACTTTGTTCTATTTCTTGCGTTGCTTCATCTGTCGCCACAACTTCTTCAATTTCTTCTAAACCTATAGCCTTATCTTCTAGTTCTTCTAAAACTATTTCAACTTCCTTTGTTTCATCTATTTCTAGGTATTCTGCTGATGTAGCCTCTTCATACTTTGAATTTTCAACCTCTATTTCTGAAAATTCTTGGCTTTGATTGATTTCTTCAGCTTCAACTAACATTGCCGGTTCTTCCTTCACTTCTTCAGAAATAGTTTCGATTGGCTCTGTATGCTTTTTAAAATTGTCCCCATCCTTTAGTATAAATTTAGTTGTTAGCTTTTCTAAGCTCTTTATCTTTTCTCCTAAAGAAACAGTTGAATTTGTCATATGCTGTATTGATGCATCTTGTTCTTGAACACTTGCAAGAACCTCTTCAGCTCCTGCGGCTGTCGATTGAGAAACTCCTGCAACATCATTAATGGCACCCTCTACTTCTATAACCTCTGTTGAAACTTGTCCGATAATTGTCGATAGCTCCTTCATTAATGATGTAACACTATCGGTTTCCTCTAATATACTTGTAAATGAACTGGCTGTCTTATTTATTACTTGATTTCCAACCTCTACGCTTTGGATCCCCTCCTCCATAGCCACAACCGCTTTACCTGTTTCTATTTGAATTTTTCCAATAAGGTTTATGATTTCTTTAGATGCATTTCTGGACTGTTCAGCAAGCTTTCTAACTTCCTCTGCTACTACAGTAAAGCCTCTTCCATGTTCACCCGCTCTTGCAGCTTCAATTGCAGCGTTTAAAGCTAATAAATTGGTCTGATCTGATATTTGAGTTATTAATTGTCCAGCTCGGTCAATTTCCTTTATATGCTTGTCTAGCTCTGAAACAAGATTAAATGTATTTTGAGCAACAGCTGTTATTTGAACCATAGTGTTCTTTATTTCGTCTATGCTTTCCACTCCTCCACGAGCCATTAAAGAAGCATTTTCAGCTGATACCACTACAGTAGCAGCACTCTCAGTAACTCTTTTAACTCCATCCACCATTTTCACGACAGCACCAGTGGATTTTTCTACACTATCCATTTGTTCTGTTGTACCCATAGCAACATGCTCTATTGTCTTAGAAATCTCAGTAGCAGCTCTAGAGGTCATTTCGGCATTATCCATTAAATCAGATATGGAACCACTAACCTCATAAGTTGTACCAATAATTTGATTAATAATATCAGCTATTGACGATGCCATCTCATTAAATGCCATTTGTAGCTGACCTACTTCATTGTTAGAATCAACTTTTATACGTTCTCTCAAATCTCCACTTTTTATTCTATTGGCACTACTAACAAGGCTAGTGATGGGCTTTGTAAAAAATTTAGCAAAGATATAAATCATTAGGGCAGATATAACTATAAAGAATAGTGCTACAATTATATTTCTAATTAAGGTTGCTTTAGTTATTTCTAATATTTCACTTTTATCTTGTTCAACAATTACTCTCCATCCTAAGTCTCCTACACTGGCGGCTGAAATCAAAACATTTCTTCCTTCGTTATTAATTCCTTCAAGAAAGTTCACCTCACCTGAAGCCGCTTTTATAACATCCGCTGAATCACCTTGAAATACGTTATATCTACCATATGTGTACACTGAAGCAATGCGATGACCTACAACATAGCCTTCATTATCAATAACATATGCATAACCTGTTTCTCCTATTTGTACATCCTTTACCAAATCATTGATTTGATCAAAGCCTATTAAAGCAGCCATAACCCCTGCTCTGTTTCCATTGCTAGTCCTTAGGGGAACAGCAACTATAAATCCAACATCAGAACTTTGTTTATCTCCTATAGACGGAGTTATAAATAATTGACCTCCCATTGCAGCAGTAAACCACTCTTCATTAGAAACATTAGTTGTGGCTCTTCTTGCATTATCAACTACTACATCTCCATTTGTAGCTATGTATCGAAAGGATTTAAAGGCACGATTTTGAAAGGTGTAGCTATTAAATAATAAATTGATTTCATGATCTTCCATTTGGGTAAAGTCTTGGGCAGCTGCCATCAATCTAATCATTTGAGATAATGAATCCATATAAATGTCAACTTGCAACGCGATGGATTCAGAAATATTATTGTTGCTCATTTCTGCATTTTCTAGAATATTAGATGAATCAATATAGTAGCTTAATGTTGTTATGGTAATAATTGGTATAAGTATCATGATCATTGTAACTAATACCAGTTGTTTTTTTATGGTCTTTTGCTTTCCAGTGCTGATATAGCCTTCTTTATTTATTTCTTTTAATCCCTTCATAAGAAGCCTCCTTGAATAAATTTCCTAAAGTATAACATTTCGACATAATTAACAAAAAACCTTTATGAGTATACATAAAATGAAAAAAATTTAGGAGATTAATCCTAAATTTTTTCTTAAATATCCATTTATGAAGGTATCAATATCTCCATCCATAACTGATTGAATATTGCCAACCTCAATATTTGTTCTATGATCCTTAACTAAATTATAAGGATTAAATACATATGACCTTATTTGATTTCCCCACGCTATTTGACTGTATTCTCCCTGTAAATCTTCAATTCTTTCTTTTTGCTCTCGTTCCTTCAATTCAAATAGTTTAGCCCTTAGCATAGTCATTGCAACGTCTTTATTTGTATGCTGTGATCTTTCATTTTGACATTGAACTACAATCCCAGTTGGTAAATGTGTAATACGTACTGCAGAATCTGTCTTATTTACATGTTGCCCACCAGCACCACTTGCTCTATAGGTGTCAATTTTCAAGTCATTAGGTTTAATATCCACCTCTACAGATTCATCAATCTCTGGCATAATATCCACTGAGGCAAAGGAGGTGTGTCGCTTCCCGGAAGAATCAAAGGGAGAGATACGTACAAGACGATGAACTCCTTTTTCTGATTTGAGAAACCCATATGCATTTATACCTTCTATCATAAAGGAAACACTCTTTATTCCTGCCTCAGGATCTTGAAGTAGGTCTAGTATTTTCACCTTAAAGCTCCGCTGCTCAGCCCATCGAGTATACATCCTCATAAGAATTTTTGCCCAATCTTGAGCATCTAATCCTCCAGTACCTGCATGTATAGAAACAATGGCGTTGTTTTTATCATATTCACCCTTAAGCAATGTAGTCAAACGAGTCTCTTCAATATTTTCTTCTAGTGATTTTATTCCTTTAAGGAGCTCTCCTTCAAAGGAAGCTTCTCCTTCTTCAATAAAAGAAATCATTGTTTCAATCTCTTCATATGATCTAATTAGTTCTTGATAGGTTTCTACCTTATCTTTATATTGCTTTGCTTTCTTTAATGTTTCTTGAGCTTTCTGGGGTTCATCCCAAAAAGCTTCCTCTGCCATTTTTGCTTCATAATCTTGTATTAAAATCTGTGCCTGTTCAATGTCAAAGAGAAGCCCTCAATTCTTTAATTTCATCAACCATGCTTAATAATTGTTGCTTATAATTATCTAAGTTTATCATTGATTCACCTCATTTTATGATCCACAACATTTTTTATACTTTTTACCGCTACCGCAAGGGCATACCTCGTTTCTTCCCACTTCATTTTCTTTTTTAACAGTTGAAGGTCTATTTCCACCTCCATGGGTAGCTTCAATTGGTGTGGCCACTTGTTTTCTTTCAGCATTATATTCCTTTTCTATATTAAATAAATATTTTACTGTATCTTCTTGAATGCTCTTTATCATCTGCTGGAACATGTCAAAGCCTTCCATTTGATATGCCCTAACAGGATCCTCCTGACCAATGGCCCTTAAGCCTATTCCTTGTCTAAGCTGATCCATAGCATCTATATGATCCATCCATTTAGTGTCGATTACCTGTAGTAAAATAATCCTTTCAATTTCCCTCATTCTATCTGGGGTTATTTCAATTTCCTTAGCTTCATATGTTGATTTTGCTAAGCTAGTTAGTTTATCCTTCAAGGTTTCAATTGTTAAGTCTTCAATATTATCAAAAACCAATGAATCCTTTTTAAGGAAGATTCCTTCAAGATATTCAGCTAATCCAGTTAAATCCCAATCCTCTGGGTATTGAGCATCTGCTGTATAGATGGCAACCGCTTCATCAATGATTGACCCAACCATATTTAATATATGAAGATACATATCTTCTCCCAATAGAGCTTTTTTTCTTTCACCGTATATAACTTCTCTTTGCTTATTCATTACATCATCGTACTGTAAAACATGTTTACGTATTCCAAAGTTTCTTCCTTCAACCTTTTTTTGAGCATTCTCGATGGACTTGCTAAGCATACCATGCTCTATTGCTTCATCTTCCTTTAACCCAAGTCTTTCAACAAGCCCCTGCATTTTTTCGCCACCAAACAAACGCATTAAATCATCTTCAAGGGAAATATAGAAACGTGTTGAGCCTTTGTCTCCTTGCCTACCAGCACGTCCCCTCAACTGATTATCAATACGTCGAGACTCATGTCTTTCCGTACCAATTATATGGAGACCGCCTACCTCAATTACTTCCTTATTCTCTCTATCGGTTTCAACCTTATAGGTCTTATGTAGCTGATGATATAGCTCCTTTGCTGCTATTAATTCTTCATCGTTGGTTTCTTCATGGCTAGTAACCATAGAAATAATGTAATCGCTAAGGCCACGCTTTTTCATTTCTTGTTTTGCTAAAAACTCAGGATTTCCTCCAAGAATTATATCTGTACCACGGCCAGCCATATTAGTGGCTATTGTAATAGCTCCCTTTCTACCAGCTTGAGCAACAATTTCTGCCTCTCTCTCATGCTGTTTTGCATTTAATACTTCATGGGGAATTCCTTTTTTCTTTAGTAGGTGAGACAATTCTTCAGATTTTTCTATGGAAATTGTACCAACAAGTACCGGCTGCTTAGTTTTGTATTTTTCTTCTATTTCATTTACAAGGGCCAAAAATTTCCCTTTTTCCGACTTATATATACTATCGGGGAAATCCTCCCTGATAACAGGCTTATTTGTTGGTATTTCAATAACATCCATTCCATATATGGAAACAAATTCTTCTTCCTCTGTTTTTGCAGTACCTGTCATACCTGCCAGCTTCTTGTACATTCTAAAGTAATTTTGGAAGGTAATGGTGGCTAAGGTTTTTGACTCCCGCTGAATATCTAACTTCTCTTTAGCCTCGATTGCTTGGTGAAGTCCATCACTATATCTTCGACCGAACATTAATCGGCCAGTAAATTCATCAACAATAACAACTTCCCCATCTTTTACAACATAGTCTCTATCTAATTTCATTAAGTTCTGAGCCTTCAAAGCTTGATTAATATGATGGGATGTTTCCATATTTACTACATCGGAAAGGTTATCTATCCCAAAGTATTTTTCTGCCTTCTCAATACCCTCTTCTGTTAATGTAACAGTATTTGCCTTTTCATCAATATTAAAATCATCTTCTTTTTTAAGAGTTTTCACAAATTGGTCAACAACAAAGTACATCTTAGTTGATTTTTCACCTTGTCCTGAAATTATAAGAGGTGTTCTTGCCTCATCAACCAAAATACTATCGACCTCATCAACTATAGCATAATTTTGCTCTCTTTGAACCATATCTTTTTGAAATATTACCATATTGTCCCTTAGGTAATCAAAGCCAAACTCATTATTTGTACCATATGTTATATCTGCCAAATACGCCTCATGCCTTTGCTTAGGACTTAATCCATGGACTATAACTCCTACTGTTAAACCTAAGAAATGATAAACCTTACCCATCCATTCTTGGTCACGTTTTGCAAGATAATCGTTTACAGTTACAACATGTACCCCTTTACCTTCTAGGGCATTTAAGTACACAGGTAAAGTAGCCACTAAGGTTTTACCTTCACCAGTTTTCATCTCTGCTATACGTCCTTGATGTAATATAATTCCACCATAAATTTGTACAGGATAATGTTTAATTCCCAACACACGCCAAGCTGCTTCCCTTACTGTTGCAAATGCTTCTGGCAGTATATCATCAAGGGTTTCATTTGACTTTAATCTTTCTTTAAATTGTCTAGTTTTATCCTTTAACTCACTGTCGGTTAATTTTTCAAATTGCGGAGCTAATGCCTCAATCTGTTCTACTGTCTTTTTATGTTTTTTTAATTCCCTCTCACTATGGGTACCGAACAGCTTCTCAAATACATTTTTCACTGCAACCACCTCTATCCTATATTGTTGTAAGCTTATTTTACCATTTTATCATTATTTTTAGTCTAACACAATTGACATACCCTTAACATATATACGTAAAAAAAGCTGAGAAGTTTCATCTCAACTTTTATTTTTTAAATGTAATTTAAAAGTATATTTGCTCTTCACTCTTAACTCTTAACTTTCTAGCTCTTTTTATCCTCTTATTTTCCCGTAGTTATCAAACTTTATAACACCAGAGGCCTTTCGATATATTCTTGAGTTCATTACTCCTTGTATATAAAAACACAATCCAATTGATATCAATGCATCTCCAATACTGAAAATTTGTTTAATAGGATAAGCAAAGGGGATTATATATCTTTTGCCTAAGTAGTTTGTTAAAGGATATGCTTCGCTCAAAGGAATATAGTTAGGCAACAAGCCTGTGTTAATAGATGTAAGCATATTCTGAAAATCCAAGGTCTCAAGTGCTTCGATACTGATAGGTACACTACCTTGATTCAGAACAATTGCGGCAAAATTTGCAATAGCTCCAACTAAAATAAACCATATTGATTTATTATGTAGATTAAAAAATAATACTATGAATAATAGACAATATGCCAATATATACAATTTCATTCTATGTTCTATTACAATTGGATTACCGACTGATATCATAATAGAAGTAACCAGCAGTATTATAAAAGATAACAGCACCATAAAAGGAAATCTAAGAGATAAAAATCCTAGACGCTTAAATTGACCACCTCTAAGTTTCCCAGCTATCATTCCTAAAATTAAAGCTTCAAGTATCATACAAAATCACACTACCCCTCAGATTTTGAAAGTAATTTTAATTCATTTAATATTTCTATTTTTTTTTGCATTTTCCTTCTTATTTTTTAAATCTTTAAAAATCGAAATTGTTAAATAATTAAATCTATTCAATATGAAAGACGGCATCTCTGCCGTCTTTATGTATCTATCTATTCAAACTCTGGCTCTATTAAGCCATAGTTTCCATCCTTTCTTTTATAAACCACATTAACCTCATCAGTATCTGAATTGGCATAAACAAAGAAATTATGGCCTATTAGCTCCATTTGCAGAACTGCTTCTTCTGAACTCATGGGCTTGATTGCGAAGCGCTTTGTTTTTACGATTTTGGGTTCAATAAAACCTTCATCTTCCTTTAGTGCTGGTATGTTTTCAAAACGAATTGTTTCAAATTTAATATTACGATTCTCCAGTTTAGTTTTATGCTTTCTAAGTTGTCGAGACAGCTTATCTACTACCTTATCAATTGAAGTATACATGTCATCGGTAGCTTCCTCAGCTCTTAAAAGGGATCCATCAATTGGTATAGTTACTTCAATAATTTGTCTCTGTTTTTCAACAGATAAGGTTGCTTGTGCCTCCGCATCCCGATTAAAATACTTCTCGAGCTTAGAAATTTTAGCTTCAACTGAATTCCTTAGAGCATCTGTCACTTCTACATTTCTTCCGCTTACTATGACCTTCATAGTCCCAGCTCCTTTCACTTCTATATAATTTAAGCCGCATCAGCGGCCTAAAAGATATGTCTTCAACTGATGCTTTTTTATTCAATTGTATAATGTGTTATCTCTATGTTTACCCTATTTTATAAATATCAAACAGGCATGTACATTTTTTTTTTTATTTCTATACTCTTATTTAATTTTTTAAATCTTCAGCAGACTATGGAAAACCTGATCTTATATTATTGCTTAGTTTCACTTTTTTAGCTTTTAATTAGTATATTCATTTTCTATAGTTACCATGATAAAAACTTAAAATTCAAATCCTAAGTTTAATGGCATATGAATAGAATAAATTGTATTTATATGATACTATTCTGGTATTTGTTATCATTTGCAAATCTGTGGATAATATAATTCCTTGTGCATATGTTAGTTGTTTAGTTGTGGATAATGTTGATAAGTTTGTTGATAACTAATTTTACAAGGACAAGAGTTGTGTATATTTTGTTAATAAATATGGACAACCTCATTATTTATTATAAATACCCCTCCAATGAAAATGATAAACATTATTAGTTGAATAATGCCTAAAATTTTTCTATTACGACACTATTAGACATTAGCAATAATCATTACACTTTAAGCCTTCTTCCTGTTTTAATGTATTTATGTTATGGTTTTACTAACAAATAATAATATTGTCAATTTTTTGCTGATTAAAGGGCAGTCTTTACTTTTTCTAATTTGCTCTTATAACTTCAATATCGTATCCGTCTGGATCTGTTACAAAATAATATCTTGGCGGACTACCTGGAAGTCCAATTAGTTTTGTAACCTTATAGCCCATTCCTTCATGCCTTCTTTGAGATTCTTCTAAATCATCTACTGAAACTGCCACATGGCTAAATCCATTTCCTATTTCATAGGGCTTGTTTGGGTTGTAATTGTAAGTTAACTCCAATTCATACTGGCGTGCTTGGTCACTTAAAAATACTAAAGTAAATTCATGCTCCGGAAAGTCCTTTCTTCTTGTTTCTACAAACCCTAACGCTTCTTTATAGAATTTTAAAGATTTCTCTAAATCCATTACTCTAATGCAAGTATGTAGCATCTTATAATTCATTTGCTAATCCCTCCTAAACAAGTTTTATTTATTATATCATAAACTTGATAAAGCTCATTACTAGAAAGTGTAATTATTGTATTATTTTCCTTATACTATTTTCGCGAATAACTTACACGATAACTCACAAACTATCTTTGACACTAAATATTTTATTGGAGGTAAAAAATGAGAAAGCTTACAGAAGGTGAACTATTATCATTAACAGGCTTATTAAAAATGGAGAAGGATGGTTTGGCAGTTTCAAAAGCTATGCAGGCTCTAATAACAGATGAAGATTTGAAAAAACAAGCTGAATCAGGTGTTTTAGCAGCAGAGGGTAGAATAAAAGGAATTCAACAATTCATTAATGAAAATCACATTACATCAACAGGGGAGGTGCGATAGTATGACTTCTTTCTTTGCTAATAGAGTTAAAGATAATATAGATATAAATGATGAGGTAATTGCTAATAGTATGATGGCCAGTGCTGCTACTAGTGCTCAAGCATATCTGAATGCCAGTATGGCTGCTCCAACTCCAGAGCTAAAAGCAATGTATTCATCAAGCTTGAATCAAGTACTAGTAGGACATACTTCTGTTTCAGAGCTGGCTATCAAAAAAGGGTGGGAAAAACCTTATGATGCACCTAGCGAGCAATTGTCAGATGCATATAATAAATCAAAAAATACATTAAGTTAATATCAATAAAGTTAAAGGCTGAGTAGCAATTACTCAACCTTTTTTATATAATAACAAAGTAGAACTTTCTTATTATATAAAAAAGCCCTTGACAATGTCAAAAGCTTTTAAAAAATGTACATGAAGCTGACCTGGTTTTTTACCCCACACTCGCCTGCTGGAGGGTTCGCTCAGGGTTACTTTCACTACTACCCCTCTCGGTTTACCGGCAGGACTTACCTCTAAGCCGCACCATGATCAATAGTTCTTTTAACTATCTTACGTGGGTCCTTTTGCCTGCGACTGGCATGGACTTACAACCACAGACCTTCAATAGTACTCTTGTATTATATCCTATTTACCTCTTCTTATCAATAAGAATAGAGGGTGTTTCCACATATTTTCTATTATAGCTATTAGTGACTTTTTGTCCTACTTTTATGCTTTTTAGTTGTTTTTTTAGCTCATCCATATTTGAAGTTGCTCTTTGCATATTTTCCTTATCTAGCTGTCTCATTTCTTCACTAATACCCACTATTTCTTCAACTATACCTTTTAATTCTTTAAAGCCTTTAACAGGTTCTCGGCTGCACTCCTCTAATGAATCAATATTTAATAGCTTTTTAAGTACATCTAGGCTTCTTAAAAAATCGTGGTCTAATTGATTGACAATTTCAATTAAGCTTTGCTTTTCCTCAATTATTTGATTAAGACAATCAATTTTTTCATCTTGAATATCCAACAGTGATTCATTTTGTGCTTTTGTTAATGCCAGCATCTGTTGCATAATATTTAGCTTTTCATTGCATATACCTTGGAGCTCCAACACAAGTTCTTCAGATCTCATATAATCACCTATTCCCATTTTTTGCTAATTTCATAGCTTCCTTCCAGGTATCTCTAAGCTCTGTTACCATTTCCATCGCCTCATTTAATGGTGTAATATCCTTTTTGATATTTGCTTCCCGAAGCCTTTCTAATATATAAGTATAAATGGTTCTTAATCTGTCAGAAATATCATATTTCATATCTAGAGTATTATTTAATTCTTCTATTATATCCTGAGCTCTTTTTAATGCTTCGTTGGCAGAAGATACATTTTTCTCTTCAATAAATATCTTGCTCTGATTTATAAATTTTATAGCACCATTATAGAGCATTAGTGTCAGTTCTTGAGGGCTTGCAGTTTTTATACTATTCTCTTTATATTGATTATATGGATTATTCATTGCCATGACTATTTCCTCCTTGTGTTATAGACCCTATGCCCCAATACCCATTTGAGACATTAACCACATGCTTTGTTGCTGCATTGATGCCATTGCTTTTTCCATTGCGGTAAATTGCTTCCAGTAGCTGTCTTCACGTCTAGCCAGCAACCGCTCCTCGTTGGCTATTCTAAGGTTTAATTGATTTAAGTCTCTATCAATAACACTAATACTACTATGCTTTGAAACAAAATCTATTAGCATATTTGACTGTATACTTCTATAGACCCCAGCATCCTCGCCAGTACCAGAATGTCGTATAATTTCCTTCATTCCAGTAACCAGCCCATCATAGGCTCTTTGTAATATGCCAGATTGCTCCATACGATCTTTACCAGTAGAAGATGTCTCTGGAGCCTTAAAGAACATATCGAGAACTCCATCCGGATCGGTATTTATAGCAGCTCTTAACTTATTTTCATCTATAACTAGTTTTCCACCGTCTTTATAAAAACCAGTTGTAATTCCTAAGTCTGTTATACGTTCAAAGCTACCGGTAACACCCTCAACTTTTTCATACAAATTACTTCTAATGGATTGTAGAGTTCTATTAATGACCTCATCATTCCTTAAAAGCCCACTTCTAGCCTTCTCTTCCCACAGCTCTATTTCCTTATCTGACATAGAGTCCTTTTCTTCCTGTGTTAGTGGAGCATAATCTCTATAATGTTTTTCGTTTACTTTTCCATTCATTTCATCAATAAGGGCATTATAACTGTCTACAAAGGACTTAATTTTATCATAGATTCCATCAACATTAGTATGGACATTAATCTTAATTTCTTCTGGGCTAGTGGCTTTTAAATTAAAGTCCACACCATATATTGTGAAGTTATTGGTATCTTTTTCAATTGTCTCTCCATTATATAATATTCTTGATTGTACACCTTGATGTTTTACATCTCCTGTATCAGTTTCATTAATATTTACTGCACCGAAAATAGCTGATGCTAAGGTAATAAATTCTCCTGGTTCATTTGGATCTTCATAGCCTTGTGACGCACCGTCTATTTCAGTTATCTTTATATGACTTTTCTCTCCCGTTGCTCTAGAAACAATCAGTAATTGATCTAGATCCTTATCGTAGGCAGCACGAATCCCTAGTGCTCCTCCAGCATCATTAATTTGCTTTACAAAGTTATGAATATTCTTTGGTTCTCCATCAACTGGATTAACATCAATTATTACCTCTTCACCTGTATGGGTAGAAATTTTAAAACTACCACCATTTATAAATTTTAAGTCGTCGTCAAGTACAGTTCCCTTTAAGCTACCTTCACTGGTTAGCCTTGCAACATCAGCTAATTGTTCTACCTTTACAGTGTAGCTTCCATTCATAGCATCAGCCCTGGCTGTTGCAGAAACAACAGCGTTATTGGTTGAATTAGCCTGTTTTACCCAAGTAAAGCTATTGGTAGCCCCACTTCGTATTGTTCCATTTGTTGAAATATCATTAAGACCAAACTCTTTCCTTGTATTCAATATAAAATTAGCCATGCTTTTATTTACATTATTGTAGGATTCCATTCGCCATTTTAATGTCTGCTCTTGACGAAGAAATCTGTTGACTCGCATCCGTTCAGCATTCATTAACTGTTTAATCATCTGTTCTGTATCTATACCAGATGCAATACCTCCGATTCTCATCAAATCACCTCTTTCAAATTACATTATTTAGCCTCTTTTGTCTAGGAGAATACCAGCAACCTCCAGCATATGAGCAACCATGTCCAATATTTTTTCTGGTGGTAGCTCCCTAATAACCTCGTCATTGGAGCTATCAATTACCTTAACCATTACTGCTCCAGTTTTTTCATGAATCGTTCTCTCAAACTTACGGTCAAAGGGTTGAAAGCTCTTATTAGCTTTCTCAATAGCTTTATTAAGCTGCTCTTCATTATACTTTCTTTCTTTCTTTATTACCTCATCTCCAAGCCCTTTCATTTCAAATGATTTAGTTATCTCACGGCTTCCTTGCCCGATACCTTTACTAAGTGGATAGCTTACTCCACTTTGTATTCCCTCAATCTTCATGGTTGGCTCCCTCCTCATGATATTTTTATCTATTATGTTTATCGGTAAATTTAAAAGAAATGTTTAATCTTTTATCCATAAGATTAAACATTTCATAGTTTCCAAATTTAGTTTGAGTTATGCTGATTTAAACAATATATGGATTTTAGCGCTTTAATTAGTATAACAATATTAATTAAATGGAGTACATTTTTTCATAAAGCACTTCTTTTTCAGACGGTTTTACAAGCTTATCTAGAATATATGAAATAAAAACAATACTTGGTATATTTATTAATAATCTTGTAATGGCAAATTCCTTTCCTAATGCTGTTATTTCAAATAAAAACATTGGGATTTTAGTTGTTGACCATGCACCAATGAAAATGAGAACATTACTAAATTTAACTCCTTTCTTCATAAAGACTCCAGCTATTGGAAATGCCCCATAAAGTGGGCCTGCTGCTGCTGAGCCTATAAAAAAGGAAAGTAAAATACCCTTTAAACCTGACTTTTCACCCATGAATTTAACCATCGTTTCCCTTGGAACCCATACATCCAGTAACCCTAATAGAATAAATATAGGTGGAATAACCATTACCATTTCCCTAAAGCTGAAGCCCACAATGCCAACAGCTTTTTTTCCTAGTTCTAGATTAATAAATGTTAAAATAGCTAAAATTAACAAGGCTATCATGAAAAATATATATCTTCTGAAGAGTTTTTTCATTTTTACTGTACCACCCTTCCAATGATTAATGCTACTATAAATGAAAAAATAAATGCCAAGGTATTTCTTAGTAGAGTCAATTTTTTTCCAAAGTACTTGATTTCAACAGGAATTGTTACTACCCCTACCATCATTAAAGACGAAACAAAGGCCGCTATTTGCATTACTCCCGCACCATTTTGAAGCAGTAAAGCTGCCAATGGAAAAGCAACGAATCCTGGTATTAGTGTAATGGCACCGATAACAGATGATAGAATTACACCAACCCACCCAGACTGATTACCTACAAGAATACCGATTGTCTCTGGATCAATAAGAGATAACATGACTCCCACTATAACTATAACGCCTAAAAATTGCGGCAGAATATTTTCAAAGGCCTTCCATGCTTTTTTAAGAGCCATTTTAGTTTTACTCTTATCTTTATAGAAAGAAATAAGTAAAATTATTCCTACAGCTCCATATAACACTACATTTGTCATATATCTTCATCCTCTCAATTATTATTTACTTACTTTATTATACCCCCTACTAGGGGGGTGTGCAACAAAAACTATTTATAATTTAATATAATTAATGTTAAAATAAAGTTATCTTTTATGGAGGTGAGTATCAATGATTAATAAAACCAAGGATGTTGATCTTAAATATTATATATATAATGACGAGATTTTTACTGTTGAAGATTTTAATACTGATATTATAAAAAAAGCCAACTCTGTGTACGAGGTGGTACGTATTATGGATGGTACTCCACTTTTTCTCGAAGAGCATTTAGATCGATTAAAAAAATCCATTATGCTTTTAAACGCTTCTTATGAACCTCAGGTAAATAAGTTGATAGCTCAAATACTTAAGCTTACACAGATAAATAGTGTAATAAATCATAACATTAAGATAGTTGTTAATGAATTGCATACTAAGATACCAAATGTTATTTTGTTCTTTATTCCAAGTAATTATCCTAGTGAGATTCACTATAGGGAAGGTGTTAAAACAATATTATTTTCTACTGAACGTACTAACCCTAATGCAAAGGTAATAATGCATCAGCAAAGAGAGTTGCTAAATAATGCAATTGCTGAAAAGAAAGTATATGAAGCTATTCTAGTGAATACTTCAGGTGAAATTACTGAAGGAAGTAGGTCAAATATTTTTTTGGTAAAAAATAATTCACTCTATACTGCACCCTCAAAGGATGTTTTAGAAGGCATTACTCGAAGTCGTATTATTTATTTATGTAATAAAATTGATGTTCCAGTTTTGGAGTGCCCTATCCCAGTTTCTTTTTTAGATGAAATTGATGGGTTATTTATTACAGGTACATCACCTAAAATATTACCTATTTCTTCTATTGATGATAAACCATTTAAATCAAGTGAAAACCCTGTAATTTATAGACTAATGAGTGCATATGACCAACTAATCTCAGACTATATCAGAAGTACAATTATATAGAATTAAAAAGTATGAAAAAAAAGAGCTCTAATGAGCTCTTTTACAACTGCTTGGCAAATAAAAATATTACCTTTACATATCAGCATGATTTCTAAGCTTCATTGATAAGAAGATATATAGACGATTTACAAAATCGTCATAGGTTACTTCCTTCTGAAAATAAAGCCTATTGTACAATAAATCACGTTGAACTTGTTCCACTGCATCTATCCATTCACGATGACTCAGTTGAAAATTTATTTGATACGTTTTACTAATATCCTCCAACACCACCTGTTTAAAGCTGTCATAAGTTATCATATTCTCCCATCCCACCCCTGTTTTTCTATATATTACCATTATACGCTACTATTCGTGTCCAATCAACACAAATGACACTTTTTGTGTTAAATATTTTTGTGGGATATGAATTGTGCTACCATTAATGCAAGTACTTCAATAGGAAGCGAAGGTATTATTTATGAATTTTTCAGCTAGACTTAAAATATTGAGAGAAAGAAAAGGTTTACGACAAGAGGATTTAGCACTAATTCTTAATATTAGTAGACAAGCTATTAGTAATTACGAGCAAGGTACAAGATTCCCAAAGGATGAAAACCTACTTATTACAATTGCTGATTTTTTTGAGGTGTCAACCGATTATCTTTTGGGCCGAGACTATTTTCCTACTGAACTAAAAAAATTGGTAAAAGATAATGACGTTACCTATGAAGCTAGAAAAAAAAGCTTAATAAAGCAATTAACCAATAGAGCAGAAAAGCTTCCTGAGGAATTAATTCAACGATTAATATCCCTATTGGAAGCCCTTCCTAGTGACTAGATTTTATTTAAGCGCCCAAAGGGTGCTTTTTTTGCTACCTACCCATGACTTTCGCCTAAGTATGCCTTTTTGATTTCATCATCCTTCAACAATTCACTTCCAGTTCCCTTTATGGTAATGGTTCCTGTTTCAAGAACATATGCCTCATCTGCAATTTTTAGCGCTGCATTGGCGTTCTGTTCAATTAGGAGTATTGTAACCCCTTGTTTGTGAATTTCTTTTATTATATTAAAGATTTCCTTAACTATTAAAGGTGCCAAGCCTAAAGATGGTTCATCCATCATAAGCAGCTTAGGTCTAGACATAAGGGCTCTTCCTACAGCAAGCATTTGCTGTTCTCCTCCTGATAAGGTTCCTGCCTGTTGCCACGTTCTTTCCTTTAACTTTGGGAATAATTCATAAATCCACTCTAGATCTTCTTCTATTTTTTTAGTATCCTTTCGATAAAAAGCACCTATTTTCAGGTTCTCTAAAACAGATAAGTTAGAAAATACCCTTCTACCCTCTGGCACTAAAGTAATACCATTCCTAACCATGTTTTTAGTTTCCTCTTGAAGCAGGTTCTTTCCTTGGTAAGTGATACTACCGCTTTTAGCTTTGGCTAATCCAACAATAGCCTTTAAGGTAGTGCTTTTACCTGCACCATTTGCCCCTATTAGTGTAACAATTTTACCTTCCTCAACATTAAGAGTGATTCCCTTCAAAGCCTCGACATAGCCATAAGCAACACAAAGATTCTCTATTTTAAGCATCCTCACTCACCCCCAGATAGGCTTCAATAACACGTTGGTCATTTTGAATCTCATAAGGATTACCCACAGCAATAGTAACTCCATGGTCAAGTACGTAGATACGATCAGAAATACCCATAACCACAGACATATGATGTTCAATCAAGAAAATTGTTAGTTCAAATTCATCTCTAATGTCTTTAATAAAGCTTGTTAGGTTATCTGTTTCACGTGGATTCATTCCTGCGGCAGGCTCATCCAATAGTAATATTTGAGGATTAGTTGCAAGTGCTCTTGCTATTTCTAAACGCCGCTGCATACCATAGGGTAGATTTTTTGCCTTGTCTTCTTTAAATGAAAGTAAATCAAGCTTCTCTAGCAAAAACAAGGATTTTTCCAGAATACTTTTCTTTTCTTTTTTATATCTTGGCAAATGCAATACAGCCTCGAAAATATTCGACTTCAAATGAAGATGGTTAGCAATAAAAACATTATCTAAAACACTTAGCTCTTTAAATAGCCTAATATTTTGAAAGGTTCTAGCAAGTCCTTTTTTAGTAATTAAATGGGGCTTAGCTCCAGTTATATCACTCTCGCCCAAAAATATTCTACCGGATGTAGGAGCATATACACCAGTAATCATATTAAATGCAGTAGTCTTACCTGCACCATTTGGTCCTATTAATGCAACAATTTCGCCTTTATTAATCTCAAGATTTAATTCCTTAACAGCAGTTAGGCCACCAAATTTCATAGTTATGTTGCTAGTATTCAATAATTCCATTAGCGTCCCACCTCCCGCTTAAGGAAAGAGGGTCTTTTTCTAAGCAAAGCAAAGAGTCCATCCCAGCTAAACTCATTTGTTCCCATTAATCCATTTCTAAAGAAGATAACAACAATCATTAAAAGACTAGAAAAAACCACCATCCTAAGCCCAGGTATACCAGGCAAGCGGACAAAACCTAAATTAATGGATTCATCAAGAACTCTTAGGTATTCCAGACCACTGGTGACAACAAAAGCTGAAATTACTGTACCAGTAATACTGCCCATGCCACCCAGTACAATTATCAGTAATACATTAAAGGTAAGTATAAATCTAAACATTACAGGATTAATAGCACCAAGTAGATTTCCTAAAAGGCCCCCTCCTACTCCTGCAAAAAAGGCTCCAATAACAAAGGCAAGCATTTTATGTCTAAAAAGACCAATCCCCATGCTTTCAGCAGCTATTTCATCTTCTCTTATGGCCTTTAATGCTTTGCCATAGCTACTATTTATAAGAGACAGCATAAAAATAATAGTCAAAGCAGCTAACCCAAAGCTCCACCAAAGGTTTGTAGTATTTGGTATTGATTTTAAACCAAGGGCTCCATTTGTAATATTTTGTGTATTTGTAAATACAATACGTATAATTTCCGAAAAGCCTAGTGTAGCTATTGCAAGATAATCTCCCCTTAACCTCAATACAGGTGCACCAATTATAAAAGCCAGTATAGCAGCCATAATTCCTCCAATCAGTAAAGCCGGCAGAAAGGGAACTGTTACATTTTCCAACCATGGTACAATAGGCTGAAGAAAGAAATTTTGATTTTTTACTGCCGCTGGCATGGTAAGTAGGGCTGTTACATAGGCACCAATAGCCATGAATCCTGCATGTCCTAGGGAAAACAAACCTGTGAAACCATTTATTAAGTTCATACTAAGACCTAATATGGTATATATAGCGCATAGGTTTAAGATCCTAATTTGATAGGAATCAAACCGTGAATTAGCAAACATAAGAAATAAAATTAATACACTAATAGATATGATAGTTAATATAATGTCTCTTTTTTTCATAGTCTACACCTTCTCCGATATTTTTTCACCCATAATTCCTGTAGGCTTCAATAACAGTATTACAATCAGCAAAACAAAGGCAAAGGCATCTCTGTAGCCGGTTAACTGAGGTAGCATTGCCACCAGCATAATTTCACCAATTCCCAAAATAAATCCACCAATTACTGCACCATAAATATTGCCTACACCACCAATTACTGCTGCAATAAAGCATTTTAAGCCTGGCATTACACCCATAAAGGGTTGAATTTGTGGGAATTTCATTCCCCACATAATACCACCAAAGGCTGCTAAAATAGAACCAATGCCAAAAGTAATTGTAATTGTTCTGTTTACGTCTACCCCCATTAGTCTTGCTGTTTCATGATCCTTTGACACAGCCCTCATAGCCATTCCTGTTTTTGTTTTGTTAACAAGGTATAATAATGAATACAATAACATAATTGTTGCAACTGGTATTATAAGTGTTAACCGTTGTAGTGAAACTGTACCAATTTTAATTACATCAGTAAATATTTGAACTGTTGGAAAGGCCTTTGGTCTTCCACCAAATAAAACAACAGCTAGATTTTGCAGAAAAAAAGAAGCTCCTATAGCGGAAACCATAACTGTTATTCTAGGTGAATCCCTTAAGGTCTTATAAGCAGCTCTCTCTACAAGCATGCCCAGCATACAGGTAATGATAACTGTTACTATAAATGAAACATACCAAGGCATAGCAAAGATTGCTACTCCATAGAAGGCAAAATATAACGACATCATAAATATTTCACCATGGGCAAAATTTATTAATCGTAAAATTCCATACACCATTGTATAACCGATTGCAATCAGGGCATAGAGACTGCCCAGTGAAATACCATTGGTAAGGTGCTGCATAAACAAGCTAAAACTCATAGACATTCCACCACCTCATAGATATTGTAAATCATAGTATGCTTCCTTCCATAACAGAAGGAAGCATACCATTTTTTGTGTTATTCTATTGGTTCAATTGTGTCAAGATATACAAATTCACCATTTCTAACTACTTTTATAACTGCACTCTTTACTGCATCACCATTTTCGTCTAATGTTATGATTCCTGCTGCTCCTGGGAAATTTTTAGTTTTAGCAATTTCATCTCTTATTTTTTCTGGATCTGTTGATCCTGCTCTTTCAATTGCATCAAGTATAACAAGGTAAGCATCATAGCCAAGAGCTGTTACTGCTGCAGGTTCTTTACCATATTGCGCTCTATATTCCTTTAAGAATATTTCTGATTCACTGGTAATTGGTACTTCTGATGTAAAGAATGTAGAGAATACTGCCCCTTCAACATCCTGCTGTCCAATATCAATAAACTCAGGAGTTTCCCATGTGTCTCCACCGATAAATGGAATATCTATACCTAATTGCTTTGCTTGCTTAATAATTAATGCAGACTCTGTAAAGTTTCCTGGTGCAAATATAACATCTGGATTTTTTTGACTTATATTTAATAACTGTGATGAAAAGTCTTGGTCACCAGTATTATAATTTGTTACCTCCAAGATAGCATTAGCATCACCTGTTAATTCAACAAATGCATCTTCAAAGAATTTCGCCAATCCAACTGCGTAATCATTGTTAACCTCACGGATGATGGCTACTTTTCTTGCACCAAGGTTGTTATAAGCATAATTTGCCATAACGGTTCCTTGGAAAGGATCAAGGAAACAAACTCTAAAGTAAAAATCGTTATCTAGTGTAACAAGTGGATTGGTGGCGGATGCAGCAACTGCAGGTACCTTCTGATTTCTAACGATGTCACCTGCTGCCATTGAATATGAGCTCCCCCAGCTACCTATTATAGCAACAACCTTATCTCGTTCAACAAGTCTAGCTGCTGCACTGGCTGCTTCAACTACATCTGACTTGTTATCTGCAATAACTAATTCAACCTTTTTTCCTAATACTTCTGGATATAGCTTGTTTGCCAATTGAGCACCTTCAACCTCCAAGGCTCCCCCAGCAGCATTGGCTCCTGTAATGGGCTCAAATACACCAATTTTGATAACATCATCATCAGTAGTGGCTCCACCGCCAGTAGGTGCTTTTTCGCTACAGCCTGCCAATAATGCAAACATCATAACAAGTACTATTAAGAAACATATACTCTTTTTCATTCTTTCTCCTCCCTTTTATATGCTACATTCATCTATATATTCCCTAAAAGTAAAGGGGAATATAACACTACCATTTATGTGTGGTGCTTACTATTAAAAACAGCCTCGATAGAAGACTGTTGTTGAATGTATTTAAATTTGAAACCTTGTGGTAATATTATGTAAAAAATATATTATATGGGTTAAAATTAATATACGGGAAATTTTTTTTGTACATACTATATGTACATTTGTCCATGTAATAATAATAATATTATTATAATACAAATCTATTTATTTGACAAAGGATTTTATTCATATAATTCTAAAATTTAGAACAAAAAAATAATAGACTGCTTAATAGTCTATTAATCTCTTATTGTCTTTTTAATTATTAACTTTATTTGTTGGATGAAATTAATCTAATTCACCTTTTACTAGGGATACCTTGTTGTCCCTTATATATTTTAATACTATTCTTCCATCTACACCTGTAGCTTGAGTAACTTCTACTAAGCTCACTCTGTGGTGAGAGCTTATATAGTCTCTAACTTTTTTATAGGGACTATCTTCTTTTTCTGTAGAGCAGTTGTCACAAATCTCTCCATCTCTGCTTCTGAAAAGTTCTCCACATATGGAGCAGTTTACTAATTTCATAGAGTTTACACCCCTCTCCTACAGTTTATCGGTTTACCCAGTAATTTTATGTAATTTATGGTAATTAATGTGGATATAGCTTTTTATATAATACGTGCTAATTATGTTTTTTGGGGGTATACAAAAATAATTATACTTTAAATAGCAAATATAAAATACATAATTATACTCTAAGTTTGTCCTTCTTAACTGGTAATACAGGCATATTTTTAAAGCTCAGTTTATATATTTATGTTAAAGGAAAGCAGGTGTTGAAATGGATGAGAAAATTATTTGCATTCAGTCTAGTTTCAAAGGCATTATAGGCAGTTTATTGTTTTTACTTTTTAAGCTTTTAATAACTATAATTACTTATTCTTTTTTTATAAGAATAAAGAATAATATTTTTCATAGGTATAATATGGGTTTTAGAGACTCTCTAGTGAGTCCATTAGCAACCAAGCTATCTTTAACAGATTTTGCATTATTGAACCTTTCCTATATAGCCATAGCATTACTGATTGCATTTTTAGGAGTATTACTATACGAGATTTTATCACTATTAATGGAGTCCCACAACCGTACAACTTTTGATTGTATTAATAACAAGATAATTATTAATAAAAGCATCTCTCTAGTTACAAGAATAGATGAAGTGAATTTGTTTTACAAGGTTATCTTGGTAAGAGTCAGTCAAAACTATCTTCAAAAGTTATTAAACACAGGAAATTTATATGTTGAGTTGTTGTCATTAAGTGAAATAGACTTTCACATTACCGTTGTGGAAATAAAATATATTGAATCTCCCTTTGAGGTGAAGAAGCAGTTGATTTAGCAAATAACTGTAACCTGGTTTCTTTTATTTTAAGTAATAGTTTATTACTTTAGACACTACATTTATCACATACTCTATATCTGTATCTGACATTTTCGGGAACAAAGGTATAGTAATAATGCTCTCATATAACTTTTCAGCAGTTGGACATAATCCCTTAGTATATCCCATTTGTTGATAATATGGAAAATAATATACTGGAATATAATGAACGTTAACACCAATATTCTGAGCACGTAAAGCATCAAATATTGCTCTTCTATTTGCTTTTAATTTCTCTAGTTCTAGTTTTATTATATATAAGTGCCAGCTGGAATTTGTATTTTGCTCCTGGTATGGAATTACAACTCCTTCTAGTCTATTTAAGGCTTCATTATATCTTTTTATTATAGCTCTTCTTCTTAAAATAAAATCATCTAGTTTTCGTAGTTGGCTTATTCCTAAAGCACATTGGATATCAGTAATTCGATAATTATACCCCAGCTCCAACTGTTCATAGTACCAAGGGCCTTCCTCTTTATTATGTAATAGTTCACTATCTCGTGTAATTCCATGGGTTCTAAACAATTTAAGCTTATTATAAAGGCTTTTATCATCAGTAGTAATTACTCCACCTTCGCCGGTGGTTATATGCTTAACTGGGTGCAGACTAAATTCTGTCATATGAGCTATAGATCCAATTTTTCTTCCTTTATAATCTGCTCCTAGTGAATGGGCGGCATCTTGAATCACTATCAAATTGTGTTCATTGGCAATAGCCATAATCTCATCTATTAATACAGGTTGTCCAGTAAAATCAACAGGGATTATCGCCTTTGTCTTCTGTGTAATTTTTCTTCTAATATCTGCGGGATCAATGTTGTAGGTATTAGGGTCTATATCTGCGAATACAGGGGTAGCACCTTGATATAAAATGCAGTTGGCTGATGCTGCGAAGGTCATAGGTGTTGTAATAACTTCATCTCCTTCACCTATTCCAGCAGCAAAACAAGCAGCATGTAATGCCGCTGTACCGTTGGCTAAAGCTACAGCGTACTTTGCTCCAACATACGTAGCGAATTTTTTTTCGAACTCTTCTATTTTAGGACCGGTTGTTAAATAGTTTGACCGTAGCACCTCAACTACTTCCCTAATATCATCCTCATCTATCCATTGTTGACCGTAGGGTATAAAGTTTTTTGTCATAATAGCACCTTCTGTTTATTTATTTAAAAAGAATGTTTATAATATAATTTAAATACTAAGTCTATTAATCCTATCTTCTCAAATAATTATTGTTAACAATCTATTTGAGTAGTGAACTATAAATTTTTATAATTTCAGATGCACATCTATTGGTCCCTTCTCCATCTATAATACGCTGTCCTAACTGAGACATTTCTTTTCTCTTAAAATAATTACTTAATAATTCTTCAAATACTTCTATAAATGTAGCATCTTGTAACTTGTTACCATCACCTAGGTTTTTAACAATACCTTTTTCACTAAATACATTAGTGGGTAATATTTGATTATAAGCTTGTGTTATCACAATGGTGGGGGTCCCCACTGCAGCCAATTCATAAAGGGTTATGCCACCTGCTGAAATAGCAATATCACTTATAGACATCAACTCAGCCATATTATTTACATTATAGTGTAAAGATACTTGTGGTATTTTCTCACTAAGTTCTTCTAAAACCTCTATGTTTTGAAATGCACTTCCCAAAACTACGTTTACTATTAAGTTTTTATCTATTTCGTTAATTAACCTAACTATTTTGGGAGTTAAGTTAAGAGGATCAGCCCCACCCATTGTTATTAAAATATTTTTTACGCTTTTATTTACTATTCTTTTTTTACAATTTTTAAACTGATCTCTTAATATTAAATACTTAGTGCCTAGTAATGCTCTTTGATTATACTTTTCTAAATCTTCTACTAAAGAGTCTGCATAGATACTCCCATTAATAATTAAATCTGCTTTTATATTCATGTTTCTTAAGTTATCTAATATAACAACAAATTTACTTATCTGCTTCAATCCTTTAATATATTCTCCATCAATATTAAAGGAATCTCCTATGAAAATATCAATCTTTTCTTTATCAATTATCGAGTTAATTTGGTTTACTTCTTCTGAAATTTCTAACCTAGAATCAATACCAACAACCTTATAATTATCATCCTTTAATATATCTAAGACTTCTCTTACATCTCTTGTTATATAGATTATTTTACAGTTCTTTTGAATTAATTTGTCTCCTAATGCTATTGTTCTTGTGATATGACCTAGTCCAATTCTACTATTGCCATCTGCTCTTATAGCTACGCGTACATCATTATTAACTAGCATATTTCATCAAACCTCTATTCAGAATTTATATCTTCTCCCATGTTATTTCATCTAGATACTTAATGTCAGTTTTTGCCTGTCTGCCTACAACCAAATCAAAAAACTTAGGCTCTAGACCCCTAACTGGCCTAATTATTGTTAACATTTCTTTTGTTATAACAGTACCCTTATTAATATCTTGACTAGCATAGATGCTTCTCCTTGCCCTATTCAATGGACCTTGAACCTCTTCATGACTTGGCATTTTTACTGAACTACCTAATGCTAATTCTAATTTTCTAACATGTTCAATCATATCTTTAAACTCAGGCACCGTCAAAGCAAATGGATGATCTGCCCCTGATAATGTCTTATCAAAAGTAATATGTTTTTCAATAATTTTCGCTCCCATTGTAACCGCCGCTATTACTCCTATATGTTCCTCACTATGATCTGAAAAGCCAACAGGATATTGATAAGCAGTTTTTAATGTATTAATATTTTTTAAGTTCATTTCCTCGTATTTAGGTGGATATTTTGAAACGCAATGTAAAATAGCTATATCATCGTTACCCTTTGCATTTATAGTATGTACTGCTTCATCAACATCTTTCATATAACTCATTCCAGTAGATAGTATAACTGGTAAACTTTTTTCTGCTACATATTTAATAAGTGGAATATTTGTTAAGTCACCTGAAGATATTTTAAATGCTTTTATTCCTAACTCTAACAGTAGATCAACTGTATTATGATCAAAAGGAGTACATAGAAATTCAATACCTAAATCATTTGAAAAGTTAATTAGTTCAGGTAACCAGTTTAACGGCATTTCTAAGCTTTTCATCAATGCAAAGATATCTGGTAATTTATTCTTGTTTACTAAATTCTCAGCAGTAAATGCTTGAAATTTAATAGCATCTGCACCAATTTCTTTAGCTTTTAAAATATATCCTTTTGCATTATCCAAGTTGCCATCATGATTACTACCCACTTCTGCTATAATATAGGTTGGATAACCATAGCCAATATATTTATCACCAATTTTTATTTTTTTAGAGGATTCTCCAGTGTAATGCAATATTATTCACCTTCCTTTTTTTGTTCTATGTGAGCATTAATCTTTATTAAGTCTGGTTGATCTCGCAATAATTTTAATACTTCATCAGTTGTAAATATGTCAGATGATTTATACAGATTATTAAACACATTAGTTAAAAAAACATAATCTTCATTTGTATCTAAAGTCCATCTTAGATGGGAAAGATCAGTTTCATTATATATATTTAAAGAAGAAAATTTTTCATAGTTTTCTCTAATATACAATACTACATGCTCCTTATGATGAGGCTTTGTTGCCTTCTTCCATGACTCTTCCAGCGCATAAAAAGAAAATATTGAACACTCCAACCCTCTAGGATATGTTCGTGAAATGGAATTCGATATATAGTCATATTTATCTCTATTGTTTAAGTATGTTTCTATTAATTTGTCAATAACTAGTGGATCAATAAGAGGACAATCGGAAGTAACGCGAACTATTGCGTCCAACTCATACTTCTTAGCTGCATTATAGTATCTGTCCAAGACATTTTCTTCACTTCCACAGAAGCAAAGAATATTATTTTCTACACAGAACTTTACAATTTCTTTATTCTTAGTTTCAGTGGTTGCAATAATAATGGTATCTACTAATTTAGCTCTTTTAACCCTTTCAACCACATGCCACAAGACAGGCTTATCTCCTAATATCTTCATTACTTTCCCATATAGTCTAGTAGATCCCATCCTTGCTTGTATAATTACTCCTACTTTAACTTTGTTTATATCCCTTACCTTTATCATTTATAAAAACACTCCTACCATAGTATTTTTATTTATCTTTCATCTCTCTGTAAACACTTCCTATACTTTTGGCAGGATTGCCTACAACCTTATCATAAGGCTCTACATCCTTTAATACCACGGATCCTAACCCAATTAGTGACCATTCACCTATACTAACTCCTTCCACTATTGAGCTATTACTGCCTATATGAGCCCCTTCATTAATTTTAATTTTGCTACCTATACTAGCATGATTTGCTATGAAGCTATAACTAGCTACGCTTGTATCATGCCCTACTAGTGAATTAGCATATATTTGCACATGATCTTCTATAGTTGCATTGGGACTAATAACAACATTTGGCATCATTATCACTCCATGTCCCAGTTTCACTTCACTTCCTATCACCACAGATGGATGGATAATGTTACAAAACCTATCAGGCGGAATACCTAATGACTTTAATTTCTCCACCCTCGCTTGTGCTTTACCTACACTGATTAATGCATACACAAAATAGACATCTTTAAAACTCTGACATATGTCTTTTTGTACTGGGCCTAATACTGGATAGCCATTAATTAATGTCCCTCTCTGGATTCCATCATTTAAATAACCAATAAGTTCATATTCCCCACTATGTCTTGCTATATTTTCTATCACAGACCCAATAACTGTACCATTTCCCGGTCCACCTATAATAATAACTTTTTTACTCATTATCACCATCTCCATATTTTTGAAATTCTTTAACTATATTCTCATATCTCTTAATATGAGGAGGTTCTATTATTTCTCCATCTAGGGTCATTACATTGGTTGAATTTATTTTCTTGTTTTTATAAAACAAATCAATAATTTTCTTATACTTGTTAATAGTGTCTAAATCTGGTTTGAAGCGTTTGTTTATATATTCTAATTGCGAAGGATGAATAGCCATTTTTCCGTCAAACCCCATGCTGTAAGCAGTATCAACCTCTTCTTTAAAGGATATGTCTGAATTCAAATATGGAAATATAGTATCATAACATTTAATCTTATATGCTTTTGTTATGTTTACAATACTGGCTCTTGGGTAGAATAAGTTTTCTTTATTCCTTATGGCATTTAACTCTGAAATATAATCCTCGCTTCCAAAACAAACCCCATTTACTGAATAATTAACCAGTGTTTTTTCTAAATCCAACAGTCCTTTTGGATCTTCTATAAGTATTAATGTTTCTTTTTTAATTTCTTCGATATCCTCTAATATCCTTATATTATCGCCATTTAAACAAAACTTCGGTATCATTATTCCCTTTACTTTATCTAAATTTATATTCTCAATAATTTCATTATATCTTTCTTGTCTTATTCTAATAAAGATATTAGGTTCACTAATATCTTTGATTATACTGTTTATGATGCATATATTTGTTCTAATATCTTTGGATATAATCGAATCTTCAAAATCGATTATTATAGCATCAGCCTGATGAATTTTATCATTATGTAAATATCTTTCTTTATTTGCTGGAATAAATAATAAACTATTATATTTCATCATGCTTTTCCTTTTCTTCTCTTATTATTTCCATTAGTCTAAGCACTTTTCTTGCTCTTTTTTCCATAGGTGGACCAATCATCTTATCTCCAAGCATAGCTACACCTGAACCCTCTAGCTTTGATTTATCAATAGCATTTACAATATCTTGAGACCTCTTTATTTCTTCATCTTTTGGAGTAAAACACTGATTTGCTAAATTAATTTGTTTTGGATGAATTAATAAGCACCCAGCAAAACCCATTTCGAAGGAAATATTCTCTTCATTCATAAATCCTTCAAAATTATTCAAAGCCAAATAAGGTGTGTCAATAGGTAATAAACCTGCTGCTCTAGATGCAAGAGCAATAACTGCTCTAGGATATTCAAAGCTAAGAGGGGGCTCTCCATGTAATCCCTCTAAATCATTAAGATAATCTTCACCACCAAAGGCCAATGCTATAGTTCTATTTGAAGCTTTAGCAATGTTATAAATATCCATTACTGCTGAAGTAGTCTCTATTAAGGGAACGAAAGCAAAATGATTTTTTGCTATCTTGTTTTCATCCTCTAGTTGAGTAATTAACTTATCAAAGTATATCATATCGTCGGCAGTATATATTTTAGTTAGCATAAAACCATCGATATCTTCATGCAATATATATTTAAAATCTTCAAATACTAATTTGCTTTCAATTGGATTAATTCTTACAAAGGTTTTTATTTTTTTAAATGCACCTTCATCTAAAAATTTCTTAATATTATTTCGGGCATTTGTTTTATACTGTTCTGGAATAGAATCTTCTAAGTCAAGTATTATAGCATCCGCTTTTGATTGAATACCATGTTTTATAAAACTTTCCTTATAGGTTGGTACAAATAGCATGCTTCTTAATAACAGTTTTTCTCTATTTATCATTTGTCCCCATCCTCTTCTTAATTAGTACATTTCTTCTAAATATTAATACTAGTTGATTTTTTTGATTATATGCACGGGTTTCAACGTATATAATTCCCCGATCTTTTTTCGTCATTGATTCTTTCATATGTAATATTTCACTTTCTGCCCTTAATGTATCTCCAATAAAGACTGGATTTTTGTGTTGAATACTTTCATAGTCCAAATTTGCTATCGCCTTGCCACTAATGTCCGCCACAGAGATACCCACAATCAGGCTAAAAACTAATGTTCCCACAACAAGAATCCTTCCATGTTGTTGCTTCTTGCAATACTCTTCGTCTATATGAACTGGATGATGATTCATTGTTAATAGACAAAATAAATTATTATCACTTTCTAAAATAGTCTTAGTAAGGGCATGGTCTATTTTGTCTCCAACACTAAATTCCTCAAAGTATTTTCCGTAATTATTCATAATATTCGCCCCTTATCTTGACATAATATATCACTATTAAGAAGTCTATTTATAGTTTAATTTTCTTCACTTAGCATAGATATTTTTAACTTTAATTGTTCAATGTTTAACCATGTATCATTAGTACCAGAGTTGTACTCGAATCCATCTTCAATCAACCGTCCACCATTAGTGAAATGTTTTGTGGAATTCCACCAGTTAAAATGTGGATAAACTATATAATGTTTATCATACTCATAGGTTGTTCTAGAATCATCCTTTGTTACCATAGACTCATGAAGCTTTTCTCCTTCACGTATACCTATCTCTTTCAAATTACACTCTGGCAACATGGCTTTTGCAAGATCCGTAACTTTAAATGAGGGGATTTTTGAGATGTAGGTCTCTCCACCTTTAGATTCTTCAAGTGCTTTAAATACAAGTTCCACTCCCTCTTCCAACGTAATCCAAAATCTTGTCATTCTATAATCTGTTATTGGAAGCTCTATTTCTCCTTTGTCTATAAGACTTTTGAAAAAAGGAATAACTGAACCTCTACTGCCTGCAACATTCCCATATCTAACCACAGAAAAGATTGTTCCATCGATCCCCGAATAAGCATTTGCAGATACAAATAGTTTGTCTGATACTAGCTTAGTACCTCCATATAAATTAATCGGGTTTACTGCTTTATCTGTAGATAGTGCCACAACCTTTTTGACTCCACGATCTAAGGCTGCATCAATAACATTTTGTGCACCATGAATATTAGTTTTTATAGCTTCAAATGGATTATATTCACAGGCCGGGACCTGCTTCATAGCTGCGGCATGAATCACATAATCTACATCCTTAAAGGCACGATAAAGCCTGTCCTTATCTCTGACATCACCTATGAAAAATCTTAGCTTTGACATCTTCTTCTCACCTATTTTTTCAGAAAAGATTGACTTTAATTGAGACTGTTTATACTCATCTCTAGAGTAAATAATAATTTTCCTTGGATTATATTTTCCTAGAACCATCTCCACAAATTTTTTGCCAAAGGAACCAGTACCACCAGTTATTAAAATTGATTTATTATCTAACATTTATATCACCAACCGATCCATATCTATTAATTTAATTAATTAGAATAATAGCTAATTCAAATTTAATACTTTCGCGCAACAGCCCACATATGTGATGAGAGTTTATTATCCGCTAAAAACTGCTGGAATTTAACACCTAAAGTTTTATATTCCATAAGAATATTTTTAATAATTGGCACTTGTGAGAAATCATATTCTTCTGACTCGAATTTTTGTCGAACTATGTCAACATCTAATTCCCCTGGTGTTAATATCTCTAATACTTCAAACTTATTGTTTTCTAGTAATTTAGTCAATGAGCTAGGAGAAAAATAATTAAGGTGATCTGGGCCCCCTAAATTAGGAGTATAACTTTCCTCAGGTAATGTCATAAGCATACTCATTTCAAAGCCTTCAATGTTGGGGGTAGTAATAAATAACAAGCCCCCTAAATTAAGTTTATTATGGCATCCCCTTAGAAAATCATTTGGATCAAATAGATGTTCAATTACTTCAAAGCATGTCATAACAGAGATATTAAAAATACTTACATCCTCAATTGGCATATTAAATGTTTTTATATTTTTTTGTAAGCATGTTTTAGCTAATGGATCCGATGGCTCAACTGCTATAACTTCTTTAAATATATTTTCATCTTTTATTACCTCACAAAAAGTACCAAATCCTGCTCCTACATCAACAATTCTTTCCAAATCATTATTGTATTTATTACATAAGTCAATTATTCGATCTGCTCTCTTTTTAACAATAAGGTTCTTTCTGTTGTTTTCGGTTTGAGGGAATATAACTTCATTCCAATATTTCATACTTCTAGAATTTGCATAGAACTCAGTTAGCATTTCTACACTTGGTCTAGGATTTATAAATATTGTTTTACAGCAATTACATTCAACAAATCTAAATCCTTTTTTGTTGAAAAGTTCTCTTTCTTTTGACTCTGAACATGTTGGGCAATCTATATATATAAATTCGTCCCTTTTACTCATTAAATCTTCTATATCTTCATCATGTAGCTTTCTATTTATTTCCCTATATTCTGATGGCCTAATTGCATTTTCTTCCATATAAACTCTCCCTTATAAACAATTTTTACTCATCGAAATCTTCGCCTACTTTAAATTTTGGTAACCACTTTCCAGTACGTATATCTTTATTAAATATTTTTTTATTAATAAACTTCTCGGTTACATTCCAAAACTCTTCAACAGTAATATTTATATACTTACAAAACTCCGATATGTACTTATCACCACATTTACCATCGTACTCTTCTACAAGCCAAATTGCATCCTCTCTACTTAACCGTCCTTCTCTTATATCACAACACGCTTGATCTGTAGTAGATCCAAAACCAAACTTATAATACTTTATCATCTGATTTAGTATTTGCATATCAGAGTCTACCGAACTAAACCGCCTATATCTTCCTAAATCATAAAGACTTTCAGTACTTCTACCTAATAAGCCCCTTACGATGGCAAAATCTTGGTTATAGATAGTTGACCATTCTTTTAAGTAATATTGAAGATATATAGCCTTTATATTCTTTTTCTTTATTTCCTCTTTATCTGGAAATTGATACATATAAAGCTCTCTGAGACTTATATCATCAGATACCCAATCATTGGCATTACCACCAGCAAGAGTATTTCCTTCATTAACATTAACTGCATTTCCATCTGTACCTAATCCTGTATTAACAACACCTAAAGTTAGTGCAGCGTTTTCTCCCTGAATAATTAATGGAATATCAAACCTTAACGCAATAATATAGGCAGATGCCCACAATGGATATTCTGATGGCTTCACTGGATTACCATACCTATAAAAAGCATCTTTAGTTATTTTTTTCATGATTTGAGGATTTGGTCTCATTTTAATTATGTCAAATCCTTTTTGAATTAAGTTCTCGATATTATGTTTACCAACTTCCGTGATTTCGTCAGGTTCGCAATTTACAAGTAATACTTTTAAACCAAGTTTTTCTTTAGCATAAATTGCTTGTAAAGTACTATCTTTTCCACCACTTACACCAATTACACAATCATAGGGTGCACAGTTTTCTTCCGATTTCTCTTTGGCCCATTCAGTAATTTCAATGAGTTCTTTTTTTCTAGTTTCCCAGTCAATTTTTTTCTTTTCTTCTTCATATAAACATGCGTAACAAATTTTATCTTCATTAAATTTGATGCCTGGTCTAGTATCTGGTTGTAAACACTTTTTACAATATTTCATATTATTTCTCTCCTGTGTTAAGCTCTTTTATATTTTCATCTATACATATAACCATTTCTGCGAAAATTGGATCAACTAATTTAATATCTTGCTTAAAAAGTCCAATAAGATTGTTATAATTTTTCACTATCTTTTGGGCCTTGTTAATTCTATTATTATCGTATCTAATTCCCGATATCTCTTTAACTGCTAACTCAAAATTCAATCTATTCATTGGTAATATGTAATGAAGAAAAAATTTATTTTCCTTTAAAGCATAGAATTTTTCATCTAATTTAACATACATATTCTCTATTTGTTTCAAGTTATTATCCGTTGTTAATTTACTAATTTTTTCTACTATGTTTTGCAACTGAAAAACTAAGCTATTTACTTTATTAAAATCTTCTCTTAATATCATTAGCTTATTTTTAATAATATCTAAGTCATAATTGTGCTTTTTTGTAAGTGTGCTCATAATATCGATGCTATTTTTCAAATCTGTTTCAATATGATTTTCTAAGGGAATGAAGGTTGTCCCTTTTATGTCAGCTCCACCTTTTGTAGTGTTTATTACTTCAATTTGATCCTGATATCTTTTAATATATTTCTCAAGCTCTATTTTCATAGCATAAAAAGCACTATAAGTATATACATCATTCCCATATACATCTTTAACAGTAAACGCGTCTTTCTGATTCTTTTCGCTTAAATTCATACTTTCACCATATGAAACTGCATCAGAATAATAGGCATCATTTCTGTAAGCTAGGTTTTGGCCTACTAAAACTACTTTAGAAAAGCCTAGTTTGTACAATAGCTGTAGTGTAATTATTGCAATTGAAGCGGCATCTTCGATTAAATCGATTTCCTTACCATCATTATCCCTTAATGCTAAGAAATAGCTAGCCACAGTATCTTGGTTAGTAATGAAATGGTACATCGGTCCAGGATAGTCTTTTATTGTTTCAAATCCTACACTACTTCCAAAAATCAAAGGTATATCCGAGATACCCTTTTCTACTACTTTTTCAAAAACTTTTTTATTACTAGTACCGGGATCATATGTACACGAAAAGTCTGGTGCTATTTCATGATGTATTAAAGTATTTATAGCAGAACCAACAGAAAAAATGTAAGCAAGCTTGTTTGCTTTAATATATCGAATGTTTTCTATTTCATCATTTAAGGAGGGTCCTGCCGCTACCAATAAAGCCGTCTTCCCCTTAAAATTATCTTCACTTTCTAGAAGAATATTGGGTGTATTTAATACATGAGGAAAATTAATCATACTATTAATAATCCAAAGTTTTTGGAAAGCTGCGTTTGTATGAATTCCATTTCTTTTATATTTAATTTTTTTATTAAATAGATTGGCAAAGTTTTCATATTCATCTTTAAAGACTCTCTTGTAGCTAGGTAGCTCAATTATTACTATATTCTTATCAAGCTCACTAATTATAGCATCTATGAAAGAAACCATATGTTCATGACTTTCTTCAATAGCTAGTCTTTTGAAATTTTTATTAATTAAGTTGGAAATATTAAAATTGCTTAAGTAATGATAAAAAATATCAGGATTTGGTTCATAAATAGAAAAGCTTATATTGGAATAATTTTGGAGGAAATATTCAATATGATAGCCTAAACCAAGTCCGTAAAAAATTACATGACTATCTTTAGTTAGTTTATCTGAGTATTGATTAATAATTGTCTGCGCTTCATTAACTGGGTCGTATTTGCTATGCAAAAATGATTGGTTCTCTTCACTTTTCACTATAATTGTCTTATCATTAGATTTAGTTAATTCGATTCGTATATTGCTATTTACAGGTTCTTTTATTTTAAATTCAGTTTTGAAAAAATTACTAATTAACTTAATATTATTAATTAACACTACGATCAGCTCCTACATCAACTAATTCCTTCAATTGAACAATCATTTCCTTAAACATAAATGAAATTTCATATTTTAATATATCGGCAATTAATATTAGGTCAATTGTGTCAATTGCATTGCTTAAATCTATTAGCACACCATCTAACTTTTTGATTTGAATTGAATATTTTTCCCAAACATCAAATTTTTCTGTTTTAGCAGAATAATTATGGGTTTTATTTATTGAGTGGAATGTCTCTAAAATCCACTGAATTGCTTCAATTAAGTCTCCTAATTTATTAATGTCATCTTCCTTTAAATAGTTAGCACTATAGAATGTATCTGCTAGAGCCTCTATTTGCGGTGTAGCCTTTTCTAAATAGTCTAATGTGTTTAAAAAAATCTCATTAATAAATTCCTTAATTGTTGATACTTCAATGATTATCTCTTCAATCAAGCTAATGTTATCCTCTATAAAAGCTTGGTAGTCTTGGATGCTCTCTCCATCTATAATTACATTATTTAAAATATAGTCAGAAGAACTACAAAAGCCTTCTATTGTATTTATAATGCTATTAACTTCACTTGCTTTATTTTCGAACTTAAATTCATTATCTAATATTTTTAATTTCATATTATACCCCCGATATTATAAATTCACTTAGAATCGAATTTTGTCATTATATAAATATATCGGTCTCATCTTGACATTTCTTTAATAAGTATGCAGTAGAAATATTTGTAAACCATTAATAATGTAAGTTATTTATAGTTTGATTGAACAAAAAAAAGAGGAGATTTTCTCCTCTTTTTATAAATCCTTAATAACTATCTTAATAATTGAAGTACTCCTTGAGGAGCTTGGTTAGCTTGAGCCAACATAGCTGTAGAAGCTTGTTGTAAAATGTTTTGCTTAGTGAATTCCATCATTTCCTTAGCCATATCTACGTCTCTGATTCTAGACTCAGAAGCTTGTAGGTTTTCAGCATAGGTATCTAAATTCTTAATAGTATGCTCAAGTCTGTTTTGATTTGCTCCTAAGTACGAATGCATTTTACTTACTGCATTAATCTGAGTTTCAATATTCCCTAAAGCTGTTGCCGCTGTAGCTTGGCCTGACAAGCTATAGCCGGATATTGCTGCAGCAACAGTTGTTAAATTGAAGTTAGCAACTGCTAAATCAAGTGTCTGTGTATTCTCTGCACCAATTTGCAAGGTAATGTTTGTGCCATTTCCACCAGATCCATTTAATAATTTGATACCATTGAATTTAGTATTATCTTTGATATCATTTATTTGCTTAGTTAATTCTGCAACTTCCTCTTGAATTCTTGGTAAGTCATTTGCTGTATCATAAGTTCCATGAGCAGCTTGAGTTGCCAATTCTCTTACTCTTACAAGCATTGCACTAACTTCATTTAAGTTACCTTCTGCAGTTTGAATTAAAGAGATACCATCTTGAGCATTTCTAGAAGCTTGTTGTAAACCTCTGATTTGAGATCTCATTTTTTCAGAGATAGAAAGACCAGCAGCGTCATCAGCAGCTCTGTTGATTCTAAAACCTGAAGAAAGCTTTTCCATTGATTTTGCTCCGCCATTGTTAGAAATACCTAGTTGACGATGTGTGTTCATAGCCATAATGTTGTTATTAATTCTCATTTGTAATTCCTCCTTGAATTTTTATTTACCCTGACATCCTTGTCTGGGCTTAAAATAATTATTTTAAGCCACATCTTTAATCTACTGCCGGCGTTGTAGAAAAATGATGTTTTTTAGCTTATACAATATATATCGGAAGCTTAATATAAAACTTTAGCGAAAAATTTAAAAATAATATATTTATTTTTTGAAAATATCCTTCAATTGGTCAAGATTTTGTTTTTGACCACTAGCTGTTTTGTTTTCTTCTTGTATTTCTAGATAAATTTCTTTTCTATAAATTTCAATATCCTTAGGAGCTGATATTCCAATTTTCACCTTGCCTTCTTCAATTCCAAGTACTTTAACTTCAATATTATTACCTAGTACAATGCTCTCATCAATTTTTCTTGTTAAAACTAGCATATGCTGGCCCCTCCTAACCCGTCTTTTTTATTTCGTCAATTATGTAGTGCTTTGTTTGATATTTTGTGTCATCCAATACAATTTGCTTTCCTTTTTTGTTTTTTGTATTAATGATAATTGGGGCCTTCAGGTTAGCAGTCATTTTATTAATGTCATCTGGTACAACAACAATAGTATGCACTGAAACAATTTCGGGAGATTCAATTTCTAGCTTTTCTAAAATACTTTTGGGTATCTGAAAGTCGTAATCCTCCATAAAAAGGAAGGGATTAATTATTACAAAAGCCAGAGAAGGCTCCTCTATAGATTGTAGCCAATGAAATGGAACATCTTTATCGGGATTTTCAATAATTACATATTTCTTATTTTCTTCAAAGGCTGGTATTCCATCGGGAAAATGAATTACTTCCTCTAGACCCACTTCTATCTCACCAAAATGCCGGGTTTCTATAATCATACTTATCACTCCTTTGATAATATCCTTAGCCAATATAAGTATCTAATTTATTACCTACAAATTCTATATTGATTTTATTTTTCTGTTTTAAATAAATGTCTAATTTCCCAGGGTAATATTCAATGCTAGGTTTAATATTTCCCATTTTCATATCAATATAACCTTTTTCAAACTCACCTGTTACTTTGCCAGGTATAACGGTAATTTTAGGCCTAGATTTAGGAATCATATCAAATCTAACTTCCTTACTTTTCTTAAATCTGTTCCTTTTTGCAATTTTTGCAATAACAGGCCCCTTATTCTTATTAATACTAGACATTTCCTTTCCTTCTCGTGCAATTCTGGCTATTCCCTCTAACGCAGCATTTCTACCCTTAGCTGCATAAATCCTATTTATTTCCATAATGCCTTTTAGACCAGCTTCAGAAAAACACTGCCGCTGGTCTATTAATAATACTGCATCTGTCATTTTTATTTTTGATTTTGCATCTATTGATCTCAATTTCATAGGCCATTGGTTCTGCTGTATTGAGTATTGTCCATTGGTTCCTTCAATACCTATTAATGCATTTTGAGATTGTATACGTATTTCCATCTCAATCACCATACCTTATAATACTTTTCGATTTAAACTCAAGTTTTTGAAAAACTACCTTAGAAAGTCCAGCAAAGAAGGCTGAATAATTCGTGCCCCTATGGCTAATGAGGATTGATATACATTTTCTTGCATTGTGAGATTCATATAAACCTCTGCTAAATCTGCGTCCTCTATTTCTGATAGAAGCTTAGTAAAATTAACTATATCATCTCCAATTCGGTTTTGAACCAGCTCCATCCTATTCATCTTTGCACCAATTTGTGACCTTGCGGTTAGATTGATATCCACGTATTTGTCTATATCATCTAGGGCATTCGTTAAGGCTTGATTATTTTCTGCATCTAAATAACCCTCAATTTCTTCAATCAATTGGATTAACCCAGCCTTAGTTCCGGCAGCTACGGTTTTATCTCCTGGAGCTGGAGTTGTTATATTATCAAACACTTCGAAGCCTAATGAGTTAATTTCGATTTTATCGTTGACACCAACTTCAAATTGTATTTTATCATCTACATCTGCAGGGTTATACATATTTGTCAAATCAACTTTATAATTTCCATTTTCATCAAACAATTGCACATCGGTTTTCTTGCCAGAAAAAACATACTTTCCAGCATATGTTGTGTTACCATAGCTAATAATTTGATTTTTCAGTTCAGAGACTTCCTCTTTAATTTTAATCATATCATCATTTGTTAAAACCCCATTTGCTGCCTTACCTGTTAAATCTCTAAGTCTTAACAATACTTGACCAACACCCTTAATAGCAAGCTCTGTAGTTTCTAAAAAAGAAACTACATCATCCACATTTTTTTTATACTGTTGCAGTTCATTGATATCTGCCCGTATTTTCATGCTACGAGTAATACCTACAGGATCATCTGAAGGCAAATGAATTCTTTTAGTTGTTGAAGCTTGCATCATGGTCTTATTCATTTGTTGTAGGTTTCTATTTAAATTAAGCATCATTCGATTCATTATCATATTATTAGTTACACGCATTGATTACACCTCCAGTATTAATAGGTTAACTATTTCATAGGTTTTAAACTATTAGCTATCTACCAACTATTCCTATTCTATTAATTACAACATCCAGCATTTCATCAATAGTGGTTATCATTCTGGCAGCAGCATTATAGGCATGCTGGAATCTAACCATATTGGATAATTCTTCATCCATTGATACACTGGATATAGCCATCCGTTGACTATCAATTTGAGCCACTAGAAAGGTTTGATTCTGACTCATCCTAATGGCTTCCTGTAAATCAACCCCTAGATTTCCAATGAGGGATTTAATGAAGTCCTCTGGTTTACCCTCACTAAACATACTGGAAAGATGTCGCAGCTCTGCCAATCTTAAAGCCTGAGAACCGTCTCCTGGTAATAAATTTGCCGTTTTGGAGGCTGCTATTTTATTTGGATCCGAATCAATATCCAAGGATATCTTAATGTTCTTTGCAGTAATTCCTACCAATGGGTCAATATCTGCTGTAGCCACACCAAAGGCCGTAAAGAAGGCAGTCCCAGTGTTCCCCTTTAAGTCAAAGCCAGCCATATGAATTTCATTGACTTTTTCGGCAAAAACACTGACAAATCTGTTGAGTTCATTTATGTAGTATGGAACCCCTTTGCTGCTTCCACTATTTCCATCTCTTATATCTAATAGGCCCTTCAATTCTCCTCCAAGGGCTTTTACACTTATCATATCTCCGTTGGCCCATCTAATTTGCCTCATTTGAATTTGATCATCAAAGGAACTGGGATTTTCAACGCTTGCATCCAGCTTATTTACTCTATCATGATAAACTAATGGTTGTCCATTAATTTGAAGTGATAGCTTATTGTTTGCGATATTGTTAATATCTCCTACTTCTACTACATCAACATTAACCAACTTAGACAATTCATCAATCAAAACATTTCTTCTATCTCGAAGATCGTTGGCGTTACTGCCATCAGATTCTACACGATATATTTGAGAATTTAATAAAGCTATTTGATCTGCATACGAATTGATAGAATTAACAGTAGTTGCTATTTCAAAATTTAGATCAATAGCCATTTTCTCTAGCTGCTTGTACATATGATTTACAGTGTTGGTAAATGTGGTTGCCCTTTCTCTGACCATTGTTCTGGTTGTTATGCTTTCAGGAGTTTTATGTAGCTCTTGAAAAGAAGAGAATAGTTCATCCATAACTGTAGTAATTCCTGATTTAGAAGGTTCATTTATAATAGCCTCTATAAAAGCAAGTCCTTCCTGCTTTGCTTCCCAATAGCCTAAAGTAGTTGCTTCTCCTCTATACTTAAAATCCAAGAATTCATTTCTTGCATTGGTTATAGATAGAGTGTCAACTCCTGTACCTAGCATTCCTTGCCCACCAAACAATGCCATAGGAGTGCTTTGCACCTGATTCAACCTCTGTCGGGAATAACCCTTTGTATTTGCATTAGCTATATTGTGACCAGTAATATCTAATGCCCGTTGAGCAGCAAATAAGCCTGATCGTACTGTATTAAAACCTGTAAATGTCGATCGCATATTGGTCCCCCTTTTCTATATCTATATACGAGCATCAAATAAATTAATCTTTTGTTTATCCTTTTCCGTAGCCTTACCACCGTAAGTATTGCCTTCGCGCATATCACTGGTTAATACTTCAAAATTAAAATGAATATACTCAAGATGTTGCTTCAGCATCTTCTCATTCAACTCATTTACTTCCTTTATTTCATTTATTATTTCTAATAGCTCATCTCTGATTTCATCAATCTCTTTTACAATTTTGTCATCTTTAATATAAAGAAGAAATTCAGATACGCTGGTAATTTCGTCGACTTCCAGTGCTTCAGCAACATTGACAAGTACAGATCTACGAAGCTTTTCAAAGGTTCCCATCTTCATAAGATACTGTTGCTCTTTTTGTGTCATCATTTCTAGCTCTTTCATATTGCCCAATCGTATAACCTCTATTTTTTTCTTTTCCAGCTTAAGAATTTCCTCATACATGTTTTTTTCATGGTTTAGTGATTCTATTAACTGTTCAATTGATTTTTTCATGTTATTCACCCCGACCTTATTCTAAAAAACCTATATTTTTTTATCAATTTGAATTCCTTCTAGCATTTTTTCTGCAATTTCACTTCCCGTTACATTATAGGTCCCCTGTTGTATTCTATCCTTTATTTCCTTCACCTTTTCTTCCCTTATCTCTGGTAGGTTTTTAAGTGCCCTAAATGCCATCTGTAGCTCCTTCACGTTGTTAGAAAGCTCTAATTTATCCTTTGGAAAATCTGCACCCTTTACTCCCTCAGCAGCTGTCTTATTTGCTTTATCGTATATTTTCATCACCTTAGTGATATTGGGATTATTAAAAATTTTCATAAAAACACCTCAACTTTGCACGTTTTATTTACTATCTTTATTATCGGCATCATTGAGGTATTTCTTAACATTATTTATTTTTTTTTCTCATTTCGGCAATATGCATTTTTGTTTTTAAACCACTTTCTACTTTTTTCTCTACACTCCTGGGCTTCATCACTGATTGAAATTCCTTCTTCAGCTCTACTGTACATATTTCACAAAATCTTCCTGATCGAATAGGCTTTCCGCAGCGTTCGCAGTCTAGAAAAAAATTACTTTCTTCACGTATTTCAATTCTATTTTCTCTTAGATACCTCAGTATCTGCTTTTCTGTAACTTCTGTTTCTTCAGACACTTCCTTTACCGAAGCGCCAGGATGATCATATAGATAATCCTTTACCTTTTTAAAATCACCTTCATCATCAGTGGCACACCTTGAGCATATATCACTGCCCTTAAAAGCAAATACTCTTCCACATTTTGAACAGTTTCTTAAATCCATACTTTCCCCTCCTCCTTCGTTCTTCGCGCTAACGTTAAAACTTTAACAGAACTGGCGCCTGCTTCAATTAAAATTTTACAACAGGCTTCTACTGTAGCTCCAGTAGTTACAATATCGTCGATTAAAAGTATTTCTTTATTGGCAAATTCAACTGGGTCTAAAATATAGAATGCTTCTTCTACATTTTTTTGTCTGCTTTGTCTCGATAAGTGGTGCATCACCTTTGTATCCCTTATACGGATAAGGTTATTTTTTATACATGGTATATTACAACCCTTGCTTAAATATTTTGCTAATAGGTAGGCTTGGTTAAAACCTCTCTCTTTTTCTCTCTTTTTATGTAGGGGTACTGCTACAATACAATTAAACATTATTCCTGCTTTTAAAATATAGTCCATCATCATTTCTGCCATCATTCTAGCCATAAAGGTTTCTTGATTATATTTTAATCGGTAAATTATTTTTTTTGAAGCATTATTGTATTTTACAACTGAAAAAATCCTAATAGGAATCGCTTCCCTAATAGCTGAAGTTTGAATCCATATTCCTGTATCAAGAAAAGCAATTTTACTATAACAGTCTTTGCAGAGGCTATACTTCTCTTTGTATATAGATTTCTTACATATAACACAGGTAATTCCCTCTGGATATATAATCTCCCAAAAAGCATCACCATAAGCCTTTATATAATTAACATAGAATGAATTTATCTTATTCATTATTTTATCTTCCATACTTAATTCCTTAGGCCTCTTCAATTTTTTCCCTTTTTCTATTAAATTCTACACTATTCTATATTTTCCCTTTTTTATTATAAATATAGTACTATAGTACTCTGTTAAATGCTGAATTTAAATTTAAGTCTTTACAATCACTGCAGTCTATGAAGATCGAAAAATCGCTTTAACCTAAAGGATAATCCTGAATATCGTTCTATTATTCTATTGTTTTGCACCATTTCCTGTAAATAACCTTCGTTCCCCACCAGTACGACTAAATTTCTGGCCCTAGTAACAGCAGTATATAATAGGTTTCTTGTTAATAGCATTGGAGGTCCCCATGTAATAGGCATAACCACTACAGAAAATTCACTGCCTTGGCTTTTATGAACAGTTACACAATATGCAAGTTCAAGTTCATCTAACTGGGAAAAATCATAAATTACAAGTCTATTATCATCAAATATTACAGTCATTTCCTGATCTTCCACATTTATTGAGTGAATGTATCCTATATCGCCGTTAAAGACACCCTCCCCCTTTTCCTCATCTGACTCTGGTTTAATGTTTGTCCATTTTAATGTGTAATTGTTCTTTATCTGCATCACCTTATCTCCCACACGAAAACACTTATCTCGGTATTCCTTTTCTGCCTTCCATTTTCCTGGAGGATTTAGATTTGCCTGCAAAGCCTTATTTAAGTTAATTGTTCCAGTCTCTCCCTTTTTCATTGGGGTAAGCATTTGAATATCCTTTAAGCTATCCAAATTATAATGCTTTGGCAATCTATCTTTAACAAGAGAAATAAGTGTATTTACCATGTCCTCCTTTTTATTCCTAATAAAGAAAAAATCTTTATCTTTTTCATTGGAAATAGGTAATATACCTCCATTGATTCTATGAGCATTAACTATAATCATACTTTCTTGGGCCTGTCTAAAGATCTCATTTAATCGTACTACCTTTACAATATTACTATCTATAATATCCTTAAGTACATTACCAGCGCCTACAGAAGGGAGCTGATCCACATCCCCTACAAGAATGACTCTAGTCCCCAATACTATTGCCTTTAAAAGGCTATTCATTAATAATATATCAATCATAGATGCTTCATCGATTATTACAACATCGGCCTCTAATGGATGCTCTTCATTTCTAATAAAGCTCATTTCTTGCGATTCGTCTGAAAATCCCATCTCCAATAATCTATGAATTGTTTTAGCTTCTCTCCCAGTTGCTTCACTTACTCTTTTAGAAGCCCTTCCCGTTGGAGCAGCAAGCATAATCTTTTTTTCAAGCTTTTCAAATACCTTTATTATAGTATTAATTGTTGTCGTCTTTCCTGTACCAGGTCCACCTGTAATTACCATGATGCCATTTTCAACCGCCTGACAAATAGCTTCTTTTTGTTTATCAGCCAGCTCAATTCCATCCTTTTGAGTTATATCATTCAGCATTTCCTCTAGACTTATATTATTACCTTCAAGAGTTACCTGCGACAGCTCCACAAGTCGTTTGCAGGTATTGGTTTCAGCATAGTAGTATGGCATAGAGTATGCTATTACATTCTCAGTATTGACTCTTTCTAAGTGAATTTTTTGCTCTAATGCAAGATTTGTTATAGCATCGTTGACTTGCTCTTCAGTGACATTTATTAATTCTTTAGTTCTATTAATTAACATATCCATTGGCGCATATGTATGTCCTTCTCCATTAAAGCTATTTAAAACGTATTTAGTTGCTGCCTGTATCCGATACATAGAATCCGTTGGAACTCCCATAGATTTTGCAATTTGATCAGCCATTTTAAAGCCTATACCATTAATATCATCAGCAAGCCTATAGGGATTTTCTTGAATAAGGCCTACAGACAGTTGTCCATATTTTTTATATATCTTAACTGCGTAGACTGGAGTAACTCCATATTGAGATAATAGAAATACAATTTCCTTTAGCTCCCGCTGCTCTTGAAAGGCATTGGCAATGGACTCTGCTTTAGCTTCTCCAATTCCAGAAATCTCAATTAATCGATGAGGTGTTTGTTCCATTATTTCAAGGGTTTCCTCCCCAAATTTCTCAACAATCCTATTAGCCATCTTTTCACCAATACCCTTGATAATCCCTGAAGATAGGTAACTTATTATGCCATCTATAGAGGTGGGTTGAATAGATCGGTACTCCTTTAATTCAAATTGTCTACCATAGGAAGGATGCATAATCCACTTTCCTTTTACACAAACTTCTTCACCTTCTTTTATTGTTGGAAGTATACCAACGATTGTAGCATCTTCTTCTTCACAAGATAAAAAGGCAACTGTATATCCATTCGCTTCATTATAATATATAATTTCAATTAGTTTACCTTGTAGCTCTGTCAACCCATTCCCTCCTCTCTTTTCCATTTCATAAGTATTATTATAGCATAATGGAAGTGCAATTAATAATTAGTAATGAATAATGAGTAATGGAAAAACAATTACATAGAAGCAATTAATAATTAAAAAGTAATGAGTAATTGCTAATACTAATTACATAATTTATGTTGGATGAAAAAATAAAATATAACCTTAGAAAGATTCTAATGCATGTAAACAAAAGAGACTAACTGTTTATTCAGCTAGCCCCTTCTTTTAGTTATTGCTTATTTGTTTTCCAGTCATTTCTTACAGAGCATGCGGACAGAGTCTTCCGCCCCTACAAGCTACTAATTGCCCGTATCTTACCTATCACTATTCACAGGTTTTCTACAGCCCTGCTTCTTTTCGTAGAATTTCAGCTTTATCAGTTTTTTCCCATGGAAGATCCACATCAGTACGTCCAAAGTGTCCATATGCAGCAATTTGTCTATAGATTGGTCTTCTTAAATCAAGATCCCTGATTATAGCTGCTGGTCTTAAATCAAAATGCTTTCTAACAAGCGATTCAATCAATTCTTGGCTAACTTTTTCTGTTCCAAAGGTTTCTACTAGAATAGAAACTGGCTCAGCTACACCAATAGCATAGGCTAATTCTATTTCACATTTGTCGGCTAATCCTGCAGCTACAATATTTTTTGCAACATATCTTGCCGCATAGGCAGCTGATCGGTCTACCTTTGTTGGATCTTTACCAGAGAAGGCTCCTCCACCATGTCGTGCATAACCTCCGTAGGTATCAACTATTATTTTTCTTCCAGTCAATCCTGCATCTCCTTGAGGTCCGCCAATAACAAATCGTCCTGTAGGATTTATGTAGTACTTAGTATTTCCATCTAGTAGGTTACTAGGTACAATTTTATTAATTACATGCTCTTTAATGTCTTTTTCAATATCTTTTTGTTCCACTTCAGGACCATGCTGAGTTGAAATTACAATAGTATCTATTCTAACTGGCTTGTCCCCGTCATACTCAACCGTTACTTGAGTTTTACCATCTGGTCTTAGATAGGAAAGGGTTCCATTTTTTCTAACATCTGCTAAGCGTTTAGCTAATTTATGAGCTAAGGATATAGGTAGTGGCATTAATTCTGGCGTTTCATTGCATGCAAAGCCAAACATAATCCCCTGGTCTCCTGCTCCAATGGCTTCTAATCCATCTGCCATTCCGCCTTGTTTTCTTTCTAACGCTTCATTTACTCCCATTGCAATATCAGGGGATTGCTCATCAATTGCAGTTAAAACTGCACAAGTATCACTATCAAAACCATATTTAGCCCTTGTATAACCAATCTCTTCAATGGTTTTTCTAACCACCTTTGGAATATCAACATAGCATTCGGTAGTAATTTCACCAGCCACTAAAACCAAACCCGTAGTAACACTTGTTTCGCATGCTACCCGTGCACTAGGGTCCTTTTCAAATATTGCATCTAATACAGCATCAGAAATCTGGTCACAAATTTTATCTGGATGTCCTTCTGTCACTGATTCTGAAGTAAATAACCTTTTAGCCATTTTTCAACCTCCTTAATTATTCTTTACTTTAGTAAGTTATTTATTCTCTATAAAAATAGAGTTTCTAATGTTTTGGTAGTAATATACCCACTTCAGTTAATAAAATTCAATAATTAAAATTCCTCATCAAAGACATTAAAAAAACCTCTTCCCATAAGAAGAGGCATATGTTCGCATATGCTTACCTCATCTATCAGAATCTGGATTCTGTAGGAATTAGCACCATACAATATATGGTTGCCGGGTATCATCGGGCCTATCCCTCCACCGCTCTTGATAAGGCATCAAGATTTTTATTAACTTATTTTTATTAACTTAAGTACTAAATTATAATAACATCGAGTTTTTTATCTGTCAACATTTATTTTACAAATATGAAACCTGCTGAAATTCAATGAGTAATTAATAATGAATAATGAGTAATTAGAAATTACAGAAATAATAAAATACATTTAATAATAAGGTGAATATCAAATAGTGAGAGAATTACAAATTCTAGGACATTCTATAAGGTTTTTAGATTAACTCTTAACTCTTAATTCTTAATTCTTAATACTCAACTCTTAACTTGATTGCCTCATCATAACATTGTAACTACATAAGACAAGACAAACATTATTGTTCCCGCAATACTTGTTCCTAATACTATAGCAGGAAAGGCATTTTTGAAGGGAATATTAAATAAGGTTGCTGCCAGGCAGCCTGTCCATACACCTGTAGTTGGTAGTGGTATGGCAACAAAAATAATAAGTCCCAGCACACTATATTTTTTCACATTGTGGCTTTTTTTCAATGTTCTATTTATGGTATTATCAACAAAGCTTCGAAAGAAACGACTTCTTCTTAAAGCTGAAAAGACTGGTTCAAGAAATAAAAGTAAAAATGGAACTGGCAATAAACTTCCTAGTATACCAAGCAAAGTTGCATGAGCAGGATGCATACCCATGGAGACTCCAATAGGTATAGCACCTCTCAACTCCATCAACGGCATTGCAGCTATTAGCAGTACCATGACCTCTCTGGTTATTAAATCTATTATATTTTCCATGTCTCTGCCCCCTATAGATATATTATATAGCTTTTTTATAAAAATAGTATTATAATACTAAAAATAGGAAATGTGTTGATTTTAGACACTTTATGATGTTTAATTATGCTAAATAGTGGTATAATTATATTACATAAAAACAGACAAGTTTTTTAAATGGTAATCAAAATTAAAAAATGGGGGTGTTATGTATGAAAGAAATACAAAAAATTAAGGTTGAAATAGAAACCCTCAAGAGTCAACTTCGTAACTATTTAGAAAGAAATGCCGATTTAGAAGAAGTCTTAGAACTAAATTATAAAATCGATAAATTAATAGTAAAGTTTTATCAAATGAAAAAAGTGGATAATACAAGCCCTCCATGTAACTGATGGAGGGTTGTAATTTTCTATAAAAGCATAGTTAATAGTGGAATTGATATCATCGATAGCAGTGTTGTGTTAAAAACGGCCTTTGAAGCTAAATGGGGCTCTACATCGAACATTGTTGCAAAAACCGCAGTATTGGCAGCAGCAGGCATTCCTGAAATCACAACTGGTATTCCAATTAGTAGTCCACTGGCACCAAAAAACTTAAGTAATGCAAAAGTAACTAAAGGTATTACGGCTAACCGTATAATTGAAATACTTAATAGTTTCTCTTCAATAAATATTTCTCTTAATGAAATTTCTGCCAGCATTGCTCCAATAACCAACATAGATAGTGGTGTTGTTGTATTACCTAGTAAATCAAGGGTTCTAAATATTACATAGGGTAATTCAATAGAAAATAGAAATAATGAAAATCCTATAAATACCGATATTATTCCTGGATTAAATGCTAACCTTTTATAATTAAATTTTGCTTCTGTTACACCACTTCTACCCTGTGTCATGATAATAACTCCCACTGTCCACAGTAGAAAGTTAAATGGAATATTAAACAATGCACCATAAAAAACTCCTATCTCTCCATAGATGGCATCTAATACAGGGTATCCCATATAACCAACATTGGAAAAAACTAGTGTAAATTGAAAAATTCTTTTACGGTCTCCTTCTACCTTTAAGATACGGGGTGTTATGATAGCAATAGCAATAGCTAACCCATGAACAATTATAGAAACTAAAATCATATGAATACTTCCCAGCATAACTTCCCTAGTAAAGGAGAACTGCATAGATTTAATAATGAGGGCAGGCAATGTAAATTGCAAAACTAAAACACTAATGCCTTTATTTATTTCATCACCTAGTAAATTCATTTTACGTGCAATAAAACCGGCTAGAATTAAAAGAAATAATATGCTGATTTCATTAAATACCGTTAATAGTGCCATATAAACCCTCCACTTATTAGATATACTGCGATACCTGTTTAATCATAACAAATTTGATCTTTACTTTCAACTAATCCCCCTAGGTATATTCATTATAAGGAACCCTTAAGACCCCCAAAAATAATTCCCATAAAAAAAACTATAGACCCTATTTAAATTTAAGGGCCTACAGAAGGAGGAGGGGGAAATATATAATTTATTTCAAAATTGAGGATCTTTCTCTTTTTCATCTTGAGTACTAGAATCAAGTATAAAATATAAAGTAGCTAAAAAGAAAATTAAAACAATTTTCATAATATCACCACCACAAATATTTCCAATATCTAAATCCAGTTTATCACATTTAATCCAAAATATCTGTATTGTAATATACTTTTAATATAAGTGAAAAATATGTAATATTTGATGTCCTTTTTTCCATATTTCCCCCTTTTTCTTGTCATTCTCCAAATTTTATATAGATTTCGACTATTAAGAAAATTATCTCATGATTAGTAAATTATGTAAACAGGTATAAAGTACTAAAAAAAGCAGCTATGCTGCCTTTTTTAGTACTTTATATATGAGTTTTATATATTAGAAATTAAATTCATCTCTATTTAAAGGCTCTTCTATGAGGTAGTGACCCATTAGTGTTTCTCTTTTACTTCCATCAACTAAAAACTGCACTGAATCTATTCCATCTATTTCTGTTAAAGACAAAACTACTTGTGTTAATATTGAAGATTCTTCTAATGAACCTCCAAATAGATTCTCGCTAGATAGGTTTACATATGCAGTGCTTTCTGCTGTTTCAACACTTAAAACCTTAATATTGGCCAATGCAGTATAGAGTTCTTCTCCTTCAGTTGTCTTTTTTAGTTCCTCCATAACTACCTCTTCTATAGGTTTTTCACCAATTGTGACTTCCCTGTTAACTTCAATTATCTTCTCTAGCTCTTCGTTCCCCGTAATGACATATTCTTCATTCATGAAATACAAAGTAATTACAACTGTCTCTACATCGGGACTAGGGTCTACTACTTCATTTTCATTTCCATCATTATCCTCCGGCGCCTCTGTAACCTGCTTCCCACATGCAGCAAGAGTAAAGATCATCGTTATAGCTACTAATAAAATTATTATCCTTTTCATAATCTCGCTTCCTTTCTCTGGTTTATAATAACATTATATACAAGAAATCTTAAGACCTAATGAAGAGTTGTAAAGAAACTATAAAGAAAGTTCTAAGGAACTTTTAGGAATAGTAATTATAAAGGTTGTCCCGCAGTTTTCTCGACTATTAACATCTATTTGCCACTGATGCAGCTTAATTATTCTATCAACAATTGATAGTCCTATTCCAGCTCCTCCTGTATCTCTAGAGCGGGATAAATCTGTACGATAAAATTTTTCAAATATAGCCTCTAGATCCTTCGCAACCATTCCAATACCATTATCCTCGATTGAAATTTGATATGAATCTTTGTTATCTTTTCCAATTATCCGAATATTATTGCTTTCTTTATTGATGTCACGATACTTTATAGCATTGTCAACTAAGTTTATAAATATCTCTCTTATGCGTTCTTTATCACATAAAACTTTATACTTATCAATCATATTTATGTCTATATTGATATTAGCCTGATCTATAAGGGGCTTTAATATTTTTAGCACCTCTTCAATTAAGGGCTTTATATTAGTAAACTCTAAGCTTAAGCCCTGCTCGTCTAGCTTCGATAGGGTTAGTAATGCTTTTATTAAATCAGTTAGGCGATCTATTTCAGTATCCATATCCCTTAAATATTCCTTATAAATCGTCAAGCTATCTTCTCCATAAAGTAAAGAATCTATCAATGCCTTCATAGATGCTAAAGGTGTTTTCAACTCATGGGAAACGTCTCCAATGAATTGTGTCCTTCCCCTATCAATTCTATATAACTCTTTGCTCATGTAATTGAAATTTTCCACCAGACGTCCAATTTCATCTTTTGTACTAATATCAACAGTTTCTCCTAAATTACCCTTCCCAATACGTTTTGCTGCGTGAGATAGGGTTATAATTGGTTTTGCAATATGATTACTGGCTATAATGGCGGCAATCATCCCTATTGAAGCGGCTACTATAGATAACCACAGTAGCTGTTTACGAAAATCCTCCACTTGCTTAAATTGCTCTTCAATTGCTGCTGAGATTAGAACAACTCCAACAGTAATTTTCTCACCCTCTAAGGTTATATTTATAGGTACACCTACTTGAATTAGCCTTTCATCAAGACTATAGTAGTTATATTTTTCTTTATTTTGTAGAGCACTTCTAATTTCTTCGTTATTAATGTTTCTACCTTCTAGAAGATTGAAGCTGTCAACCATCACATTCTTATTATGGTCTATAATTAATAAACGACCTCCAAATGGAGGTACATATTGCTTTACAATACGTTTTAATGCTACAAGGTCATTAAAATTATCTCTACTAAGGTTTGAAATAATATTTGCAGATTTAAGTATGTTCACTTCAACTTCATGAAAAACAGAATTTTCCATATTGCTTACTGATATATAATTAATTAGTATTAATGGGATTAGTATCAGCAGAATATACATAAGTACTAATTTTTTACGTATTGTGAAGGTCACATTGATCAATCCCTTCTAAAAAAATATCCTACACCCCATTTTGTCTGTATCATCGCTGATTTCTGCTGATTGTCCTTTAATTTTTCCCTCAAATTTTTTATATGCACATCTATGGTTCGTGTATCAAAGCATGGCTCTTTCCATATTAGTTGAAAAATTTGCTCTCTAGAATAAACTCGTCCTCTATTATGGATTAGAAGCGCAAGAATATCAAATTCCTTTGGCGTCAAGTCAATTTCTTTTCCCTTCAATTTAACCTGCCGTAAATTAAGGTTTAACTCTAAATCCATTACTGTATAGATGGCTTCTTTTTGAGTTTGCTTTTCTAATCTACGACCGATGGCACGTATTCTAGCTAGTAATTCCCTAGTATTAAATGGCTTTGTCATGTAATCATCAGCACCCAGCTCCAACCCTAAAACTTTGTCTATTTCAGAGTCCTTTGCTGTTAACATAATTATTGGAACATCAGATTTTTCTCTAATCATTTTACACAGAGTAATTCCATCTATTTCAGGAAGCATTAAATCTAGTATAACAAAATCAAAGGGTGTACTACTAAAGACATTAAAGGCTTCATTTCCGTCATAGGCAGCTGTAACGTTAAAGCCCTCCTGTTCTAGGCTCTTCTTTAGTCCTTTTACCAGTAGTCGTTCATCGTCCACAAGCAAAATATTCATTTCATTCACCCCTTTATAATATTTTTTCCTCCATTGCTAGCATTAAGGTTTCTAATAAATCAACAGCATTTTCTAGGGTTTTTCCCTTTACCCCAGCATATATTTTAAGCTTTGGCTCTGTTCCTGAAGGTCTTAGTGCTACCCAATTATTGTCTTCCAAAATGAATTTAATTACATCCGCCTTTGGGAAGTCTAATTCACTGGTGGTTTTATCTACATAGTTAAATCTTTTCCCAAGTAAATAATCCTCCATTGAACGGACTGGAAGCTCTCCCAGTTGTTGCATTTTATCATTTCGGAATGTCTCTAGAATCCTTTGAATTTTTTCCATTCCTTCTTTACCCTCTAGAGTGATTGATTTTAGGCCTTCTTGGTAATAACCATATTTTTTATATAGTTGCTGAAGGGCATCATACAATGACATTCCCATGTTATGATAGTAGGCAGCCATCTCACAAATAAGCATTGAGGCTACAACAGCATCTTTATCACGGGCATGGGTTCCTATTAAATAACCGTAGCTTTCTTCATATCCTAATATATAGGTATACTCCTTTGACTCCTGAAAATGTTTGATTTTTTCTCCTATATATTTAAAGCCAGTAAGTGTATTTAACACATCTATTCCATAAGCTTTTGCTATAACAGCTCCTATTTCGCTTGTAACAATGGTTTTTATAATAACACCATTTTGGGGAAGTGTTCTCTTCTCCTTTAATGCTCCTAATATGTACTCCACCAGAAGAGCTCCCGTTTGGTTACCTGTCAAGACTACAAACTCGTTATCCTTATTCTTAACCACCGCCCCTACGCGATCACAATCTGGATCAGTTCCTATAATCAGCTGTGCAGACTCTTTATTAGCAAGCTCAATAGCATATGTAAAGGCATCTCGCTCCTCTGGATTAGGATACTTTACTGTAGAAAAATTGGGATCAGGCTTATCCTGCTCCTTTACAGATATAATGCTTTTGAATCCGATTTCTTCAAGTACTCGTCTTACTGGAATACTTCCTGTTCCGTGTAAAGGTGTATATATTACTTTGAAGCCTTCTCCAATATTTTTTACAACCTCAGGTCTTAAGGATTGTTTCTTTACGGCCTCTATAAATAAATCATCCATTTCCTTACCAAGACTATTTAATAGTCCCTCTGCTTCTGCAATTTCCCTGTTCAACCTATAAATATCCTTTAAATCATATATCTCACTAATTTCTTTTATTATCCCCAATGCATGCTGAGAGGTTATTTGTGCTCCATCCTCCCAATAAACCTTATATCCATTATATGGGGCTGGATTATGGCTAGCTGTTATAACTATACCTGCTATTGCATTTAGTTCTCTAACAGCAAAGGAAAGCTCTGGTGTTGGTCTAAGATCTTCAAAAATATAAGCGGGTATATCATTTGCTGCTAAAATCAAAGCAGCTTCTTCACAAAACTCCTTTGACATGTGTCTAGAATCATATGCAATAACAACTCCTCGTTTCATTGCTTCTTCCCCATATTTAACAATATAGTTAGCCAAACCTTGAGTAGCCTTGCCTACTGTGTATCTATTCATACGATTTGTTCCTGCACCAACAATACCTCTTATTCCACCTGTTCCAAACTCCAAGTCTTTATAAAATCGATCTTCTATTTCCTTTTCATTTCCCTGTAACTCAATTAGTTCTCTACGAGTGGCTTCGTCGAAGTAGGAATCGGTTAACCACAGTTCATAATTTTTTATTGTTCTTAAGTCCATTTCAATACCCCCTGACAGATTATTATAAAACTCACCTATTTATTTTCTCATTTTTATAACCTTCTAATTTTCTCAATACCTATTTCAAAAAGAAACCTAAGCTCCCTTATCTTTAATATGTAACAAATTGAAAAATATGATACTACACCAATTAATATGATGATGCCTAATTGCAAGGAATCCCTCATAAAGCTTCCAGAAAAATTACCTATAAAATAAGGCTTTAAAAGAAATACTATTATACCCATTGCAAGTGAAGCTAAAGTAATTTTTAGAAAGCTAGAAAGCAGATTAGTTCCCCCTATTGTTCCCATTTTCTTTTTCAGGCTTATGGTCAGCAATGTAGCCGAAATTAATGCCGAAATACCAGTGGCTAGGGCAAGTCCTCTATGCTGCATAAATCTCACCAGGATTAAATTAAGGGTAATATTTATAATAACGGCTATAATTCCATTTTTCATTGGAGTTTTAGTATCTTGCAAAGAGTAAAACATTCTTAATAGCATTTCTCTTACTCCAATTCCTGGAAGACCAACAGAATAAAATATTAAAGCATTGGCTGTCATAAAGGTTGCCCGTTGGTCAAAAGCATTTCTTTGAAATAGTAATTCTACTATTGGAAATGCAAGAAGAATAATACCTATAGTTGCAGGTATTGTAATCATTAATATAAAGTTAATACCATAACCCATGATATTCTTCATCTCACCATAATCATTGTTTTCAAATTCACGAGTTAGCATTGGGAAAAATACAGTTGAAACTGCAACTATAAAGACTCCAACTATAAACTCCTCTAATCTAACAGCATAGGTCAATGCTGAAATGCTGCCTACTTCAAGCCTTGATGCAATATTTCTATCTATGATGGTATTTATTTGCTGAATAGCCGCTCCAATAATTATCGGTGCAGATAATAATAATGTCTTCTTTAGATATGGATTGCTCCGGCTAATTTTGAATTTATATCGAAATCCCATTTTATAGGCATAGGGTAATTGAAAAAAAAGCTGAGTTGAATGAGCTATCAGGACGGTATACATTAATCCCTTAATTCCAAATCTATGGGATAAAAAAACCAAGAAAACAATATATGTAATATTAAGTGGAAGCCCTGTAGCTGCAGGTATGGTGAATTCTTCGTTTTTCTGTAGAAATATTGTAATAGTTGATGCTGCCGCAACTAATATAATCATGGGGAATCCGATTCTATTTAATTCTACTGCCAGCTTAAATTGTTCTCCAACAAATGCTGGTGCTAGAATTTTAATAATTAACGGTGAAAAGATCCATCCTAGTATAGCTATTAGGCCTGTTAATATTAGAGCGCCATTTATAAACTCGTTGACAAATTCTATTTCCTTAGCCCTACCTTTTTTAGCCGATATTTCTGTTAAAACTGGCAGTAGAGTTGTATGAACCACACTATTTATCATAACTATTGCTATTGAGCTGGCTTTAAATACAATTAGGAATGTGTCTGCTATCTCACCTGCTCCATAGTTTGATGCAATTAAAATATCTCGAGAAAATCCCAATATTTTGCTGACAAGTATAAATATCATGATAATAATTGTAGATTTCGCTACTTTTCCAGCTCTAGACATATTAGTCATCCCTCTCATTTTTAAAACTTTATCATGAATATTATAACCTAAAAAAAAGTAAAAACAAAGATTACATGGAACAAAAGCATTTCATGCTTTAAAATAATGAAAAAATGCTTTTGTTTTCCAAAGGAACCCCTGAGTTCCTTAGGACGCTTCTCTGTATCCTCCTCATTGAACATAAGGGGGAGCGCCCCCTTATCAACCCCGTATTGCATAGGAAGTTCAGAACGAACTATGCAATAAAAAACTACCTGTTATGGTAGTTTTATAAATTCAAATACACTGTAGTGAATTAACTCCTTTTCAGGGCCTAATGTACAACCATGGGGAGAATTATTAAGCCACAGTTGTTTCTTCTGGGTTGATGAAGCGCCATTATATATAATACTTGAGCTAACTAGTTTTACGTACTTATCGAGCTTCGGTTGAATCACAAGAAGAGGACACTTAATGTCATTCAAGCTTTTCCGAGTAACTTTTATTACCTTTAAAAGCTCAGGAACACATTTCAAGGGTATTATATTATAACCAATACCCTCCTTAGTACTTTCCTTTTTTTCTGGATTACTACTTGACCACTTATTAAACCTCTTAAAGTACTTTAGTAATGGTGTCCACTTTGCTAAGGGATCATGTATTTTAATAGGAGATGCGATGGATATCACTTTATCTACATTATATTTTTCAGCTAAATATAGAGATAATATACCACCCATAGATAAACCCATTACATATACTCTATCGCATTGTCTTTTTAGCATTTCGTACCCATCAACAGCAGATTTTATCCAGTCATGATAAGAAGTAGATTCCATATCTTCCACGGAGGTACCATGTCCTTTTAGTAGAACACCAAAAACAGTATATCCTTTGTTATTCAAATACTCTCCTAAAGGACGCATGTGGCCAGCTGACCCTGTAAATCCATGAATCAAAAGACAACCCTCATTATTTCCTTTAAAAAAGAAAGCTTTTGCATCTTCACTTAAGCCCATACCAATCACTTCCTTAGCCTATTCTCTATCGATTAATGCAAAGGTAAGATTAGCGCTACAAGCAAGCTTCCCTTCAACGAAAACCTTTCCTTCAGCTTTTCCTATACCTCTTCTTAATGTTGTCATCTCTATTTCTAGCCTTAATGTATCTCCTGGAGTAACCTGTCTTCTGATTTTGCAATTATCAATGCCAGTAAATACACCAAGTTTTTCTTCATTTCCTTCTAACCCCATACAGGTTATTGCTGCCAACTGGGCGAGAGCTTCAACCATCAAGACACCAGGCATAATCGGCTTTCCTGGAAAATGTCCTTGAAAGAAGGGTTCATTAATTGTTACATTCTTTATACCAACAGCCGTTTTACCAGCCTCCATCTCAATGATCTTATCCACTAATAGAAAAGGGTATCGGTGAGGAATAATTTTTTGTATTTCAATATTATTTAACTCCATTTCTGTTTCTCCCTTCATTTAAATTGTTATTAAAAATGGAATAATAAATTTCATGTTATATGTGTTTGGTAAATCATTACTATTATTGTATCTTATAGGCTATATTTATTCAATAGAGAGAAAAAAAACCAGGATTATTCATCCTGGCCTTTATATGTCACCTTTTGATATGCGGTTAACTGCTTATATAAATCCTTTGCTAGTCCAATTCCCTGCCCGCTGGCAATTTCATCCGATAGTGTTTCATCATACATAGACTCAAAAATTTCACGTCCATGACTTTTTTCAGTCAAACCCCCATCACCAACAGTACTTCTCATTTGTTTAAGCATCATATTTATAAAAACCGACTCAAACTGCTTACATACTTCCATAAGCTTTTGTGAATCTTCTGGCGCCTTATCAGGAATCCTCTGGGTGCTATTTATAATACTAGTATTATCTATTTTCACTTTATAAATCATTCCTTTCTCACAAGGGCACTATAAATTTCTAACTATCGTCTTAGATTATTGGCTATTCCCAGCATTTCGTCACTGGTTTGAATAGCCTTAGAGCTGATTTCATAGGCTCTTTGGGCAGTAATCATACGCACCATTTCATCAACAATTTGTACATTTGAAGTCTCAAGGTACCCTTGAAGGATAGTGCTGGTTCTACCTTCATCCTCCATAGGAATTTCTACGCCAGATGCTGATGTCATTTTATATAGATTTCTACCTATGGATTCTAATCCTTCAGGATTTATAAACTTTACTAATTTTATGGTAGCTATTTCTTGAATTTCTCCCTCTTCATTTTCAGCAGTAATTAAACCATTTTCTGAGAATGTAATGTTTTGCATTCCTTCTTCGAAAACAATTTCATCATCAAACTCCGAAAGAACAGTGTATCCATCCGCAGTTACTAATTTCATCTCATTGTCCAATACACTAAACTTAAAGTTTCCATCTCTTGTATAAAACAAATCACCGTTTGGACCTTCAATAGCAAAGAATCCATCACCACTAATAGCTAAATCCAGTGGGTTTTCGGTACGCTCTAGATTTCCTGTCATAAAAGATCTTGTGGTTGCAGAAGGCATTACCCCATGACCAACTTGAAGATTAACTGGGCTACCATCTCCATCATTTAAATTGTTTTTCCTTAAAGTAACATATAACAAATCCTTAAACTCAACCCTCTGTTTTTTAAAGGAAGTAGTATTAACATTTGCTAGGTTATTAGAAATTGTATCTATATTTAATTGCTGTGCCTTCATACCAGATGCCGCTGTCCATAAAGCTCTCATTATTTAACCCCCTTATAAAATCAATTGAAAATATACTTAATTAGTGATTCTAATGACCAATGTTGAATGTTGAATGTTGAATTGTTGTAGAAATTTGCAAAACAAATTTCTTCCGTCATTACTCATTACTCATTGCTTTTATTTCTATCCAATTTTTCCGATTTCATTAGCTGCTTTTTGCAGTAATTCATCATATGTACGAACAACCTTTTGATTAGATTCGTAGGTTCTATATATATTAATCATATCAATCATTTCTTTAATAGGATTGACATTTGAAGCTTCCAGAAACCCCTGTATTACATTCCCTGAGAAGTTATTCGCTTGAAGCTCTACACCTTCTTCAACATAGAAATATCCATGGCCATGCTTTCTTAGTCCTTTTACATTTTCTATATCAACTATTTCAATTTGATCAACTATTTCGTTGTTAATTATGACTTCACCCCTATCAGTCAGTTGAAAGTCTTGCCCATCAACAAGTATAGATCCCCATTGACCTGCCAAGAAGTATCCTTCTCCAGTAATTACTTCTCCATTATCATTCAAGGAAAAATTACCATTCCTTGTATACATTTCTCCATTTGGAGTTAGGACCTTGAAGAATCCGGAACCTTTCAATGCAATATCTAAATCATTACCTGTTTCTTGTAATGTTCCTTGACTAAAATCAACTTCTATATGGTTTAGCCTTAAGCCTCCATTTATTGTACCTATGGTATTATAATGACCCCGTGTAATTAAATTAGCGGTTGCTTGTCCATTTACTGTCACCTGACCATTAGCACTTATTTCAAAGGGCTCTTCACCAACAAATATTGAATTACCATTAGAGTCCAGTACCATACTGCCATCTGTAGTATCTATATTTCCATTATTATCTAAATTATAGGTTTTCAAATAACCACTTTCATCAGCAGCTAACCGTATTTCACTATTGTAGCTATTTCCCAGTTGAGTTTTTACTGTGAAAAGTCCATTCTCTGCCTTAAGCTTAAATCCATTTCCCTGTTGATCTATTTCAATCGGGGCAGCTTTAAAAGCTTCAGGAGGTATTTTGCCATTTATTTTCTGAAGAAGTACTTCTGGAAATGATTCGGAAATTACTACATCCTTTTTATAGGAGGTCGTATTAACATTAGCCATATTATTTGCTGATACATCCAGCTTCTTTTCTGTCGTTTGCATTGCAGAAACGGCAGTATATAACCCTCTAAGCATTTAACCACCTCATATTTTTTTTGTATGAACGTTAAAGTTCTCGTCTATAATTCTATCGGCATATATTATGTATTACTTAAGTAATTTTAGCCATATTCCATATATAAACAACATAGTTCATTATACCCAAATATATTTTATATTTTCAACAATACCCCCACCTGTCATTGTCAGGAGAGGGTATTCCCTGTTATTATTATCGATATCTTGATTTTGAATATTGAACATTCTGCTCTAATATATGCAAGGAATCCAAGGCTTTACCTGTACCCTTGGCAACGCAAGAGATAGCGTCCTCTGCAATAAATACCTGTATACCAGTTCGTTTTTCTATCAGTTTATCTAATCCCCACAGCAAAGCGCCGCCACCAGTCATAATAATTCCCTGATTAGATATATCTGATGCAAGCTCTGGTGGAGTTCTTTCCAACACACTATGCACTGCATCGGCTATTGCGGTTACTGTTTCATCAAGAGCTTCCATCATTTCATTGCTAGATATTTTTATATTAACCGGAAGACCAGAAACAAGATTTCTACCTCTAACATCCATAAATGCCTCTGTCTCTCTAAAGAAAGCAGTGCCAATATTAATCTTCATCTCTTCTGCTGTTCTTTCTCCGATCATTATATTATGTTTTTTTCTCATATATCTTATTATAGACTCATCGAACTTATCACCAGCTACTTTAATAGATGTACTTACAACAATACCCCCCAGGGATATTACTGCTACGTCGGATGTTCCACCACCAATATCCACCACCATATGACCATTGGGCTTAGATATATCCAAACCAGCACCAATTGCAGCTGCTATAGGCTCCTCAATTAAATAGGTCATTCTTGCACCTGCTTCGTTGGTGGCATCAATTACAGCTCTCTTTTCCACTTCTGTAACACCACTGGGTACACACACTATAATTTTAGGTTTAAACAACAGTCTTCTTCCTGTTGTTTTTTGTATGAAATATTTTAACATTCTTTCAGTCATATCATAATCTGAAATAACTCCATCCTTCAAAGGACGAATTGCTACTATATTACCTGGTGTCCTACCCAGCATTTTTCTAGCATCTTGCCCTACCGCTAAAATATTATTGGTGTTCTTATCAATAGCCACAACAGAGGGTTCCTGTAAAACAATCCCTTTTCCTTTTGCAAATACTAAAACACTGGCTGTCCCCAAGTCTATACCAATATCACTTCCTATGCCAAACATTTTTTTCCCTCTCTTTCAACTCATCATTTATTTTAATGTTAAATTTATATAAAAATTCAATCAAATACATAATAATACTTATTACTCTTAAGTATCAACTATATTTTCTATATAATCATTAAAATTCCTTTTATTTTTTTCTTTTTTTATCTTTTTTTCAAGAATTTACTTTTTTTCTTCAAAAAAATAAAAAGACTCTCCTTAAAATGGAAAGCCTTTTTATGAGGGGTTAATTTATAGTTATAATTTGAGCATCAATGTTATGTCCCCATCTTGTACTTCATCTTTGTAGCTCTACCACCCCTAATATGTCTTTCGGCTTTATTCACATCAAGTATATTTTTAACTTGATTTGCCACTAGAGGGTTTATCTTTGGAAGTCTTTCTGTTACATCTTTATGTACAGTACTTTTACTTACTCCAAAAACACGAGCAGTTTGTCTTACGGTAGCCCCTTCTTTCAAAATATAGTTTGCTATTTCCATTACTCGTTTTTCTATGTAGTCCTTCAAAATAGTAACCCCCCTCTATCATAGAGTCTTAGTCTATAATATGAGTGAGGGATTGAATTTAGAATATTATTCTTTATTTATCTTAATTTTATAGTAATATTGAAAAACAAATGATTAGCTATAGTTAATATTCAACTTTTTAACAATTATGTTATAATAACTACAGATAAAAAATCCAAAAACCTTAATAAATAAGCAAAGGGGGAAGCATTATGAATCTAAAAGCTAAGAATATAATGGAGACTGATATTATTTCCATCAATGAGGATGATAGTGTATATGAAGCAATAGAGTTATTGCTAAATAACAAAATAAACTGTTTACCAATTCAGGACAAGGAAAGACTGTTAAAAGGTATAGTGACAGAGACGGATTTAATATATGTAGACAAGAAATTAAACCCTTCATCCTACTATGCCTATGGAGAAGCAAATGTGCCTATTAATACAAGGATATTAAATAAAAGCTTAACTGAGTTAAAAACCTTGAAAATAAAAGAAGTTATGACATCAAAACTAATTAGCGTACAAGAGGACACAGAGCTAGAAAAAATAATTGATATTATTGTTAATAAAGGAATTAAAACAATACCCGTTATTAAAGACTTGAAAATAATTGGTATAGTTACACGAAAGAACATACTTAAGTATTATTTATAAGTATAAGGCTTAAATTCAATCAAAAACCCTAAGTATTAATCAAGAATACTTAGGGTTTATATTAACAGTTAATTATTTAATTATTAAATTTAGGAAGGTAATTTTGCGGATCCACATTATTTCCATTTTCAATCACCTGAAAGTGTAGAAGTGGCCCTTCAACCGATTTAGTCGATGCAGTTCTACCTACTCCACTAATAATTTGTCCCTTTTCTACAGTTACTCCCACCTTTACCATTGCATCTGTTGATAAATTACAATATCTTGTTAGTAAGTCTTCATTATGCTGAAGGGTTATAGTAATGCCCATTATAGTATCATTGATCACTTCAATAACTTCACCCTCTAATGCTGCCCGGACCGGTGATCCCTCCTCAGCATGTATGTCAATCCCTTTATGTGTACTCCATTGTTCAAGCGTTTGGTGGAAAACTAATCTATCATCAGCAAATGGAAGCCCTTTTCTACCAATAACAGGCATTATCATATTTGCCCTTTGCTCACTTGAAACTATCATTGCATCTTCTGTATCATCTTCCATATCAGTATTGGCTTCGTCTGTTTGAAGAGACTGACTTTGCCCTATGGCTTGTCCTGTTTCAGATAAAGACTGCTGATTATTTCCGATCTCTGAAGTTGTTTGCGTATTAGGAAGCATAGCAGACTCACTGGGTTCATCTAAATTAGTATCCTCACCTTCTTCAACCAGAGTAATGTCAGGTTGCTCTTCAAACCTAGGCATATCCTCAGTTAATATGTAATCTGGCTCCTGATTTGATACCCAAATAGCAGTTACTGCTACAATACAAACACAAAGGAATAGAATTATATAAAATCCTTCCTTGTCTAAAATGTTGTATAAGGACTTTTTTGGCCTTTTATTATCATTATTGTGGTTTTTATCTGACATTAAACCCACCTCCATTTGATAGTATCTCCAGTTTGTCCATATTCATACAATTACAGAATTAATTTTCTGGGTTTTCTATTGGAGGCGAATATTTCAACATTAAACATTGCTATTAACTATAGGTAGCTCTTTATTTTACTTAATATAGTCCCTTGATAATAGTGCTCTAAAATCTCTTGGTAGTTTGCTCCTCGTTCTGCCATTCCATTTGCCCCCCATTGGCTCATACCTACCCCGTGGCCATATCCCTTGGTTGTAAACTCAACATTGCTTCCAGTAACCTTGATAGTAAAATCTGCTGAACGAAGCTGAAAAATTTCTCTTAGTTCTCTTCCGGTAAATTCCTCATTACCAATAGTGATCCGTTTAATACTACCTCCACTAGACCTTTCCAGTATCTCTATTTGTCCTTCAAGATTACTACTACTTAGTTTAATATCTCTTCTCCGTTTTTTTAAATCACTAATGAATTTCTCAATAGTAACTTGTTGCTTATCGACTAATACCGGTGATCGTTCTTCATATGGACTTGAAACACTTCGTAGATAAGGAACCTCGCTGGAGAAAACATCCTCTGAGTTTTCTGTTTTCCCTCCGCTGGTGGAATGATATAAAGGCTCTATTGGGTTCATATTATAGGTCAATATTATACCTGTGGTAGATTCTACGGCTTCTTCTAACTTACCCCAATATTGGTACATCCATAGCCTACCATGACGTTCCCGAAGCTCATCCGTAGAAAGCCATTCCTGACAATGGGTATGATTTGTACAAAGAGGGGCACTTGGGTGTTGGGTGTTACCTTTATCATTAAAGCCTTTTAGCTTCCAAATTGCATATGTTCTTGCTGCCACAGCTTGTGCCTTTAAGGCCTCTATTTCAAAAGAAGCTGGCATTTCAGCTGCAACAACATTTAATATATATTCTTCAAGATACAGCTCCATAACTCTATTTGTTTTATGATTATATACCTTAATAATTAAGTCCGATTCTACAGCCTCTATTTCTCTAGTTTGTTTATGTTTTTCTATTGCAGGTATATCAATGCTACAGCTTGTAATGATTACTATTGGTATAATAAGTGTAGTTATTATAAATGTTATAATTCCAATTAGAATCCCCTTCATTAGTCAAAACCCCTTATTCAAAAATTATAATAAGGTATATGTGAAACTAAAGAGGTTTAGAACTACCCAAAAACTAAAAAAGAGCCATCGGTATTATACATCCAATAGCTCCATTTATATAGAGTTAATATGCAATTAAATAAATTATTCCTCTTCCCCATCTTCTCTGTAAATATTAGCCCCTATTGATTTAAGTTTTTCTTCAATCCTAACATATCCTCTATCAATATGTTCAGTGTTGCCTATTTCTGTTACTCCTTCAGCAACTAAGCCCGCCAATATTAGAGCAGCTCCTGCTCTTAAGTCAGTAGCTTTCACTGGTGCTCCTAAAAGATGTTTCTTTCCTTCTATAACAGCACTTCTACCTTCAATTTTTATATTAGCTCCCATTCGTTCTAGTTCACTAACATGCATAAAACGATTTTCAAATACCGTTTCAATAACTACTCCTGTACCTTCTGCAACACATAATAACGCCATAAATTGCGCCTGCATATCTGTTGGAAAACCAGGATAAGGTAATGTTTTAATATCTATTGCTTTTGGTCTACCATTACCAATTACTCTTACACCGTTACCCTCTTCAATTACTTCTACATCGCATTCCTTTAGCTTTGCAATTGTTGGCTTTAAGTGGTCTATTACAACATTATCTACCAGTACATTACCACCAGTTATTGCTGCTGCAACCATATAAGTTCCTGCCTCTATTCTATCAGGAATAACAGTATGGATTGCTCCACCTAACTTTTCAACTCCATTTATTTTAATAGTATCGGTGCCTGCCCCCATAACTTGACCACCCATTTTATTCAAGAAATTAGCTAAATCTGTAATTTCAGGTTCTTCAGCAGCATTTTCTATAATTGTCTGTCCCTCAGCCAAGACTGCAGCCATCATAATATTTTCAGTAGCTCCAACACTTGGAAAATCTAGATATATTTTATTTCCAATTAATTTTTCAGCCTTAGCTTCTACAAAACCGCATCCAAGTGTAATTTCTGCACCTAAGGCTTTAAATCCCTTTAGATGAAGATCTATTGGTCTGGTTCCGATGGCACATCCTCCCGGCATGGAAATTCTAGCTTTTCCCATCCTAGCAAGTAGTGGGCCCATAACCAAAAATGATGCTCTCATTTTTCTAACCAGCTCATATGGAGATTCATAATTATCAATAGCTGATGAATTAACTTCTATTTTATCTCTTTCTATCCGTTTTACATCTGCTCCTAAACATGAGAGTACTTCACATATAACATCTACATCATTTAGAGCGGGAACATCCTCCAAAACGCATTTGTCAGTTGATAACAAGCTTGCAGCTAGAATTGGCAGTACTGAATTCTTAGCTCCGCTCACTCGAACAGTTCCCTTTAATGGTTTACTTTTCTGAACAATAATTTTTCCCAAAATATGTTCCTCTCTTTCCATTGCGTAAGTCTACAATTGAGAAGCTTAATCATTAATAAGTGCTTATTATTAAAGGAGTAGCAATCCATAAATATGTTCTATTTTCATATTCATTATATCTGGTTGCTAATTGCAGATTTACTTTCTTATTTTGATACGAGATAGCATGTGTCAACAAAGGACTATAGAGGGTGGTACTAGTATATGCTTTATCGATAATTTCTTCTACTGGCTTTGCCTTAAGAAAAGTACCGATTTCCTCTACTATTATTTTAGATTCATTTATAGATTTCTCACCAGGGAAACTACCCACTAGGCACAATGTAGTTTCTATATTATTTCCAAATTGACTTAATATCTCTTTACTTAAATCAGTCATTGCTACTATATCTTTATATCCTTTATTCTGAACGATGTCAATAATAATATACGACTCTTTTAAATTGTCATTTTCAAAGCTATAAAGGATGACTACAGTAATCTCACCTGTTTTAGCTATGTATGTTGCTGTTATTTGGTTATATCCAATTTCTGAGTTTTTGTTTATAAATATGGTATCCTGGTAAGCTTCATCCATAAATTCATAATAAGGCTCATAATATTCTATATTCTCTGTAATATTTATTTTACCTTCAATTTTTAAATCATCAAAAATCAAATATAAAGCCTTCTCCATTTCATTCATGGTAAAAAACTGATCTTGTAAATGCAAAGTATTATTTGTATTTACTTCCATTAAGTCTGCACCACTTTTGAGAAAAGCTTCAATCAATAGACTGTTTCCATCTGAAACAATATTATCATTTTCTGTAAAGTAGGCCCCCGCTGGTACATAAATTAAAAGCATAGTAATAATTAGTATAATAGCTATTAATAATTTTTTCATAATTTTACCTCCTCTTTATTGTGTTTAACATAGAAAAAGAGAAGAGAACTAAAGAAATATACTGGATGTTAAAGGGGGACAAAAAACATCTTAGTTAAACTAGCTCTCTTCTCTTTCTACTTTGATTATTGACAGGAGGTTTTTCAGTTATACATGCAAATAAAAAATTATAGTTAATAATTTACTTTATGTGTAATAGGATTGAGAATGATATTACATTATTTAAGATTTAATATTTACATCAATGGTCCACCATCTTCATCATTTTCGCATACTCCACATTTAATACCCATAAGCTTATCAATTAATGTAAGCTTCTTAAAGCTGGCTCCATAGTTGGAATCAATATCCATTATTTCTCCGTAGCAGTCGCTGCATAGTCCTTTATATCTTATATTGGTAAACTTTTTAGGTAACTTCTTTATTTCCTGCTCCACATTTTCTCTATCAACTGCCATTCTACTGGCTATTACAACTCCCATTGCATGTTTTGAGTCAGTATTAATTGTCTTATATTCTTTATTCTTTCTTTTGGCTAGTTCCATATATTTTCCCATAATCTTCATTGGAATCTTATTATTTACAATAATCATTTCAGCCCTAGAATCTTCTAAAGCTTTCTCTGTGTATAACAGACCCTCCATCAGCTTTGCATCTTCTATTTTTAAGGCCATAATAACTCGTTCGCGAAATTCCCCTAACCATATCTTTTTTTCCTCTGCCTTCAATTCGGGGGTTCCCTTTAAAGCAAATTCAACTGTCCTTTGCAATTCATCTTTTTCTGACATTTTTTATCACCTCAATCAATTTTTATTATTTGTAATATACCCAATAATATAATGAGTAATGAGTAATGAGTAATGAGTTAAGTTTTCCATTTTCAATCAACTTTATCTTTGCTTTTCATTACTCATTATTAATTATTCATTACTCAATTATTTGTCATTGTTTTTTTCTTCCGTTTGTCAACTTTACATAAATCGTTTATAATATGTATTAGAGAATAATCGTTTTTATTTATTGGAGGAATCTTCTATGAAATTTATGACAACTGCAGATAAAATTTTAATAGGTGTAATTATCATTGTTAGCATAGCCTCAATGTTTGCTATCCCTCTGCTTTTTACTCAAGCAATGGAGGGGAAAAATATTATTGTTAATTTAAATGGTGAAGTAATTTATCGTTTCCCTCTTACAGAGTCTGAAGAATCAGAGTTTATCGTCTTCCCTTTTGAATTTGGAGGAAAGGAATATGAAGGAACTTTAGAATTAAAGGATGGTAGGGTTATGCTGCATCGTTTATCAGAAGAGATTACCCCACTATCTATCCATACTGATATGGGTTGGATAAGTGAGTCCTATCATGTTATTATCGCTTTACCCATTAAACTTTTCATTACTGTAGAGGAAGCTGAGCCAGACCATGAATTTGATATATTGTCATTCTAAAAATAGAAGAGCTGATAATTCAGCCCTTCTATTTTTATATTTATTTCTTTTTTTCTACTACATTAATCCTGTTCAATGCTTTGTGTAAAGCAATTTCAGCTCTTATACGATCCATCTTTTCATAGTTGTTTTTTAATCGATCTTCTGCTCTTGCCTTTGCCTGCTTTGCTCTATCTACATCTATCTCTTCAGGCCATTCAGCAGCATCTGCCATAATGACTGTCTTTTCTAGATCTATATGAACAAATCCAGATGCAACTGCAGCTTCTCGCTTATTACCATCATTAATGATGGTCATTTGTCCTATACTAAGGGGCGCAACCATGGGAATATGATCATGCAAAATAGCAATATCTCCTGATGTTGATCTTACAATAACCTTTTCTACTTCTTCATCAAGAAGTATTTTATCTGGGGCTATTACTTGGAGATGAAACTTCGAAGCCATCTCATCACCTACTTCCCTTTAGCTTTTTCTACAGCTTCATCGATGGAGCCTACATATAAAAAGGCTGACTCGGGTAGATCATCATGCTTACCCTCTAATATTTCTTTAAAGCCTCTTATTGTTTCCTTTAATGGCACATATTTTCCTTCCATACCAGTAAACTGCTCAGCAACATGGAAGGGCTGAGATAAGAAACGTTGCATTTTTCTAGCTCTAGATACAGTTAATTTATCATCATCTGATAATTCATCCATACCAAGTATGGCAATTATATCTTGAAGTTCCTTATATCGTTGTAATACCTCCTGTACTCCCCTTGCAACACGATAGTGCTCATCGCCAACAACAGCTGGGTCAAGAATTCTAGAGGTTGAATCCAATGGATCCACCGCTGGATAAATTCCCAGCTCAGATATTTGTCTAGAAAGAACTGTAGTCGCATCTAGATGGGCAAAGGTTGTTGCAGGGGCAGGGTCAGTCAAGTCATCTGCTGGTACATATACAGCCTGTACAGATGTAATAGAACCCTTCTTAGTAGAAGTAATACGCTCCTGTAAAACTCCCATTTCTGTAGCTAGTGTAGGCTGGTAACCTACTGCACTTGGCATACGTCCCAATAGTGCCGACACCTCACTACCAGCTTGAGTAAATCGGAAAATATTATCGATAAAAAGAAGTACGTCTTGACCCTCTTGATCTCTAAAATACTCAGCCATTGTAAGCCCTGCTAGCCCAACACGCATCCTGGCACCTGGCGGTTCATTCATTTGTCCATACACTAGAGTTGTTTTATCAATAACTCCAGAATCAATCATTTCATGATAAAGGTCATTACCTTCTCTGGTACGTTCTCCAACACCAGCAAACACAGATAGTCCACCGTGTTGCTTAGCTATATTGTTAATAAGCTCCATTATAAGTACCGTCTTACCAACCCCGGCACCTCCGAAGAGTCCTATTTTTCCACCCTTAGAGTAGGGAGCAATTAAATCAACTACCTTAATTCCAGTTTCAAAAATTTCTGTAGAAGTTTCCTGCTCTTCAAAGCTTGGTGGTTGCCTATGTATCGGCGAAGAAAACTCCGAGATCACTGGTTCTTTTTCATCTACTACTTCACCCAGTACATTGAAAATTCTACCCAATGTTGCTCTACCAACAGGAATAGTAATTGGGCCACCAGTATCAACGGCGTCCATACCCCTAATTAATCCATCAGTAGAGCTCATGGCAACACATCTAACTGTATCATCACCCGTATGCTGGGCAACTTCAACCGTTACTGTATGGTCTTGAGTTTCGATCTTAATGGCATTTAATAATGCCGGTAATTCTTCACTATTAAATTTTATATCTACAACGGGACCAATAATTTGGACCACTTTACCGACCCTTGCTTCAGCCATTACCTAACCTCCTTTTAAGCATAGTTAAAAGTGCAAAGCAAATTTTGCTTCTTATTATGTCACTTATAACTCTTCACTTTAAATTCTTAATTTTTTTACTACTTCAGTGCTTCAGCACCACCAACGATTTCGGCTATTTCTTGAGTGATGGATGCTTGCCTTGCTCTATTATACTGTAGTTTTAAACTATCTATCATTTCCTCTGCATTATCGGTGGCACTTTCCATAGCAACCCTAGTGGCTCCGTGCTCACTGGTTGCAGCTTCAACAATGGCTCCATAAATCATGCTATCAACATACTTGGGAATTAAATAGTCCAAAACAGCTTCTGGCGATGGTTCGTAGGTCATTCTCTCTTCTCTTTCCTTAACTACAGTTTCTTCGTTTACCTCTAAGGGTAACAGCTTAATAGCTCTAGGCTTATAGCTAATTGTTGAGAAGAATTCTGTATAAACCAGGTATACCTCGTCAACAAGCTTTTGCTTATATAGTTCTCTACTTAGTTCACCAATGTTATGGGCAAAGTTATAGGTTGGATTATCTGACGGACTTTGAAACTCTCCATCCAGATCATATTGTCTTTTCTTAAAGTAATCCCTACCTTTTGTACCTACAGCTATAATTGAAACTCTTTCCTTCTCTTCCATATGGACAACAGCCTTTTTTATTACGTTGGAGTTATAGCCTCCACATAAACCACGATCAGCTGTAATGACAATATACCCTGTTTTTTCAACTTTTCTAGGGGTAATATAGTCGTGCTTTACCCCTTTTGTGGAAGCGATTATTTCATTGATGGTCTCTCCAATCAAATTGAAATAAGGTCGTGTTTTTTCAAGGTTTTCCTTAGCCTTTCTTAGCTTAGCTGAGGAGACCAGTTCCATAGCCTTTGTTATTTGCTTTGTACTATTTACACTCTTTATACGCCTTTTAATGTCCCGCATTCCTAAACCAGCCAATATCTCACCTCCCGGTTAATGGTATTAACCGTTTATTCAAGATTTTGCTTAAATTGCTTTTTAAACTCTTCAATAGCAGCTTTAAGCTTTTCCTCCATTTTATCATCCATTGTTCCTTGTTCTTTAATGAATTGACCCACCTCTGGATGGTGATCCTTCATGTATATCAAGAACTGATTTTCAAATTCTCTTATCTTGTCTATATCAATATCAACTAAATACTTATTGGTAACTGCATATATGATCATTACTTGGTTTTCAACTGATACAGGTTGGTATTGTGGCTGCTTTAGAATCTCAATAATTCGCTCACCTTGAGCTAATAGTTCTTGAGTTTCTTTATCTAGATCCGAACCAAATTGTGCAAAGGCAGCCAGCTCTCTATACTGGGCTAATTCCAGCCTAAGCTTTCCAGCAACTTTTCTCATGGCCTTTACTTGAGCACTACCTCCAACCCTTGAAACTGATATACCAGGGTTTACCGCTGGACGTATTCCAGAATAAAACAATTCTGATTCTAAGAATATTTGTCCATCTGTAATTGATATTACGTTGGTTGGTATATATGCAGAAACATCCCCTGCTTGAGTTTCAATCATCGGTAATGCGGTTAATGATCCGCCTCCATTTGCATCATTTAACTTGGCTGCTCTTTCCAGCAATCTACTATGTAGATAGAAAACGTCTCCTGGGTAGGCTTCACGTCCTGGAGGTCTTCTTAGTAATAGTGACATTGCTCTATATGCTACAGCATGCTTCGATAAATCATCATAAATAATTAAAACATGCTTTCCTTCCTCCATAAATTCTTCACCCATTGAACATCCAGCGTAGGGTGCTAAATATTGTAGAGGTGCCAACTCACTGGCAGTAGCAGAAACAATAATTGTATAATCCATTGCTCCATGTTTAACTAGAACATCTTGAATTTGCGCAACTGTAGATTTTTTCTGTCCTATAGCAACATAAATACATAAAACATCGGTATTTTTCTGATTGATTATCGTATCAATGGCAATGGCAGTTTTACCAGTTTGTCTATCACCAATGATTAATTCACGCTGGCCTCTACCAATTGGAATCATTGAATCAATAGATTTTACTCCAGTTTGTAAAGGTTCATGAACGGATTTTCTTTTGATTATCCCTGGTGCAACTCTTTCTACAGGTCTAAATTTATTAGTGTTAATTGGCCCCTTTCCATCAATTGGCTGACCTAGTGCATTTACAACTCTACCTAACAATGCATCACCAACTGGAACCTCAACAATTCTTTGGGTACGTTTTACTGTATCCCCTTCTTTGATTTTATCATCAGAGCCTAGAAGTACGCATCCTACGTTATCTTCTTCAAGGTTTAGTGCCATGCCATATACGCCACCAGTAAATTCTAATAGCTCCCCAGCCATACACTTTTCTAACCCATGGACCCTTGCAATACCATCACCAACCTGAATAACGGTTCCTACGTCTTTCACTTCCAGCTTGTTTTCATATCTCTTAATCTGCTCCTTTATTACCGAGCTGATCTCTTCAGGTCTAAGATTCACGTGATATCACCCCTATCCTATACTATAATTTGCGACAACTGTTCTTTCATTTGCCCCAATCGATTTTTTATCGTTCCGTCTATGACTTTATCACCCATTTTTATGAGAATACCGCCTATTACTTCAGAGTCAATTTCATTAATTAAGTTTACATTCTTGCCAGAAGACATAGAAAGCTTTACTTGAAGCTTTAGTAAATCTTCTTCCTTCATTGGTATAGCAGTAACTGCTGTTGCAGCCACCATGTTCTTAGATTTATTAGCCAGCATAACATATTCTTCAGTTATTTGATGAATATAATTCTGCCTTCTCTTATCAATCAATATGTACAGGAAGCTTAATACTTCATTACTCACCCTGTCCTTGAAGCATTGCGATAATATCTCTTTTTTATCTTTTTGTTGAATCAGCGGAGAACCTAACAAGTCAGCCAATTGGCTATATTCTTTTATGCAGTCTGCCACAAATTGAAGTTCTTCCTTAAGGGGTTGAATTCGATTATCCTCAAGTCCAACTTCATACAATGCATAGGCATACCGTTTGGCTACTAATTCTGCCATGTTACTTCCCCTACCTCATCAATAAATTGCTGAATTAATTGCTGGTGGGCCTGTTGGTCCAATTCCTTTTCAATAACCTTTGAGGCAGTGATAATTGCAAGGGTAGATAATTGATCCTTAAGCTCATTAATAGCCTTTTGTCTCTCCCTTTCAATATCTTGATTAGCCCTCTCCAGTATTTTTTTAGCATCCAGCTCAGCAGCTTTAACAATTTCATTGCCTCGTTCTTCCGCTCGTCTTGTAGCTTCTTTAATAATTTGGTTTCTTTCTTCCTTTATATTATCAAGCTTTGACATGTATTCTGTGTGAAGCTCATTTGCTTCTTTTTTCTTGTTCTCGGCATCCTTAATTGCATTCTCGATTTTTTCTGTTCTACTATTCATATGGCCAGTTACTGGCTTAAACAGGTACTTCCTTAGTACATAGTATAGAATAAGGAAGTTAATTATCTGAAATGCAAAGGTCCAACCAAATTCCACTAATCCTAACATCCCTTTGCCTCCTTTCTATAGTATCGGGCAAATTACTATTCCCCCGACTGTCTATAACAGTCTTATTAGTGGATTTGCAAATAATAATATTAAGGCAACAATCAATCCATAGATACCTGTTGTTTCAGCAACAGCGGCACCTAACAGCATAGTTCTTACAATATCACCCTGTGCTTCTGGTTGTCTACCTACTCCTTCAGCACCTTTACCTGCAGCATATCCCTGTCCTATTCCAGGTCCTATACCTGCAATCATTGCTAAACCTGCTCCTATAGCAGAAGCTGCTAATACTAATGCTCTACCTGTGATTGGTTCCATAATGTAATTTCCTCCTTTATCTTTCTTATAATTTTTAATTTAAATTTTTATAACAAGCGTATTAATGGATTTGCAAACATAAGCACCAATGCAATAATCATTGCATAGATCCCAGTAGTTTGAGCAACAGCCTGCCCCAAGAACATTGTTCTTATAATAGAAGACTGTAGTCTGGGTCTTTTCCCTACCATTTCGGTTCCTTTACCAGCAGCATATCCCTGACCTATGCCAGGCCCAATCCCAGCAATCATAGATAGTCCTGCTCCAATGGCAGATGCTGATACAACGATGGCTGCACCCGATAAATTCACTAATGGGTTTGCAAATAATAAAATCAATGCTATTACCAGTGAAAGTATCCCAGATGTTTCTGCTACAGCGGCTCCAAGTAGCATAACTGTTGTTGCCTGTCTTCCGCTTTTGGGATTATAACTTACAGCCTCTGCGCCTTTGCCAGCGGCATATCCTTGCCCTACTCCGGGACCTATGCCAGCAATCATTGCTAACCCAGCTCCTATGGCAGATGCTGCAAGAATAACTGCTTTCCTATCAAAGGACATCAGCCATTCTAAAAACTGCATAATAAAGTTTGTGTTTTCCAAGCTCTCACCCCCTTAGGTGATTAAAGTTGTTAATCCATTGCAATCGATATAAATACCATCGAAAGCATTACAAAAATGAATGAATGCAAGACACCTGAAAACAAATCAAAATACAGGTGGAAAAACACAGGTGCTCCTGCTTGTAAAATTGGGAAGAAGCTTAACCCAATCATGCTACTAAAGCTTGTTAGTGCACTATAAAGCAAACCAATAATGATAAATCCTCCAACCATATTTCCAAACAAACGGAAGGCCAATGATATTGGTGTTGATAGTTCACTCATGATATTCATCGGCAGTAAAAAAGGTAGAGGCTCTAAAAAGCCCTTAAGATATGTCCCCACTCCCTTTCTTTTTGCTCCGAAAAAGTGAATTGCTATAAAAGTTAAAATAGCCAGTGCAAAGGTAGTATTTATATCTGCTGTAGGTTGTCTAAGACCAATAAGCCCCCACAGATTTGCAAACACTAAAAACAAAAACAGTGTGCCCATATATGGTACAAAAAACAACTTATCTGAACCCATTGTTTGTGCTGTAAGATTGCTTATGAATTCTACAATGGTTTCTGTGGCATTTTGGAAACCTCTCGGAACTGTCTCTAACCTTTTTGATGCCATAACTGCAAAGGTTATGAGGATCGCCATAATAATCCAGGTGTTGACAACAGTATCACTTAGGGGAATTCCATCAAAAATGGGTATTTCATATACAATTCTGGGACCAAACCCTACCATTACCTCTCCTCCTTTCTCTTTAAGATGTTTTTAAAGTATTCCTTGCTGTTGAAGAGCTCAGTTTTAAGGATTACTAGCTTTAATGAAGTCAAGCCAGCGATTGTTCCTAAAACGTTAATATAATCAGCCTGTATTGAAACATATACCACTATACCAGTAATAACATATCGTAAAAGATACCTAGATGTGGCATAGGCTTGAGCCTTTGGTGGGGGCATTTGTACAGCCCTATTTAAAGTTAGATATAATAATCTAAAATTTAGTAACGAAATAGCCATTCCAAATACAATTCCTACAACAAAGTTGATAGGGTTTTTTAAAAATACCAGTGCTATGATGCAAATAAAACCATTTAGCAGCAATCCACTTTTAAGCATTCTCAACTGTGTTTGTTTCACAGAATCCACTGCCTCACTTCCTTTTCTTTTTATCAATATCCTTGGTGGCAACCTTAAAAAGATTCATAAAGGCTACTATTACACCCATTATTATAAGAACAAACAAAAATATTGGTTGAGAATTTAACCTGCTGTCAATCCATCTTCCAAGATATACTCCACCAATAATAGGTACAATCATGGATATTCCGATATAGCTTATTAGAGCAAGATTCTCAAACATATGACCTTTTTTTCCTGCCATATTTTTCTCCTTAATAAATAAAGTATTCTCTTTTTTATATTTATAATCCTGCATAGATAGAACCGCAAGTTAAACGTGTTTATTATTGACAATTAATTATCATTCTTTGCAGGTTTCATAAACACTTATTCATATAAATATTTATACAGTGATATTACGAATATTTTCAATAATTCCGCAAGACCACTGAGTTTATTTCGACATGTATAACTGTTTTTCCTCCTTTTTTAGTTATAAAATAATTAGTTATTTCATATAGTTTTTATTTTGTGAATAAATTAACCTTTTTTGACTGATAATGAATTAAATATTGCATTTTTTTATTTATACAGTTTTTTCAATCAGATCATCTATCTAGCAATGCTTCTATAATCCTATCACAAGCTCTTCCATCTCCATAAGGATTTGTTGCAGTAGCCATAGTATTATAGGCATCTTTGTTTGTTAAAAGGTTTTCTATTTCATTAACAATACTTTGTTTTTCCACCCCAACAACCTTTACGGTCCCCGCTGCCACTGCCTCAGGTCGTTCTGTTTCTGTCCTTAAAACTAGAATAGGCTTGCCCAATGATGGTGCCTCCTCCTGTATACCACCAGAATCAGTTATAATTAGGTATGCTCGATTTAATAGGTTGGCGAAGGCTTCATATTCCAAGGGTTCAATTAAGTGCACCGATGATATATTACCTAGTATTTCATCTGCCAATTTTCCGATTTGTGGATTTAGATGAACAGGAAATATTACTTCAACATCCTTGTTAGTATTAGCAACCTCAGCTACCCCATTGAAGATATTAGACATCGGAACTCCCCAGTTTTCTCTTCTATGGCATGTCATTACAATAACCTTCTTAGCATTAAAATCAATATGGTTAAGAAGATCATTCTGAAAAGCGTAGTCGTCATTAATCACCTGCAGCAGGGCATCTATAACGGTATTTCCTGTTATATAAATATCTTTACCTTCAATGCCTTCTTTTACTAAATTATTATAGTTTTCTTTTGTAGGTGCAAAATGTATGTTGGCCAGCTTGGAAGTTAAGCTTCTATTCATTTCCTCAGGATAAGGCGAATAAATATTTCCACTGCGAAGACCTGCCTCTACATGTCCAACCTTAATTTTTTGGTAAAAGGCAGCAAGGGCACCAACAAATGTCGTACTTGTATCTCCATGCACCAATACAATATCAGGCTTTTCTTTTATTAAGACTTCTTCTAAACCCTTTAAAACCGCTACTGTAATATCTGAAATGCTCTGTCCATGCTTCATAATGTTAAGATCATGATTAGGCGTTATATCAAAAATTTTCAACACCATGTCAAGCATTTCTCTATGCTGAGCAGTTACACACACAATGGATTCTATATCCTTATGCTTCTCCATTTTTTTTATTAATGGAGCCATTTTTATTGCCTCTGGTCTTGTTCCAAAAATAGTTAATACCTTTAGTCTTTTCATTGTAAGCCCCTTTCATGTTTGTTTTCACTAAAATAAATTGTAATCCAATTAATTCATAAGGACTGCTGATGTTGTAATGATTTTCTTATCCCTTTTATAGTCCCATTATCTACTATTTTTTATTAGAATTCAACAGCCTAACGTTAAATCTATTTTCTTTTTCACCAGTATTTTATAATTTTAAGCAAATTAAAAGTCATATAATTAATCCCATCAGATTAATTATATGACTTTACGACTTTTTCTATTAATATCAAATTAACTATTGGCTTTTCTTTCACTGGTTTTCTCCACAAGACCAAGTCTTAAAGCTCCTAATACTATTAATAATCCGATAGTTAATAAAACAAGATACGCGGTGGTTTTGCTAGTATCTGATATATATACAGCACTACCTCCTAAAACCATACTAATAAAATATAATGTCAGGACGGTTTGTCTTTGGCTTAGTCCATAATCAAGAAGTTTATGGTGAAGATGTCCTTTATCGGCTTCCATAATTGGTCTTTTATTTACCAATCTTCTTGCTATTGCGAAGGCTGTATCAAACACAGGAACTCCAAGAGCTAATACAGGAATAGCAACTGCTATTGTAGTGGCACTTTTAATTACCCCTTCAATAGAGACACTGGCCAACAAAAATCCAATCAGCAAGGAACCAGTATCACCCATAAATATTTCAGCAGGATTAAAGTTGTAAGGTAAAAACCCAACTGCTCCTCCAGCAAGAATTATTAACAGCATAGCAACACCCACTTGGCCATGGGTATAAGCAACAATTGCCAGTGTTACCGAAGCAATTACAGACACTCCTGCTGCCAATCCATCTAATCCATCGATAAGATTAACCGCATTAGTAATACCTATAATCCAAAATATTGTAACTATACCACTATATTGCCCAAATGATATTCCCGTCTCTAAGAAAGGTACACTAATGTATTTAATACTAACACCACTATAAACCACTATAACAGCTGCAATAATTTGTACTAACAATTTATACTTAGCAGAAATCTGCTTTACATCATCAATAATCCCAATTATAGTAATCAAAGTTGCTCCAATGAGAATTCCAATAAAACTTCGATTAATTGGAAGCATTATTAATGCAGTTAAAGCAAAGGCTACATATATTGCAAGTCCACCCATCCTTGGAATCGGTTTAGTATGTACCCTCCTATTATCCTTAGGGACATCAACTGCACCAATCTTGTAGGCAAGCTTTTTAGCATATGGAGTTAATATATATGAAATCATTAAAGCCAAGAAAAAAGCCATGAATAATTTTTCCATTCTTCCACTCCTTTGTATATCAGTTACCTAAACAGTATATTACACTATATTACACTATTTTGTCATTTCTTACAATGTTTCTAAATCCCTGTTTACTCGAATTTTTCCAATTGTATTCCAGCTTCTAAAAGCATTGCTTCGGAAAATTCATCAGGATATTTTCCCTTCAATACAACTCTTTTAATACCGGCGTTTATTAATATTTTAGTACATAATATACATGGCTGTAATGTGACATACAGGGTGCTATCTTTTATTTCAATACCATGATATGCCGCCTGTATGATTGCATTTTGTTCAGCAAATATATACTTTTAAAACAGACAAGTACACGTATTGTAATTATATCAATAACTATATACGAAAGTAAAGTTTACTTCTAAGCTAATTCCTTACAATTTCATTACATTTCAATTACATGTCCATCTATTTTAAGTATAACCTTTAACTTGTATAAAAACTAGCTACATTTCTAAATTAATGTTATCATTCTAATACTTAACCCCACAAAAAAACATGACCTAAAAATTGATTTAGGTCGATGTTAATTTGAAATATTGAAATTATACTAGATTGTATCAATAGTCATAAAAATTTTAACTATTAAGTATAATGCAAGAGCTATTATAGGACTTAATATAGCTCCGATACTACAATAAAGTGCATACTTAAAACATTTATATTTTCTTACTGTAACTTTAGAGTTGTAAATTATCTCTTTAGCATAATCTAATTCTAGTTTGCCAATATCATTCTCACATTTCTCAATATTGTAATAATCTTTATAAATTCTTTTGACATACTCCTCAGCATTTTTACATTTCGATATGTCTTGAAAAAATATTAAAATAGCGTTTTCGTAATTATCATTTCCACAGTTAGCAAATCGGTCTAGCATAGGTAAAAAAGACCATAAGGCTAGCCCTATGGCTAGTAAAAGTAATCCTAAAGCACTATACATATATAATCTTATCCAATTAGATATATTTGCATCATTATTAGTAATAATGCCAGCTATTCCTATTACAAAAGCACTATTTACTACTATGAGAGCACCATTTTTGGCTTCTGCAAAATTTAGCCAATGATTGATATAAGAAAATATTTCTTTTAGCTTTTCTTCCATGATTTCTCCTGCACGTTCTTGCAAGCCAATCCCCCCAATATGAACTATAATTATCTTTTGTTAATAAATCTCAAAGCTTCATCCCCATGTGGCAAGTCAACTAGCTCCCAGTTCTTTCCCTCAACGAATGACAAAACTTGATAATATAACTTCCATGCACTCATTAGTATTTTAGTTGTTCTATGCTCATATTTCACACTATTAATTTCTCCATCAGGATGATGTGTACATAAGCCTGTCGATCTTCCATTAATATACTTAATATGTCTATGTTCTGGTGGTACTAAGCTCCAATCAATCGAGCCACACACATCTTCTACAGTTATATCCTCATCTGGAAAATTGGATGGATATGACGCAAAAATATAGAAGCTATATTTCTTTTCAATTTCTTCCGATTTTAAGTAAGTTACCATGTCACTAGGTACTAGTTTGCCAAAAATAAATATTTCTTTAGGTTCCACAGTAGGAGGCATGCAAATTTTAAGTAATGGAAAAAAAGATTTTACAAGTTGATAATCTTTATAAACCTCTCTATAATAATTATTATAATCATAAGCTCTGTTAAAGGGGGAAATTAGTTTGTTATCAATCAAGGGAAAACTACCTAGTTTTCCCTTGTTGCTAGCGTTTACAGAGTTATTCATATCTAGTTCCCCATGGTCTTGTCTGAACATTTACAGATTCACCCTCTGAATTTTTAATAAATCCAGCTTTAAAGAGTTCCTTAGCTTTTTGGCTCGCTTTAGCTTGTTCTTTCTCTCTTACTTTTTCTACAAACTCTGTTAATAATAAAGACGAGGTATAGTAACCTGTAGTTGCTATTGCCACAAAAGCTTCTTTTAAAACTTCATATTCGTTTGAACTACTATTGGCAACCTCTGCGACAATTTCATCATGGAGTGTTTTACATATTACAACTTCATTACTGTCTGCATACCTATCTTCACACTTATCAGCAGTAGTCGATGAATAACTCAAAATAATGTTGTCTTTATTTCCATTGCTTCCTAATCTAGTAGCAATAATATTACCAATGGCACATCCAATACCTACAGAAATATTATTCTGCTTTAGTTTCTCTTGAATATCAAATCTTTGAGCTAATTCTTGAATTTTTTCATTGATATTAAAAGCACAACGAAGCATTCTAATTCGGTAATCTGTGGAGTCCTGAAAGTCATGAAATATTGCAACAATCCTATCACCTTGATATTGAACTTTAACACCATCATCTTCTTCCGTAGTTTCACCCATAATGCTGTAAATCTCTTTTATAACATCAGACAAATCATCTAAATTACCATCAGTTTTGTGAAATAATTTTGTAAATCCTCTAATATCAGCACATAACACTCCACCATCAAACTTTTTATTATTATTGATAGATACCTTTGAAAAGTTAATTCTTTTAGTGGCACCAGAAAATGAAATCTCACCAATTTTCAGCTTATTAGCTTCATCATTCACTCGCGTTTCAACAGTTTTTAATTCTTCTCTAATTTCTTCCATAGTATCTACATCAAAAATTTCACTATACTCTACTTTATAAATCTTGGAATCTTTTATCTTTCCTGAAAGCTCCTCCATTTCCTCTTCTGTAAGCTCATTAAACCTCTCTTTAATATCTAACGGTAATTTTTTATATAATCTATCCATTATATAAATCATATTTTTACCAGCATAAGTCTGTATTTTTGCAGAATTATTAGCAACTGCACCAATAGTCGTTTGCTCCTCAGTTTCTTTAAATTCATCTATCTCATACCAGGCAAACGAACCATAGTCCATACCTGCATGTACCTTAAAATCAGTATAATTATATTGAGAATACTTACTTATTGTATTAAATATTTCATTATTATAAATGAAACAGGCAACAATTGTTTTAAATACCTTAGTTATTTCATCCTTAATATCATCCTCATCTACTTCAAATACCACATGCCCTCTTGCACCCGTATATTTTTCAAGCGTAGCTCCAAATATACTCAACAACTTAGAAAAGCCGCAAAAATATGTCTGCAGTCTATGAATAGTTCTTTTTAAATCTTCATCTTTTTCTTGTTCTTCTTTAATAATGGACATCATGTTTAGCACGTTTACATAGAAATGTATACCTTTAATTTTATTCATAGTGTTTGAACTCCTCCTTAACAATAATCTTATTTGTAATAATTACATTACAGTTTTTTTATTTTCTGAAGCATTTGTATACCTATATATAATGCATCTTTTTTTGGCCTATCCCTTATCCCATCTCAATACCCCCTTTATTAAAAATATTTTTTAAAACCAACTCAACATATATCACTATTAAGAATCTACTTAAAAACGATTTAATAATATGTAAAGCTTAAATAAATTATTATCTGCTATAAAACTTAGTTTGTCCTTCTCATAATATAGAATATCATATTATTTTACATTGTCAATGTAAAAGTAAAATATTTTACTAAATTTTTTTACTTTTAATTTTTTTTATATAACGTGTTTACTTGTAAGTGTTTTTAGTCTATAATCTACCTAGAGGTGATTATCATGGCAAAAGTTAATGTTACTAAAGAATTAGCCGAAAAAATAAAAGAATTAAGATTAAAAAATAAGGTGAAAGCTATTGACCTTGCAGAACATATAAAAAAAAGCCCTGCCTTTATTTCTAGATTAGAAAATGCAGATATAAAGACAATTGACTATGAAGAGTTGATAAATATTTTTAAACTTATATCAAAAGGTGAAGATTTAGAGAAGTTACTTGATAGGTTTTCTTTAGAAACAGATGTCGAATTGGATAAGCAAATATGGTATTTGAATTTCGATACTGTGGAACGTAAAATACCTGTGCCACCTGAGTTAATTGATTACATAAATACTAAAATTACCGATCTGGATTTGACTATTCCTTATATAGTTGATTACATTAATAGAAACGAAGATTTAAGGGATTTAATCGAAGACCATAATATTGTCATTAGTAAATATGAAAATAATTTATGGCATTTACATACAACCGAAGATGGAAAATCTACTCATTTTATTGTAATGAAATTAAGCTTATCTGAAATTAAGGGTCTTTTAGAAAAAAAGATTGATACTACTAACTATGTTACAATACAAAGTATAATTTATAATTTGCTTCGCCTCGAATATGAATTAAATGATAAATTGTCAGATGAAGTGAATGAAAAAATTAAAGATAATGCTGTAGCAACTTTAAATTCCTATAAATTTTATTCATCGTTAGAAAAAATCAAACTTCTAAAAAATGCTTCTACAGAAAATGAGATTAATTCACTATTAAGTGAGTTTGATATCAATAATAGAGAACTGGTAAACGATTTGTTAAACCATATAAGCTTTTTATCCGATTGGAATGTTAAGTATACTAATGAAAAAATGAAATTAATTAATAAAAATTTCGAATGGGATTCAAGCTATACTTTAACATTGGCAAGTCTTCCCTTTTATGAACTAAACAACATTAGTAAAAGTCTGAAAGGCGATTTATTAGAGAATATAAAAAAACTCATTGAAGAATACAAAAACAAACCCGAAACAGAGAAAACATTTGAAACATACTAAAACGAATTAAACATACTATGTAAAATTTTTTAACTATCACATTTTAGGATTATTATTTTTCTGATTCTTCCTTTTCAGTCTTTATAACTTTCTTACATTAGTTTTTCAAATGCTTAGAGCTTAATCCAGATTTAATCTGTATATCTTTAAGTATCACTTTTGGAGTTTAAATATTTATGTTATAATATTTGTAAAGGTGAGAGAGACATTAGTATATGTTCTTTTAGTCAGAGCAGTAATTCGAGTGGGCAAAACAAATAAAGAGTGAAGCAATTTGCTTCACTCTTTATTTGTTTTGTCGTGTCTTCTTCTTTAAAATTTTATTTACAGTTTCATCAGATGTCTTATAATAATCATATTCTATAAGAGTTTCTTTTAGAGAGACAAAACATTGATGCGATTGTAAATCAATATCTTCTTTTTTTTTAGTGAATTTACCTTTCTCATTTCCTTTTGTCATAAAAACACCTCTCGTTAAATAGTTTTATATACATACATCAATAAACTACTCAGAACAAAAAACCTGTTGGTCTCTAATCTAAATATGCTACTTTATTATAAACTCAATTGAGTTAAATCAAAGTGTAAAGATATACCCCATACCCACTTTTGTTTCTTGGATGAATTATTAAGAACCCCTAGCATTACTGACTAGAACATTAATGTACATAGCCGTTTATTCTATATACTTTTTAATTATCTGTTCTTTTTTCTCATCCTTAGTCGATAATTTTGCTTCTATTTGAGCTATTTGTTTTTCTAGTCTTTCTGCTTTAGCAACTATTTTTAATTGCACATTAATTGGTGGTATAGGAACTTGAATTGTAGAAAGCATAGTTTGATTAACACTTTTAATATTAGCACCTTTTGGGTCAGTTGTTATTGCACTTCTAACCGTTTCAGTTCTTAAACAGTAACATAAATATTTAGAGTTAACTTTTGGAGAATTCGATCTAATTCTAATAGTAAACCCAGAATATGAAGTGTCCTTTTTCAATTTGTTAATATAAATAAAACGACCAACTAAATTTGCAGATCCATTTGAACGAACAACTAAAATATCACCTTCCTTTAGTTTGTAACTATCAGTAAGTTTCCCATCTATTCTAACATCAACCAATTTGTCGAGATTCGGCGAAAAATCTTCAAGGAAATCTTTAACTCCAACAATAGTTACTAGGTCACCTGAGCTTTTTTCATTGTAATTAAGTCCATTTTTAAAATCCGCAATATTACCCAATCTGTCATTTTTATAATTTAGATTTAAGAATATGTTATTCAGTTGATTGTTTAAGTTTCTTAACTTATCTCTCTCTTCTTTTTCACTTCTTTCTACGTCTTCTATTTCAGAAATAATTTTTTCCTGAACAGCTTTAGGTGGTAGAGGCACTGGAAAACTATTGAGCATTTGCTGATTAACATGCAAAACACCTGGATTATTTGTTAAATATGCTAACTTATAAGCATTAAATCTTAAGTAATATGCTAAGTATTCAACTATTACTTTATCAGTATCACAAATAATTGAATTGATTTGTTGGTTTGTTGTCAATTTAATTTTGTTGATACATACTTTTCCAATTGTAGCTGTGCAACTAACAAGGATTGAGTTTTCTGGAATAAGCTTTACCTTTTTATCATCTACAGCTTTTTGTGATACATGTTGACTTGTTTCACTAACATATAAACTCCTTTCAGGAAAATCAGGTACTGTAATCCACGGAATTTCTTTTTTTAACCAATAAGTATTATTACTTTTAAGAGGTGTGCTTCCGTTAATTATATTTTTTGCTAACATTGACAATTTCGTAATAGGCCATATGCTAACTAATTTTACTCTCTTTTTAGCATTTATAGAAATTACCTTTTCAAAATCTAATGTCTTAAAATTAATCAGATCGTTAAGATTAAAAGATGAAAGATTCTCTTTTAGACTTTCAGCAATTTCTTTCTGCCGACCTAAAAAGGCTTGATACACATAACTGTTAGCCTTTTCCTCGTTTAAGTGGTTTTCATCATCATAAAGTTTTGTTATTGGTTTGCCATTTTCGTCACGATACATTTTTATGCCTTCGTGCCCACGTCTACTACTAAACTCATATCCAATAAAATTTTTTTCTGCTTGTTTTTCACCTACTTTTATTAAAACAGTTTGTTGTGGATACGTTAAAAAGAAATAAAGCATCTTATCTCGTTCCCGAGCAAATACCTGTTCATAAAATCTTCTTTCCAATTCAGCTTGTTGCTCATCTTGCGTTTTATTCTTAAAGGCCTTCTTAATCTTCAGGTTTTTAATTTCGGCCAAGTCATCAAACCAAGCTTTATATTCTGTAAATAATTCATGTTTTAATATAGCTAAATTAGGTTCTTTGTTTATTAGTGTAATGTAGTCTTTCAACTCCAAACCTTCAAAAACCTCAGCTACATATTTACTAAATGCGTTCCTAATACCATTTACAATATCTTCCTTGGGTTTGTTAAAGAAATTTTTAATGACAGTCTCTATCTTTTTCCAATCATTGTTGGCCTTTCGTTCTAAAAACAGAGTCACGGTATTAGTACCTGTTGCCATAAATGTATTGGACCCAAATTCAGCAATAGCTTTTATATCGAAATACTTTAAAATTATTTCTCTAGCATCAGTGTAAATACCAGAATTGCTCAGAATAGAACTGGGCAAAATAATTCCAGCCCACCCACCTGATCTTAATAATTGCTTGGCACGTTCAATAAACAAACACTCAATCTCAGAACTTTCATATGTCAATCTTTTAAACAATTCAAATGATGCTTCGCCGTGTTTTAGTGTATTCTTAAAGGCAGAAACAGAATATGGTGGATTCGCAATTAATATATCAAAAGCTCCATTATCTTTTGGATTGTCTTTACTTATTTCTTTGAGTTTACCTTTGTAGTCAATACTTTTTTGAAAATGGTCTAATCCATCTGCGTGTATCACATTAGCCAAACCATCACCATTTAGGAAGCAACTTACTTTTGCAGTTTTTACCAATCGGTAATCAGCTTCAATACCATAAACATAATCATATGCCCAATCAAACGGGTTAATTTTCCAACCACTCAAGTTCCGTTTTACCGAAGGTTTTTGTTTTTGCTCATTTATATCTTGTATAATATTTTGCACTTCGTCCATTGCCTCAGTTAAAAAGTGACCGCTACCTGCTGCAAAATCAATAATATAAGGAAGAAAATGAGTTTCGTCATTTTCAATCTTTCGACTTATTAACTCACGTATGGGTAAAGATGAAATAATAAATTTTGCAATAGGGACAGGAGTGAAAAATTGACCTGCCTCTTGTTTTATTCCTGTACTTAAAAGCAACTCGAAAAAGTCTCCTAAGAATTGTTGTTTGTGACCGTAGCGAATCTGATAAGGTTGAAGCAATTCAACCACTTCGCGAACTACTACAGCATTTTCTTTAAACGACTTTTCATCAAACACTTCTTTAAAAGCAAATTCATTGTTTTTATGTAATCGAACTCGTGTAAACATATCGCGAATTTGATCCCGTACGGTTGAATCAAGAGCGTAAAGTTTTTGTTCAATCTCCCCATCATTGTAGTCAGTAACTTCTTTGGTTAAATACTCTTTCATCCCTTGCTTGTATAAATCCGAAAGGCGTTTTTGCAAATCTTCGTCTGTATCAGTATCTAACCATTGAAATTTAAGTTCTTCTGTTGGTTTACGGTCTTCATCTACAATTTTACAAAGAAACAAGTTAAATATTTTGTTAAAGGCGTTGGGCTTGTCAGAAACTACATTATGCCTAAGGATTTCAGCAAATTGATTAAAAATTCGACCGCTATCCTCTTCCGTAAGCTCTTTAAGCCCTCTTCTTGTTAAGGCCTTAATTTCAATGTCGTATGCATTAGCCCAATCTTCAAAAATTCCATTATCTTTAAAATTCTTGTTCCAATGATCAAAAATCTCTTTTTGATTAGTTAACTCTCTCCAAACTTCATTCACTTTTACTATTTCATTAGAAAACTCAATCTTGCCATCTATCACCCGCGAAGTATATAGGCATAAGTATTGAGCTGCTTTATCTTGTTGGTAGTATGAAAACAACTGACCTCCATCCCGTTGCATCTTCTTTTTCTCTCTATCATATTCATCACCCCATGTTTTACACTCAATCATTAAGTAAGCTTTATTCTCCTTATCTAATACGAGAATATCTAACTTGCCTTTTTCTTTTTTTCCCATTGGCCATTTATGCTCTAACGAAAGTTTATCAGGTGCATAACCTTTCTCTAGAACTCTGTTAACACACTCTAGAACAACAAAATTTTCGCTGTTATCAAAATTGCTAGTTGTTAAATCACCTATTTCAATTTTTGTTCCATAGTCTATTTTTTCTTGATTAAAATCTATCTTGATCAAATACTTATTATGGTAATCATACTCCTTGTAAAAAATATCTTTATTACTATCAATCTGTTTAAACCCTAATGAATCTATTATTTCTTTTATTTGTGTTTTCCTTATTTTCAAAATCATTCTCCTCTCAGAGATTTTAGTTCATCATGATGCATCAGACGTCATAGGACTCTGTTAAAACAAGCACCGTGAATAGTACAAACTAATACTTCTATGTAATTATAGCTTATAATGATATTATAAAAAAAATATCGACCTCATGATGCAGAATACACATTTCACTCAATTACATTGTCATTTCTCACTCTAATATCCCATGGTACTACCCAACGAGTCATCATCATCTATCCAATCCTGTACCTTTACTAGCCTATATAAGTCTCGATTATCTCTAATAACAACATTATCTATTCCTGCATTTATTATCAATCTTTTACACATGGTACAAGAATTAGCATTCTCAACTAATTTACCAGTTTCCATATCTTTTCCTACCAGATACAGGGTTGATTCTAGCATATTCCTTCTGCTAGTAGATATTATACAATTTGCCTCAGCATGCACGCTTCTGCATTTTTCATAGTTTTGTCCTCTTTGTATACCAAGCTTTTTTCTCATGCAATACCCTAAATCAGAACAATTCACTCTCCCCCTTGGAGCTCCACTATATCCTGTAGATATTATTTCATCATTTTTTACTATAATAGCACCGTAGTTTCTTCTTAGACATGTTCCCCTTTCAAGAACTGTTTCTGCAATGTCTAAGTAGTAATTATGCTTATCTCGTCTTTGCATAACTCAATTCGCCCCTTTATTTACTGTTTATTTAAGAGATCAATTTGTCCCTTGAGAATAGCATTCTCACTTTCTAGCTCTACGATTTTTAATAAGTAAACGCTATTCATTTCTTCTAAAGATTCATTTTCTTTTCGTAGTTTTTCCATTTCACTAACTTTTTTCACGAGCAGATTCTCTAGATTCTTTAGTTTAGTTTCATTCTTTTTCATAATGTCTATAATCATTGATTTAACTTCACTTTGAGTATAATTCACATTATGAATATCTAAATATTCAATGTGATCGTTTACCTGAGTCTTGGCAATTGCAGTTAATGCAATACTTTTATAATCAGAATTTGTATAAATTGTCTTTGGCGCAATTCCTGCCTTCTTAGCTATTATAGGAATAGATAAGGGCTTGGGGATTGCTTTATTCTTTTCTATGCTTTTATTATAGCTTCTTCTCCACGTATATACAAGTTGATTGCAAGCGTCTCTGATTGTAGAAATGGTATTTTCTTTCATAGCTACTACCTCTCACAAATAATTTTTTTTGCTCTCTGAATGATGTCATTATTTTTTGTTTCTATGTCTTTAGTAGAGTAATTAATTTTATGTAGATTATTAATAATTCCTTGAATTTGTTTTTCAAAGAAGACTACTTCTTGATAAATTGGGTTTTCCTTACTTAACTCAGTCTTAAGTAATTCTACAGTCGCATAATAATCGTTAATTATTTCTTGTTTTCTATTATAATCAGGTTCAAATAACGGACAAATATAATGACTTCTGTATCTTTTAGGACATTTTGTACTTCCACTGCTATTACACCAACCATTTCCACACCATCTGTTATAACTGTTACAAGTAGCCATTTTGTAGCTAGTATCTTCGCAAGGTATCGTTAAAACTCCAATATCACATTTTAAGCTCTCAATAGCCTGTTTCCTTCTTAGGTATTTTGAATAATAAATTAGTTTTTCTTCATTTGTTAAATGTGTATATATCATTAATGTATCAGGGCACGAATGCCCCAATAATGCACTTATGTCCTCTGGATCATATTTTTCTTTATATAGTTTTCTATGGCTATATGTATGCCTAAAACAATGATTTGTATATTTCTTTATGCCTGCAATTTTACAAGCTTTCTCAATAATTTTATTCCCCCTCTTCATGTTTAAATGCTTTAGTCCCCTTCCTTCGTCTGTTGTTTCGACAAATAACCACATTTTAAGTTCCCCCGTCTTACTATGGGGTATCTTTGCATATAAACCTCTCATTTCTATTAACTCATTTATGACTTCAATTAATTTTTTCTCTTGAACAATTCTTATATATGGCTCTTCTCTTTGCTTAAAAGGAGGGACTACTAATGATAGTATATTGTTGGTTATACTAATTACACAGCCAACTGTTAGATTTATTACTTCACCTACTCTAAGTCCTGTATAATACATGAACAAAATAAATAACCGTTCAAACTTACTTAATTTATTCAATACACTAAGTAATCTAATTGCTTCTCTTTCTGGTATAACTTTTTCATCTGGTAATTTAGCATATTTAGAAGGGCTACTCTTATTTAGATGATACTTAACAGGATTTGATTTCAATTCATTATAATAACCAGCCTTTATAGCTAAATCGAAATACCCCCTTAATTTGTTGATTATTTCATTTTGTCCTCTATTATTTTTATTTGCAAAGACATCATTAATATATTTTGTTACGCTACTTGAATTTGTAAATTTCATACCTTTCTCCTGGCAATAATTATAATACTTAATAAACTTATTAATTTTACCGTTCACCAAGGAATTATGAGTTTCCTCATAACGCTGTAACAAATATACGTCGGTAATCTGCGGTTTTAGTTTCTCATTTTCTAATAGAGAAAATGAATATTTTAAGTTTTGATCAATGTCTTCGCTCTGCCCTAGTATATTACCAAATTTGGCAGCCAGTTTTGGGGGTGCCATTGAAGCAAATCTTGAATCAGGTCTGATTTCTTGGTATGCATAGTTCATTACTCTCCACCACATAATTATATATTTAAAAATACAATAGAAAATCCCGTTTACTTTACTCTCAGAAATTCTTATATCTTGACTATAATTCTTAATATGGCTTTTTATGATATAAATAAATTTATCAAAATGCCTATCATCAATGTTGAATAATTGGGTTTCACCTGATATTAGCATCATCCAGACACTTATTAAATACAGGTCGCTCCTTAAAGTCTTACTCTCCGACACAACGTTAAAATACTTATCAATAGACTTTATTTCATGATATATATCGAAGTAGGAAATTACTCCTGCTTGTCTATAATTAAAGCTTTTTCCATTTTGCGTTATATCCTGCTTACACTTATTTTTTATATAGTTTGCTAGTTTTGAATGTTCATTTAGATAGTTTAAATAATAATAACAGGCTAGAAATCCTTGTGCAAAAGTATTTGGAAAATCAAACCTTTTTCTTTTCTTAAATTCTTCTTCTCCGAGGATTTCAATTACCTTTCTTTTCAGAGGTGATTGAAGAGTAGGCTTGTCCATATTAACACAGACTCGTCTATTTGTTTTTATCTCAATATAATCTTCTAAACTAATGGAATTTTCCTCTAGATATGCTAATACCATAATCACTGGTATTGCAAATCTTTTCATATTACTATTAATTATATTTTCATATATCTTTTCTATTTCAAATGATTCGGAGTATTTAATTTTCATAGTCCCACCTCTTTAGCGATTCTTGATCTTTCTTCAAAGTTTAAGCTTACTTCATGAACATATTTATTATTTTCCACCTTTCTTAACAGTTTTTCATATAATCTACAAAGATATAATAAATATATAGCTCTATCGCTCCCATGGTTTTCTTCTGAAATCCATAATGAATAATAGTGTTGCATTGATTTATTGAGGTGGCTGACAAATGAATAGTTGGTTTTAAACGTTTCCTGCTTACATTCTATGCAATCTATATAATCACACTCATCTTGAAATTCATCAGTAGTACATATTCCTCCTCTTATATAATATTTATTAAATTTGGAGTACTGGCGATTAATTTCATCTCCCTTGACAACCATTGTATTTCTGTTGTCTTCTATTTTTATTTCAAATTCATTAGATACAATACTCTCTTCACGAGCAATTTCTAACAAATCTTTTTTATGATGGTTATACCAATGTAACATTTGAGGATCTACATGACCCATAAAGTCCATTGCTAAGTGAATAGGACATCCATGCTTAACTAAGTCCGTAAGATAACTATGTCTAAATTGGTGTGCTGTTATTTTTAATTGCTTACCATTCTCATCCCTAAGATCTAACTTTTCAAAAATTGTTCTTATTCTGTTACCTAACGTCTTATATGGTCTTGCTGAATTATTTAATAAAAGGAAATTTGCCTCTCCGACTTCTGGTATAGGATGAATCATTTTTTCTAAATTTCCAAACTTATTTATTCTATCTCTTTTTAAAATTTCAAAGGCTTTAAATATTTCTTTGTTGATTAAAATAATTCTTTCTTTATTTTGAATTTTGGTTCCCGTAACTTTAATCCAACCTATATCAGGATCAACTGCAAGATCAGAAGAATATATTAAGTTACTAGCATTGTCATGAAAATTTTCTACCCTGAACACAGCTAACTCATTTAATCTTATTCCTGTACCTAAGTATATAGTAACCAAAGCTTTTTCGATTTCATCTAGTGACTCTGACTTATGTCGTATTTGTTCTATTATGTGCTCTTTAATATTTGATCTTCTATTCTTCTCAACATTTCTTTCATCAAAAATATTAGGTATAAAAATATCTCTTGAGTTTTGGCATACTCTATATTCATAGTCAATAAGAAAATTGAAAAAACTATTAACTCTTACTAGACAGTTACAAGCCCAATTTTTTGATATCTTTCCTATATTTATTTCTTCCTTAAGAATATTTTTATAATGTTCAGCTATAAATGAATTGTATTGTTGAAGTGATACACTTTTATAATTTGTTTCTGCAAATAATCCAAAATGCAAAAGATGTGGTCTAATTTTGGGCTTACTGTTAGTTTTCAATTTAGCATTTTCAATATAATATAATATTGCAGTTTTCACTTCAGAATCGGCTAGTTTATCAAAATAATCGTTATTAGAAATTAAATTTGTATCTATCCTTGGAGAATTCTCACTTACTATTCCTCTTATATATAGTCTATTATGCAATCTATGATATTCGAGCTTATGTGAACTTACACTTTCTTCTTCCGAATAGATAAATTCTCGGTATTCTATCAACATCTCATTAGTAATATCAAAAACATTAATAGTTTTATTCTTAAACATTACAATAAGTAACATATCAAATCTTAGATCCTGAAAATTTACCTTCTTTATTTTCATGCCCAGTATACTGGTCATAAAAGTTTCTAGAGCTGTGCTCTTGGTCGTGAGAAATTCTATATTAGAATAAGTCAAAGAGATCTCTCCTTCAATGTATAGATAGAAGGTGCAAATCTTTGCTAAAGTATTCAAATACTTATGTGCACTTATTTTGTAATGAGTTCTCTGCTCTAAGTAATCACTTAAAAGCGAATAAAATAAACCATTATTTATTTGTCTGCATTTAAATTTTAAAACAAAATCAAATATAAGTGGTAACATCTCACTATATAACTTCTTTGTCGAACAATATGTATAGGATTTCAAAATATTACTTATAATAATATCTTTTTTTCTCTGCGAATATTTTTTATTTGTGCAAATTGCATTATTCCTTATTTCGTCATTAGCTATATGTGCATTATATTTCATTCCTTAACTATCTCCTTAAACTTTTTTACAAAACTTCTTTTTATAGTCATTTAGGTAATTTACTCTTTTTTCTGCGTCTCCCTCAGTAATTAGGCCTTGTGCTACTAAATGTTTGATAAACCTTATTGATGGATTATAATAATCATTAATGGTGGTTGATAAATTTTTATGTCCAAGATTAATTTGAACATTCTCTAGGGTCATACCCAATGCTATATTTGTAGTTGCCCAATGATGTCTGAATGAATGAAAATTAACTTGTCTATTTAAGTTTTTTTGTAAATTATTTTTGATGATTCTTTTATAAATATTTTCATATTCCAGTTGTTTTACCTTGCCTCGCAAATTTATAAACAAAAAGTTCATTGTATTCTCAGTTTTTTTGGGTCTTAATATTTCTAAAACATATTGATTGTAGGCTTCCTTCATAGTTTCTAATAAATTGCTAAAGTATAGCACATTAGATATAGGAACTTCTCTTACACTATGATTTTTTATTATCCCGTCCGGTGGGTCACCTTCATGATATATGACTTTAATTATTCTATCTGCCCATCTAATATCATTAGTTCTTCTCCATAGTGCTTCTGAAATTCTAAGCCCTAAAAAAAGCATAGATATCAAAAGTACTTCCTGTGGGTTCTTTAATAGATCAAATATTTGTTGGACTTCCTCATACGTGAATGGTTCTTTATCTGAGATTTTTTGTTCAGAAATATACTCATCAATATCAAAGTATCTACTTTTTTTGAGCTTCATAGTATCTATCTTTAACTTCTTATTTTTTGTATGTGCTAAAAGTCCAATATTTCCATAGCCCCTTATTCTTAAATTATTTAATTCACAAGGATTATACACAACAATATTTCGGTTTTTAAGAAATTCATAGTACCTTCTAATAATGCTTATTTGAGCATTGATCGTTTCACTTGATTTTGTTTTATAATCTTTTGCAATGATATTTTCTTCACTTCTTAATATCTTCCATATTCTGTGTCTTTTATCTGGCTCTTCTCTTAAATACTGTATATATTGAGATACATTATTTTTGTTTACAGTATAGTATTTTAAATCGCTAATATCTAACCACTCGAAAAAATTTATTAGCCCATAAGCATAGGTCAGCCTTCTATTAAGAGACAGACTATTATAGTTTTTTATAAAATTATTTATCTCACTAAATGGCAGACTAAAGTTGTCTTCATCAACCACTATTAAATTAGTAATTCCGTTTGAAACCTTAATCTTCTCTAGTCTCAGTCTCATTCGTCTCCTCCTATATCAAAAAATAAAAAAAGAAGGAAAAAAATCTCCTTCTCTCCAAATATTTATTAATGTTAGCTAACAAAAGAAAACAAAAAAAAGAGAAGTAGTTTTTTTTTTTACTCCTCAGTCTTCTTATATTATTAAAATGTTATTTTACTATAAATAGTATAGCATACTATAAATACATTTCCAATAATCATCTTTAATATTTTGTTATATCATCTAAAATCACAAATCTATACGTAAACATTAGCTTTTACCTTCTTTAATTTATTAATTTATTCTAATGTTTACAGTTACCTCTCCTTATAACTTGTCATTAAGCTTATTCATTATTATTTTATGTAAATATATTATAGTTATTTATAAAGTACATATTTTTCCGCATGAATTCCTCTACATAGCTCATGCCTTTCACCGGAGGGTATATTAAGCTTGTCCCTTAGACAGCCGGTTTCACTGCAATGTTTCAATCCACTAGGTGCTCCATTGTAACCACTGGCCAACAATCTTTTATCCTTTACGATTACAGCACCTACTTGTCTTCTTATACAGGTGGATCTCGACTTAACCACTTCTGCCATTTCCATAAAATATTCGTCCCACGACGGACGCATATAATCTCCCCCTGAACAGTTTAAGGGGTAACCCCCTCTTCACTTCCAATTTTAAGTATAGATAACTACATTGTATCTATTTTACATACTTCCTATATATTGTATCATATTTCCATAAAATTATTGATGTTGTAATAAAAACTTAATATTTCTAAAAGAAAAACATAGGTAAAACCTATGTGAGGTTGATTACAAACCACCAGATTTTATCTAATCTGGTGGTTAAATTCTTTGTAAATTGATTTAAATGAAATTTTTAATTGTTTCTGCTACTAAACTATCAAAAACCCAAGATTATTCCTGGACTTTTGATAGCTTAGTGGCTATTTTTTTGATATTTTGTGCAGTAGCAGTCATTAAACACTGCATCTGAACTAAATGGAGTCCACGATAGTGGGCATACCTAAGGCCGTGCAATTCCTTTGCGTCAGCAAAGATTCTTTCCACGGTTTCTTTTCTGCGTTTATAGTAACGCTTACCTTTTTCAGTTTTCATAAATCTTCTAGCCTTATCG
>NZ_FMUS01000017.1 GCF_900101495.1 Alkaliphilus peptidifermentans DSM 18978
AGACTTAGCCGATAAGGCTAGAAGATTTATGAAAACTGAAAAAGGTAAGCGTTACTATAAACGCAGAAAAGAAACCGTGGAAAGAATCTTTGCTGACGCAAAGGAATTGCACGGCCTTAGGTATGCCCACTATCGTGGACTCCATTTAGTTCAGATGCAGTGTTTAATGACTGCTACTGCACAAAATATCAAAAAAATAGCCACTAAGCTATCAAAAGTCCAGGAATAATCTTGGGTTTTTGATAGTTTAGTAGCAGAAACAATTAAAAATTTCATTTAAATCAATTTACAAAGAATTTAACCACCAGATTAGATAAAATCTGGTGGTTTGTAATCAACCTCAGGAAAAAGACTGTCGAAAGACAGTCTTTTTCCTTTATATTTTGAATATGAAGTTATAAAACCCTTCAATAAATTAACTTTTCCCGGGAAATATGTAAATTAAAGAACTATTTTGTTTGAGATTTAATTAATAAAATGCCGTGAAAAGGAATCTATGCCCTCTGATAAAGTCTGCATCTTAGATGTAAGTGACTCTAACTCTGTAATTAAACGAGGATCCTTCACTCTACCATTATTATCATCAACCACCAATAATTGAATTGCTGCAATTGCCTCCTGAGTTTTCACGTTACTATCCCTTAACATATCAAGCTGATTCTTAATCACTTCATAATCTTTTTTGTTGTTCATATAAAAACCTCCTTCTAGAATGCTATATCTATTTTTCCCCAATAGAATAAATCAATACTAAATAAAATCCATAAAAAAAAGTATATATTGAAGAATAGGAAAGATTGGTTACCACTAAGGCATATAAATAGATATATGGTAGTACTAACTGAAAATTGAGAATGGAAGATGAATTAATGAAAAGAGAAAAATTTACAATAATCATCAAGCAGGGATGGTGAATCTGTCCAAATTAGAAATGTAATTTTAGTTATCCAAAAAGGAGGAAGATAGAGTTGACATTCATTATTATTAGAAAGCGTTGGATTTACATATCTATAGTAGCTATAGCTGCAATCCTATTGATAATTTTAACCAGTGGTCTATGGAACAGATCAATTACCACATCGAGCGTGCCAAGTACAACAAAAACCATAATTATTGATGCAGGCCATGGTGGTATAGACCCAGGAGCAATAGGTAAAAGTGGAGCTATAGAGAAAGACATTAATTTAACTATTGCCAAATATTTAAGAGAATACCTAGAACAGAGCGGAACCACTGTTATTATGACAAGAGAAACAGATACTGGATTATACACGTCATCTGGCAGTATAAGAAATAAAAAGAATGAAGACCTACGAAATAGAAAAAATCTTGTTAAGAACAGTAAAGGAGATTTATTTATATCAATTCACTTAAACAGTTTTCCCCAGGCACAGTATTATGGTGCTCAGACTTTTTATTCTTCTGATAATCCACAAGGTAAGATATTAGCTAAAAAAATTCAAGATGAATTCATAAATACCTTAGATAAAAATAATACAAGAATAGCTTTACCTAAGGATAATATGTACTTAATAAAGGGACTGGATATACCAGCAGTACTAGTAGAGTGTGGTTTTCTCTCTAATGCTGCAGAAGAGAAAAAGCTAAAAAATTCAAATTATCAAAAGAAGATAGCATGGTCTATTTATGTAGGAATTCAACAATATTATGCAGAGCAATGAAAAAAATGTGGATAAATAATGTTGATAATGTGGATAAGTTTGATATTAGTAAATCATTACTGAGATTACTACAATATAAAAAATAATATAACAAAGAAACTGTGCATATAATATCCGGTGGTTGTGGATAAATTAAATACCACCCCTTTAAATAAGAGGTGGTATTGAAAAACTTTACATAGTTTTTCCTGGTATTACAATATCTATTAATCCTATAACTATAGCACCTAAAATTGCACCTATAGCTGTTACACGCATTGCAGGTACAAAGAATTGTGTAACATATATCACTACTGCTGCTACTATGAAACCAGTGATACCTCTTCCAAAGGGTGTTGCATCAAATTTTGCAATTCTAAAGATAATGTAGTCAATTATAGTAATAACCAAAGCTGCTATCAGAACGCTCCATAACCCACCAATGGCAAAACCCGGGGTTAAAAAGGCTGCTATTGCAATAACAATGGCTGATACTATAAATCTGATAATAACACCAACCCAGCTTTGCGAATCCTGAGTTCTAGTATCCCTTCTCTCATTAGACATAATCATTCTCCTTTCATATGTTTATCAGTATTAGCATTAGAATAATATATGATTTTTATACTTTTTTATAAAATTGTTATTAGAAAGAAGGTGTTTTTTAAGATGAAAAAAATGTACCTACTATCCATATCAAAAAAAGTGTTATTGTATATTTTGCTATGCTTTTTTTTGATAGCTATTTTGATAATAGTTAGTAAGTTAAAAGAAGCATATTTCGATAATAGCAGAAGTAGTTCTTTAAATACTGGTGAAATCAAAGGAAGAGTAGTTATAATAATAGATGACTTTGGGAACAATGGAGCAGGTACAAAGGAGATGTTACAGATCAACAGACCATTAACCTGCGCAGTCATACCTTTCTTAGAATATACTAAAAGTGATGCTAGAGAAATTGTTCTACATGGACATGAAGTAATTATTCATATGCCTATGGAGCCCCATAAGGGGAATCCTAAATGGCTGGGAGATAAAGGAATAACAGTAGATCTAGATATAGACACCATTCAAAATATAATCAAAGATGCTATAGAGGATGTACCCTTTGCTGTGGGAATGAACAATCATATGGGTTCAAAGGTAACGGAAAATAGAGTAATTATGGAAACTATTATCATGATGTTGAAGGAAAACAATATGTATATTGTAGATAGCAAAACAAGTGAGAATTCTATTGTGAAGGAAGTAGCTATTGAAAATAATGTTCCCTATTTAGAAAGATTAGTTTTTTTAGATAATGACAAAAGCTTGCTATCAATTAAAAAACAATTAAAATTACTGGGAGAATTAGCCATTAAGCATGAAACTGCAGTAGCAATTGGTCACGTGGGTCCAGAAGGTGGAGTAGTTACTGCACAAGCAATCAAAGAGATGATTCCTGAGCTTGAAGCAATGGGAATAGAAATAGTACCAGCATCTATGATATTAAAAAATTGATAAATCTTACATTTTGTTTAAATCCATAGTATAAGGAAATAATTGTAATAAAATCCTATGCGATTGGAGGAAAAGCCTGTGGAAAAATGTCAAGGTTGTGAGTATTTTAAAGATGGTGAATGTGGATCATCAAGCTGTACTTTTATAGAAAAGGGTAATGAGGCCAATAAAATTAAATATGTAATTGGAATCATGAGTGGTAAAGGCGGAGTAGGAAAATCTTCAGTTACAGCTATGATGGCTAATGTACTTAAAAATAATAATTATAAAGTAGGGATACTTGATGGCGATATAACAGGTCCAAGTATAGCAAAAATGTTTGGAGTAAGGGGGCCTGCAAGGAATGTCGAGGGTGGCATACAGCCTGTAATAACTGAAAATGGTATATCCATAATGTCTATGAATCTGTTACTGCCTAATGAAACAGATCCAGTAATATGGAGGGGGCCAATAGTTAGTGGCGTTATTAAGCAATTTTGGAATGACGTAATTTGGGGAGAGTTAGATTACCTTCTAGTGGATTTTCCTCCCGGAACAGGAGATGTTGCATTAACAGCAATGCAATCATTACCCCTAAATGGCGTTGTCATGGTTGCTTCTCCTCAAAATCTTGTTCATATGATAGTGAAAAAAGGTATAAAAATGGCGGAAGGTATGAAAATACCGATTATTGGGTTAATAGAAAACATGAGCTACGTTCAGCCACCTGGCCTTGATAAACCTTACTATTTATTTGGTGAGGGTAAAACAGAAGAAGTCGCTAATGAGCTTGGATTAAACTTCTTAGGTAGAATCCCTATTGAGAGAGAATTTGTTGACTTAATGGATTCTGGCGAAATATATAAATATAAGCATTCAGCTTTTGAAAAATTAATAGAACATTTATTAGATATTATCAAAGTAAGTATTTATTGAGTAATAGATTATAATATTTAAAAATATTAAGTAGATAGTAATATAAACCAATTGGGATTGAATCCATTAAATCGGATTTAATCCTTTTTAATTGCATAAGTCATTCGAAACTTCCTATGAAAACCATTTTTTTACATTATTACAACTCATTAAATGCTTTTGTCTTTTAAATGCAAATTTATTTAAATAATTACCATTAAGTGATAAATATCAAAAAAGAAGGTGACACACATCACAGTTGTATACAGTGCACCATGATAATATATAGATAAAGAAAAAATCAATTAAAGAAGGGATGATATAATGAATTCAGCAGAAATGTTTTGTCATCAATGTCAAGAAGCAGCAAAAAATACAGGATGTACCGTTAGAGGTGTTTGTGGAAAAACCAGTGATGTATCGAATCTTCAAGATCTTTTAATATATGCATTAAAGGGAATATCAGCATATAACCTTGAAGCTAAGAAATTAGGAATTAATACTAATAAAACAGACAGATTTATCACTGATGGTTTATTTGCAACAATCACTAATGCCAACTTTGATAAAAAAGAGTTTGTTAATAGAATAAAGACAGCTTTATACTTAAGACAGGAAATTAAAGAAGAAGTAATTAAGGCTGGTGGTAAGGTTGAAGACATTAATAATGATTCAACCCAATGGTTTGCAGATTCAGAGGAATCATTTGAAGAAAAGGCTAAGTTAATCGGATTTTTATCCATTGAAAATGAAGATGTACGTTCGTTAATTAGCTTGATTACTTTTGGATTAAAGGGATTAGCTGCTTACACAGAGCATGCATTTAATCTTGGATATGAAGATGAAGAAATCTATACATTTATTCAGCAAGCATTAGTAGATACATTAGATGCTACTAAAACAGCAGATGATCTAGTTGCACTAAACCTAAAGGCTGGAGAGGTTGGAGTTAAGGCTATGGCTTTACTTGATAAGGCCAACACATCCACATATGGACATCCAGAAATAACAAAAGTTAACATAGGTGTAGGCAATAAGCCTGCCATCTTAATCAGTGGTCATGATCTAAAGGATATGGAGGAACTATTGAAACAAACAGATGGTACAGGGGTTGATGTATATACCCACAGTGAAATGCTACCTGCAAATTACTATCCAGCCTTTAAGAAATACCATCATTTCATAGGAAACTATGGAAATGCTTGGTGGAAGCAGGATAAAGAATTTGAAAGCTTTAATGGGCCAATTCTTATGACAACAAATTGCTTAGTACCACCTAAGCCATCCTATAAGGATAGAGTATATACAACAGGAGCAGTAGGCTTTGAAGGACTAACTCACATTGAGATAAATGAAGATGGAACAAAGGATTTCTCGGTTATTATTGAGCATGCAAAAAAATGTCAACCACCTACAGAAATAGAAAAGGGAGAGATTATAGGCGGTTTTGCCCATAATACAGTACTAAGCCTTGCTGATAAAGTAGTAGATGCTGTAAAATCAGGTGCTATTAAACAGTTCTTTGTAATGGCAGGCTGTGACGGAAGAATGAAGAGTAGAGATTATTATACTGACTTTGCTCAAGCATTACCAAATGACACAGTAATCTTAACTGCTGGCTGTGCAAAGTATAAATATAATAAACTAGATCTAGGTGATATTGGCGGCATTCCAAGGGTATTGGATGCAGGACAATGTAATGACTCATATTCCTTAGCAGTAATTGCTCTAAAGCTTAAGGAAGTATTTGAATTGAATGATATTAATGAACTGCCAATTTCATATAATATTGCTTGGTATGAGCAAAAAGCTGTAATCGTTCTATTGGCGTTACTGCACTTAGGCGTTAAGAATATTCATTTAGGGCCAACACTTCCGGCCTTCCTATCACCAAATGTAGTAAATGTCTTAGTAGAAAACTTCGGTATTGGTGGAATAACCAATGTTGAAGATGATATTAAAATGTTTTTAGGATAATTGATTTAAAAAAATGAGAGCTACCCGTTACTAAATGGGTAGCTTTAACTTTTTATTGACCCTTATAGAATAAAGAGTAATCAGCAATATTTCATTTGCTCCCACCCATTATAGATATTTTAAACTTATATGGAAATAATAATTTAGAAAAAATAATAAAAAAGAGGTGTAAAGATGATAAATATAGCAACAAAAGAGTTAAATTATCTGAAGGATTTCTTGTCATGGGAGCTATTAAATACTAAAAAATGCTATCAGTACGCTCAACAAGAAACAGATCAAAAAGCGCAACAAATATTCTTGAACTCAGCAAAGGTGCATCAAGACAACTACATGAATTTATTAAACTATGTTGAGCAAATGAACAATCAACAAAACAATATTAATTTCCCAAATATGAATTAGGAGGAAAACAATATAATGAATACAGAACAAACAGTAACCTCAAAAACTGGCGTATTAAAAATTGGCAAATCAGTATCTGATAAATTGCCTCAAGTTAAAGATCCATCAATAAACATAAGGGATAGACTAAACGATGTATTATTATTAGAAAAACATAGTTTAGTAAGCTATCAAATTGGAATAAACGAAATAATTAATGATGATTTAAGACAGTTAGTCATAAAAAATAGAGATAATATTCAACAATTACATACCCAATGCTTTAATGAATTATTTAACTTAGGTGAGTACCAGGCAAATGCTGCAACAAAGTCAGAAATCGCAGACCTAGTAGAGATTTTTAAAGGCTACCAAGTACAGCTTCCTCTTCAACAATAAAAAATAGCATAAGAATTGGAGGAAAGATATGAAGATAGCAATTATGGGAGCAGGGCTATCAGGACTAGCCTGTGGTATTACATTAGAGAAAAATGGTATAGAAGATTTTACTATATTTGAAAGTAGGAATGAGGTAGATGATAGATTTGTAAATGGCGAAATTTTTCTTAGTGCATTAAATGCCCCTATTGAGGACAGTATTTCATATTTATCAGAAGAATTTGGTATCTATTTGCAACCAGTTGGTGATATTAAGAAACTAATTATTAGATCAGAAAATGAAATGACTACGATAACTGGCACTCTAGGCTTTAATGTAGTAAGGGGTAGAAGAGGTGATTCCATAAGCAAGCAAATGGAATCACAGCTACACAGTAAAATAGTATTTAATTCTAAGCATACATATGAAGATTTAAAAAAGGGATATACACATATTATATTAGCTACAGGTGATGCCTCATATAGCGAAAAAATGTGGAACTATAATAGAGACTTTACTGTATCATTAAAGGGAGGAATCGTAAAGGGGAGCTTTGATAGATACGCCACAATGGCATGGCTCAATAATAACTTTGCACCAAAGGGATATAGTTATTTAATCCCTTTATCAGAAACAGAGGCAAATATTGTTATTGCCTACCCAGATCTTGAAGAAAATACTTATTTAGACTTTGATATGCTTTGGAATAGGTTTTTTGAAGCTGTTAAAATTGATTTAAAGGAAAAAATGGAGTTGGTAGATAGCTTTGAGATTACTAAGTATATAATAGGCCACTGTAAAGAGGCTAGAATAGGTAATACTTTTTTTACTGGAAACTGCTATGGTGCAATTATGCCCTTCTTGGGTTTTGGACAGTTTTCCTCAATTATGACGGGTATTTATTCTGCACATGATTTATGTGGTAAAGGAAAATATGATAAGCTAATAAGAACCTTTGATAAAAGCTATGAAAATTCTCTAATTTTAAGGCGAGCTATGGAAAAAATGGATAATAATGATTTTGACTTTTTAGTAAAGCATTTAAACGGTCATATTGGTAACATAGTATTAGATTTTAACAATATAAATTTTTTAAATATAATCAGTAATATTTTAAAGTCGGTAGGGCTATTTAATAGTAGGGAGAGCTAACCAAATGTAATAATATTAAAAGGCAAGAGTATAAGTCAAATAACAAAACTCTTGCCTTGTATTTATCTATTTTTCAGCATTAGGAATAAATAATGATTGACCATAAATATCCTTGCCAAACTCACCAATAAGCTGTTGGCCCTTTTCTGAAAGAATCCAATTTATAAGTTCCTGTGCACCAGAATGATTAATTTTTGCACTTTTTTCAGGGTTAACGGCTATAATTCCATATTGGTTGAAAAGCCTATTATCGCCCTCGATTATAATTTCCAATTCAATTTTATCCAGCATAGATAAGAATGTTGCCCTATCAGATAATGTATAGGCAAGTTTTTCATTAGCGATTTGTATTACCTGACCCATACCTTGACCCACGGAAAAATACCAATCCCCCTGTGGTTCAATACCTATCTCCTGCCATAAGGACAGCTCCATCTTATGGGTACCTGAATCATCTCCTCTAGAAATGAAGGTAGCATTATGTTCATGTATACTATATAAACCCATAGCTATATCCGCCGAAGCAAACTCCTTAACATTTAATGGATCATTAACTGGCCCAATTAGAATATAATCATTATACATAACATTAAATCTTTCCAATCCATGACCAGCTTTTATAAATTCTTCTTCTGAGCTTTTGGCATGTACTAATAAAACATCTGCATCTCCATCCTCACCCATTTTCAGGGCTTGACCTGTACCTACAGCCACTACCTTTACCTCGATTCCAGTGTCCTCTGTGAAAGTTGGAAGCAGAAAATCTAAGAGTCCACTATTTTCGGTGCTGGTGGTGGTCGATAAAATAATACTAGAACCGCCAGTAACTCCTGTTGCTTTAACTAGACCTTCATCCCTACAGGCAATAGTTAAAGATAATATAAAAACAAGAATAAAAATAAAGTACACCTTTTGACGAAATTTTTTTTTCATGTTACATCTCCTCTTTAATAGTATATCTTCTAATAAGTGTGATTTCCTCAGCATGGCAGGGGGAATGTCCATAAAAAAAAGCCTATAAAGGCGTATTTATGTAAACATATAAACCAGTAGTTTATATATACGCTCCTTTCCACACTGGGAGGCATTATAGTTTCCTATAACACCCTATAGGTCTATACGCCGTAGAGAAAGCTCTTTAGGAGTATAGACTCGGAGTTATTCAATTAACCACATTGTAATATATTTAATATCCTTTGTCAATGTATTATCAGTAACAATGTTGCATCCTCAAAAGAGCACAAGAGGCCTCTTTAAAAATCATATTATGGAAGGATTACCTATATAGCATGTAGAATATTGGATATTGTTAAACATTAAATTATTGACTATATGGGGGATATAGTTGATAGGAGGGGGACACATTAATGCTTTATAGAGAAAAAAATGCTACAAATGATAGTGTTATTAAAATGCTATTTTTCATTATATTATCCTTATCAGTCGCTACATATATAAGTACAATTAATTATTTGCTTTTCCATACAATAGTTGAGCTATTTAGCGTAGTAGTGGCTTGCAGTATATCACTTATGGCATTTAATAATTATAATATAAGTAAAAACCATTATATTACATTTTTAGGAATAGCCTATGGATTTATAGCGGGCTTTGATTTACTTCATACCTTGGCCTTTGAAGGAATGGGAGTTTTCAAAGTAGGTGGAAATAATCTAGCAACTCAGCTTTGGACTATAGCAAGATATATGGAGAGTATTTCTTTACTTATTGCATTATTATACTTAAAGAAAAAGTTGAATACTAAACCTGTAATTATTACTTATCTTATTACTTCACTAACCTTTTTAATGGTGGTATTTTACTGGAGTATCTTTCCAGATTGCTATGTTGAGGACATTGGGTTAACAATGTTTAAAATTGTAAGCGAGTATATAATATCTATTATTATAGTAATAACTATTGTTTTATTAATGTATAATAGAAGATACTTTAAATCGCAAATTTTTTGGCTTATATGCTTTTCCTTAATAGCTACAATATTATCAGAGCTAGCTTTTACCCTTTATGTAGATGTATACGGTATTTTTAATATGACAGGCCATCTCTTAAAGCTATTATCATTTTACTTTATCTACAAAGGGATAGTAGAGGTTAATTTTAAGCTTCCCTATGAAGAAGCTCATAAAAGTCAAGAAAGCTACAAAAACCTCGTTGATATAATTCCCACTGGGATTTGCATAATAAATGAAGGGACGCTATGTTTTGCCAATTCTGGATTTCTAAAGCTTTTAGGGGTTAATGCTTTAGATCAAATATTAGATAAACCTATTTTAAATTATATAGACAGTAGTTCTCATAATTTACTTACTGAATGTATTAATCAAATCAAAGAAGAAAAGATTAATGAATCTAAGGAGATAGAATTGCGTAGACACGATGGTAAGATTCTCTTTATAGAATTTAAAGGAACAAAATATGTGGATTTTGCAGAAAATGCAATTCTAATTATAATGCAAGATATAAGTGCACAAAAAAAAGCAGAAAAATTAGAAAACAACTTAATAAAACAAAAAAATCTATTAAGACAATCAGAGGAATATGATAGGTTAAAAACAGAGTTTTTTAATAATTTATCCCATGAGCTTAGAACACCTCTAAATTTAATTTTCAGCACTATTCAATTACTGGAAATTAATTTACAGGCTTTTAAGGATGTAAAGGTCAAAAAATATATGGGGTCATTAAGGCAGAATTGCTATAGAATGTTAAGATTAATAAACAACCTATTGGATATAACAAAGCTTGATGAAGGCTACTTTAAACTTAACTTAAGAAACCATAATATCGTTGCTATAGTCGAAGATATAACATTATCTATAGCTCAACAGGCAGAAAAAAATGGGATAAATTTAGTCTTTGATACAAATGTTGAAGAAAAGACTTTGGCTATTGATCCCAATGCAATTGAAAGGATTATACTTAATCTACTATCGAATGCCTTAAAATTCACAAATAGAGGAGACGAGGTAATAGTGACATTACTAGATAAGGGTGAAACTATTACTATATCAGTTAAAGATTCAGGAATAGGGATTCCGCAAGATAAATTAAATGACATTTTTGATAGATTTAAACAAGTGGAAAAGCCCCATAAAGGAAATCATCAAGGAACAGGAATTGGCCTGGCTCTAGTTGAGTCACTAGTTAAAATGCATGAAGGTGTAATTATTGCACGCAGTAACTATGGTGAAGGTGCAGAATTTATTATTAGTTTACCAGTTAAGGAAATGAGAGAAGACAATCAATTAAGCCTTTCAAACCAAAGTGAAGATAATCTAAAGAGGCATGTCGAATCCATTAGAATCGAATTCTCTGATATATATTCCCTAGAGCATCTAGGCCAAAATTAGTTATAAATATGAAGGATAAAACTATTTCTTAAACAAATAATATACTTAAGCTAGTCTTTATTAAAAATTTAGTATTTAGGAGGAAAATTAATGAAAGCTAATAAAAACATAGGTTGCACAGTAAATGAGTGTAAATTTCATTCGAAAAACGATTCCTTCTGTAGCTTAGATCATATAAATATTGTGAAGCATGAAAATAAGGCTACAAGACAGGAAACCACCGATTGTGGAAGCTTTGAGGCGGATAAATAGAAAAGACTATTTTAAGGTATTTTAAATAATAAACTTCAAAAAGATAACAGCTATTCATTTGAATGTCTGCTATCTTTTTCTTTTATTCACTATTCCATTGGCTAATGGTCAATAAGCGTAGATAAGAAATTCAGAGACAAGTAGAGGTTATTGAAGGATTAAATAGAGGAGATATTGTTATGCTCTCACCAAACACAAAGCTGGAGGAAGGAGTTAATGTAAAGCTAAGGTAAATCCTGTTTACTACCTTCGGAAAAGATGCTAAAAATACGCAATAATTTACATACTAAATATATATATCGGAAAATTCTATATTGATCATCTCAATTTTTGCATTTTTATTGCCATTAGAATATGCTTTTTCTTCAAATGTTGTAACATCTTTTGCTTTTTCTGAGATAGTACTATTAGGTAGTGATAATATAAATTCACTACCTTCTCCTTCTCTACTATTTAAAGCTACAGTTCCATTATGCATTTCCATTATTAGCTTTACTAAAGATAAACCAATTCCACTACCTTCTTGTTTTCTTCTTGTTGACTGATTTACCTGAATAAATCTGTCAAATACCTTTTCTTGCATATCAATAGGGATGCCAATACCAGTATCCTTTACAGAGACATTAATTGTTTCAACTTCATCATAGATATTAATATATATACGCCCATTCTCAGGAGTAAACTTTATTGCATTTGAAATTAAATTCAACAATACTCTTTCGATTTTGTCGGGGTCACATGCTATTACTTTTTCCTCAACCTCAGTATCAAAAATAATATCAATAGCTTTGGCTTTTACAAAAGGAACCACCGATAATGTTATATCTTCAACTATTTGGACAATATCATAGTTTCCTAGACGAACCTCAAAGCTACCAGAATCAAATTTTGTAATGTCTATTAGGTTGCTCTGTAACCTAATTAACCGGTAACAGTTTTGTCTAATAGCCTTTGTGTATTTTAATAGAGAAGCAGTTTCTTCATTAAATGAATTTTCAACAATTTTGTAATTCATAAGCTGTTGAGCTGATAGAATTACATTAAGAGGAGTTTTAAGCTCATGAGATATATTGGCAAAGAATGTATTTCTTAAGCTTTCATATTCCTTTGCCTTCTTTAAAAGTCTTTCCTTCTCTTCATATTGAAGTCTTCTTTGTATAGCTTCTATTTCAGCAACATGCCTTAAATTAATTTCGTCGATGAGTTTTTCATTAGATTTCATCAATTCTTTCGCCCGCTGCTTCACTGCTTCTTCTAATTTTTTATGGGATATGTTTAATTCATTATTTTTTTCGGTTATAATTTTTTGATGTACAAAATTATTTGCGTGGGCTTTATATTTTATTAAAGTAACCCCAAAAGCCAAAATAGTAAGGAATAATCCATTTATTATATGCGCAGTCAGCTCTTGGGAACCAATGCTCATTTTAAAAAGGCCTAATATAAAAAGTAATAAGGTACTTGCATATAAGAATAAACCCTCAGTTGGACTCAAAATTATGACTGATGCTAGGCAAAATATACCAATGATATATGCAGAAATCTGGCCATGAATCTCCTGTGCATTTATAGCTAAAAAAACACACCACATCAAAGCAATTACAACAAACATAAAATTCCATGCCTTACTCGTTAAATAATTGCTATTAGATATCTTTATTAAATTAATTAGGCATAAATATATTGATGAAAATATTATTATGAGAAGATGGGAGTAAAACAAGTATTTATAGTTGGGAATTGTATCCCATAGAATTGAATAACGTGTAATATCAATATATAACAAAGCTATATTTACAATTATAATGATAACAGCAATAATCTTTATTCTTAAGCTATTTATTTTAACCTTTTCCTGCGAGAAAGCATCATAATATTGCGGATAACCATTGAAATAACGGAGATTTAATATTTTTGATCTCGTATCAGAATCTAATATACTAAACATAAATTATTAATCCCCCTTTATGGAACAGGCTTTACATAAATAGTTATTCTGCGTAATCTAATAGAATCCTTCTAATAATGATGTATTTAATACAGTGAAGGATAATTTGTTTTGCACTAAATTATTAGTCAGTAATTAAATTAGTTGAAGTTTTATCTATTCTAGCCCATAATAGTAATAGAAAGAATTCTTTAAATATATATACTAAAAAAGAAATTGTAAAAGGAAGGTAGCCTATGTCTGAAGAAAATATTACTAGAATAGATTTAGATGGTAAGGAAATTATCTTAATAGGAACAGCCCATGTATCAAGGCAAAGTGCTGAACAAGTAAAGGAAGTTATTGATTTAGAAAAACCCGATTCAGTTTGTGTAGAATTAGATGAGCAAAGATATCAATCTATTGTGGCAGGTAATAAATGGAGAGAAATGGATATATTTAAGGTTATTAAGGAAAAGAAAGCAACCTTCCTATTAATGAATCTAGTTATATCCTCCTTTCAAAAGCGATTAGCAAAGCAATTTGATATAAAGCCTGGACAAGAAATGATTCAAGGGATTGAATCAGCTAAAGAGGTAGGTGCTAAACTGGTTTTAGCTGATAGAAACATACAAGTAACCTTTGCAAGAATTTGGCATGGCATTGGGTTAAGAGGAAAGGCGCAGCTTCTTGTTCAAATTTTCTTTAGCATCTTTAATGATGAAAACATTTCAGAAGAGGAGCTTGAAAAGTTAAAATCTCAGGATATGCTTAATTCTATGCTTAATGACTTCACTGAGTCATTTCCTAGGTTAAAGGTTCCCTTAATAGATGAGAGGGATCAGTATCTAGCTCAAAAGATTAAGGAAGCGCCAGGAAACAAGGTTGTGGCTGTTCTTGGGGCGGCACATGTTCCTGGAATTAAAGAAGAAATTAATAAAGAAAATGATGTAATAGCCTTATCACAAATTCCAGCAAAATCAAATATACCTAAAATCATTGGCTGGCTAATTCCTATTTTAATACTTAGCATTATTAGCTATACATTTTATGTAAATCGTTCTGCTGGAATCAATCAGACAATGAGCTGGGTTCTATGGAATGGCTTCGCCTCAGCAATTGGTGCATCCATTGCATTCGGTCATCCTCTTGCCATCATTACTGCCTTTATTGTAGCCCCACTCAGCTCACTGAACCCTCTATTGGCGGCTGGATGGTTTGCCGGAATTGTTGAAGCATATTTTCGACGCCCAAGCGTAGCAGACTTTGAACAACTGTCAGAGGATGTATTTACCATTAAAGGATTCTGGCGAAACAAGGTAACCCGTATTCTACTTGTGGTAGCACTTACAAATTTAGGCAGTACCCTTGGTACATTTATTGGTGGTGCAGAAGTAGTTAGGTTATTCATTAAAACAATTTTGGGGTCATAAATATTATAACATTTTTCTATTGATTAAAAATGCAAAAGCACTTTATGGCTTAATCAGCTATTAAAGTGTTTTTTTCTTTCTCATGTTATATATCCCCAATTAAATCATAGCTTTTTTGATTTCAGCCTTCAACTCCACCAATAAATACCAGTATAGGCTATAGTAATGCAATAAATACTAATGGTGTAAAAATTAGTGATTTTTTCCACAATACAATTAGTATTGTGTAGTCTAATAGTAAATCTGAAACTGGTTCTATTATGGCATGAGAGGGAGGATATAATGGATAAAGAAAAACAGCAACAACAGTTTTCACTACATGAAAATAGCAAGAATGAGGGTCTGGAATTTTTCCGTGTAAGCCATGGCGAAAAGCTTCTTACTACAAATCAAGCAGTAGGAGTTTCCAACACAGATGATTCTCTAAAGGCAGGGGTTCGGGGACCTACCCTTATGGAGGATTTTCATTTTAGAGAAAAGCTTACCCATTTCGACCATGAACGTATCCCGGAGCGTGTGGTTCATGCCCGTGGATTTGGAGTACACGGTTACTTTCAAGCCTATGAATCAATGAATGAGTTTACTAAAGCAAAATTTCTTCAAGATCCAACAGTTAAAACCCCAGTTTTTGTGCGTTTTTCTACAGTTGTTGGTTCCCGTGGTTCGGCAGATACTGTTAGAGACGTTCGAGGGTTTGCTACTAAATTCTACACAGAAGATGGTAACTACGATTTAGTAGCTAATAACATCCCAGTATTCTTTATTCAAGATGCAATCAAATTTCCAGATGTGGTACATGCAATTAAACCAGAACCTCACAATGAGATACCACAGGCCTCAGCCGCCCATGATACATTTTGGGATTTCGTAGTTAATACTCCAGAGACTGCCCATATGATTATGTGGTTACTTTCTGATAGAGCTATTCCAAGAAGTTTTCGTATGATGGAGGGCTTTGGTGTCAACACCTTTAGATTTATTAATGACCAGGGTAAGGCACGCTTTGTTAAATTTCATTGGAAGCCTTTACTGGGTATACATTCCTTGGTTTGGGACGAGGCTCAAAAACTGGCTGGCAAAGATCCAGATTATCATAGAAGAGACCTTTGGGAGGCCATTAACATGGGAGAATATCCTGAGTATGAGCTTGGGGTACAGATGTTAGAGGAAGAAGAGGAATTTAGCTTTGACTTTGATATTTTAGATCCTACCAAGATTTGGCCTGAGGAAATTATCCCTGTGAGACGAATTGGAAAGATGACACTAAATGGTAACGTAGATAATTTCTTTGCTGAAACAGAGCAGGTTGCTTTTCATCCTGGCCATGTAGTACCAGGTATCGATTTTAGCAATGATCCTTTACTACAGGGCAGACTGTTTTCCTATCTGGATACACAGCTTATTCGACTGGGTGGTCCAAATTTTCATGAGATACCAATTAATCGACCTGTGGCACCAATACATAATAACCAAAGGGATGGCTATCATCGTATGACGATTGACCGTGGCTCCGTTAGTTATTCACCAAACACCCTTCAAGGGAATGCGCCACTACCAACCCCAGAGAATGGCTATGTTCACTATACAGAGAAGGTTGAGGGTCAAAAGATCCGTCAGCGTAGTGATAGTTTTATGGATCACTATAAACAGGCAACGCTTTTCTGGAACAGTATGTCTAATGCAGAGAAACAACATATTATTGAGGCATTTCACTTCGAAGTGGGGAGCGTAATGGATAAGGGAATAAAGCAGCGGGTAGTAGATATGTTTAATAATGTGGATGGTCAGTTGGCAATACAGATAGCTGCGGGTGTCGGTGCAACACCACCGTCAGCTCCCGGCGGAACTGGAGTTACGACTTCATCCCCCGCCCTAAGTCAAGAGAATACTGTTATGAATCCACGCACAAGAAAAGTTGCTATACTTTTAGAAAATGGATTTAATTATCAGGATATTAGTCAGGTAATGGAAGCATTAAAAGCTAATGGACTACAAGCAGAAATTGTCAGTAAAAATCTTGGTATCCTCACAGGTATAGAAGGACAACAATTAGAAGTAGGTAAAAACTATTTAACCACTGCATCAATAAAGTATGATGCGGTTTATATACCTGGAGGACAACAAAGCATAAAAACTTTAATGCTACAGGGAGATGCCCTGCACTTTATTAATGAGGCATTTAAACATGCTAAAACAATTGGAGCAACAAATGAAGGAGTAGACCTGTTGCTGAACTCTGCTATTCAAGGTGTTGCTATGGCAGGTACAGATACTCAAGACCAGTTAATTACTGAAATGGGAGTAGTAACAATTCGAAATGTTACTGACATAAATACTTTTAGTCAGGAGTTTATAAATTTAATCTCTCAGCATCGCCATTGGATTAGACAAAATAAAAAACAAATGATACCTGCCTAATTTGATATAAAGAATAAACATCTTATTATAAAAAGAACCCTATAGAGTAGACAATAAAAAAAAGTCTACCCTATAGGGTATTTTATATATGACTACTTTTTCTTTTCAAATATTAGTTCGTGAAATTCTGCTACTCCATATCCAGAAATAGGTGGTGCAAATACTTGAACCAATCGCCAACCTTCAGAAGCATGCTGCTCAATTACTTTATGATAGTCTTCTACTGGGCTTCTTCCTTTCCAGTTAGTATTTAAGTCTATTTTTATAAACATATATTCATACATATCGATCTTTCTCCTTCCATGTTTCTTATTTTATATTAATCAATTCAACGGAGTATAAAACTATAACTACCTCTACAGTAACACTTATATGAAAACATTACAATAACTATAACATAATGATACCTGTTGGTGGATAATTATATGAAGCGAATTTTCAGAACCTTTTCACAATAATATTGACGTTTATATTGAGAGCAGGATATAATAAGAATAAAATTTGGTGGTAATACCACAGATAATGTATGGAGGTGATTTGATGAAAAAAAAGTCTGCTGAGGCAACAGCGGAGGAGTGTTTAGTGAAGGAAATTCTAAATGGTAATCTAAAGGCACATTCAATGCTCAGACCAGAACGGGAATTGGCAGAAATGCTGGGTTATAGCAGGCCTGTTATACACAAAGCCATAATTCGACTAGAGGCCTGTGGATTGGTAACCATAATTCCACGGCGTGGCGTTCGGGTTAACGATTATAGAGAGTCTGGAAAGCTAGGACTATTGGAAAGCATTTATAATCTCTATCGCACTGGAATAAGTAGAGAGCTAAATATTGCCATGCTAAAATTCATACAGAATAATCTAGAGGCAATACTTATGGCTATAGTGGATGGTGACCAAGAAAAACGAGTGGAATGTTGTGCAATTCAAGAGGATTGTTCAATTGACTCACCAGAGGATGTTTTTAGATGGATGCATTCCTATGCACTATATTGTGGAAATCCCATTTATCCTATGCTTATTAACGAATTTAAAATAGGAATCATTAACGTTGGTAATGTTGTGTTAAATGGATCTCAGCGTCAGGAATTTATAAAGCTGTTGAGGGAGGTCAATGGAGATTTGAAGGTTGGGCATGGGCCCAGCTTAAAGGATAAGTTAAAGGCGCTCTTCATATTTATTGAAGTAAATTGGCTTAGTTATGATGAAAAAGAAGGGGATTAAGAAGGGATATTAAAAGAATTTTTAAAGGGGGAATTATTTTGAATTTTAATTTGAACAGCGGGTTTTTATTTCTTGTTGCATTCATCGTAGTTGTATTTGTCTTAGCACAATCATTCTTCTTTCTCATAAAAGCTGTTAGACAAGCAAAAAAAATGAAGCTAAGTCCCGACGTAGTAAAAAGCACCATTTTATCAAGCGCTGTATTTACAATAGCACCAGCGATCTCAATTTTGCTAGGAGTTATTTCATTATCTAAATTTCTAGGGTTGCCTTTACCATGGATTAGACTGAGTATTTTAGGAGCCCTAACATATGAATTGACTGCAGCAGCATCTGCAGCAGCTTCTGTAGGAGTTGTAGTAACGGAACAGATAACCGATCCAAAGGCATTTACAACTATTGTTTGGGTCATGACTATAGGGATTATTCCCAGTGTAGTCTTAATTCCTTTATTCCTTAAGAAGATTCAAGGAGGCATAGTTCGAGTTAAGAATAAGGATTTAAAGTGGGGAGACCTATTTATTACCGCTATCTTTCTGGGAATGATATCTGCTTTTTTAGGAGTTGTTTTTGCAGAAATTCGAAGTGGATTACAGGGCTGGATACCCGTATTTGTCCTATTGTTTTCAGCACTAATAATGATGATATGTGGTTTATTGCTAAAAAAATACAAAGTAAAATGGATAGAAGATTATGCCCTACCCTTTAGTATTTTAGGCGCCATGGCTTTTTCTATCTTCATTACTAATCTGATAGGTTAGGGGGATATGCTATGAAAAAGGTAAACTATGAAGAAGCTGTTCACGTTTACGGTAGAATATGGATGCTTTCAGCCTTTGTGATGATGCTGATGATTCCAACATCCATAGGTGTTTATTATGGAGCTTGGCCAGAGCTCAGTGGAGTAGTTAAAGGGCTATTGGGGGTTGCGCCCATATTTTGGACAGTAGCGGTAATTGAAATCATTACTTATACACCCATGTTGGGGTCTGGAGGCTCCTATTTAGGCTTTGTAACTGGCAATTTGACGAACCTAAAGGTTCCATGTGCCCTTTATGCAATGGAAAATGCAAAGGTTAAACAAGGAACACTTGAGGGAGAGGTTATATCCACCATTGCCATTGCAACATCCTCTATTGTTACAACCATCATTATAGCAGTTGGAGTCTTGATGCTAACGCCACTTACTCCTATCTTAAATTCTGATTTTTTAAAACCAGCCTTTGACAATATTTTACCTGCACTATTTGGTGGGCTTGCTGTCGTATATGTAAGTAAAAATTGGAAAATTGCAATGGCACCTCTGATTTTTATGATTACATTGTTTGTATGGATTCCAAGCTTGGCACATTCAGTATCAGTTCTTGTTCCTGTGGGATCTCTAATTGCCATTGTGGTTGCACGCTTGCTATATGTGAAGGGACATTTATAGAAGGGAGAGAATGGGATGATATATGCTATATTAGGTGTTATATCGGTGTTAGTTGTAGTAATTCTTGTTAGAACTTTGCTATTTAAGCCAACAGAGGAGAATATTGTTGAAACTGAAGCTGTAGATCTAAATATTGATAAAATTGTTTCTAATCTTTCTAGGATGATTCAATGTAAAACAATTTCCCATAATGATAGAGAGAAAATGGATTTAGAGGAATTTAAGAAATTTAGAGAATTGCTTAAAACACTGTATCCAAATCTTCACAGACTGTGTAAAAGGGAAGAGATTGGAGACAGTGGAATCTTATATCACTGGAAGGGAAAACAATCTGATCAGGTAACAATATTAATGTCACATTATGATGTGGTTCCAGCCAATGAAGAGCTATGGTCAAAGGAACCCTATGGGGGAATTGTTGAAGATGAAACCATATGGGGACGAGGAACCCTAGACACTAAAGGTACCCTTTGTGGTGCCCTTGAGGCAGCAGAATATTTAATAGAAAAAGGATTTGTACCCCAGCAGGACATTTACTTTTCATTTTCTGGAGATGAGGAAATCAGCGGTGAATCGGCACCTGCCATAGTTGAATATCTAAATAAAAAAAATATACGCCCTGCACTTGTCCTAGATGAAGGTGGTGCAGTGGTGGAAAACATCTTCCCTGGAGTGAAAGAGGCTTGTGCCTTAATAGGAATTGGTGAGAAGGGATATATGGATGTAGAGCTGGAAATAACAGGTCAAGGCGGACATTCGTCGGCACCACCTCCCCATTCTTTGGTGGGTATTTTGGCAAAAGCAGTTGTGAAAATTGAGAAAAATCCCTTCAATGCACATTTGACACCACCATCTCTAGAGATGCTAAATACCCTGGGGCGCCATTCCAGCTTTGGCATGAGAATTATATTTGCTAATCTTTGGTGTTTTGGGCCATTACTTGGGCTTCTATTTAAGAGAAAGGGTGGAGAAATGAATGCACTACTGCGAACAACCTGCGCTGTAACTAAGATGGAGGGTAGCAAAGCCTTTAATGTGTTACCACCAAAGGCAAGGGTCGGCTTGAATTTACGTCTTTTGGCAACAGATACAGTTGAAGATGCTTTGGAATATTTGAGGAAGGTCATAAATGAAGAGAGAATTAAACTAAGTGTGATTGAAAGCAGAAACGCATCTCCATATGCCAATACAAAGTCGCCTCAGTGGGGTAAAGTAAAAAATGCTATTTCTCAAACCTGGCCGGGAGCCATTGTATCACCTTATTTAATGCTGGCTGGCAGCGATGCTCGACATTTCTGCAAAATTAGTGATAATGTACTACGATTTTCAGCCATGAAGCTTTCAAAGGAAGATATTGGACTTATTCATGGAAATGATGAGGGAGTACGTATAAGTACTTTAATGGAAACTGTCTCCTTTTATGTAAGATTAATAAAACAATGTTAAGCTTTATAAATAATAAAAAGGCATAGATCTCAAAGATTTATGCCTTATTTATATTATAATAAAATAAGTTGTTTAGTATTAGAATACCAATATCAGATCATACCTAAATATTAAATTAATATTTTGAAAATTTTTAATTGACAAAAAAATTCTAAAGAAATACAATTGAAGTGAAACTAGAAAAACCAGATAGGTTTCAACGGTGAGAAACAGTAGGTTATATGCAACTTATTAAAATGGAGGAGGAGTAAGTATGAAGGATTACTTGGTAATTGCCAATAGTAAAGTGTTTTTTATTTGCGGAGCCGTAATTATTTCTTTCATTATTTTACAATCACTTATGTATATGAGATTGGCCTATAAAGAGGGGCTAAAAATTGGTTTATCAAAAGATAAGATGGTTAAGGCATTCAGAACAGGGGTTATATCTACTATTGTTCCCACCATTGCAGTTATAGTGGCACTTATGACCATGACTCCAGTGCTTGGAATTCCAATTCCATGGATAAGGCTTTCAATAATTGGATCAGCACCCTATGAGCTTATGGCGGCAGGAATTGGTGCTAAGTCTATGGGAGTAGATACATTAGGAGGAACAGGCTATACAAAGGAAGTATTCGCCTCCTCAATATGGATTATGTGTGTAGGCTCAATATGGGCAATTATGATTGTGACTTTCTTTTTAAAGAAGATAAAAGCACGATATGCTAGGGCAGTCAATACAGATCCCAAATGGAGATCTATTTTAATGAATGCCGCCTTCATAGGGGTCTTTTCAATTTTCATAGCAGATCCCTTAACCACAGGAGGATTACCTCTTGCAACCTTACTTTCTGGTGCCGCCATAATGACACTCTTTGCAATGTTAATAGTAAAATTTAAGCAAAACTGGTTGAGGGAATTTGCCCTTGCCTTTAGCATGATAGGTGCAATGGTGTGTACTGTACTTATTGCAAAATTATTTTAGGAGGGAAAGTTAGATGGCTATAAAAACCCAAAGCAATTTTCATGAAAATCAATATGAAAATAAAATACATACCATTGGAAGGATTACTTTAATTATGGGACTAATCCTCTCCTTTCTTCCGCCTATAATATTATGGCTAGTTTATGATATAATTCCACCCGTAAATAGCTTATTAAATGGAATTATAAGTATTTCATCAGTAATGATAGCTGTTTCGATTGTGGAGGTATTAACCTTTGCTCCTATACTTGGATCAAGTGCAATGTATATGTCATATCTTACGGGAAATATTTTAAATATGAAAATACCATGCGCTGCAATTAGTATGGAGGTTGCTGAGGTAAAGCCCTCAACTAAGGAGGGTGACATTATTGCAACCATAGCAATTGCTGGATCTGTTATTGCAAGTCAAGTAATTATAATATTAGGCGTTATTATGATAGTACCTATTACAGCTAAACTTAATAATCCAATAATCCAACCTGCATTTGAACAGATTCTACCAGCTTTATTTGGATCTATAGGTGCCTATTATATTCTAAAAGAATGGAAATTGGCAGTAGCACCTCTTTCCATTGCCGTTCTATTAAGTTTTATTCCTAATCTTCCTACTGCCATAACAATACCTATTGGTGTTGGAACAGCAATAATTGCAGCTAAATATCTATATAAGAGAAACATGCTGAAGACTATTGATTAATCTAGATAATCAATCTCAAAGGAGTGACCCATAACATGAAATATCTATTACTAAAGGGCTTATTGTATATAATAGGGTTTTTTAAGGGAGAAAAATATAAATACTCACAGGAATATGAAGACAACTTTAAATATATGGACATCCAAGAAAAAATCTGGTGGGGATATAAGTCAGTTGTTAAGCAGATTGAAAATGCAGAAAAAGATAAAGGCATTGAGGAGTATTTTGCAAATCAAGATCTTAATTTTAAGGATGACTCATTTCAGATCAATAATACCATAACCATAACAGCAGGAGGAGACTTAAGCTCATCAGAGATGATAACTCCTGAAAACACTATTAATCTATGGGATGATGTAGAAAGCTTTTACTTTGCAGCAGATATCGTATGTGCAAATCTTGAATCTCCAATCGTTCCATCAAAGCCAGCAGTTGGAGTGCCTAGCATGTGTTTGACAGCACCAAAGCTTAACACCACCCCGGAAATGTTTGAAAGATTCATAAGTGGCGGTAGGGGTGTAAACTTCTTTGCAACTGCCAATAACCATAGCCTAGATCAAGGAGAGAAAGGAATAATCGACACATTAGATTTTCTCGATTCTAAGGGTTATGGTCATGTAGGTACTGCAAGAACCAAAGAAGAACAATGGGACATACCAGTTTTTGATAAGGACGGTATTAAGGTTGCCTTTATTTCATACACATATTGCCTCAACGGTGAGGACTCTATACCAGGTAAGGAATACATGGTGAATAATCTCCGACTCAACAAACCTGATACTGATATTTCCCTTATTCAAAAGCATGTAAAAATTGCTAGAGATAAGGGGGCAGATATGGTTGTTGCAATGCTCCATTGGAGCTTGGAGTTTGAAACCTATCCAATCGAAAACATAATAAAAATGGGGCATAGCATTATGGAGTGTGGGGTTGATATAATTTTTGGAGGTCATCCTCATGTTGTTCAACCGCTGGAAAAGTACAGATTTTATGATCCGATACAAAAAAGACATAAAGAGGGGTTGATTGTTTATTCATTGGGGGAATTAGTATCATTAAATCTTTTTACTAAAAACTCAAGATTGGCTATGTTGGTTAAGTTAGAGTTATCGGAAGGATTCGAAAACAATGAAAGGGTTGTAAAAATTACTGAGCTCAAGGTATTGCCAATATATATTTTTTATAGAAAAGAAAACATAAATGAAAGTATATATAGAGTATTGGATTTAAAGAAAACTCTACAGGAAATAGAAAATGGAAACAATAAGCATAGATTCACTGAGGGGGATATCAAAGAACTTAAAAGACTTGACAGGTTATTTAGAGAGAAGATAATGCCTAGAGATAGCATTGAAATTACCTGCTCCTATATTTAAGAATATTAGAAATCTATTGTAGAATAAGAAAAAAACATGTTATTATTAATCATAGCATTTTCTTTTGAGGTGATTAGAGTGAAAGACAGAATAATAGAATCATGTGGAAAGTATATTAATTTACATGGGGTTAAAAGGTTTACCCTGGATGATATAGCAAAGGATCTATCCATTGCTAAAAGAACAATATACAAATATTTTAAAAGCAAAGATGAACTTGTAAGTGAGTTTGTTAATACTAGTATAAAAGACAATATCGAAAATACTATAGAAGCAGTTAATAAAGAAAATACATTAATAGATAAAATCAATGCAGCTTTATTATCTCATCATAAGTACGAGATTCCTTTAGATATTTTAGAAGAAATAGAAAAACACTATCCCAATGATTGGAAAAATATAGAAGAACAACGTAGCTTTAAACTGAATATAGTAAGAGATCTTATAAAAGAAGGGATAGAGACTAAAGAACTTAGAAGTGATATAAATATAGAAGTATTATCCCTTATATTAGAGAGAACAACCAGAGCTATTCTAGAGTATAATTTTCTTATAGAAAGTAACCTTAATATAAATAATGCAGTAAAAGAGATTGAAAATATACTGTTGTATGGTATTTTAGAGAAATCAAAGGTTGATTAATATTTGATGAAAAGCTTAGAAATAAGCTTTTTTTTATACACATTTTCCAAAAGATAAGACATCAGTAAATCACATTAATTATGGTATGATAAAATAGCACATCGAATGGAGGACAAGCTATTGAATGGTAAAATAATTGAAAAAATTAAAAAGCTATTAAGCTTGAGCGAAAGTAGTAATCAGCATGAGGCAAGACTAGCAATGCTTAAAGCCCAAGAGCTACTAGTAAAACATAAATTATCTTTGAGGGAAATTGAAGATTATAAAATAGATAGTAACAAAATTAAAGATTTAGCCAGCAATATTACATTCACAAAGGCTAAATGGAAGGCGATACTAGCTGGCTTGATTGCAGATAATTTCGGCTGTTACATTTATTTTAAAACAAGAAATGTAAATACCATTACATTCTTTGGTAGAGAAGAAGACATTGCTGTATGTAATCTAGTTCTTGAATATGCTGTAGATTGCATTGAAAGCACTATTAAAAGAATACAATATAAATATAAGAAAGCGGGATACAGTACTAAAGGTGTAGCCAATGACTATGCAATAGGTTTTATTAAAGGAATGACTGAACAGTTTGATGAACAAAAAAGAACCAATCAAGAATGGGGATTGGTTTTATCAAAGGATAAAGAGGTTGTTGATGCATATAATAAGAAGGTTTTCAAAAAATCCATTAATACAAACACCAGATATAAAGGTAATTCAAATGTATTTAATCAAGGACACAAAGATGGTAAGAAATTCAGTATATCAGATAAAATATCAGAGGGAGAAACTCAGTGCCGAGGGGACAGACTTATGGGGTGAGGCTGCAACCCTACGGAGCCTAGCTAATAGTGCAAAGTTACTTGAAAATAATCCAACCCTACTTCAACTTAGAATACTTCAGGCCATAGGAGAGTCTACAGGGAATACAATCCTTTTGAATACTAGTAATGACGGGATAGGCAGGGTAGCTAAGTAGGCTAGCCTCAGATATTAGACAGGTAATTGTAAGAATAAATTAACTATTAATTCAGTAAGTTGCTGTCATATAGTGTTTTTAAAATTTATACTATAAAGGGAGAAAATATGTTATAATGATATGAAACATAAACGCTTGCCCAAGCGCAGATTAATATTATTGAGTAATATTAATCACTAAAAAAGCAGTTTTGAATCCTATGATTCAGAACTGCTTTTTTCTGTTCGCCACCAACTTCTAGATAATTTAAGTTGAGTAAAAATTGAGAATGATTAATCATAGGACTTCATAGGAAGAAGCATTAATGAAAAAAGCTTGTAATAGTAGACTTTATTATAAAATTAGGGCAAAATATAACATGTACTAAGAAAAATACTAAATTTAGTCGTGAAGATAGGTGCTGGGAGGGTTAGATAGTTTTGTTAGAGTATTATCAACATAGAGAAATACAAAAGATAAAAAACGACCTACATAATTAAACATGATTGAAAGTGACAGAGACGGTAAGGAGTGACCCCCTGAAAGGAAAGCTATAAATGTCTTAATGTCCATTAAGTGAAAATAGGTGGTTAGTCAATAAGTGGTTCTTCAATAAGTCCGCCATGCATAGAGATAAGTGCAACAAGAGCTCAGGTGGAGAAAAATTCAATCGGAACTAAGTTTTCTTTATGAAATATTGAAGGAGTATTATGAGAAACATAGAAAAGATAAGAGTAGAGAAACTAAAAATCGAAGAGAAAAATTTGTACCGATTACCAAAGGTTAAAATTGACCTTTTTATCACTTAGTAATATAAAAAAATAAAAAACTACTAAAGTAAAGAAGAGATAATAAATGAAGGATTATGTCATAGAGCAAATAATAGAAACACAAAATGAAAACAAAATAAATACAAAATAAATACAAAATAAATACAAAATAAATACAAAATAGAAAAGATGATATAACAGAAATAACCCGGTATAGCAGGAGAAAATCCTATTATCAGAGTTTATCATCAGGTGAAGATGAAGAGAGTAATACAGTAGCCTTAAATTATTATAATGGTCTTAATCAGCTCATAAAAACACAGTAGGTGAAAAAACTATTAACTTCACCGACAAATGAAAACTGGCTTAAAACCAGTAAAGAAATAAATGACTTTGTATACTAAGAAAAATGAGGGAAGAGGGGAAGAGTACAATATGCGTAAACATGTTATTATTATCAGTATATCGATTATTATTATACTTTCTGTTGCATCCATTTACTACTTTTTTTTTCAGGAGCCGGAATATATTACAAATATGAATAATAACGGTATAGGCATAACAAGGCATCTTGATGCACTTGATTTTTCAAGAGGAGAAATGAAAAAACTGCCTGAATATAGTCCAGCATCTTCAATTTGGAAGATGGATCTTAGAAGTTATGACCTTTCTAATCTCAATCTGGAGGACAGATTGAAGGATCTAGAATTTGCACATTTTGACAGCAAGACAAAGTGGCCTGATGCTTTGCCTGATGAATTTAAGCCTTACGAAATACTGGAAAATTGTAAAAATCCAGGGCTAAACATAAGAGAACTTCATAGAGAAGGAATCGATGGAAAAGGAATTGGCATTGCAATTATTGACCAAGGTCTTTTAATAGATCATATTGAGTATCGGGAACAACTTAAATTATACGAAGAAATTCATAGTTCGGATATAGTAGCTACCATGCATGGAAGTGCTGTTTCTTCCATCGCAGTCGGTAAAACTGTAGGTGTTGCCCCGGGAGCTGATTTGTATTACATTTCATGTTCATTTGGAAACGTTCATCGACTAAGATATAATTACAATTATATATGGGTGGCTCAATCAATCGAACGTATAGTGGAAATTAATAATACCATTCTTGAAGATAACAAAATCAGAGTCATTGCTATTTCCAAAGGCTTTGAAAAATATGAAAGGGGATACAAGGAAATAAAAAATGCCATAGAGCTTGCTGAAAAAAATGGTATTTTTGTAGTTTCATGCTCATTAAGTGATTTTTATGGGTTTGATTTCCACGGTCTGGGTAAAACCCCACAATCAGATCCTGATGATTATACATCTTACAAACCTGGTCTTTGGTGGGAAAAAAAGTTCTATGAAAGACCTAATTATCTGAGAAATACAACTTTGCTGTTTCCTATGGATTCGAGAACAACCGCAAGTCCTACTCATACAACAGATTATGTGTTTTACAGGAACGGGGGATTGAGTTGGACTGTTCCATATATAGCAGGTCTTTATGCATTAGCCTGCCAGGTTAATCCTGAGATAGCACCTGAACAATTCTGGCAAAAAGCGATAGAAACGGGTGATTCTGTTATGATTACCCATGATGGTAAGGAATATGAGCTGACAAAAATTGTGAATCCCATAAAACTGATAGAAACAATTAAGGCACAGCAGTAGAACAGGCAAGTTAGATATCAACCTAGGAAATAGTCTCCAATAAATCGAATAATGCATTTTGGCAAAGGTCTTTACCTTTGATTTGAAGAATATACTATAGCAAGTGGTAAACCAGGCTCACCTTCACCCTTAGGCTCCTGGAAAATAACAAACAAGGCAAGGTGGGGAAGCGCCTTCAGAAGCGATGGATGGGACTGAAGGTACTGGAGTACATGTCAACAAGAAGAAATTTGAATAACTACCTTCCAAACATTAGAAAAGCTTAGAGATAGGCTTTTTTTATTTTAAGATAACTACTAATAGGTGTACTATATGAGTAGTTCGATGTAAATTTTTTGAAAAGAATGTAATTATTTATCCAACGGTTTATAAAGGTTTTATATAATCTTAGGGAGAATAACCTTTATAAAGTTATAAATTGAAAGTTTTTGTAGAATGATGAATGCCTTAATAACATAGAATTGAGGTGTATACTTTGCTAATTTTCCTAGCAGTATCTGATGATTTAACAACAGAATATGATATTTATAGATTCTTCTATTTACCCTAATTTATCCAACATCTTTACCAGAAGGCTACATATTAAGAAATCACTGAGTTATGATAAGGTTCAACTTTGACCGGATATCAAAAAAAGTCTAACCAATACTAAAATATAAATTGGAGATGTGATTAAATGCAAAAAGGCTTTGTTTTTGGGTTGATTGCTGGGATAATTTTCGCTTTTGCGTTTTCTTTATTAATAACTAATGGGAATATAAAGAAATCACTTTTGATTACAATAGTTTCTGTGTTATGCGTCTTAGTTCAACATGGTGTAAGAAGAGTATATAATAAAGAATGAAGAGAATAAAAAGGAATGGTTTGTCAAAACTCTCATCCATTTTATTTCAATATTGTTTATTTTTAAGTAAGATCTTTTTTACTTAAATGCAATAGCACCCACCCCGCTGATCAAGATTTAATACAGGATCAACAAATGCAACTCCCTTTATACTGCCAGAACCAAATTTAAGCCATAGCCCTTCAATTACACTATTTAGGGCTCTTTTTCTATCTAATAACCTATTTGTAAACAATATACTCGTATTATGAATTTCTCTGCCGCATATAATGTTATGTGGAGGAGGGATTAAGTTGTTTAGGAAATGTAAACCAATACTTTTTTTGATTATTGTTACAGCTGCTATTTTCGCAATAGGACATTTTCAGGTCATAGGTTATTTTTTAAATAGAGGTGATGTAAGAGGTTTAAATGAATACATAGAATGGGAAAATCAAATGATATTAGATAATCCAGATTACGATGATTTAAAGATTCTTGTAGATATATCCGTAAAAAAGCTGTACTTACTTAATGGAAAAGAACTAATTAAAGAATATACTATAGCAAGTGGGAAACTAGACTCACCTTCACCCTTAGGCTCATGGAAAATAACAAATAAAGCAAGGTGGGGAAGTGCCTTCGGAACCCGATGGATGGGACTGAACGTACCCTGGGGTAGCTACGGAATACATGGCACAAACAAACCAGACTCAATTGGATACGATGCGTCAGCAGGCTGCATTCGGATGCATAATAAAGATGTTGAAGATTTATACCAATATGTTAAGCATGGCACGCCAGTTGCCATTATAAATGGAGAATTCGGACCCTTTGGCTATGGGCTAGATACCATTCGACCCGGTGATTTTGGGTCCGATGTATACGAAGTCCAAAGAAGATTACAGGTATTAGGCTACTATCAGATAGACTATTTAGATGGTAAGTATGGACCCCATATGGAGAATGCTCTATATCAATTTCAAAAAGACAATGGCCTACCTAAAAACCCAAATATCAGCTACGAAACCTATAAAGCCTTAGGTGTTGTTTTGATGGAATAATTAAGATTAATCATTCATTTCTCATATACTATCATTATCTAGCACATATGATATAATTTAGTCATATGAGCACTTTGTCCTTTAGAATTAGACAAAGAGCTAGAGGTGATAGTTATTTTTATACACTAAATTATGCCAATAGCTACATTGTATTTTTTTATGCTAGGACATATTTTATCGAATAAATTGGTTAAACAAGCTTTACTATGTTAAACAGAGGAAAGAAATTTTAAAGTCATATTAAAAACTAGAGAGGAGACTTCTATGAAAATCCAAAGAATTATAGTAGGTATAAATGAAACAAATACTTATATTCTCCATGATGAAAATACGATGGCAGCCCTAATTATTGATCCCGGTGACGAAGGAAAAACAATAATGAGGTATATAGATAGAAATTCATTAAATCCTATGGGAATTGTATTAACTCATTACCATCATGATCATACAGGAGCAGCTGAAGAACTAAAAAATAAGTATAATTGCCCCATTTATGCCCACAAGAAAGAAGCAAAGGGGCTACAAGATCCAGAAATAAATAGATCTATATCAGTGAGAAGAAAAATAATATCTATAACACCAGAAAAATTAGTAATAGAAGGAGATGTTATAAGTATTGATGAAATAGCTCTTGAAGTTATCCATACACCAGGTCATACACCAGGGGGTATATCCCTTAAGGTGAAGGGCTCAAACATTGTTTTTACTGGTGATACTATTTTTAGTGACGATTTAGGACGAACTGATCTAGAGGGCGGAAGTGAGGAGGCGCTAAAAAAAACAATAACCAATAAGGTATCAAGATGGTCAAATGATACAGTTATATATCCAGGCCATGGTGAAATCTCTACAATGGCAGCAGTTAAAGGGAGAAACATTCAATATTTAAAATAATAAATACTTATTTAAAACAATTCCTAAATTGCAATAGCAAATTGAACTAATTATAAAATTATTGCGTACTATTTTATAGAAGGAGTAATGGAGGTGAAAAAATATGAAAAATAATAGATTTTCTTCTTTGGTGTGGCTTTTGATTATGATTAGTCTCTTAATTTTAGTTATAAGTGGGTGCGGAGGAAAAAACGACACGGCAATAGAACTGGAAAAATTTATGGAAGCTTACAATGAGAATAGCAGTTATAAGTACAGCGGTACCATATTAGTAGCTAAAGGAGATGAAATTCTCTTAAATGAAGGCTATGGAATTGCAAATTATGAAAAAAACATTCCGAATAGACCAGATAATGTATTTGCTATAGGATCAATCACTAAATCCTTTACAGCCGTAGCAATTATGCAGCTTCAGGAAAAGGGGTTTCTAAATGTAAATGACCCAATATCAAAATATATTGATGGGCTAGATAGAGGAGATGATATAACCATACACCATCTTTTAACCCATACTTCAGGTTTAGACAGAGAGGGTAGATTTTTAGGTAGACAAGAAGTATTGTTGGAAGAAAACATTAATTTAATTAATAAACGAATGATGCTATTTGAGCCAGGTGAAGATTACTCATATAGTAATGCAGGTTACATAGTTTTAGCGGCAATAATTGAGAAGGTTTCAGGTGAGTCATATAATGATTATATACATGCCAATATATTTACACATTTGAGTATGGATAATACTAGAGGTGGAATTGATGATACCTATGCTGAAAATCAATCCATTGGATATAACATAATGTCAAATGATGCAAGACCTCAGTCGATATACAATTTTTCCTGTATAATTGGCAGTGGAAATATATATTCTACTGTTGAAGATTTATATAAGTATGATAGAGGGCTTAAATATGATAAATTACTAAAAAAAGAGTCTATCGAAAAAGCTTCTTCACCCCACTGGGGAGATTTAAGTAACGGTTACGGATATGGATGGATCATATCAGAGAAATATGATAGAAAGAGGCTTAGTCATGGCGGTGCCATTGGTGGTGGAGGCTATAATTCATTTATTATTAGATATCCTGACGATGACTATGTACTGATTTTTTTAAGTAATAACTCTGATGTAACTGCACTTATGGTAGTCTCTGAGACTATGGAGGCTATTGTCTTTGGAGAGGAATATATTTTCCCGCAGAAAATAGAAACAGCAGAGCTAGACTCAGGAATTCTACAACAATATGCTGGTGATTATAAATTTGAAGAAGGTTTTACAATATCAGTATTCTATAAAAATGATAAGCTTTATGCAACTGCAGATGATGGTAATCTATATCAACTATTACCAGTAAATGAAACATGCTTTTATTACGAAGGTCATCCATGTACTAAGGTTGAGTTTGAATTAGCTGATGAAGAGAATGTAGTAGCGTTAAAGGTATGGAGTAGCACTAGATACTACGAAGGAAATAAAACACATGAATTTTAAAAGGATGAGTGGCACATTTTCATAGAAGAGCTGTAAATTATTTGAGAATATCAGTGATATTATAGAGTCGTAAAAAAGATATTAGGAAATATTGATATATGACATACAGTTGTCAAGGTATGTTTATTAGAATAGATTTATAATACTTTATAACTTCGGGTCAATTGAAAGGAAGATATGTATGCATTATAAAGAATATAAATCAATTTTATCACCAAAAAACGGAATGAATATATATCGTGGTTGTAGTCATGGATGCATTTACTGCGATAGTAGAAGTAAATGTTATCAAATGAAGCATCAATTTGAGGATATTGAAGTAAAGAAAAATGCTCCTCAAATGCTGGAGATGGAGCTGTTGCGAAAACGGAAAAAATGCATGGTAGGTACAGGTGCTATGGGTGATCCTTATATTGAACTGGAAGAAAAGTTATGTTATACGAGGCAATGTATAGAGATAATTGATAGATATGGGTTTGGGCTTGCAATACAGACAAAATCCAATAGGATTTTACGAGATATCGACTTACTGAAATCAATAAATAAAAAGTCAAAATGTGTTGTGCAGCTGACACTTACAACCTATGACGAGGACATGTGTAGAATAATTGAGCCAAATGTTTCAACTACAAAGGAACGATTTGAAGCACTTAAAATATTCAGAGATAACGGAATTCCCACTGTTGTGTGGTTGACACCTTTTCTACCATATATAAATGATACTGAAGAAAATATAAGGGGGCTCTTAAAGTACTGTATAGAAGCAAAGGTGTATGGTATTATCAGTTTTGGCATTGGACTAACCTTACGGGAGGGAAATCGTGAGTTTTTTTATAATAAGCTTGATGAAAAGTTTCCACAACTAAAGCAAAAGTATATAGATAAATTCGGGTATTCTTATATATGTAACAGTGATAATCATAATCGGCTTATGAAAATATTAAACATGGAGTGTAAAAAGCACGGTATAATATGCAACCCAAATAGTATTTTTTCTTATATGCATACATATGAGAGTAAAATAGAAAGTAATCAGTTAAGTTTGTTTTAAATATCAGATATTGAACTAATTAAAAAAAGAACGTAAGAGTAATGGAGTTTTTAAGTCAATGGATACTATGAAAAAGAAGTCTACAATAATTAATATAGGCTAAGTTAAATATTAAAATGGAATAAGGGGAGAAGTGTATGTTTGAAATTCGAAGGATAACAACTGAAGAAATGGATGATGCTATAAAACTATCTGAGTATTCATTTAAGTACAAACTTAAAGATGAAGAACGAGAAAAAAAGACAAGCTTTATGGAGGATCATATAATATTTGGTGTATTTGATGACCAAGAAATGATAGCAAAGACCCATGTGATTCCCCTATACGTCCTTATTAATAATAAGGAACATACTATGGGAGGAATAGCCAGTGTTTCTACCTACCCTGAATATAGAAGAAAAGGAATTGTAAACAGACTCATTAATCTTTCCATTGAAACCATGAAGGAAGAGGGGCATATATTAAGTTATCTACATCCCTTTGATATAAATTTTTACAGAAAATACGGTTATGAGCTTATATCAAACTTAAAGAAGACAACAATTTTAAACAAAGATTTAAGTTATTATAAAGGCATTGAAGGTAAAGTGGAAAGGAAAAAAGGCTTAGATGGTCTTAGTACAGTCAACGAAATTTATACTAAGTACATAACAAAATATAATGGGATGCTTATTAGAAGTGAAAAATGGTGGAGGGATAATCAATATGATGGGGAACATATACCAGCCATTTACTATAATGAAGATAATGAACCCAAAGGATATCTATTCTATAAGATAATTGAAAACAAGATGGAAGTTAAAGAATATATATATTTAGATGAAGATAGCAGAAGAGGACTATGGAACTTCATAGCTAATCATGACTCTATGATAGAAGAAGTAGAGGTTATTACTGCCGACGATGAACAGATGGCTTTTTTATTCAATAATCCAGCAGCAAAAATACAATTAGTACCTTACTTTATGGCAAGAATAGTGCTTGTAAAGGAATTTTTAGAAAGATATATTGACTTTTCAAGACTTGATAGAGAATTGGTACTAGGATTAAAAGACCAATGGGCTACTTGGAACAATGGGATTTATACCATTTCATCTAATGGAGTTTCGTTTGAATCTGTAAATAAAGAAGCTTTAGAAGATCAATTACATAAATCAAAGGCACTATACATGGATATTAATACTCTAACCGTAATAGCATTAGGTTTTCAAAAACCAGATTTTATGTATGAGTGCAGAAAAATATCAGGTGATACAAATACACTAGAGCTTTTAAAGTCTTTACTATCCAAGAAATATTGCTCCTACTTAGATTATTTTTAGACATTATTTACTAATTAAAAACAAATTTTGACTAATATAAGAAAAAATTGACAATTCAAAAACTTTCAAATATAATTAATATATCTAAATACCTTGTAATTACTTAATTTAGAACGATTTTATCATTTTATAAATCAACCAATGCCAGTAATATTCAACTAGAAAGAAGGGTTCTATATCTATAAGTATCAAATCAAAAGTTAATCGTATATTACTTAATTGGCTTTATGGATATCTAGTCAACAACAAAATACATTTAAAGATTGGAGGAACTCCATGAAAAACATTACAAATAACATCAAAATCACTACTTATATAATAGTAATCATGATTGTGAGCTTAATAGCTATTATAGGTGTTGGAGTTATGGGATATTATGGTGTAGGCACAGTGAATGACAACGTGGCAAATATGTATGAGGATGCACTTATTCCTATACAGCAGGCTAATGATTTAGCAAATAAAGTAATGCTATTAAGAATTGAGATGATGAGGCTTAGTGAGTTAGGTTATAGCTCCAGCATTGCAAACAGTATTTCTAGTTTAGACGTTGAAGTAAGAGAAATGATTGAAGCATATGAAATTGTCGATGAAGAATCTAACCATTACTTAATGTTCTCAATATTCCAGAGAAATTATGATGGATTTATGAAGTTTTTCGATGATTTTAGAGATAGACTTTTCAATGGAGAAGAGGCAACGCCAGAAGATAAATTAAGGCTTACAACCCAAGGAAACCAGATGATTACAAATCTTTCTATGGTTATAGATTACAATAGAACTGCAGCTGAAGAGCTTAGTATAAATAGTAACAATATTTTTAATAAAACGAGAAATGATATGTTGGGTGTATTTGCTGGAGCAGGAATAGTTATACTGCTATTCTGTTTATTCCTAATAACCAACATAAAAAAAGCAATAAAAGAGACTATAAATGACTATGAAACTATATCAAATGGTGATTTTTCAATAGAAATAGAGGCAAATGGTAAGAATGAATTTAATGTTATGCGAAAATCTCTAGGTAATACCATAGGTACCATTGCAACTATGCTGACTGAAGTAAAGGGTAGGTCATTTAAAGTTAATCAACACTGTCAGGAGCTTGCAACTGTCTCTGAACAAATGGCATCTTCGTCAGAGGAGGTAGCGATAACTATTCAAGAAATAGCTAAAGGTTCTGTTACCCAAACTGAGGAGTTAAATAATATTAATCATATTATAGTGCCATTCAATGATAAGCTACAAAAAATGGTTAGTTCCATCAATGAAGTAAATAGCTATACCCAAAAGACCGATACCATGGTCTCTGATGGAAATGAAACATTACAGGACTTAGTAGAATCGATAAATAAGTTCAATGAGTTATTTATTGAAGTTAGGGAAAAGGTTAATGAATTCAGCGGTAGTATGAATAATATTAAATCCATAACGGTATTAATAAAAAATATTTCCGACCAAACTAATCTATTAGCTTTAAATGCTGCCATAGAAGCTGCAAGGGTAGGAGAAGCAGGAAAAGGCTTTGCCGTAGTGGCTAATGAGATAAGGAGTCTTGCAGAAGAAACTAAGATAGCGTCAGAAGACATCAATCAATTACTGGTGACTTTAAGTGCTAGCAACACAGATATAATTAATTCAACAAGTGAAATTCAAGCTGATACAGAAAATCAAACAAAAGCTCTACAAAATATGCTTGAGTCATTTGGAATAATAAGTCAACAGATATCGGGTATTTTACCAAAAGTCAATGAAATAAGCAAATCTATCTTAGAGATTAATGAAGATAAAGACATAGTTATTGCTAAAGTTAATGATGTTATAAATATTGCAGAAGGAACATCAGCTTCAGCTCAGCAAATATCAGCATCTTCAGAAGAAATGAGTGCTGCATCCCACGAAGTAGCCCTAACGGCTCAGTCATTGAAAGAATTAATGGATTCCATGGAGAGTGAAGTTAATAAATTTAAATTGTAACCTAGATTCTACGTGTAAAGAATCTTAATAGTCCTTTAACCAAGTGTTTGAAATAATTATGCGAAGTCCGCTCATTCACCCAATGGGTGAATGTAAACAGCAGCAAAAAATCCAACTTTACATGTTTTTTGTCTTGCCTATTGGGTAAGAATGTAGCAATAAAAACGTTGCGTAGGGGATGGATTATGATTAACTAAATTGATTTCAGCGCAAAAATTTAACCTCAAATGCTGGACTTTTCCTTCTGCTAGAAAATGCAAAAGCAAATGGCATTTTTGATATAATAGAGAAAGATCTCCCCAAAACAGTTTTACTCTTCTGAAAAAAGAGGTATCTTCACAATAAACATGTTGAGAAAGGGGGGGAGATACAATGTTATAATATAGAAAAAGGTGCTTATATTCTTCGTAAATGCATATAAATAAAGAATTTTAATGTTGGCGTAGAATTTAGGTATCAAGTCGTTAAAAACTAGAATATTTTACTTAGAAAGCCAACGGGAGGAAATGTAAAATGAAGAATATAAAATTAGCCGGAATACCCATGAACTCGGGAGGATTATATACTGGAACTGAAATGACTCCTAAAACTCTTAGAGAGGCAGGGTTAATTGAAGAATTAGAAAAACGAGGAGTCAAAGTATTGGATATTGGCGATGTTAGCATTCCTAGTTATATACCTAGACACAATGTACCTCCTATTAGAAACTGGCCTAGCCCTCGTGTAGTGTGGGAAGAGATATATAATCAATCTAAAGACTGGTTTAATGAAGAAGAAATACTATTAATATTTGGCGGAGATTGTAGTATTGTTACTGGTACTATGCATAGCTTATATAGAAGATACGCAGAGGATATTCATCTAATCGTAATTGATGCACATATAGACTCTTACAGGCCTTCTGCAGATAGGTGCATAGGTGCAGCTGGGGCGGGATTGTGGTTTCTTTTAGAAGAAAATGATTTTTTTAATAGCTTGAAGGGATTTAGTGGAAACAATATAACGATTGTGGGTTATCAGCATGAATCAGAAATTAATAACGATGTAAAGAAGCACAGTTTATCTGAACTTAGGGAAAAAGGATTAAGGCAAGTTATACAAAAGGTTCTTAAAGAAATCCCACAAAATAGAAAAATATTGGTTCATTTGGATATAGATGTGATTTCCAAGGAAGAATTGCATGCAGTTTATTCTCCAAGCAAAATAGGGCTTTCTATTTTAGAAACGACGAAACTTCTCAGAGAGATTCTTGCTGATTCTAGAACCGTAGGGATAGAGTTTACTGAATTTTTCCCCCTATATGATAGTGACGGAAGTCAGTCTGAAAAGTTAATTAATATGCTTGTTGAGATATTTAGAGAATAATATTTCCTGAAAAATTTATCTTAAATGAGTATTTTTTGATAGAATTCCTTTATAATTACTGATTTACGGAGGTTAGTGTGAAAAATAAACCCAGGCCCCTCAAAAAGGGCGCACGAAATAAAGGTAAGCCAAAATAAACGTTTTAGCTTTAGTAAGCTAGGGGACACAAAACTACCCGCTAGAAGCGGTGCAGGCGCGGATGCTAGTTATAAGTAATTAACGCAAAATATATAATCATTAAGTCGATATCAGTAATAAGAGAATTCTTAAGCCAAAACAAGAATTCTTTTTTTGTGCATAGGAGGGTTCGATATGAACTTTCCTAAAGAACTCAGAGGATGTGTCGCAAAATATAGTATACTATTATGGAAAACTATTATACCAGATGTTATAATTATGTATAGTTTAAAAATTATCAATCTAGTATAGTTATAATTGCAATCGGTTTACTAACCTTTATAATTAAACAGAGAAGAGAGAGAGCGGTTTATATGAATACTGATAAAACAATGTCTCAGTATAATAAAATACATAATAAATCAAATATAATTAAATTTATAATATTTAGTTTTATTGGCATTTTTGTATATTTTATTCCATTTACAATTAGTGGAACAAAAACTATTATGCTAGATCATCTAGTTACCGCCATTACAATAGCCATGCCAAGGTTAGGGTCAAGCTTTGCCTTAGGTATGATTATACTTGGAGGGTTAGTTCCTTTTTATGAGAAAAACTGGAATAAAGATATAAACTCAGTTATAATGTCGGGACTAAAGGCGTTGGGTATACTCCTTGGTATGATGGCATTTTTTAACTTGGGACCTGAATGGTTGATGCGAGAAGATATGTTACCTTTATTATTTAACACAATTGTAATACCTGTAGCCATAATGGTTCCATTAGGTTCACTATTTTTAACTTTTATTACTGGATATGGATTGCTTGGATTTTTAGGAGTTATATTGAAACCAGTGATGCAGCCTATATGGAAGGTGCCAGGGACAGCTGCTGTAAATGTTGTAGCATCTTTTGTGGGTAGTTTTTCAGTTGGAATTTTAATGACCAATAACCTCTTTAAAGAAGGTAAATATACAAGAAGGGAAGCTGCCATCATTGTTACAAGCTTTTCAACTGTTTCAGCAACCTTCATGGTTATTATAGCTAAGAGACTTGGGTTAATGTCAATATGGAATACCTTTTTTTGGACTACTCTTATAATAACATTTATAGTTTCAGCCATTACAGCAAGACTAAAACCACTCAGTGCTATAAAGAGTGAGTATATTAACGATTATGGAATAATTGAGGCAGAACCGAAGGAAAAGATACTAAATAGTGCCCTTAATGCGGCTCTAAAAGAAATAGAAAATAATAAATCTACCTGGAGAAGCATAATTAGTAATCTTAAAGAAGGCATTTATATGACATTACGGTTTCTCCCATTAATTTTATCTATTGGAGTAATATCATTTTACTTAGTAAAGATGACCTTCTTTTTTGATATTATAGGCTATATTTTTTATCCTATTATTTATATTTTAAATATTCCAGAGCCATGGATGGTAGCTAAGGCAATATCTACTGTAGGGGCTGAGGTATTAACGCCGGCAATTATTATGTCCAGCATCGAAGCACCTATAGCAGCAAGATTCGTTACTGGTGTTGTTTCTATATCCTCCATTCTATTCTTTTCTGGATCTATTCCTTGCATCATTAGTACAGATATTAATATAAGTATTAAGGATATATTTTTAATTCTAATGGAGAGGATAATTATAACCCTTGTGCTAGTAACACCCTTGATGAAAATACTATTTTAAGAGGTTGAAAATAATAAAACAGGGGCTTGCCAGAGAAATTTGGCAAGCCCCTGTTTTATAAGATTTTAACTAAACGCTTCACATAATTATTTACAGCTTCAGTAAGGTCATATTTACCGTCGTGTAAACACCAGTCATAAACAACACCTCTAACGGCTATAAAAAGAAATCTTACAGTTTCCTCTGGGGTTATATCGGTAGATATATCTCCCTTACTTTGCCCATCTTCAATAATAGCTTGTAAAACATTTTGCATAGGTCTTCCTTTTGTTGCAAAAAGATTATTCTTAACGGTATATAACTGTTTTACAAAATCAATACCTCGTTCTTTATTATAATCAGCATAGTATTCAAAAAAACGAATGACTCTTCCTTGTGTGTTGCCTTCTTTGATTTTACCCGCCACATCATTCACAAAGTAATCATCAGCCAGCTTGAAAATCCAATCTAATATCTCATTCTTTGATTTAAAACAGTTGTAAAAAGACCCCACCGATACACCTGCTACCTTACATATTTCGTCTACGGTAATATTTTGAAAACCCTTCTTTTCTATTAATTCAACAGCAATACGATATATTTTATCCTGGGTATTGAGGGCTTGAATTTGTCTATTTGTAAGTTTTTTTCAGACATAGTAGTTCTCCCATATTTTATTTACTCAATAGATTATAACAAATATGTTCAACGAAGTAAATTATAGAATGACTTCATTTGATAATGCATTGAAAAAAAATTAACAAAATGCATTGACTATTAATTAACAATTTAATATAATGAATACATTCAGTGAATACATTCTATGAAAAAGCTTTATTATATCTATAATAGACAATAACTTAGGTTTAGAGAGTCTATTTACTGAAGCATCACAGTGAATCATACTAATTTCATTTACAATTATTAATGTAAATGAGGGTGTAAGAAGAATTCAAAGATGATAATGATAAGGGGAGGATGAAAAATGTTAAAATTTAAAAAAACTTTTTCTGTATTGTTATGTATTATACTGGCGATATCAATAATCGGCTGCCAATCAAAATCTGAAGAATCATCAGGTGAAGCTTTATTTAAAGCTGGTACATATACGGCATCTGCCGCTGGACACAACGGCGATATAACAGTTGAAGTTACTGTAGATGAATATGAAATTAAAGAGGTTAAGATAGTAAGTCATAATGAAAGTCCTAGTATTACAGATGCTGCAATAGAAAGAATACCACAGGCAATTGTGGACAATCAAACCTTAGCTATAGACGCAATAACTGGTGCAACAATTACAAGTGATGCTATTATTGTTGCTGTAACTGAAGCCCTTAAGTTAGCCGGAGCAGATATAGCTGCATTAAGTGTAAAAAAGGACAGTGATGCAGTTGCAGGTGAAACCACTGAGTATAAAACAGATGTAGTTGTTATCGGTGGCGGCGGTGCGGGTCTTGCAGCAGCAGTATCTGCTCATCAAAATGGAGCAAAGGTTATAGTACTTGAAAAAATGCCAAGACTCGGAGGAAACACAATCCTTTCTGGTGGAGCCTTCAATGCAGCCAGTTCTCCAAGGCAGGTAGCTCAAGGAATAGAGGACTCAATCGACAAGCATTTTACTCAAACCTATGAAGGCGGAGATAAGCTTGGAAACCCAGAATTGATAAGAACACTTGTTGAAAATGCATATCCAGCTATTGAATGGCTTGAAAGCTTAGGTATGAAGTTTAATGATGAAGTCTTTACTGTGCTAGGCGGATTATGGCCAAGAGCTCATAAACCATCAACACCATTAGGAACAGGATTTATTAATACTTACCAAGATTACATCAATGCTAATAATGATATAGAAGTACTACTTGATACTGAGGCATTAGAGCTTATAGTAGTAGATGGTAGAGTAGCAGGTGTTAAAGGAAAGGGTCTTAAGGGAGATGTAATAGTACATGCCAACAACGGTGTTGTTTTAGCTACAGGTGGTTTTGGCGCTAATACTGATATGATAGAACAATATAATCAAAGCTGGCCATCTCTTGCAAATGTTAAAACAACCAATCATCCAGGGGCAACAGGTGATGGTCTAGCAATGGCTGAAACTGTTGGAGCAAATCTTATTGGATTAGAAAACCTTCAATTACTGCCATTGGGAGATCCTAATACAGGAAGTCTTAGTGGAAATATTGAGCAAGGTGTTGAAAACAGAATTTTTGTAAATAAATCGGGTAATCGATTTGTAGACGAAGGTGCCCGTAGAGATGTTATGACAAAAGCATTACTAGAGCAAGAGGACGCCTATTTATGGGTAGTACTTGACAAAAAAAATTATCCAACACCTGAAACTAAAAACAACTTTAATGAAACAATAGAAGAGTTAATTGCTCAGGGTCGAGCTTTTAAAGGTGATACACTTGAAGAGTTAGCGGAAAAGATTAACGTTAATCCAGATAATCTTGTAAAAGCAGTTGAAGAGTTTAATAAAGCAGTAGCAACAGGTGGACCAGATGAATTTGGTAGAACATTGTTTGACACTAAGATCGATACACCGCCATTCTATGCAGGACCACGGGTTCCAACAGTGCACCATACTATGGGTGGAATAGAGATCAATACAAATGCTCAGGTACTAAATAAAAATGGTGAAGTAATACCAGGCTTATATGCAGCAGGAGAAATTACAGGCGGAATTCATGGAAGCAATCGTTTAGGTGGAAATGCCTTAGCTGATATAACTGTATATGGTAGAATTGCTGGAGAAAGTGCTGCAGCTAAAAAATAATAAACAAAGTTTTATTTAAAATAAGTACACTTTTAAAGCTAATACCAAATGGTTTCAATGATCAATACATTGTAACCATTTGGTATTTAAATATTTTCAATAATGGATTAAGTGAATTAATAGAAGAAGCAAGGAAAATATGCAAACACTATTATAGATACCTCTAGGAGGTAATAAGAAATGAAGAAAAGAGATATACAAATTATTATGGTATTACTTTTTGTAGCAATAGTGGCACTTGTTACGGTAAGAGTAGTGGGACAAAACGATAGTGCTGATAGCTACGTTAATATTAACGTAGGTGAAAATGAATATAAAAAGGTATTACTCAGTGAACCCCAGACTGTAATTATTAACATTGATGGTAAGTATAATGAAATCAAAATTGATGCCAATGGTGTTTTGATGCATGATTCCAATTGTGAAAACAAGGACTGCTTACACCAGGGAGAAATTACATTGGAGAATATAAGTACACGAATTATGGGTGGATGGATTATTTGCCTGCCCAACCATGTCTCCATTGAATTGGTGAAAGGAAGGGATGAATGAATACAAAGTTGATAGCGAGATTTGGATTATTAATTGCAGTTGCACTGGTGTTAGGCTATTTTGAAAGATTTATTCCAATTGCATCTGGATTACCAGGAGTCAAATTAGGACTTGCCAACACTGTTTTGTTGTATGCTCTATACCTTATGAATGTCAAAAACGCCTTTGGCCTTATGCTAATTAAGGTATTGATGAGTGGCCTACTTTTTGCTGGAGTGAATGGAATGTTATACAGCTTTGCAGGTGGTTTGTTAAGCTTGAGTATGATGGTGTTGATTAAGCGACTTGAAAATGTGGGGATTGTCGGTGTCAGTGTAATTGGTGCTGCCTTTCATAATGTAGGTCAGCTAATGGTTGCTAGTATGGTTGTACAAACCAAAGGAGTAATATTTTATATGCCGATACTATTGGTTTCAGCAATTATTACCGGTACACTAACTGGTATTATATCAAAATATGTATTTAAGGGACTGTCAGCCGCTAGTCTTCATCCTTCAAGGCTTAATAGTAATGAAATAGGAGTTACAAATGAGTATTTGAAAAAGCATTCAACAAAATATCTTTAAAAAAAGCATGCCTAGAAAAATTACTGATTTAACTAATAATTAAAATGAATAATAACGTTAAATTCACATGAATTTAGCGATTTTTTTATGGAATTCTATTTTGATGTACTTATATAATTTTTATTTATTAATATTAATGGTATTATATAAGAAAAAAAATAATAGGTAATATATTAATTTAGGGGGATAAAAATGATGGTCAAAAACTTTTCGTTAGACTCCAAAGATGGACATAGAATTTTTGCTAAAAAGTGGCTTGTTGAGAATAAACAACCAAAGGCAATAGTTCAGATTGCCCATGGGATGGCAGAGCATAAAGAGAGATATGACAGCTTTGCTAAATTTCTTAATAGAGAAGGATGTGATGTATATGCAAATGATCATAGAGGCCATGGGGAAACAGCAGGAAACATAGAAAATCTAGGATATTTCGCAGAAGATGAGGGCTGGAGCAAGGTAATTGCAGATATGAATCAGCTTACTACTATTATAAAAGAGGAAAATCCTAACATACCTGTTATACTTTTTGGACACAGTATGGGGTCATTTCTAACAAGAGGATACATTCAAGCCTATGGTACTGACGTTTCTGCAGTGATTCTTTGTGGTACAGGAGGGAGTCAGGGAATATTAGGTGATATTGCTGTATTACTTGCAAAACTAGAGGTTAATAGATTAGGAAAGAGAAATAGAAGTAAAGTAATGGATAAGCTTCTCTTTGGAAGCTTTAATAAAGCCTTTAAGCCTAATAGGACAGGATACGATTGGTTAACCAGAGATGAAAAACAGGTGGATAAGTATATAAAGGATAAGTATTGCGGTGAAATAGCCACTGCTGGATTTTATTATGATTTACTTAAGGGTATTAAAGAGATTAATAAAAAAGGAAACATGCAAAAAACACCTAAGAAACTGTCAATGCTTATTATTTCGGGAGATAATGATCCAGTAGGCGGAAATACAAAGGGTGTAATGGAGGTTTACAATAGCTACAGGAAATTAGGTATGGAAAATATAAGCTATAAATTCTATGAAAATAGCAGACATGAAATTTTGAATGAAATAAATAAAGAAGAAGTTTATAACGATATTGCTAGATGGATTAAAAATTTATTTGAAGTAAACCTTTAGCTATGAGTCAGTTTTTTACTGACTCATTTTTTTAAAGACTCTTGTGTTTATACCCACTAAAAAAGTATAATAGTAACGGTGATAATAAATTTGAAATGAGGGGTATTAGATGGTCAGAAGTAGTTTAACAGAAGGAAGTATATCAAAGGCATTAATTAAGCTGGCTCTTCCCATTATGGGAACATCCTTTGTTCAAATGGCCTACAATCTTACTGACATGATGTGGGTAGGACGTCTGGGCAGTCTTTCTGTGGCAGCTGTTGGCACAGCAGGATTTTTCACTTGGTTTGCAATGGCTCTTATATTTATATCAAAAATAGGCGCAGAGGTGGGTGTAGCTCAATCTGTCGGTAGAGAGGATATTGAATCTGTAAAGAAATATGTTAAAAGTGCTATACAAATAAATGTGGTTTTAGCATTAATCTACGGTAGTGTTTTAATATTATTAAGAAATCCCCTAATTGATTTCTTTAATTTGGGAAATCAAGATGTAATAGATAAAGCTAAGTCATATCTAATAATCATTGCATGTGGAATGATTTTTAGCTTTATGAATCCAATTTTCACAGCCATCTTTAATGGTTATGGAAATAGTAAAATTCCCTTTGCAATTAATACAGTTGGATTAATAACTAACATGATTTTAGATCCTTTACTAATATTTGGTGTAGGCCCATTACCAGCTTTGGGAGTGAAGGGTGCTGCATTAGCTACTGTATTTTCTCAATTGGTGGTTTGTAGCTTATTTATATATTTTATAAAGAATAATAGGGTGCTATTTTCGAATCTTAATCTGTTTAAGTCAATTGATAGGGTGAAAATAAAAGAGATAATGACCCTTGGACTTCCGGTAGCACTTCAGAATGGACTATTTACCATTTTTGCTATGTTTATTGCTAAGATTGTTGCTCAATGGGGACCAACACCAGTTGCTGTTCAGCGGGTGGGTAGCCAAATTGAAGCTATCTCATGGATGACAGCAAGTGGATTTGCTACAGCCTTAAGTGCCTTTACCGGGCAAAATTTTGGTGCTAAGAAAATGGATAGAATATATAAAGGCTATTTTAGTGCCATCTTATTAGTAAGTGTAGTTGGTATCTTTGCAACTGTTCTCTTTATATTTGGAGGCAAGCAAATATTTGCACTGTTTTTGTCGGAGGAAGAGGCCTTAAGGCTAGGAATTGTTTATTTAAGGATTTTGGCATACTCACAGCTGTTTATGTGTCTTGAAATTACGACATCAGGGGGCTTCAATGGCCTAGGAAAAACTATTCCACCATCAATTGTAGGCATAGTGTTTAACTTCCTACGGATTCCTGCCGCCATAATCCTATCATCTATAGATAGTCTAGGATTAGATGGTGTGTGGTGGAGCATTAGTATGTCCAGCGTTTTTAAGGGAATTATATTAACTACATGGTTTGTAATTGTACTAAGCAGGCAACAATCAAAAATAAAGGATCAATCACTTCAACCATTGAAGATATAATAAAAGTGTAAACAAAACAGCATGTTCTATTTTAGTAACTTTACCGATGCTCTTTATAAGCATCGGTTTTAAAATATAATAATTTCTCAGGATATGAAGGTAATTGTGAAGATAAATAGAATTATATAAATAAAAAATGTGGTGTATTGCCCTATACTTTATTGTGAAGACTAGAAACAAATTTGACTTCAAAACAGAAAAAATTATTAAATAATTAATAAAGAATACTAGTATTGATAAATGGGGGATAAAAAGATGAAAAAAACCAACGCTGGACGTATTCTTGACAAACTAAAAATATCTTATAAGCTCCTTCAGTACGAGGTGGATGAGAATGATTTAAGTGCTGAAAATGTAGCAGGAAAGCTTCAAATACCATTAGAACAAGTTTTTAAAACCTTAGTTTTAAGAGGAGATAAAACCGGTATTATAATTGCATGTTTACCTGGTGGAGCAGAGCTAAATTTAAAGTTATTAGCTAAGCTTAGTGGAAATAAAAAGGTAGAAATGATATCTATGAAGGAGATTCAAACCATAACAGGGTATATTCGAGGAGGAGTTTCTCCAATAGGTATGAAGAAGAATTATCCAACCTACATTCATGAAAGCTGTGTTGAATTTTCCACTATTATGATGAGCGCAGGGCAACGGGGGTTGCAAATACTCTTATCACCCAAAGATTTAATAGCTATAATAGATGCTACATTAGGAAATATAATAGTAGAAGATATCTAATATGTACTTTCAAATAAAAAAAACATTGAGATAATTATTAAATAATTGTATAATATGACTAAGCGGTCATATTATTTTTATTAATACAAATAACAAGAATAGGTGATAAATTATGCCAAAAAACACTTTCTTTAACCTGCCAGAGGAGAAAAAAGATAGAATTATAGAAATAGCAATAGATGAGTTTTCAGAGCATGACTATCATAAGGCCAGCATATCAAGAATTGTAAAAAAAGCGGAGATAGCTAAAGGGAGTTTTTATCAATACTTTGAAGATAAAAAAGACCTATATAAATATATTTTATTAACTGCTGGTGAAAAGAAATTCTCTTACCTTACACATTTAGTAAGTAGCGTTACTACTATGGATACCTTTCAAATTTTGAGGGAGCTATATAGTGGAGGTGTTATTTTTGCAAAGGAGAACCCAAAGCTTGCGATAATAGGGAACAACTTTGTGAAAAATAACGATGCAAATTTTAAAGAGGAAATGCTGGGGGAATCTACGCAAAAAAGCAATGCTTTCCTAGGTAGTATTTTAGCTAAAGGAATTGCTGCAGGTGAAATTGACCCTGAAATTGATGTAGAATTTGTTTCCTATATATTAACTACTTTAAGTATGTCAATAGGAGAATACTTCATAAAAGAAATGCAGACTAATGATTATAATGATATGATAAATTTGTCAGATAAGATGATTTACATTATTGAAAATGGCATAGCAAAAAAGAATTAGATATAAAAAGCAAAATCCAGTAAACCGTTAGTATAGAATAGATACTTAGGGATACTGGATTTTTAAGTAATTTTTATGTTGCCATTTCATTAAATTGTGCTTTATATAACTTGGAATATACCCCAGATTCACTAATTAAGGAATCGTGATCTCCCTCTTCAACAATACCCTCTTCAGTTAAAACCATTATTCTATCAGCATTTCGAATGGTTGCCATACGGTGGGCTATTACAAGTGTTGTACGGCTTTCTGCCAATTTTTCAAATGATTCCTGTATTACCTTTTCTGTTTCATTATCAAGGGCAGAGGTTGCTTCATCGAGAATTAAAATTGGTGGATTTTTAAGAAAAATCCGTGCTATAGATAATCTCTGTTTTTGTCCCCCAGAAAGCTTTACTCCACGTTCACCAATGTAAGTGTCGTAGCCCTTTTCTAAAGACATAATAAACTGGTGGGCGTTGGCCATCTTACTGGCCTCAATAATTTCTTCAGCACTTGCACCAATCCTGCCATAGCTGATATTATCCCTAACAGTACCTGAAAAAAGGAAGACATCCTGTTGTACTATTCCAATATTCTCTCTTAATGAGCGTTGTGTCATTTTACGAATGTCGATACCATCGATTAAAATAGCACCCTTATCAATTTCATAAAATCGTGGTATAAGACTGCAAAGTGTGGTTTTACCAGCTCCAGAAGGGCCCACAAAGGCCACAGTTTCACCGGTTCGTATATTAAGATTAATATTTTCCAATACAGTACCTCTATTGTTATAGCTAAAGGTAACATTGTCCAACACTACATTTCCCTTTAATCGACCAACAGCAATTGCATCCTTATTATCAATGATATCTGGGTCTATATCCAATGTTTCTAGGAAACGATTAAAGCCTGCCATACCTCTTTGATAATTTTCCACCAAAGCAGTTATTCGTCTGATTGGTTGAAGGAACATAGAAACGTAAAGCAGAAAGCCAACTAAATCACCAACGGATAAGCGATCATAGTAAATAAATAAGCCACCTGCTATTAATACTAACAAATTTATAGCATTAGAAAAGAAATTTATGCCAGAGAAAAACTGAGCCATAACCTTAAAGGCATTTTCTCTTGAAAGTCTAAAATTATCGTTTCCAACAGAAAATTTCTCCTGTTCATACCATTCATTTGTAAAGGATTTTACCACACGAACTCCAGAAATACTATCCTCTACCTGTGCATTAATATCAGCTATCTTTAGGCGCATATCCTTAAAGGCAAGCTGCATACGCTTATTTTTCAAAATAGCAAAGCATATCATAACCGGAACCATAGCAAATACAATGAGGGTAAGCTGCCAGTTTACTGTCAGCATTATGATGAAGGAACCAACTAAAGTTACCGTTGCAATAAAAAGGTCCTCCGGTCCATGATGGGCAAGCTCTGATATTTCGTTAAGATCATTAACTAATCTAGACATAATATGGCCTGTTTTTGTGTTGTCAAAATAGTTAAAAGAGAGCTTTTGCAAATGGGCAAAAAGGTCTTTACGCATATCATGCTCCATTCGTGCTCCTAAAACATGCCCCCAGTAATCAACTATATAATTAAGTATGTAACGTACTATATACATTAATAGCATTCCAACACCAATTATAATAATTAGGTTAAGGTTTTTATCAGGAATAACATCATTAATGGTCCAACGGGCCACCTGTGGGAAAATAAGATCTAGTATTGCCATAAGGAATGCACATCCAAAGTCTAAACAAAAAAGTGGCAGATGGGGTCTGTAGTATTTTATAAATCGTCTTATCATGATCATCACCTTTTTATAGTTTTTTTCGATTGTCTAACGAATTTATTATATCATAATATATTTGTTTGAAAACTAGTTTTATTTTCACAACATAAAAAAAAGAATCAAAAAGATTCTTATCAAACAGATTCCTATTATTTATGCAAAAAGTCTATCCTATAGCTTAGTATATATGTCTGAAAACTCAATGTTTATTCTTTCGATTCTTCCTTCAGATGAAGCCTCAAATACCTCCTCTGCAATTTTGAAATCATCATCCAAAGTTTTTATTGGAAGGGTGATAATAAACTCGCTTCCTTTTCCATATTCACTATTAATTAAAATATTTCCACCATGAAGCTCAACAAGGGATTTCACTAAAGATAATCCAATTCCACTTCCTTGATGATCCTTTGTTAGACCCTTATCAACCTGCTTAAAGCGTTCAAAAATTGTATTTAATTCTTTTGACGGAATACCAATTCCTGTATCTATCACCGATATAGTAACTGATTCATAATTACCCCTAACCTTAACATGTATAGTACCATTTTTAGGAGTAAACTTTAATGAATTTGACAATAAATTAAGCATAATACGTTCTATTTTATCAGGGTCACAGGCTATAATCTGTTCCTTTATAGAGCTATCAAAGTGAAGATGTATTGATTTATTCTCAATATATTCAGCAACAGACATAGTAATATCTTCAACCAAACTAACTATATCAAAATTACGCAAATCTAATTTTAGAAAGCCAGAATCTATTTTCGATATATCAATAAAATTGTTAATAAGCCTTAAGAGCCTATAGCAATTTTGCTTCATTATATGTATATATTTATGGCTGGTCTGTTTTTTATCCTCAGATAATGAGTCATTAAGAAATAGATTGAAAAGCTGGAGAGTAGAATATATAACATTTAATGGCGTTCTAAGGTCATGGGAAATATTTGATAAAAACTCTGTTTTCATCCGGTCCTGAGTAAGTATTTCATTCAACAAAAGTTCCTTCTCCTTCAAAGCTGCTTCTAAGCTTTTTATAGCTTGTTGATTGTATGAACTATTTGACTTAGACTTCATAGCAACTGACATAATTATTCCCACCATTTCATTAAGAAATAATTGACATAATATTCGGAAAAAACATGCTACTATTTTAAACATTCTATAAATGTTAATTGTTTCCTTCTTATTATACAAATTAGTGTTCGACTACTTTCAGTGAAAAACTGTATATTTTCATATATGCTGTAGAGTTTTGACTAAATTATGCCATATTATACATTAGTCAGTTTTTGTACTAATTTGATTACAATAAGAATAATATTAAATTTTAGAGACAAATATCAACAATAGTATTTTTACATATGCTAAATATATGGGAAAAAGCTATTGTTTAAAAGGAGATGAGAATATGTGTGGTATAGCTGGATGGATTAATTTAAAGGAGGACTTGACTGATAAAGTTAAGGTTATCGAAACCATGACAAATACATTATCAAAAAGAGGACCCGATGCTTTTAATATCTATAAAAGTAAAAATTGCTTGTTAGGACATAGGCGACTAATAGTTGTTGACCCAGAAGGTGGGGGGCAACCCATGATACGTAAGGTGGAGGATAGAAGCTATAGTATTGTATATAATGGAGAGCTATATAATACAGAGGTAATAAGACGAGAATTGCTAGACAAGGGGTATCATTTTAAGTCCTACTCCGATACTGAGGTTTTATTAATGTCTTATATAGAGTGGGGATTTGATTGTGTTAAGAAGCTAAATGGAATTTTTGCCTTTGGCATTTGGAATGAATATAAAAAAGAGCTATTTATGGCTAGAGATCGTTTAGGGGTTAAGCCGCTATTTTACTCCCAGATAAATAATAATTTATTTCTGGCATCAGAAATAAAGGCAATATTAGCTAATCCAGTAGTAGAACCAATAATTACAAAGGACAGTATAATGGAATTGTTTGGTTTGGGGCCAGCAAGAGCACTTGGAAGTGGTGTGTTTAAAGACATATTTGAAGTACCACCTGCCTATTTTTTAATATATAATGACGACGGAATTAAACTAAAGCAATATTGGCAATTAGGAAGTAAGCCACATACCGATGATTTTGATACCTCTGTAAATAGAGTAAAGGAGCTATTGGTGGATGCAGTTGAAAGACAGCTAATATCTGATGTTCCTGTCTGCACCTTTCTATCGGGAGGCTTGGATTCCAGCTGTATATCTGCAATTGCTGCCAAGTCCTTTGAAGGGAAAGGGAGGGGAAAACTTAACACCTATTCTGTAGACTACTTAGATAACGATCACTATTTTAAGCCCAGTATATTTCAACCCGATTCAGATATAAGCTATATAAAACAAATGAGCCAGTTTATAGACTCTAACCACCATTCTATAACCATCGATACTCCGCAGCTGGCCGATGGATTATATGAAGCTGTTAAGGCCACTGACTTACCAGGAATGGCTGATGTAGACTCATCCTTATACTTGTTTTGCAAGGAAGTTAAAAAAAGCTCTACAGTAGCTTTATCGGGGGAATGTGCAGATGAAATATTCGGTGGGTATCCTTGGTTTACTAGGGAAGAATTTATTAATGCAAATACATTTCCATGGTCACAGGCAATAAAAGAAAGAAAAGGTATACTATCAAAAGAATATGTGAATCTCCCTATAGAAGACTATGTCCATCATCAGTACCAAAAGACCTTAAGAGATGTTCCCAAGCTTGAAGGAGAGACTTTAGAAGAAGAACGAATTCGAGAGATATTCTACTTAAATCTCAAATGGTTTATGGTAACTCTATTAAATAGAAAAGACAGAATGAGTATGGCAAACGGACTAGAAGTAAGAGTTCCCTTTGCTGATCATTGGTTGGTTGAGTATGTATGGAATATACCCTGGAATATGAAATACCATAATAATAGAGAGAAGGGAATATTGAGAGAAGCTCTTCAAGATATACTACCTCCTGAGATAATAAATAGGAAAAAGAGTCCCTATCCTAAAACCCATAATCCTTCCTATTTAAAGGTAGTACAGAGCAGGCTAAGTAAAATCATTAAAGATACGAATTCTCCTCTTTTGCAGCTTATTGATGGAAATAAAGTGAAAGAAATAATAGAATCTGATGGAAAAGCATTTGGTAGACCCTGGTTTGGCCAATTAATGACAGCACCACAGTTAATGGCATACTTAATTCAAGTCGATATTTGGATGAGAGAATACAATGTAAAAATACAGTAAGGAATATTAAACAGCACTTTCTTCAAAATCAAAAGTGCTGTTTTACTATTTTGCTATTTAAAATTTAGGATCTCAAACTGTTTCAATTTCTGTAGGCTTTGCATTAAACCTAAGAATTCCTGGTGATACAATAATGGCAACTAGTGAAACTAATAGTCCAGAAAATAATAGAGTTGTTGGAATAGGTAAGAGAGTTAGAATAAATGTGCCAAACATTGTACCCAATGGTACAGTTATGCTTAGAAGCATACCAATTAAGCTGATTACTCTACCAAGCTTCTCCTTAGGAATCATCTTTTGATATAATGTTCCTATTCCGATGGTTGCTATACTTACCCCAAAGCCCATTACAGCAGCAACAATAAGCAGAGCAAAGTAATTATTAGTAAATAAGCCCAAGGCTATTAAAGTTAGACCCTGTACAGATATACCGAAAATTGTCATTTTGAATATGTCCTTAAAAATATTAGCTAATACTGCAAAAGTACCAATTAAAGCACCTATAGAAACTAAAGAAAAAATAATGCCTAGCCCTGTTGAACCAACTGTAAGTATTTCAGAGGTAATAATTGTTATATACACGTTTAAGGGAGCTAAAAAGAAATTAATAAAAATTCCTGCAAAGACTAGTAATAGTAGACCTTTATTTGATAGGGTGCACTGTAGACCCTCTTTAAAGTTAGCCATAAAGCCTTCATTATTTGTTTTTGAAACTATCTTAGGAACTTTAATAAAGCATTCAGAAAAAGCTGATAGAAGGTAAGAGATACCATTTATCAAAACTAAAAGCCACATATCTGCAAATGCAATCATTACACCTGCTAGGGCAGGGCCTATAATATTAGTGATTTGACTACTGAGCTGAGATAATGAATTTGCTTTAGGTAAATCCCTATCATCAACAATAAGAGGTATACTTGCAGTTATTGCAGGGCTAAAGAAGGCAGTAATGGAAGCGACTATTACAATAAATAGGTATATTATATTAAGAGATTGGTTACCTGATAACAATAAATAAGCTAAAAATACCATAGATAAACCATTAAGTAAATCAGAAAGTACTATAATTTTTTTCTTGTCGATTCTATCAGAAAGAACACCAGCTATAGGGGAAAATATAATAGTAGGTAGTGTATTGCAAAGAACACTTATTCCTAATGCAAGGGGAGAGCCTGTTAACTGATAGATATACCACATCATTGCAATTGCATAGAATCGGTCGCCAAGCTTTGACACGCTTTGACCAATCCATAAAAGCATAAAATTATAATTTTTAAATACTGATGGAATTTTGAAACTCATTTTTATACCTCCTATATATTTAGCATTATACATTCTATTAATATCGAATGTTTCTTTAAAAAAATAACATCATGTTAAAAATTCACCTGCTCTATCCAGTATATATTTAATACTTTCTTTATTCACCTCATAATAGACTTTGTTTTCAATGCGTTTAGATGTGATAATACCTAAGGATAAAAGCACAGAAACATGATGGGCCACAGTGGAATTGGATAGATTTAGTTTTTGTCCCAATTCATAACCATAGCTTGGAGTGGTATTAAGTATACGAATTATTTTTATACGATTTTCATCAGATAATGCCTTTATTGAATCAATAAGTTTTGCATCGTCTATAGGTTCCTTAAACTTAATATCGGGTCTCCTGGTGCCATAAAGAAATATTAAGGCTTCAATTTCTGCATAGTATGAAAATAAGCCAGCAGTTAAGTAATAATACGATGGAATTAAAACTATTTGCTTTAAGTCTTTAAACTGACTAAAATCTATATCACAAAAAGAATTAATTTTAGTCTCGATATCATTTGTAAGTATTACTTTCATCTGCTCTATACTTTCTTCATGAAGCTTTGAAATAAAATCCATTTGTTTAATAAAATACTCTTCATAAAAGCTTCTAATCAGATTAATTAGACGTCCTTTTGTGTTATCAGCATCATGATACATAAAGAATAGCTTCCATTTCTCAGCTTCAGGTAGATTTCTACCTTTAATGAAGTCCATAACCGCATCAGGACTATTAAGAGACCAAATAATTTCCTTCATACGGAGGCTTTCACCATAGCCAGTAGCAAAAAAAGATCTAACTAAATCTAGTGATGGTGTAGACTCCAAAAGTTGAATAAAGGAATCAATACTTTTATATATGTTTTTTTCCCAGCTATAGGAAACCAGTATCATGGCTAAATAACTCTCATAATTAAAGAAGATTTCCAGATCTCTTTTCATATCCGCTGACATAGATTTTCTGGTTTCATGAACCCATTGCTCTAATTCATCAGGCATATACTTATGATATTCATGATTTTCGGGAGTTAATTCTTCGTGGCATTGTATCCTTAGCATTGCAGCCAGTAGATCAAACACAGGAGATGTCTCAAGATAAATATTCTCATAATATGGCTTCATAGGATACCTCCTTCTATATATATCGAATGTTATGTTCTATATATATATTAATATGATAAAAGGATGATTTTGTCAATAGTTTTTAGAAAATATAATCATTTTGCATTATGTATCTATTATAGTAGGTTTCATGGTATAATTTAAAAAAATCTTTATTTGAGGTGTTGTATTAATGAGTAAAATTAAAGTAATTAAAATAAAACAAAAGGATGCTAAAGAATTAGGTATAGAAAGCTGGAACAGATGGCAATGCGATGTCAGCTCATTTGATTGGGAGTACCCAGAAGAAGAAACTGCATATATATATGAGGGTGAAGTAGTCGTTACTACAGATGAAGAAAAGGTACATATAAAAGAAAACATGCTGGTGATTTTTCCAAAGGGTCTGAAATGCCATTGGGAGGTAAAACAAAAAATTGATAAGGTATATACATTTCATTTCAATGAAGAATTATTAGCTAAGCTATAGAAAAATCAGATAAGGCTATTGAAAAATATAATTATTTCCATTACAATGGTATATGTACTAAATTTATAGGTGATGGAGTTCGCCTTCAACTACTGTCAAACAGTTAATGACTCCTACAAAGCATTTGTTTTGTAGGGGTTTTTTGTTTTTTCTATAGCGCAGGGGCATAATTAAATATGAGGAGTGATAAAATGGCATTTAGCTTGGCAGCAATAATATTACTTGGCCTATTGGCAAATAAGTTATTTACTAAAATCAAGCTTCCAGGGCTACTTGGAATGCTTTTATTGGGTGTCTTAATAGGACCCTATGGATTAAATTATATAGATGATAGCCTAATGAATATTTCTGCTGATCTTAGGAAAATAGCTTTAATTGTAATTTTACTTAGGGCAGGATTAGGTATAAAGAGGGATGAATTGAACAAGGTGGGCAGGGCAGCTTTTCGGCTATGCTTTATACCTGGAGTATTTGAAGGTGTAACAATTATTATTTTCAGTCATATGGTATTGGGCTTTACCATCATTGAGGCTGGTATTCTAGGCTTTATTATAGCGGCTGTATCGCCAGCAGTAGTAGTGCCACAAATGCTTAAATTTATTGAAGAGGGCAAAGGAAAGGAAAAAGCAATTCCAACCATAATGTTAGCTGGAGTATCAGTTGATGATGTGGTGGCTATAACAATTTTTTCAGCTTTTTTAGGTATGTATGGAAATGAAGGAGTCAGCTTCTCAATACAGCTACTTAAAATACCTATATCAATAGCCACTGGCATTATTCTAGGTATAATAACAGCTACACTGTTTTTGCATCTTTTTAATAAATACTCAATTCGACATACAAAAAAAGCACTTATGCTAATAGGGGCGGCAATAATTATGACTACCCTCGAAGATGTATTACAACCCATTTTACCAATAGCAAGTCTTTTAGGGGTAATGACAATAGGGTTTATATTATTAGAAAGAAAGCCTAAGCTGGCAGAGGGTCTCGCCAGTAAATATAATAAGATTTGGGTATTCGCTGAGTTATTACTCTTCGTTCTGGTTGGGGCACAGGTAAATATATATGTTGCATTTGATGCAGGAATGATTGGATTAATAATCATTTTACTAGGTCTAACGGCTAGAAGTATTGGTGTGTTCCTATCATTGGTTGGTACAAATTTAAACCTTAAAGAGAAGCTTTTTTGCATAATGGCATATACACCAAAAGCAACAGTACAGGCAGCAATTGGTGCAATTCCAATGGCGGCAGGCGTACCTCAAGGAGAGTTGATTTTAGCCTTGGCCGTTTTATCAATAATCATCACAGCTCCACTGGGTGCTATTGGTATAAAATATGCAGGAGAAAAATTTTTATAGTAGAAATATAAAAAAAATATAATGTTAAAAGGAGTCTTAAAATGAAAAACCATCTGACCATAAATGAAATGCAAAAAATTGTTGACGAATATATCAGTCAGTTTAAAGAAGGATACTTTAGTCCTCTTGCTTTGATGGCAAGGCTAACAGAAGAGACCGGTGAGTTAGCAAGGGAGGTAAATCATTACTATGGAGAAAAGCCCAAGCGTAAGGATGAACCCCACAATACCATTGATATGGAGCTGGCAGATTGTCTTTTTATTCTTGCTTGCTTTGCAAACTCCTTAGATATTGATTTAGAAAAGGCCTTTTTTGATATGATGGAAAAATTTAATACAAGAGACATAGATCGTTGGACTAAAAAATAAAAAAAGCTAGTAATGTGAGTTGAATCAAAGTAATTTAATATTTTGTGGGTTAAGATATAACTATAAAAGAAATGGAGGGAAGAAATATGGAAAATGTATTTACTAGCACCCACAAAATTGGAGATATTGTAACTAAGCTTCCAAGGGCAGCAGAAATATTTAAAGCCCAGGGAATTGATTTTTGTTGTGGTGGAGATCGACCACTATCTGTTGCCATCCTTGAACAAAATCTAAATGAGGATATTATATTGGCTCAATTAAACCAAGCCTATGCAGAGGCTAAGGAGCTAAAAGATAAGGGGATAGACTGGGAGAATGCAGGCTATAGTCAACTAATTGATTATATTATCGATAAGCATCACACCTATGTGAGAAAAGAGCTTCCAAGATTAAGCGATTTAACTGCAAAGATTCTAAAAGTTCACTGGGTAGATAATGGAGAAGTTCTAACTAAAGTACACAAAGATTTCCACATGCTAAAGATGGAATTAGAGCAACACCTTATAAAGGAAGAGGAAATACTTTTTCCAATGGTTAAGGATTATGAAAAGAACCCATCAAGGGAGCTTCTAGAAAAAATTCTACAAGTAAATAAAGAGCTTGAGGATGAGCATGATGGAGCCGGTGACCTGCTAAAAAGCTTAAGGAAAATAACAACTAACTTTACAGTTCCAGCAGGGGGGTGCAATAGCTACATTTTAACCTTTAAGGGATTAGAAGAATTGGAATGGGACTTGTTTCAGCATATTCACCTGGAAAATAATGTTCTATTTAAGCGATTAGAGGAAGAATTAGAATAAAAAATAATAGAGCCTATGAAGGGCTCTGAGGTTGTTGAAAAAGTCAACAATATCCAGACTGTTCAAAATTCTTCAGATTCAAGGCGCAAGAAAACCCAGCGACTGCAGCGTATACGTAATACGTAAGGGTGCTGGGTTTTTGCAGTAACGAAGAAGATGGAGGATTTTCAACAGTCTGAGAGCCTATGAAGGGCTCTGTTATCTTACTATTGATATTATAACAACTATACAACCTATGGTCCATGTATAAAAGGAGAAGTAGTAGAGCTTCTCTTTTTTTATAAAATTGATCAAGGTTCTGATGGCAAACACACCAGAAAGAAAGGCTGCTAAAATTCCTGCAACTAATACTCCAAAGGTCATATCACCTAAGCCAACACTAAAAGCATCTCTAGTTTCAAGTATCGTTGCTCCAAGTATTGCAGGTATTGAAATTAAAAAGGAAAACTTTGTAGCAAGCTCCTTATTAAATCCTCTAAATAGTGAACCTACAATAGTGGCTCCAGACCTAGATATACCAGGGGTCATAGCAAAGCCCTGAAATAAACCTACAATAACTGCATCATACCATTTCATTTGATGAATATTTCGAATTCCTTTGTTGTATTTTTCAGCTAACCATAATAGAGTACCGGTAATAATTAATGAGACTCCTATAACAAGTGAAGATGTGTAAAAACCAGAAAAGACATCCTTTAGAAATAATCCCATCAGTCCTGTTGGAGTTGTAGCAACAATAATCATTATGGCAAGCCTTCGATATTGATTATTAATTTTAAAGCCCTTCCCTGTAAACAGCTCTATAATAAGCAATAAGCTTTCCTTAATGATATTAAAAATATCCTTATAATAAATAAAGAAGACAGATACTAATGTTCCAACGTGCAGCATTACAGTAAGAAAAAATATTTTATCCTCAGGAACCTTAAGCAGCTGCTGAGTTATGGCAAGGTGTCCAGAGCTGCTGACGGGTAAAAATTCAGTTAAGCCCTGTACAATTCCCAGAATAATTGCTTTTATAATTGTCATAATATCACCTCTAGAGATAGTATATTTAACCGTATTTGATTATAACACAAAAAGAAGTAAATCTACTAGTATTACTAGTATGAGGAGTAGTATATTAATTACAGACTGGAAATGGAAAATATGTAATTATGTGAGTTTGAAACTAACATTAACTATTGAGAAATTCTTATGACAAATTCTTAAAAAATAAATGGTTTTATCCAACAACTGGGTATTAAATTCTTTAGAGGAAATAATATGAAATATGTTGAAATATAATATTTAGATGATTATAGGTGAAGCAGTAATCTGAGAAATGCTATGCTATGAAATTTACATAAACAGTTACTTTGGAAAAGAAAGGGGATTTAAATGATAAAATATAAAATGTTTATTCAAGGTCAATGGGTAGAAGCTGAGGGTGGCAGTACCATTGAGGTTAATAATCCTGCAACTGGAGAGGTAATTGGTTTTATACCGAAGGGTGCAGCTAACGAAGCAAAAGCTGCAATCGATGCAGCATATGGGGCATTAGAAGAATGGAGAACCCTTACCGCCAATAAAAGGGGAGACCTATTAAAGAAGCTATATGATTTAATGCTTGAAAACAAAGAAGAAATAGCAAAAATTATGACCCTTGAGCAGGGTAAGCCTTTACAAGAGGCCAGAGGAGAGGTTGTTTATGGAGCTGGTTTTCTTGAATGGTATGGTGAAGAAGCCAAAAGAATTTATGGAGAAACAATACCTTCATGGAATAGAAATAAAAGAATTATGGTGTTAAAACAGCCAATTGGAGTAGTTGCTGCAATAACACCCTGGAACTTTCCAGCAGCAATGATTACACGAAAGATAGCACCAGCATTAGCTGCTGGCTGTACAGTAGTTTTGAAGCCTGCTACTCAAACTCCATTAACGGCTGTCAAAATAATGGAGCTAATTGAGAAGGCAGGATTCCCCAAGGGAGTAGTAAATATGGTAACAGGTGATTCCGGTGAAATTGGTAAAACCCTTATGGCGGATAAAAGGGTTAGAAAATTAACATTTACAGGATCTACTGAGGTTGGTAAGTATTTAATGAAGCAATCGGCTGATACAATGAAAAACCTATCATTGGAGCTTGGAGGGCATGCACCCTTTATAGTGTTTAATGATGCCGATATCGAAAAAGCAGCAAAGGCAGCAGTTGCTTCAAAATTTCGAAATTGTGGACAAACATGCATTTCCACTAATAGATTTTATGTACATGAAAGCATTAAGGATAATTTTATTGAAAATGTAGTTGGTATTTTAAAGAACCTTCGCATTGGAAATGGAATGGAGGATGGGGTTGAAATTGGTCCTCTCATTGATAAAAACAGCTTTGTCAAAGTTAAAAGCCATATTGACGATGCAGTAGAAAAGGGTGCAAAAATAGCCTTTGGCGGTAGGGTAATGCATAGTGGCGTAAATGAGCTGGGTGGGTATTTTATTGAGCCAACCCTTTTAGTAGATGTAACAGAAAATATGATAATAGCCAATGAAGAAACATTTGGACCTGTGATGCCAATAATTACTTTTGATGGTGATGAGGAAGTAATTTCTATGGCTAATAATAGTGATTATGGACTAGCAGCCTACTTCTTTACAGAATCAATATCTAGAGGATTTAAAGTAATGGAAAGGCTAGAGTATGGAATAGTAGGTTTTAATGATGGAATGCCCTCAACACCACAGGCTCCCTTTGGTGGATATAAGGAAAGTGGAATGGGTCGTGAAGGAGGGCATCATGGAATAGAGGGGTTCTTAGAAGTTAAATATGTATCAATAGATTTATAAACACCATTTAAATTGTCCAGAATGAGTCGAAGATTTTTTTCGACTCATTTTCTATTTTCTCCAGCACTACTAAAGAGATTTTGATTTTATTACTTTTCAGATTAAATAATATAAAAACTAAAGAGGGTAATAATAAGTTGGTAATACAATGATATTTGGCAGGTTATAAATGCAATATTAAGTGGGAGTTGAAGAAATGCTGATAATCTTTACGCGGGCTTTTATATTATATTTTATTGTGGTTATTGTAATGAGAATGATGGGTAAAAGACAAATTGCACAAATGCAGCCCTTTGAATTAGTAATAACTATCATGATAGCAGAGCTGGCAGCCACCCCAATGGAGAATGCATCAATACCCTTAATAAATGGAGTAATACCAATATTAACTCTATTATCTGTTCAAGTCTTGGTATCCTTCTTATCGTTAAAAAGCGAAATTTTCCGTGAAGTAATATGTGGTAAACCCAGTGTATTAATTTATAAGGGGAAAATTGTGCAGTCTGAAATAAGAAGATTGAGGATTAATATGAACGATCTATTGGAGCAACTAAGAGGAAAAGATTATCCCAATTTACACGACGTAGAATATGCAATATTAGAAACAAACGGGCAAATTAGTGTTATTCCACGATCAGAAAAGCAACAGGTGCTAAGGGAAGATATGAAAATATATACCCCACAGGAAGAATTACCAGTAACCTTAATAGTAGATGGAAATCTAATAAGAAAAAACCTAAAAAAAGCTGGCTTAGATGAAGACTATGTAATAAAGCAACTAAAAATGATGAAAATAGACAAAGTTGAGGAGACTTTTTTTGCGTTTTTATCTTCCGATCAAAAATTTTATGCCCAGAAAAAAACTCTTCAGTAGGGAGGCTATATGAAAACAGTAATAATTACTCTAGTTATCTTAATAACATTTTTTATAGGTGCAGTAATATTTCAACAGTATGTCGAGAATAGCTGTAAAACACTTTTAGCTCATATCGAAAGATTAGACGAGAGCATTTTAGCTGAAAACTGGGAGGAAGCAGAAAATAATATACAGGATTTAAGAAAGGAATGGGAGCAAAAGAAAAAGATATGGGAAGTTGTACTAGAACACTATGATTTAGATGCTATCGAAATTGCAATAACAAAAATTGAGAGGTATACGGAGGTAAATGAAAAAATAATGACATTAGGTGAAATAGTGCAGCTAAAGTTCTTAATAAGACACGTTTCAGATAGAGAGTCCTTTAGATTATCAAATCTTTTATAATTAATTCAATATATAATAACTATATTAAAGTGAGAGTAAAAAAATAGAACTTTACCACAACAGATAAAAGTATTAAAATTATACCATGTGAGTGAATTATGAGACCCATATTTCCCAAACAAAATATCACATGGAAGAGGGCGCATCTTTAGATGGAACTGATTAAATTGTTGGCTATTTTTTTGCTCATCATTTTGCTTCTTAGATTAAAGCTGAATTTGGGCATTTCCATGACAGCATCAGCTATTGTTATGGGTTTGGTTTTCGGTATGGATTTATACGAGATAACAAATATTGTAATTCAATCCATCATATCAATGACTACAATTAAAACAACCCTTCTATTATTAATAATAATGTTTTTAGAAAATATAATGAGAAGAAAAAATTTATTGCTTAAAATCGTGGAATCATTAAGAATTATTATTGGAGATTATCGCATTGTAATGCCAATATTGCCAGCTTTTTTGGGACTACTACCATCGGCTGGCGGAGCAATGTTTTCTGCTCCTTTAGTGGCTGATGTTTGTGAGGATGACCATATAACACCGGAAAGAAAAAGCGTTATAAATTTTTGGTTTAGGCATATTTGGGAGTGCGTTTTACCTTTATATCCTGCTGTTATAATTACTAGCGAAATTTTAAAGGTAGATTTACTTATTTTCATGAAGATTCTTTTTCCATTTTGCCTATTAACAATATTACTGGGTTTACCCTACATATATTATGGTCTGAGGGCACCAGAAACAGATTGTAGGCAAAGAAATAAGGCTAGCTTAAATAATTATATTAGTTTGATTAAGGGTACCGCACCAATTTTAACTATTCTAATGCTTATTTTATTATTTAAAATAGATATAATCATTTCTTTGCTATTTGTAGTAGTAGCCTTATTAATTATTTACCGCTACAAATGGAAGGACTTAGCTAATTCTTTAATCGAAGCATTTTCATTAAAAATCATTATGCTTGTTTTAGGGGTAATGCTTTTTAAAAATATGTTAGAAGGTACAGGAATTGTTACTCAGCTACCCTTGATATTTAGTAATATGGGAATACCAACAATTGCTGTTGTCATACTGTTACCCTTTATCGTAGCTTTTTTAACTGGAATGTCCCAAGCCTATGCAGCAGTTGCATTTCCTATTTTAGTTGGTTTGTCCCCTACTTTAGATTTAAAGCTTATGGCATTAGGTTTTGTCAGCGGCTTTGTTGGAATCATGCTTTCACCGATGCACCTATGTTTAGTATTAACGACAGATTATTTTAATGCAAAGCTAGAAAAAGTAATAGTAATGATGTTACTGCCATTAGGTGTTATAATGGGTTGTGGTTATTTATATTATAGTATATTTTAGTTATTTACTAAATCTGCATCTAAATACTTTATCTACAACCTAAAAATCCACCTATCTGGTGGATTTTTTATCTTAGTATTTATTCCAATGAAGAACTTCCTCGAGGCTTCTTTTATCTACATTTGGTTTTTCATCACTATAGCCTAATGAGACAACAGAAACCAACTGTAGGTTTTCAGGTGCATCTAATATCTTCCTGATTTCTTCACCATAGCTACTTGGAGTATAGCATGGAATACCTTCACATAAAGGAACCTCAGCATTTTCATAGTATGAGCCCTGATAACCAGCTATCCAACAACTTCCTAATCCATGAAACCTTGCTGCAGATAGAATATTTTGTGTGGCGGCAGACCCATCTTCAAGAAAATAATTAGTATCTTTACTACAAAAGACAACTATAGCCACAGGAACATCTTTAAGAAAATTTCCACTTGGTACAATTTCAGATAAATCCTTTAAGCGATCTTCATCAGTAATTACAATAAATTCCCACGGTTGGCGATTGTTGGCTGTCGGAGCCATTCTTGCACAATCAATAATATCGGCAATAATCTTTTTGTCAACCTTTGTATCTTTATATTGTCGGATACTACGAATGTCCTTTAATACTTCAACCTGTTTAATATTATCTAGCATATATGAAACCTCCCTTTATTCATAGTAAAAATTATTTACATATGAATTTAAATTACACAAATTTGAGACAATATATTATAGCAGATAAAATTAATATACAAGGAGTGAATAATAATGGATATGGAAAGAGCAAATGAAATTTTCAATTCCCCTAGTCGTATTCCAGTACATTATAAAGGAAAATCTATCTGGATTGCAGAATTAAATCCCCAAAGTCATATGGTAAAAATTAAGGATGATTTATTTTCAGAAGAAGTTTCAGAAGTACCTGTTACAGAACTGGTAGAATAAGCAGTATTTGACTGGGGAAACTTTTATATTTATGGTATTCAAAAGCCTGCCAATTAGGCTAAGATATATATCCTTTGAGGGCAGGTTTTTTATTATTTTTATTCAACAATCTCACCATTAAGTAGCTTATCTAAATTCCCTTGCTTTTCTAATAAAACCATATCATCGCATCCACCAATAAACTTATCCTCGATAAATATTTGTGGAACCGTATCCCAGCCGGTTTTTTGTATTACTTCACGAAAAGTATCAAAATCATCGGTAACATCAATCTTTTTATAAGAAACACTCTTTTCCTCTAATAAAGCTATTGCCCTCTTACAATATGGACAATATTCCTTTGTATAGATAACCACATTTTTCATAATATCACCCTTTCTTCTTTATCTTAATTATATGATACCCAACTACTGGAATACAATCATAATTATAGTTGTTTATTAATTAACAATATTATCAAACAAGTAAATATTAATAATATCAAAATAAACTAAAGACGTACTGGCATGTGTAAAAATCAGGTATAAAAAATTACATCTACTTAAAACATAGTACTATAAGGTGTTATTCTGGAGAGGTTTTTGAGTATATATGAAAAAGAGATAATTATTTTATTGAAAGGAGTGTTTCAATGAAGGAAAAAGAGAAGAGGGTACTAACAGGCAATGAAGCAATTTCAAGAGGTTTCTATGAGGCTGGGGGAATAATAGCTGCAAGCTATCCGGGCTCACCTACAGTAGAGGTGGTGGAAAAATTAAAGGAATATGAAGAGGTATATTCCGAGTTTTCTACAAATGAGAAGGTTGCCCTAGAGGTTGCCATTGGGGGATCATTTTATGGAGTCAGGTCTATGGCAGTTATGAAACATGTTGGTGTCAATATTGCGGCTGATCCCCTTATGACTTTTACTCAAACCCCGATTAATGGAGGTTTTTTACTGATTTCTGGTGATGATCCAGGTCTAGCAAGCTCCCAAAATGAACAAGACAATAGATTGTTTGCAAAGTTTGCAAATATTGCAGTTCTTGATCCTTCCAATAGCCAAGAAGCAAAGGATTATACAAAATTGGCGTTAGATATTAGCGAAAAATTCCAAATTCCTATGATGCTTCGTATTACCAGTAGAATATGCCATAGTAGAAGTATTGTTAGTCTTGATGAAAGAATAGAAGCTGAAGTCAAGGGGATTAATAGAGACAAGGACAAATTCTGTATGATTCCACCAGGATCAAGAAGAGCTCAATTTTTTATGAAGGAGAGAATAGAAAAGCTGGAAGAATATGCATACGACTTGGAAATAAATACTTTGGAAGAAATAGAAAGTGATACTTTAATAATTACATCAGGTATGGTTTATCAAAACTTAAAAGAAGTCAATCCCAACGCCAGTATATGGAAACTGGGTTTAATATATCCAATATCAAATAAGAGGGCTAAAGAAATTACCGCCAAGTATAATAGGGTAATTATAATTGAGGAAATGATGCCCTTCATTGAAAATGAATTAAAGCTAATGGGAATAAAATGTGAAGGCAAGGAGCATTTTTCATTCACAGGTGAATTGGACATAAAAGATATAGAAGCTGGACTACATAATGCTGGAATCATTAAGGATAAGAGGTCATATAGTGAAAGATTTGTAGAAACTGTGCCACGACCTCCTTTGTTTTGCACTGGATGTCCCCACAGACCAGTATTCGATATATTAAAAAAATCTAAGGCTAAAACAATAATAGGTGATATTGGCTGCTACTCAATGGCCTTCTTATTCCCATTTGAGCAATCAAATATAATTATAAGTATGGGGGCATCTATTGGAATTACAAAAGGTATTAAAAAAGCAATGTCCAAAAAGGAAGATAATGAGCCTTTAGTAGCTGTAATTGGTGATGGAACCTTCTTCCACTCTGGTCTGCCAACCTTCGTTAATTTACTCCATAAAAAACAAGAGGGAGAAAACATGACATTCATTGTACTGGACAATAGAACTACTGCAATGACGGGTGGCCAGCCAAATGCCAGCTCTGGTTTATATAATGATAGGGATGATATGAAGGTAGGAATTAAAACCCTTTTAGAATCAATGGGATTCGACAGAGTTAATGAAATCAATCAATATGACTATAAGGCAGCGGCAAAGCTTTTTAAAGAAGAGATTGCCTATGATGGATTATCAATAATAGTAGCCAACGGCCCCTGTGCATTAAAGTATAACATTGAAGAACCTTACTATTACGTTGATCCAACCATATGTATTAGTTGTAGAGCCTGTATAAAGACCAACTGTCCACCCCTTAGAATGATCAAGTATGAAGGAATTGAAAAACTTAAATCTTCAATAGATGAGGATATGTGTGTTGGTTGTAGCGTATGTGCTCAGGTTTGTCCTGTTAATGCAATAAAATCATCTAAAGAAATAAATAGGGAGGATGAGAAAATTGACAACTAATATTATGCTTGGAGGGGTGGGAGGACAAGGATTAATTTTAATGACAAAAATTATTTGTCAAGCAGCACTAGCTGATGACTTTGATGTAAAGAGCAATGATGTGGTAGGTTTATCTCAAAGGGGCGGAATGGTTTGGGGTAACGTTAGGATAGGAAATAGGGTATATTCTCCTAATATTCCCCCTGGTGAAGGTGATATTTTAGTTGCAATGGAGCCTATTGAAGGGCTTAGATGGAGTAGCGTTTTGAAGGAAAAGGCCACCATCATATTAAATTCAAAGCGATTTTATCCCACCATGGTACAGCAGGAAAAACATGAATATCCTATAGCAGAAGTGGAAAACCTAAAGGAGGCATTTAAAGTCATAGAGATTAATGCCTTCGATGAAGCACTTAAAATTGGAAAGAAACAAGTTTCAAATGTTATTTTATTAGGGATACTGTCAGTATTTATAGATATAAAAGTAGATACTTGGAAAAAAGCAGTTGCCAATAATGTTCCCAATAAGACCATAGAAATGAATTTAAGAGCATTTGACTTTGGAGTATCCATCGGAGAAGGATATAAATGATAAAATTTATTAATTAACAAAATTTTATGTTTAGAAGGAAGTCCTACTGGATATAAAATATACTGGTTTTAAAATAGTTAAAAATCAAACTAAAAACAGGAGGGTGTTTTATATGGCGGAAAGACTAGTAGGAAAAAATGCACCATATTTTGAAATGAATACAGTTGACGGAGAAGGTAAGGAATTTGGCAAGGTAACATTAGACCATTACAAAGGCAAATGGTTGGTAATGTTCTTCTATCCATTAGACTTTACATTTGTTTGTCCAACAGAAATCAAAGGATATAACAGCAGAATTGAAGACTTCAAGAATATGAACGCAGAGATTTTGGGTGTAAGTACCGATAGTGAACACTCACATAAGGCATGGATTAATACAGCCCACGATAAGGGTGGTTTAGGAAAGCTTTACTTCCCCTTAGCATCAGATATGACTCAAAAAGTAGCAAAAGAATATGGAATATTAATGGAAGATGAAGGAATTGCATTAAGAGGATTATTCATAATTGATCCAGAAGGAATTTTAAGATACTCAGTTGTACATGATCTTAATGTTGGACGAAGCGTTGATGAAACCTTAAGGGTACTTCAAGGTTTAAAATCTGGCGGGTTATGCCCAATTGATTGGAAGCCAGGGGACGAGCTTCTATAAAAAGATATACTTTAACATATTTTTATAATTAAAACATTATAATACTGTTGTTCTGGAGAACTGGGCTTTACAGTTAACAGAATACTTTCTAATAACCTGAGATGCTGATTAATTCAGTGTTTCAGGTTATTGTCATAGTCATCAAAATGTAGACTGATGAAAAAACTATAATATTTTTCATAAATAATATTTGAAATTTTTAAAATATATGATACAATGATGTTAAATTGGAAACGTTACCAGTAACGTTACCGGTAACGTTATCGAAACGGAATAGAGGGTGTACTAATGAATATTAAGGATATTGCAAAAATATCAGGAGTTGGTGTTAGCACTGTTTCAAGGGTTTTAAATGAACATCCCGATGTGAATGTAGAAACAAGAAAAAAGGTGTTAAAGGTAATGGATGAATATGGATACATACCTAACAATAGCGCTAGAAATTTAAAAAGAAGTGTTTCAAAAAACATCGGAGTATTAGTAAAGGGTGTTTACAATCCCTTTTTCGCCAAAATTATACAGATTATTGGAGAGGAAATACATAAAGAAGGCTATTCCATGATGCTTCATTATAATCACAGTGATTCTAGTGACTTTGAAGTTGCGGCAGAACTTGTGAAGGAGAAAAAGCTGAGGGGGCTTATTTCTTTAGGAGGAGAATTTCAAGACTTGAGTGAAGAGCAATTATTGGGTATGAAGGTACCGATTATATTAACCTCAACTAAAATTAATGGAAAAGTAAATAGAAAGCTATTTTCAACTGTAACAATAAAAAATCAAGACGCTGCCTTCGAAGCAGTAGATTATTTATGCAAGCTGGGACATAAGAAAATAGGAATTATTACTACTGGTTCGAGAGATATAAGTATAGGGCAGATGAGATTAGAGGGCTACAAAGAAGCATTAACAGCTAATAATATTCAAGTTAATAATGACTTGATTGAAATAGGTAAGTATACCTTTGAGTCAGGTTATGAGGCAATGACAAAGCTACTAAATAATGATTTAGGCGTAACAGCTATATTCGTAACTTCGGATATCATGGCCATTGGCGCAGCAAAGGCTATCACCAATAAAGGGCTTCAGATACCTAAAGATATTTCTCTTGTGGGCTTTGATGGTATAGACTTTGCAGAATATTTCAATCCTTCCCTTACTACAGTTAAGCAGCCGGATGAATATATGGGTCAGAAAAGCGTGGAAATATTATTCGACTTAATAAAAAAGAAAAACAATCATCAGCATGTTGTTTTAGACACTAAGCTTTTAATAAGAGAATCCTGTAAAAACTTAATTGATACATTAGAAGATTAATACTAGAAGAACATTAAACTATAAAGGGGGGAATAATCTCAACAATCATGTAACTTGTTTTCTTATTGTACTAAAAAAAGGGGGATTATATTATGTTAATACGCAAGAAGTCTTTATCTTTAGCGGTAATTCTAATTTTATTATCAAGCTTACTACTTACTGCTTGCTCAGGTGATGGCAAGCAATCGTCAAATGGTGGTCAAGAAAAAGTCGAAATAAGTATTTTTCAATTCAAAGTAGAAATTGCAAATGAATTAGAGGCTGCAGTTAAGGAATATCAAGACAAAAACCAAAATGTTAAAATAAATCTTGAAACAGTTGGTGGTGGTGATGACTACGGTGCAGCATTAAGGGCTAAGTTTCAATCGGGAAATGAACCTACGATATTTAATGTAGGTGGGCCTCAGGACGTAGAGGATTGGACCCACAAGCTTGAGAACTTATCAGATCAGCCATGGGTAGATTTAGCTCTTCATGGTGTATTATCTGGAGTTACAGTAGATGGCAAAGTTTATGGCTTGCCCTTTAATATGGAAGGATATGGGCTGATTTATAATAAAAGAATATTTGAGGCTGCAGGAATTAACCCTTCAGAAATCAGAGATTTTGCATCACTAGAAGCAGCAGTAAAGCTTCTTGATGATAAGATTAACAATGGAGAACTTAAAGAACAGTTTCCCTTGTTAGAGGCTGTATTTGAGTATCCAGCTAAAGAAACATGGGTAACGGGCCTTCATACTTCAAATATGTTTTTAGGTCAAGAATTTGAGAGCTCATTGGCAGCATTTGATGCAAAAACATTGGATTTTAAATATGCAAATCAATTAAAAAGTATTATAGATCTTCAAGCTGACTATTCACCGAATGCAAAAACTAAAAATAGACTTAATGCAGTTGACTATTCAACTCAAGTAGAACAAGGTCTTGCAATGGAAAGAGTAGCAATTATTCAACAGGGAAATTGGGTTTTTGGTGGTGTTAACAGTATAAACAAAGAAGTAGCTGAAAACCTTGGTTTATTACCAATGCCAGTAGTTGGTGTTAAGGAAAATACAATACCGGTTGGTATACCAATGTATTGGACTGTAAACAAAGACTCCAGTGATGCACAAAGAGAAGTTGCAAAGGATTTCTTAAACTGGCTATATACTTCTGATACAGGAAAAGAGTACATCGTAAATAAGTTCTACTTTATTCCTCCATTTGAAGGCTTTGACAAGCTTCAACCAAGCGATCCATTAAGTGCAGACATTTTAAAATTTGCTGAAGCAGGAAACACAACACCTTGGGTATTTATGGGTTATCCTACAGCATGGGGAATGGACGTTTTAGGAGTTAATATTCAAAAATACTTTGCTGGAGAATTCACTTGGGAACAAGTAGTAGAAGACTCAAAAGCTAAGTGGCAAGAGATGAGATAATTTATGAAGAAGAGATTTCGAGGGTACAAGTACCCTCGAAATCCTTATATAGAGGAGGCTATTATGAAACAATCAAAGCTATGGTTTACTCTTTTTATAGCTCCAATTTTATTTGCATTTATTGTTGTAGTAATAGTACCAATGATTGTAGGAATCTACTACTCCTTTACTGATTGGGATGCTATTAGAACCGGCTCATGGGTAGGCTTCGATAACTATGCTAGAGTATTTAAGGATAAAGACTTCTTTAATTCCTTTGTATTTACAACTAAATTTGCAATTATATCTGTTATATCCATTAATATAATAGGCTTTATATTGGCATTACTTGTTACACAAGATCATAAAATAAGCAACTTTTTACGAAGCGTTTTTTTCTTGCCCAACCTAATAGGAGGTCTAATTTTAGGCTTTATATGGCAGTTTATCTTTACAAGAGGGTTTGATGCAGTTGGAAAGTTGATGGGAATTGAGTTTTTACAAGGCTGGTTATCAGATACTACTACAGGATTTTGGGGCTTAGTAATATTAATGTCTTGGCAGATGTCGGGATACATGATGGTAATCTATATTGCAGCTCTACAAAATATACCACAATCATTATTGGAGGCAGCAGATATAGATGGAGCAAATAGCTGGCATAAGTTAAAGCATATTACTATTCCATTAGTTGCACCTGCCTTTACGGTTGGAGTTTTTCTAGCGTTGTCTTGCTCCTTTAAATTATATGATCAAAATCTTGCATTGACAGGAGGCGGACCCTACAACTCTACTCAAATGCTAGCATTAAATATTTACAATACAGCCTTTAGATTTAGAGATTTTGGTGGCGCCCAAGCAAAGGCTGTTATCTTTTTACTAATAGTGGCGGCAATAACATTAACACAGGTATACATTGGTAAAAAAAGGGAGGTAGAAATGTAATGTCGAGTAATAAACATAGATCAAAAAAAGTCATTTTAATAATAAGTATACTACTGGCAATTATTTTTTTAGCACCCTTTTATTTAGTTTTAACGAATTCCTTTAAAACTCAGCAGGGTATCTTTCTCAATGTAATGAGGCTACCCTTTGGTGACTTCTTTAATCCTCAAAACTATATTGAGGCCTTCAAACAATTAAATTATATTAGATCCTTTCTAAATTCACTATTCATTACAGTATTTAGTACAATAATAATAATCATTTTCTCATCTATGGCTGCATGGATGCTGGTGAGGACCAAAACAAAGCTAAGTACATTTTTGTTTTTTCTATTTACCTCAGCAATGCTAATTCCATTTCAATCAGTAATGCTACCCCTGGTAAATATAATGGGAAGACTAGGCCTACTAAATCCTATTGGTTTAATATTTATGTACTTAGGCTTCGGGTCCAGTTTATCAATCATACTATATCATGGCTTTGTAAAAAACATTCCTATTGAGCTTGAAGAAGCAGCTACAATAGATGGATGCAGTCCAATTCAAATCTTTTTGTATATAATATTTCCTCTGCTAAAACCAATTACCGTTACCGTTAGTATTTTAAACGTAATGTGGATTTGGAATGACTTTTTACTTCCCCAATTAGTAATTAACAAACCCCAATGGCATACAATTCCATTAAAAATGTTCTACTTCTTCGGTCAGTACTCTAGAAGATGGGATTTAGCCTTAGCAGGTCTTGTAATTTCAATGATTCCAATTATTACTTTTTACTTTATTGTACAAAAGCATATTATTAAAGGTATTACTCAGGGTTCCATTAAATAACCAGTAGGAGGAGAAGATGAAAACTTATAAAATAGACGAGAGATCAAGAAAATATAGATTTGGTGCTCCTATAGAGACAGAGAGTTTAGTAATAAATAGTATGCAAAAAATGACTGATAACACCTTAAAGTATTTTAAATTAAATCGAAAGAAAAATCAACTTCAATTTATATATAAAATGAGTAAAAGTGATATTGTACTAGGGTTAGGCGAAAATCAAAGAGGTATGAACAAAAGAGGTGGACTATATGAATCCTTTTGCTCAGATGATCCAGTCCACACACCAGACAAAAAGTCACTATATGGAGCCCACAATTTCTTTATTCTTGATGGCGCCGAGAAATTTGGAATATTTGTTGATTATCCTAGTAAAGTTATCTTTGACATTGGTTTCAGCCAAGCAGATGAACTTAATATAACAATAGAGGATGAAAACTTGGATTTATACATTATAGAGGGAGAGGGTCCAAAGGAAATAGTAGAAGCTTTTTTAGTATTACTGGGAGATTCCTATGTACCGCCTAAATGGGCCTTTGGATATCAGCAATCACGATGGAGCTATCCTGATAGCAAGGAAATTGAAAGAATTGCCGACTCTTTTTTGCAGAATAAAATACCCTGCGATGCCATTTATCTAGATATAGACTATATGGAAGCATATAAAGATTTTACCATCGATGAGAAAAGATTTCCGGAATTTAAAGAGTTTGTGGAAAAAATCAAAAATAAAGGATTTAGATTGATACCAATTATAGATGCTGGTGTGAAAATTGAAGATGATTATATTATATATGAAGAAGGTAAAAAGAATGACTTTTTTTGTGTAGATGAAGATGACACCCCTTTTGTTGCAGCAGTCTGGCCTGGAAAGGTACATTTTCCAGACTTCTTAAATCCTGAAGCTAGAAGATGGTTTGGTCTAAAGTATAAGCTGCTTATAGACAACGGGATAGAAGGCTTTTGGAATGATATGAATGAGCCTGCTATTTTCTATACAGAGGATAGTCTGAAGAAGGCTATATCTATGGCAAAAGATAGTGAAGACAAAAATTTAGATATAAATTCATATTTTAATTTAAAGGATCAATTTTCTAATTTGATTAATAATGTAGAGGACTATAAAAGGTTTTATCATAAAATAGATGGCAAAAAAATTAGCCATTATGATGTTCATAATTTATATGGCCATAATATGACTCGATCAGCAGCAGAAGGATTTAAAGAAATTGATCCTAATAAGAGGTTTTTACTTTTTTCAAGGGCCTCCTATATTGGGATGGGCAGATACGGAGGAATATGGACTGGAGACAATCATTCATGGTGGCAGCATATTCTGTTAAATATTAAAATGATGCCAGCTTTAAACATGTGCGGTTTCTTATATATAGGTGCAGATACCGGCGGCTTCAGTGGTGATGCAAATAGTCAATTGCTGATTAGGTGGAGCCAATTTAGTATTTTCACTCCTTTGTTCAGGAATCACTCAGCTTTAGGAACAAGAAGTCAAGAGCCCTATGCATTTGATGATGAAAGCACAAATATAATGAAAAAAGTAATTGAACTTAGATATAGTCTCATTCCATACATATACTCCGAATATATGAAGGCAGCAATTAAAAAAATTCTATATTTTATGCCATTATCCTTTGAGTACAAGGATGAAATGTCAAAACGAGTAGAAGATCAACTGTTGGTTGGTGATTCTTTAATGATAACACCTATTTATGAGGAAAATGCTATTGGAAGATATGTATGGCTTCCAGAGGATATGCTTTTATGTAAAATTAAAAGCCATCAAGATACAAGATGCCATGTGTATAAAAAGGGACATGCCTATATAGATGTAGAATTAGAAGAAACACCTATGTTTATAAGAAAAGATAAAATGATGATACTTGGAAAGCCAGCACAAAATGTAGAAAAAATAAACTTGGATGAGCTCAAGATAATTGCCTTTATAGAGGATGGAGGAAGCTACACCTACTTCGATGATGATGGAAGTACCCATAGCTATAAAGATGGCAATTATAGCGAGATACTTATAGAAATTAAGAAAAAAGCAGAAGAATATATCGTTGATGTTGAAAATAAAGGAAATTACATGGTGAAAAAAATACACTTTGAGATTATCGATATAGAGGGAAATGTAATAGAAAAAACAGTTAATTTAACAAAATAGATATTAGAAATAAGGTAGAAGGAGAAGAGACATGAAAAGAGGTAGCGGAATTTTAATGCATATAACATCATTGCCGAGTCCCTATGGAATAGGAACCTTAGGTAAAGACGCGTATGACTTTGTTGATTTTTTAGAGGATGCAGGGCAAAAATATTGGCAAATACTTCCCATAGGACCCACCAGCTATGGAGATTCACCTTATCAATCCTTTTCCTCCTTTGCAGGGAATCCATTTCTAATTGATTTAGAGCTTTTAGTCCAGGATGGAATACTTAAACAAGAAGACTTTGATTATACTGATTTTGGTGATAATACTGAAAAAATAGATTATAGCAAGATATTTGAAAATAAAATGCCTATATTACAAAAAGCATACTTTAAGGGCTATGAAAGATTTCAAAGGGAGGTACGGGCATTTGTTGAGGAGAATACTGAATGGTTAGATAACTATAGTCTATACATGGCAATTAAGCAACATTTCTGTCTTAAAGCTTGGAAGGAATGGGATGAAGAAATTAAGTTTAGAAGAACAGATGCACTACATTATTATAAAAATTATTTGAAAAGTGAAATAGAATATTGGCAGTTTATACAGTATTTATTCTTTAAACAATGGAATGAATTAAAAGACTATGCCAATAAAAAGGGAATTCAAATTATAGGGGACATACCAATTTATGTGGCAGAGGATAGTGTAGATACATGGGTCAACAGTGATATGTTTTTATTAGATGATAAAAAAGAACCTATAAAGGTGGCAGGATGCCCTCCAGATGCATTTTCAAAGGATGGGCAGTTATGGGGAAATCCTCTATACAACTGGGAGAATCATGAAGACAGTGGTTTCCAATGGTGGATAGATAGAATCGAAGGAAACATGAGATTATATGACATAATTCGAATAGATCATTTTAGAGGCTTTGAATCCTTTTGGACTGTTGATAATGGAGCTCAAATAGCTGCAACAGGCCAATGGGAAAAAGGACCAGCCATGAAGCTTTTTAATGCAATTAAAGAAAAGCTTGGGGAGGTACCTATAATTGCAGAAGATTTAGGCTTCTTAACACAGGAGGTAATCAATTTTAAAAATAAAACCGGGTATCCGGGAATGAAGGTCCTGCAGTTTGCCTTTGACCCAAGGGAGGAAAGTGATTATCTACCACACAATTACGAAAAGAACTGCATAGTCTACACCGGAACCCACGACAACGATACAGTACTAGGATGGATTAATAATACCAATAAAGATGACGTGGAATTTGCAATAGATTATTTAAAGTTAAATAATGAAGAAGGATATCATTGGGGATTTATAAGGGGAGCGTGGAGCTCAGTAGGAGACTTGGCTATTGCGCAAATGCAGGATTTTCTTGGTTTGGGCAGTAATGCAAGAATGAATATTCCATCTACACTGGGGGGCAATTGGCAATGGAGAATTAAAAAGGAAGCCCTGACTTCAACCCTTGCTAAGCAAATTAATGTACTGACGAAATTGTATGGGAGGTAAAGGGTATGATCAATAAAACAGAGTTAAAGAAAAGTATAGAAAGAATACTAAAGGTAGAATTCATGTCAACCATAAAAACTGCATGTATAGAAGAAAAATACTATGCTGTTTCAAAGGGGATAATAGAGCAAATAATAGATAACTGGCAAAAATCTACAGAAAGCTATAGGAGGCAAAAACAAGCATTTTATCTTTCGGCAGAGTTTCTGATGGGTAGAGCCTTTGGAAATAATTTAATAAACCTAGGAATATATGATGATGTAAGGTCGGTATTGGATGAAATTCAAATAGATATTAATGAGATAGAAGCAGCAGAGGAGGATGCAGGTTTAGGAAATGGTGGACTAGGGAGATTGGCTGCATGTTTTTTAGATTCCTGTGCAACACTGAATTTACCAGTGACAGGATACGGTATTCTATATAAGTATGGAATATTTAAACAAAAATTTATTGAGGGATTTCAAGTAGAAGAAGGGGACAGTTGGCTAAAGGATGGATATCCCTGGGCAGTAAAAAAAGCTAAAGAGTCAGTTATTATAGAATTTTCAAATGAAAGAGTTAAAGCAGTACCATTTGATATTCCAATCATAGGCCATGCAACAAAAAATATCAATACATTAAGATTATGGCAGGCAGAGCCTATTAGAGCTTTTGATTTCCAGCTTTTTAATGATCAAAAATATAATGAAGCAGTTGAAGAAAAAAACAAAGCTGAGGATATTTCCAAGGTGTTATATCCTAATGATTCTGACGATAGAGGTAAAACTCTAAGATTAAAGCAGCAATACTTCTTTGTTGCAGCTTCTATAAAAGATATAATAAAAAATTATAAGATGAGATGCTATAAATCCTTCGACGATTTTAACCTATATAATGCAATACAGCTTAATGATACCCATCCAGTAGTTGCAATACCAGAGTTGATGAGGATATTGGTTGACGATGAAAAGATGGAGTGGCAAAAGGCATGGGAAATAACCCGAAATACCTTTTCCTATACAAATCATACAATTCTTTCAGAAGCCCTTGAACAATGGGACTGCCAGCTTTTTAAAGGTCTAATTCCCAGGGTCTATGAAGTAATTATCAAAATAGATACTCAATTGGCAAGTGAGCTAAAAATCAAAGGATATTCCGACGACAAAATTCAGGGTATGAGGATTATAGAGGATGGCAAAATCAGAATGGCTTCTTTAGCCATCTATGGAAGTCATACCACCAATGGTGTTGCTGCCCTCCATACAGATATACTGAAGGAAAAAGAATTAAAGGATTGGTATCAGCTATATCCTGAACGATTTCAAAACAAAACCAATGGGATAACACCAAGAAGATGGTTGGCTCTATGTAATAAGGAGTTAGCGGAAATGATAACTGAACTTTTAAAATCCGACCAATGGATTAGAGATTTATCAATGCTTAAGGAGTTGGATAAATACTCGGAGGATGAGTCTGTATTAAAGAGATTTATATGTATTAAGAATCAAAAAAAACAGCAATTAGCAGAATACATCAAAGCCTATGAGAATATTGAAATCAATATAGATTCTATATTTGATATACAAATTAAGCGTCTACACGAATATAAGCGTCAGCTGTTAAACGCATTTCAGATATTAGATTTGTACTACAAGCTTAAAGAAAATCCTCATATGGAAGTTCCGGCTAGAACCTTTATCTTTGGTGCAAAGGCTGCCCCAGGTTATTTTAGGGCGAAGGGAATTATAAAGTATATTAATGAAATAGCAAGGCTAATAAATAATGATAAAAGCATCAATGAAAAAATAAAGGTAGTATTCATACAAAACTATAGAGTTTCATATGCAGAAAGGCTATTTCCTGCGGCTGACGTATCGATCCAAATTTCTACAGCCGGTAAGGAAGCATCAGGAACAGGAAATATGAAGTTTATGCTAAATGGTACCCCTACTGTAGGAACCTACGATGGGGCAAACGTTGAAATTGTTGAAGAAGCAGGAGATGAAAACAATTTTATTTTCGGAGCAAGAATGGAAGAAATTGAAGCAATAAAAGATAATTATAATCCTAAAGATTATTATAACAAAGAACCAAGAATAAAGAGAGTTGTAGATACATTAATCGATGGTACATTTGATGACGGTGGTACAGGTATGTTTAAGGAATTGCATAATGCATTACTGGAGGGTGCAAGCTGGCATAAAGCTGATAACTACTTCATCCTTAGAGATTTTATGGAATACACTAAAGTACAAGAAAAAGTTGACGAAGCATATAATAATAGATTGGAATGGGCAAAAAAATGCTGGAAAAATCTAGTTAACTCAGGAAAGTTCAGTACAGATAGGACAATTTCTCAATATGCTGAAGAAATTTGGAATATAAAGCATACACCAATTCTTATAGAAAGTGAAGAGAGAAGAGTTAAGAGTGAAGAATGAAGAGTTAAGAGATAAAGAGTGAAAAAAGGGCACGACGAAACTGTCGACTCTAATGCAAATGTCTTGTAAATACAGATAATAAAACTACAAAATATTTGTGCAACTTGTCAATATATTTTATACTATATTTATAATACAATAAAGATCAAACAAGGAAATCATTGTCTAAGGAGGAATTGTAATGGCAGGACTTAGTCTAAAAAACATTTATAAAATATATCCCGGTGATGTAACTGCTGTTAAAGATTTTAATCTAGAAATAAAGGATAAAGAATTTATTGTATTAGTAGGACCATCTGGATGTGGTAAATCGACCACATTAAGAATGATTGCAGGACTTGAGGAAATTACTAAAGGAGAGCTTTTTATAGAGGACCGCATAGTTAACGAAGTCGCGCCAAAGGACAGAGATATAGCTATGGTATTTCAAAATTATGCCTTATATCCTCATATGACAGTATATGACAATATGGCTTTTGGATTAAAACTAAGAAAAACCCCTAAAGCTGAGATACATAGAAGAGTTAGTGAGGCAGCTAAAATATTGGATATTGAGGAGCTGCTGGAAAGAAAGCCAAAGGCTTTATCTGGTGGACAAAGACAAAGGGTAGCTTTAGGTAGGGCTATAGTTAGAGAACCAAAGGTATTTCTAATGGATGAACCCCTTTCAAATTTAGATGCTAAGCTAAGGGTTTTGATGCGAACAGAAATTTCAAAGCTCCATTATAAGCTTCAAACTACATTCATTTATGTAACCCATGATCAAACAGAAGCCATGACAATGGGAGATCGTATTGTAGTAATGAAGGATGGGTTAATACAGCAAGTAGATACCCCATTAAACCTTTATAACTCACCAGTAAATGTTTTTGTAGCTGGTTTTATTGGAAGCCCACAAATGAATTTTATTACTGGACAAATTGAAGCAACAGGAGATTCAACCTTCTTTGTATTTGATAATTATCGCATCTTACTAACGCCTGAAAAATCTAAGGTTTTAAAGGATAAAGGATATGTAAATAAAGAAGTAGTTATGGGTATTAGGCCAGAAGATATCCACGATGAAGAGTCCATTATTGAAAAATACACTGGGTGTGTTGTAGATGGAAATATTGAAGTGTCTGAGCTTATGGGAGCGGAGGTTTATCTTTATTTAAAAATTGGTGAGCATAATATTACTGCTAGAGTTGGTTCCAATTCAAAATCTGATCCTAATACAATAACGAAGCTAGCATTTGACCCAAATAAAATTCATATGTTTGATAAGAAGTCAGAATTAGCCATATTCTAAAACGAGGGATAACTTTGAAATCAATTAAAACGCTATTTACCCAAATTGAAGATATTTTCCCCTATTACCTAGCTCTTTATAATGATGAAGGGCAGATGGTGGCCAGTACAGAGAATATATCAGAAGACCGTCAGCAGGATAAAGTAATTTACCGGTTTTGTCTTGTTGATGGTACCACCTTCTTTTTGCATTCTCAGGAGCCATTGAAAGAAGAATCTATAAAGCTGCTGCAGCTTATGATAAACCAATCATTACACAATATGAGTTCCTATGGCAAAGGGCAGATAGTAAAATTAATGGCAGAAGGAAATTTTGACTCAAAAATACTAAAACGAGCAGAACAGTTGCTATTAAGAACAAAGGACTATTACACCTTAATATGGATTGAATTTACAGGTGATGATGAACTTAAAGCCTTACATCAAGTTATCGTAGAAAGCTTCAAAGGATATAAGCAGATCACAGTAGTCCCTATAACAGATGGTATTCTGCTTTTTATTGAGGGTGAAGAAACAAAGGAAAGTCTTCATGAAAAAGGTAAAAGGATTAGAGCTATAGTTAACTCTGAGCTTTTTTTAGATGTTAGTATAGGAATTAGTAATAAATATACAAAATTAAATGACCTATATAATGCTGTCATGGAAACCAAAAAATCTGTTGAAATAGGTAATGCTCTTTATCCTGGAAAACGACTTTATATTACTGAAGATTTAAAGGTTGAGAAGCTATTATATATGATTTCTCAGTCTGATAGAAAAAATATATATATTGAATTATTCCATAAAGAGTTTTTCGATTCAATAGAGGAAGAAATTTATAAAACCATGGATGTCTTTCTGGAAAAGGATTTAAATTTAGGTGATACAGCTAGGGAACTCTATATTCATCGTAATACATTAGCCTATCGGTTAGATAAAATCCAAAAGGAGTCAGGACTTGACCTAAGAAAGTTTGAAGATGCTATGTTATATAAAATTAGCTTGTTACTGAAGAAAAGTTTAGACTAATGGAGAGAACAATACTAGGTGTTGTTCTTTTTTTATTGCTATGAAAGTTCGTAAATATATCTATAACATAGATATAAGTAAAGAGGATAATATAATGAAAAAATAGACTAAGCTATGCCGCCACAGAATTACTGTTAATTTTGATAATTAAAGAAATTTAAGATATAATTTTTGCATAAAGATTTTATAAATATAGCTTAGTTATTCAAAATAGAAGAACATATATAGCTACTATAATTGATAACATACACAGCGAAATACATAATTATATTATAGGTGGAGGTGTAAGATGGTGTACTTCGGATGGGGTCAAGGAAAGATAAAAAGAAAAGCAGAAATCGTTGGGGAGGTTAAGCAAAGCCAAATGTTTAAGCCCAATTCGCAGGAATGGTTGCTACAGAGGATAAACCCTAAGTGCGAAAACTGTAATAGTAATAGTCATTATATTATCGACAGATCGTTTATAAGGTTACTAGGGTTTGTGTCATTTGTAAAAATGGAGGAAATTTTTAGAATAGTATGCCCTAATTGTCAAGAGACAATTGAGCTTGACATAGAAGAGTACATTGGAATTAAGCCATTTATTAAAATTAATAAATTGTTAGATACAGGAAAAATAGACGAATATGAGTATAAAAACAGATTAAAGAAGATAGAAGAAAAAATAACATAGCTTTGAAGCTTATAAAAAAAGACCGTATAAAAACGGTCTTTTGAGGTTGTTGAAAAAGTCAACAATATCCAGACTGTTCAAAATTCTTCGGGATTCAAGGCGCAAGAAAACCCAGCGACTGCAGCGTATACATAATACGTAAAGGTGCTGGGTTTTTGCAGCAACGAAGAAGATGGAGGATTTTCAACAGTCTGGAAAGACCGTATAAAAACGGTCTTTTAGATTATTTGTTATCCCAATATTTAAAGTATTTTGATAGAAAAAATATTAAAACTATAGTAATTACTGTTACAATACCCTGAGCAAGTGCCCGTGCTGGTAACAGAACAAAAAAGCTATTTCCTAGTAACTGTGTTAGCCAATAGGTGTTTAAGCCAAGAGAAATAACTAGGTAAACAAGTACATTTGCCATTAGAATATTCAAAAATGAATATTTGTTTCTTTGGTTAAATGCTACAATCATTCCTGGTATAAGGCCAGTTAAAGCTGCACTTAGGGTAAAACCAGGATGAAAGCCACCTTGAGATAAAATCAATACTCCCAGCAAATCACTAACAACACCAGTTAGTGCACCAGCTATAGGCCCTAATAATATACCAGAAAGTATAATTGGTAGATTACCAAAGCCTAATCGAATACTACCTCCCGCCAGCATAATAGAGCCATAACGGGTTAAAACAATTGTAAGTGCAGATAGAAATGAAGCCATTACAAGCTTTTTGGTTGAAAGTTTACTGCTGGAATGAAATGTACCAACAGCAGTTTTTTGAGAGACTCCCATCTTTACACCTCCCTTCTCTTAAGTTAGGCAATTACCTCACATTAAGAGAAGTTTGGTTTATCTCTCAAATGTGCAGCGGACGCAACATTATATCGCGAATGCATAATTCTTCGTTTAGGAGCAACTTCCCATCTCCTAACACTTAACGCATAATGTCTACTCTGCCTTCACCCCTATAATACTATGAAAATAAAATTGTGTAAACTGTGAAATTTCTACAAAAAAAAATAAAATGGAAAAAGGTCTTTTTATGTTAGAATAAAGTGAGTAAATTTCAATATTTAATTTCATAAATTTTCAGCATAATTATTCAGCTTTCGACTATAACAATAATCAACAATAGTGAAAGGATTGTAGCAATGAAAGAAATAAGTCAATCAACAATTACCATTCTTCTAATTGTAATTTTATCAGGAATACTTTTAGGAATAAGACTGTTTAATTCGCCAGCCTATGGGCTAATCCTAGGAATTATTTTAGTTTATATTATAGCACGAAGGCAAGGCTACGAAAAAAGAAGTCTGTTAAAGATGATGGAGCTAGGTATACGTAAAGCGTCGATAATACTGGGGATAATGATTTTAATAGGAATGATATCTGCATTATGGATGATGAGTGGTACAATTCCAGCAATGATGCTTTTAGGGTTTCGTTATTTATCCAGTATGAATTTTCTTCTGGCAACCTTTTTAATAACCAGTGGAATTTCAATTGTTTTGGGGACAGCCATCGGTACCATGAGCACTGTAGGGATACCGCTAATGGAACTGGGAAAAGCCATGGGTATGCCGTTACCCTTAGTGGCTGGAACTATTATTTCAGGGGCCTATTTAGGAGATCGATCGTCACCAATGTCAAGTAGTGCCAATTTAGCTGCCAATATTACAGAGACAAAATTAATAGACATGCTGAAGCATATGTTGGACACACTACTTCCAGCTTTTTTCATAACAATTTTAGCTTATTATTTTATAGGAAGGCCCTATACCTTGCATGAGGCTGGTTTATACAGAATTCAGGAGACGCAGCAGCTTTTGACAAGTAGCTTTCAAATAGGATGGTTTTCTTTTATACCACCTATACTAATAATCATATTAGCCATAACTAAAGTTCCTATAGTTTACTGCATGTTGGCAGGACTACTGTCAAGCATTGTATTGGTTTTTGTTCAGCAGGAGGTTTCTGCAGTATTTATAATTAAAGTACTTGTTTTTGGATATAGCCCTGATAATTTAGAACTATCAGCTATTTTGAAAGGAGGGGGTCTCCTCTCCATGAGAAATGTTATCTTAGTAATAGCATCCTCAACAGCATTAAATGGGTTATTAGAGTCGCTAAAAATATTAGATGGAATAATGGAAAAATACCTGAAGGGAATTAAGCGGGCAGGCGGTCTTATTTTTAGAACAGTATTTTTAAGCTTTATGATGGCGGTTATGACCTGTAATCAGAGCTTAGCAATAATAATTCCCGGTAGATTTATGAAGAAGGAATTTGAAAAAAGAGGTATTTCTGCCAATACATTAGCTAGATCCATAGCCGATACAGGTGCAGTGGTGGTTCCATTAATACCATGGAATGTTAATGCCATTGCAACGACATTAATACTAGGGGTTGGCACTTTGAATTATTTACCATATGCATTTTTATGCTATTTGATTCCCCTTACTACTGTTATATATGGGTATTTAGGTTTTATACAATTAGAGAATAAGAAAAAGATTAATGAAAAAGCATAGTGATTTTAATATTAGTAAAATATCATGGTTATTGAATAAAATATTTAATTTTTTGTACCTCCTTAAACTGCAATATCATGCTATCCAATTTTTATTATATGAATAGAATACATTTTTTTATTTATTTCTACAAGTCTTTCTGATATTATAAGATAATGTAGAAATATGTAAAAATGGCACTTATAATTAAGGAGGAAAGTGAATGTCAAAACAGAAACTTTATCGAGGTTGGATTGTGACAATAGCGGGGTTGGGAGTTAATCTTATGCTGGGGGTATTGTATGCTTGGGGGGTTATTTCGGCGGCATTGATAGATCAATTAAACTGGAATGCCACCATGACTCAGATACCATATATGGTTGCATGTGCTCTTTTCGCCCTCTCCATGGTTCCTGGTGGTCGACTGCAGGATAAGCTAGGACCTAAACCTATTATTATGGCATCTGCTATTTTAGCAGGTATTGGTTTTATATTTTCTGGAATTTACCTAACAACAATAGGGCTGACTATATTTTTTGGTATTGTATTTGGAGCAGGTATGGGGATTGGTTATGCAGCACCCACACCAGCAGCGGTAAAGTGGTTTGACACTAAAAAAAGAGGTGTCATTTCAGGTATAGTAGTTAGTGGATTTGGATTAGCACCAGTGTATATTGCACCATTAACTACAAGCCTTTTAAATAACTATGGTATTAAAACGACTTTCTTCTTTCTAGGTATCGGATTTTTTACAGGAATTATGCTGTTAGCTCAATTTATCTCTAACCCACCTAAGGATTATGTACCTCAAGGTGCATCTCCAGTTGTTAAGAAAGCAGATACAAACAGCTTAAAGGTGGACTATGAATGGCAAGAGGTCTTGAAAACAAAGCAATTTTATCATTTGTGGATTATGTTCTGCTTCGGGACATTTGCAGGGCTACTAATTATCGGTCAACTGTCTAAGATTGGTCTTGAACAGGCAGGGATGAGAAACTCCTATATGTTAATTTCTATTTATGCCTTCTTTAATTTTGCAGGCCGCATAGGCTGTGGAGTTATCTCAGACAAATTGGGAAGAATGAAGACTTTGTTTATTATGTTTCTACTACAGGTGGCAGCATATGTATTCTTCCCAAGCTTTAACACACCAGGAACCTTAATGTTTGGTATTGCAATAGTTGGCTTTACCTTTGGAGGAATGCTAACTATCTTCCCATCAGTTACTGCTGACTACTTCGGTCTAAAAAACTTTGGAGTTAACTATGGACTGGTTATTACAGCATGGGGTATAGGTGGAGTATTTGGACCATTACTAGGTGGTATTGTTAAAGACGTTACTAATGCTTATACCTTAAGCTATATCGTTTCAGGTGTCCTAAGCGCTGCAGGAGCTATTTTAACATTGTTTATTAAGGCTCCAAGTCCTGTTACTATCGAGGATGAAGAAACTAATATTGGAATGATGTTACAACAAAATGATTAAAGATTAAATAAAAAAAAGTAGGATTCTTTCTTAAGAATTCTACTTTTTTTTATTTGATTATCTAATATATTAATCTAACTTTTACCTTCATTTAATTGCTTCAGCGCAGATAGAGCCTCTTCTATATCTGTAGTACTCATCCATCGTCTATAGACATCGTCCAGTATGCGATAATGATGGGAAATGATATTTTGCTGTATACGATAATTTCCTTCTACTAAAATGTCACCCCACCACACTCTACCACCAAGGGTTTTCTCCTTTGGGAATAAAGGCTTAGAATGACCTATCACCTCAACTAGCTCTATTGGATCACCGCCAAGCAAAGCATGTAAGGTTTCACTATGACGAAAGAGAGTACATAAAACAACTGATGTGGCCCAGCTAGGTAAAATTCTTTCCTTCTCTATTTGAACCAACGTTTTTTTAGAGAGACCAAGGACATCAGCCATTTCATCTTGTGTATAACCACTTTCTATCCGTATCAATTTTATATTTTTCCCTATTATATCTATAAATGCTTTTCTGTCCATAATAACCTCTTTTTAAATAAAGAATTTTTGAAACTTATCAGGATGAAGCCTATACTAAGGAATACACTTTATTATCTACTATTATAGTGTAATATTACACAAATAAATATAAAGTGTCAATTATGTAAGTGACGCTAAAGCAGAATAGAATAGAGGGCACAGCAATATAATTAATTAATGCTTAGGATTCATAAGGGGGGAATATAATATGGAAATTATACCTACTTTAGCTTTGCTGGCCCATCATATAGTAGTAGGACTATTTATATATGTGTTTTTATATAATAGGTTTTTAAAATCATATTGGACAGAGGAAGAGTTAGTGATAATAGACTATAAAGACAAAACAAAGGGAATAACTTTTCTAATGGCAGCTTACTACCTTGTAATCATTATTTCGATACTATTAAGCCTTACCTATAATAATCAATTATCTAATCTACAATCAACAATAATAGGACAACAATACAATACTAAAACTCAGCGTCAGGAAGATACTAAACAGGAAGAATATATAAGCTTAATATCACAAGATATTGTCTTTACAGACGAGAATTATTTGGAAAATATTATTAAACTTATGTATAATTTCAATCAGTACCACGGTGGTGCAATTGAAATTTCAGGTTTTATTTATATGGAAGAAAGTAAAGATGAGCATAGCTTTATAATAGCAAGAGAAGTAATAACCTGCTGCGACGCTCATGCAGAGATAATAGGAATACAATGCTATTGGGAAAATCAACTACCTAAGGAAAACTCATGGGTTAAAATTACAGGTTATTTACAATCAATTTATGCTTTTGACGAGAAATTAAAAGGAGAGGTAAATCTACCTCTCATAATAGTGGATTCAATTGAAGAGATATTGCCTCCAGAAGATCCATATCTTTATCCATAATAGATTAAATACTTAAAATAGAAATGCTTTAAACTGGTCTAGGGTTGTTAAAAAAATATTACCAAGGCCTGTATTTATTTCAAACCAGTAGATAATTAATCCAAATATAATTGCGGGGATTGTCGAAATCACAGTAGCCCATATGGCAGATCTTCTATCTATAGCAATAAGAGGAAGTAATGCATCACCATCCTGAGAAACAGCATTTGCAAAGAGTGCAGCAAATGGAACTAAACCTCGTGTAAATAGAGTTACAAATATAATTTGAGGTCCACAACCAGGAATCAACCCAATAGATGCACCAATAATTATAGAAAGAATACCTGTAGCCAGTAGCAATGTTTCGATGGTAGCTTCTCCTACTGCATAGTCTCCGCCACCCATTAGTAAAATCATCATTTCATAGGCTAAAAAGCCAACAAAAACCCAGGTTACAACAAAGGCTGTATCCTGTGCATTATGAATAAAGGTTTCCTTCAAAGACATAACCTTTAATTCCGTCTCTTCATGGGTGTCATCCCCAAGAAATTTTTTAGCCATAATCATCATAATGATGGAGAAAACAGTCCCTAAACCGCCAAATATAAGGCCCAAATTAGGAATGCTCCATTCATTAATTTCAATTTGGAATAATTGCATAACCCCCAATACTAAACCAACGGCGATGAAGCCCCAGTATAAATAGAAGGCATTGTGGGTAAAACGATATCCAAATGTATCTGGGTGCTGGTGACCCTTGAGCTTATGATGTAACAATAGATCAATTTCATCCCCTTCTTCATGGCCAATATGATTAATCACAGGACTTTCGCAGCTGCCATGTTTTCCACACTCATATTGCTGCATGGAGTGATCAAGGTTCGTATGAAGGGCATCAACCTTATCCTTCTTAAGCTTTCTTTCATCGTATTTTTTTAGAATGCTGTTTCCCAGCCCTGTCATATCAACTATATAACCAGTAATTATTGCAACAAAAAATGACAATAAACTTATTATTAAGTACTGTATAGGATGACTGGCAATAATAACAAATGCAGAATCTCCCATAGTTGCAATTAGAGTTGCAACTACAGTACCAAAGGTAACAGCTTTTTTAAAGAATAATGGCATAACAAATATAGCACCGCCACAGCCAGGAGTTAGCCCCAATAGGGCTCCAATTACGGGTTGCCATTTCTTTGAATTTTGAATAGTAGCTATAAAACTACCAGATTTCCTATAATTAACATAACCAAACAATAACAATACTGCACCAACAAATGCTCCAACCTCTAGAAAAGCACCTTCAGCACTATCTAATATAAGCTCTAGCAAAATTGACAAAAATAACCCTCCTTCCTATCCTGTCATTGATTATACCCCCATAAGAAGGAAAAAAACAATATTATTTTTCTTTATTTTCTTTTTGCTTAAGCTTACGTTTATTCATAATACTTTCTCTGATTTCTTCATCCTGATGAATTTCCGAGGTGATTTCCCAATGTATTACATAGGTAAGAATAACCCTCAATACAATTATCGCTGCCAAAACCTTAATTTCATCCATAGTTCTAACTAAAATTGTTCGCAGTACCTCTCCGCCCAGTTTGAATTCTAAGCCTAAGGCTAGGCCCTTTGCTATTTCAATTTTAATACAAGTATCATTAAATTTTAGCCTTTCCTTAATATAATTTATGAAACCTCTTATGGCAGAGTAAGCAATAATAAAAATCCCTATAACTTCAAGTACTAAAATAGTGTAAACAACTAATATTTCTAGATATACCTCCAAAACATTATGGGCAAAATCCATTTTTTACCTCCTGCAGCTTGTGTTTTCTTTAGTATATCCAGTTTTGCATAAGCTCATTTATTTAAAGATACGCAATAATCCTAGAAGAATTAATATACAGCCAGGTATAAAGGAGGTTTTATCTCTAAATCTATTGGATAGTAGCTTATTACCCAAGTTGATTCCAATAATTAAAAATAATAAATTCATTATGGCAACTAGAATCAGTGTTAAAGAGATAAGAGAAATAGATGCAATTGATACGGCTACACCCACAGCCAGAGAATCTACTGCTAAAGCAAAGCCCAGCAAAATTGCCTCTTTAGTATCAATAATGCCAGATATATCACAATCCACCTTTGAAGGGTCTCTTAAAACATTAATTGCAATACCTAAAGATTTTATACTGATAATTGCAATCGAAGTAGGGTTACGTAGCTCACATGGTGGATATCTATGGTTAAGCCAACCTTGAATTAAATACCATATACCTATTCCAATAATAATAATGGCTCCAGATAACTCTGCTATTGCTGGTGGAAAATATCTAGTTAAAAGGTTTCCTGCAAAAAAACCTATGCTTAGAAGTGACACAGATATTAAATCTAGAATAATTAAAGAGTGGAGGGGTACCTTAATGTTTCTAACTCCGTAGGCAAAACCAACGCTAAAGCTGTCAATGCTAATTGCAATAGCTATTAAAATAGCTTGAAGCATAAATAACCCTCCTTATTTGATAATAGATATAATTACTTTATGCATATTACAAATCCATGGTGACTAATGTAGTAAAGAAGTTTACAAAGATATCAAATAAGTATTATAATGAACTGAAAAGAACAAACAAAGGAGACATAATAGATGAAGAACAAAAAAATATCAGCAACTATAGCTATCCTATTCACTATATTCTTTTGGGGAATATCTGCATCGAGCAACAAAATTGCATTAAGGGAAGTACCACCAGCAACCCTAGCACTAATGCGCTTTGTAATAGCATCATTATTTCTTGCTATAATCAACCTCAAGGTGAATTCTGGAGTGAAAATAAATTCTGTAGATAGAAAAAGAATTGTGCTGTGTGGGCTCATCGGAGTCTCGGTATATTTTATATTTGAAAACTACGGGTTAAGGCTAATAAGTGCATCAAATTCAACTATTTTATTGGCATCAATACCATTGTTTACAGTAGCTATAGAAGCTATTATATATAAAAAACCTATTGGTTATAAAAAGATGATAGGTGTATGCTTATCACTAATAGGAGTTATTTTGGTTATAGGCAATTCAATATCTGTCAATACTAATCTTCAAGAAATTACAGGTAGCTTACTGATAATAGGTGCAGCATTAAGCTGGGCTATTTATTCTATTCTCAATAAGCCATTGGAGGGAAAGTATCCCACGATTGTCTTAACCCTTAAGCAGGGTATATATGGAGCAGTATTTTTGACGCCATTTGCCCTTTTCGAAAGAGGACAATGGCAGTCCATATCACTAATATCATGGATTAATATTTTGTATCTTGCTCTTTTTTGTTCTGCCCTATGCTACTTTTTATATTTATATGCTCTTAAGCATTTAGGGGCATCTCAGACTAATGTTTATATAAACCTAATGCCCTTTATAGGAGTTATTGCTGCATTTGTATTATTGGGAGAGCGTCTGTACCTCTTGCAACTGCTTGGTGGAATTGTAATATTATCAGGTATATTTATTGTTAATAATAGTAGGGATAAGGAGACTATTAAGGCTACAGAAATTGCTGCTGAAGTTTCAAATAAAAGTGCTTGAATTGTTAATTAAGATATGTTATTGTTTAGTTATAAATTGAATAAAACCTTCAGGGCGGGGCGAAATTCCCCACCGGCGGTAACGCATTATGCGAAGCCCGCGAGCCTTATGGCTGATCTGGTGCAACTCCAGAGCCGACAGTATAGTCTGGATGGAAGAAGGAATTGATTAAGTATATTTTTTTGATATATACTTTTGTGCAAATCTATACCCTGAAGACACTTCAGGGTATTTTATTTTGCTTAATTTGGAAAGCTAAAAAGAGGTGATTATATGTACAATCAGTATATGAAAAGGGTTATGGAGCTAGCAACGCAGGGCTGGGGAAAAACAAGACCAAATCCTTTGGTGGGTGCAGTTATAGAGAAAAATGGTAAAATTTTAGCAGAAGGCTATCATGCTGGATATGGACTTGATCATGCAGAGGTTGATGCATTAAAACAAATAAATTATGAAGCCGACGGAGCAACGCTTTATGTTAATCTAGAGCCCTGCTCCCATTACGGCAAAACACCTCCATGTGTAGAAGCAATTATAAAGAGTAAGATTAAGACGGTTATTGTAGGAATGACAGATCCCAATCCATTGGTTGCTGGCAGAGGTATAGAGATATTAAGAGAGAATGGAATAGAAGTAATAAGCGGTGTTATGGAAAATGAATCACAAAGGCTCAATGAAATTTTTATAAAGTACATAACAACAAACAGACCTTTTTGCATACTAAAAACAGCCATGACATTAGATGGAAAAATAGCTACAGCAAGTGGAGCTTCAAAATGGATTACTGGAGAGGTTTCAAGGGAATACGTTCATCATATTAGAAATAGAGTAGCTGGAATTATGGTAGGAATTTCAACAATAATGAAGGACAATCCTCAATTAAACACTAGATTATTAAATTCGGAGGTTAATCAGCCTATACGGATTATAGTGGATAGTAGCTGCAAATTGCCTTTAACCAGCAATGTAGTAACAACTGCTAAAGAACAACCAACACTGGTGGCAACTACAATAAAGGCTCCACCAGAGAAAATAGAAAAGCTACAAAAAATGGGTGTAGAATTTCTAGTACTACCAGAAGAAAATGGAAGGGTTGATTTAAAGGAACTAATGGTTCAATTGGGAAAAATGAAAGTTGACAGTGTATTACTTGAAGGTGGAGGCACTCTAAATTATTCAGCGTTAGAATCTGGCATTGTTGATAAAGTAATGACCTTTGTTGCTCCCAAAATACTAGGTGGAGATACTGCAATTACACCTGTAGAAGGAGCAGGAAAAGACAAGATTGAGGATGCTTTTGTTCTTAAGAATCTGTCTGTTCATAGATTTAATCAAGACATTATGATTGAAGGTTATATAGAAGGGAAAGATTAAGATGTTTACCGGAATTATAGAGGAAATTGGTCAAATAATGGCCATAAAGAAGAGTGGTGATGGAGCAAGTATTATTATTGCTGCCAGCAAAATCCTGGAGGATGTTAAGCTTGGAGATAGCATAGCAACCAATGGAGTATGCTTAACAGTTAATTACTTTAATTATAATAGTTTTCAGGTGGATGTAATGGCAGAAACCATGAAAAGAAGTAATTTAAAGGATTTAATGATTGGAAGCAAAGTAAACCTAGAAAGGGCAGTGGCAGTTGGAACCAGGCTAGGGGGACACTTGGTAAGTGGTCATATCGATGATGTGGGTATTATACTCAATTACGAAAAGGAATCTAATGCAGTATGGATAACAATTGAGCCTCATCCAAAGCTACTAAAATATATTATTGAAAAAGGCTCCATTGCAATTGATGGAGTTAGCCTAACGGTAGCATATATAGATGAAAGAGTTTTTAAAGTATCAATTATTCCCCATACTAAAGATGAAACTACTTTAATTGATAAGATGGTTGGACAATTAGTGAATCTTGAATGCGATATGATAGGAAAGTATATTGAAAAGCTAATGATCTATGGTACAGAAAAGAAGCAGGAGAAAAAAGACATTACTCTAGATTTTCTTACTATGCATGGATTTGATCAATAAAGAGGGAGGCGAAGAATATGAAATACAAATTTAATACAATTGAAGAAGCCATTGAAGATATTAAAATGGGGAAAATGATAGTTGTTGTAGATGATGAAGATAGGGAAAATGAGGGGGATCTTGTAGCGGCAGCAGAGCTAATAACACCTGAGACAATAAATTTCATGGCGAAATATGGAAGAGGATTGATTTGCTTGCCAATGACAGGTGAAAGATTAAATCAATTAGACCTACCACAGATGGTTACCCATAATACCGATGACCATTGTACTGCCTTCACAGTCTCTATTGATGCTATAGAAACTACAACCGGTATATCTGCCCATGAAAGAGCATTAACTATCCAAAAAGCAGTTTCAGAAAATACACAGCCTAAGGAATTTAAAAGACCAGGACATATTTTCCCTCTTGCTGCAAAAGATGGTGGAGTTCTATTCAGAGCCGGTCATACAGAGGCTTCAGTGGATCTGGCAAAACTGGCAGGGTTATATCCAGCAGGGGTAATTTGTGAAATTATGAGTGAAGATGGTACTATGGCAAGGGTGCCGGAGCTAATGGACTTTATAGCAGAGCATAATTTAAAAATTATAACTATAGCAGATTTAATTGCCTATAGAAGAAAAAATGAAAAGGTTATAAAAAGAGTCACCGAAGCAAATATGCCTACAAAGTACGGTAGCTTTAAAATTGTTGGCTACGAAAATGTTCTTAATAACGAACATCATGTTGCTCTTATAAAGGGAGATATTTCTAAAGATCAGCCTGTGCTTGTAAGGGTTCATTCAGAATGCCTAACTGGAGATGCCTTCGGATCTTTACGCTGCGACTGTGGCGACCAACTGGCAACAGCTATGAAAAAAATAGAGGCAGAAGGAAGGGGCATCATATTATATATGCGTCAAGAAGGTAGAGGCATTGGCTTGATAAATAAGCTAAGGGCCTATGCCTTACAGGATGAAGGCTACGACACGGTAGAAGCTAATTTAGCCCTTGGCTTTCCAGAGGATATGAGGGACTATGGAGTGGGAGCTCAGATACTAAAGGATTTAGGTATACAAAAGATAAACCTAATGACAAATAATCCGAGAAAATTGGTGGGGCTATCTGGTTATAACTTAGAGATTGTTGAAAGAGTGCCAATACAAATGAACCACAATGAAAAAAATGAATACTATTTAAAAACTAAGCAAAATAAGCTTGGACATATGATGGAATTTAAGAAGGAGGAGCAATAATGAAAACATATGAGGGTAAATTATTATCAGAAGGATTAAAATTTGGTATTATAGTAGGAAGATTTAATGAGTTTATTGGAGGCAAATTGCTACAGGGTGCACTGGATGCAATTAAAAGACACGGTGGAAATGAAGATAATATAGAAATTAGCTGGGTACCTGGAGCATTTGAAATTCCATTGGTAGCAAAAAAAATGGCCAAGTCAGGTAAATATGATGCAGTAATTTGTCTTGGCGCAGTAATTCGTGGATCAACCCCACACTTTGATTATGTAGCTAATGAAGTAACTAAGGGAGTAGCTATGGTGGGGCTAGAAACTGAAGTTCCAACTATATTTGGTGTTTTAACTACAGATACAATTGAGCAGGCTATTGAAAGAGCTGGAACTAAAGCTGGAAATAAAGGATTTGAGGCAGCAGCAACGGCGATAGAGATGATTAATCTACTTAAAGATTTTTAGTAACGTATTCCGATTGGCGATAACGATGCTATATGGAAATGTAACCAGGAAGAGCCTATGAATTCAATTGCGATGCGATACTAGCATACACAATAAAGGACTATAATAATGAAGAGATTGAAAAATATTAGAAGCTAATTACTTGGTATAAACCATAATTAGCTTTTAGTTTTAGATAAACCCTGATATTTTCAAAACTACGTAAACCCACTCAGAACCAAAGTGGAATGAGCCCAAGAAAATAAGGAATTTTTAAAACTCGCTTCGGCTCAAACAGTTGAAAATTTATATCTGATTATCTTTAGCTTTTTTAATCTTAACTTCGTTAACCCTTTACTTTAGTTTTAAAAATCGGGTTTGTTAATAAAATATACTTTGTCTTAAGTATGAAGCTAATTGCTTGGTATAAACCATAATTAGCTTTTTTGAATTTTGTGATTTATGTACAGAATGATATAATGATATGGAAAATAAAATTTATATGGGAGGTGTTTGTATGGGTAAAATCTCAAAGATACAGGAAATAGGTAAGGAAATACATGAATTACAGGTTAATCTTGGTAGACTACAATGGTCAATGTTTACAACGGGATACGATTTTGGTGTTGAGGACGCTTATTCAAAGTTTATTGATGGTTTAAAAAATAAGGCTCATTATGAGGAAATACTTAATTATAAAGAAAAAGAGCTTGAAATTGTTGAAAAGAGAAATGTAGAAATTTTATATAATCTGTTTAAGCCCTACCATCTATCGGAAGACTTAAATAAATTGGATATGGAAATTCAACAAAAAGTAAATGAGCTTTCAAAAATTCTAAATACCTTTAGAAATACCTTTGACGGTAAATCAATTTCATCAGTTGAACTAAATCAAATCCTTAGCACAAACAAGGATAGAGAAGTAAGAAAGAGGGCTTATTTCACCAAAAATCAAATAGATAAGCCAATGGTGGATGCAGGATTCATTGACTTAATAAACCTAAGAAAAGAATATGCCAAACTATATGGAGCAAAAGATTTTATTTCCTATAAGCTTGAAGAGGATGAGCTTGATGTAAACATCTTTGACAATTGGATTAGTCAATTACACGAAATGCTTCCTACAATGAATGAGGCCAGAGAAAAATATGCTAAAAAAATAATATGTGACGATAGGATTATGCCGTGGGACGAACAATACATAGATTCAATAATTTCTCCTTCACTTAATAAAACAGTAGACATGTCAAATTATTATACTAATCTAAAAGAGATGTTTGACACATTTGGAATAGATATATCAAAATTCAATATAACCTATGACATTTTTCCTAGAGCAAATAAATCGGAATGGGGATATAATTTTCCTATAGAAACTGCTAAGGATTCGAGGATTCTAGCCAATGTAAAAAATAAATACTATGAGTATGGAGTGCTTCTTCATGAAACGGGACACGGTATTCATTCCTTTCTACTAAACCCAGAAGAAATTATATTAAATGAAGGTGTTAGTGGAATTATTAGTGAGGGTATAGCAAATTTATTTCAAGGCTTTTTATATAAACCAGCCTTCTATAGTAAATTTTTTACTGATGCAGACAAGGTTGAAAATGAATTCTCTGCACTAAGAGAATATAGAAAACTTAACTCCTTAAGAGCCATTAATAGAATATTCTTTGATCATAGTCTATACAAAAATAACATTACTAGCTTAGATGATATTTATGATTTATACTGGAAAAACTCAAAGGAGGTTCTAAAGGAAGAACCCTTTGGTGAGGCTCCACCTTGGGCATATACAATTCATTTTACCACCCATCCTATCTATTTACATAATTACTTCATGGGAGATGTAACCTGTGAAATGCTGACAAAGGTTTTTAAAGAACGATTTAATGCCGAGATAACTGAAAAGCCCAAGGATTTTGGAGAGTTCTTAATAAATGAGATTATAAAGCCATCGGGAAGGTATAAATATAACGAGCTATTTAAGAAAATAAGTGGTAATGATTTTTCATTAAAATATATGCTGTAAAAAGCCTAGCGATACCAAGGGTTAGCCCCTTGGTTTTTTGCTTTTAAGATTTGCTTTCCAAAACAAATTAGATGCACTTGATGTTTAATTACATATAAGATAAACTATTAATATACGATACTCGAATCATACGGAGGGTGAATAATGAACAATCAACAGTTAATTCATAAGCTAATAGATATTATTAAGTATAAGGAGACCTTTCAAAACAATACATCTAGCCTTTTGCCCCAAGACATGTATATTCTTGAAAGGATATATATGCATGGGAAAATCAATCAAAAAACAATTAGTAGCAAGTATCATATTCCACCATCTACACTAACGGGGATTGTAGATCGTCTTGAATCCAAGGATTTAATACAGCGGGTTAGAGTACAAAAAAATCGTAAAATTGTATTGTTGAGTATAACAGAGCAAGGAAAAGAAATTGTAGAACAGCACATTAATGAAGATGAAGTTTTTACTGAAAACCTATTTAATACATTGCCGATTCATAAACGGACATTACTAAAGCAACTGATGGTAGAGCTTGTTGAAAAAATTGATATGGATGCATTATTCAATACGAAGGAGTTAGACAAATGATATCTATCAAAAATCTATATATTAAAAGAGAAACACAAGAAATACTAAAGGATGTATCCTTAAAAATAGTTGCCGGTGAATTCGTAAATATTATGGGGCCATCTGGTGGAGGGAAGTCTACGCTGTTAAGAACACTTAATGGATTAGAATCCTTTGACGAAGGGACAATTGATTTTAACAATAAAAATATAATGGAGATAGATCCTATAAGATTAAGACAAGAAATTAGCTATGTTTTTCAGATACCATATTTATTCGGAGACAAGGTTCGGGAAAACATTGAATATCCTTTAAAGCTACACAAGAAGCCAATCCAAGAAAAGAAAATTAGTAAACTGCTTGAAAATCTAAATTTGACCCCGGATATCCTTGAAAAAAACTGCAAGGATTTATCTGGTGGAGAACAACAACGAATATGCCTATTAAGAAGCATAATACTAGAACCCAAAGTGATTTTATTGGATGAAATAACATCCTCCCTCGATCCAATAAACACTAAATTGGTGGAGGACTTCATCAAAAAAACATATGAATTACAACAACCAACAGTTATATTAGTAACCCATAGCGTAGAACAAGCAAAGCGTATGGGAAATAGAACCGTATTTTTACACGAGGGTAAAGTGAAATTAGATACAACCACCGAAAGCTTTTTTTTGGACCCAAAAGAGGAATATATAAAAGAATTTATCGGATAGAGACTGGGAGGAATATTATGAGTATACTAACCTTATCATTAACGACCATACTAGTATTTATTGCATTAATTATATCTAAAACGCAAAAAATACAATTGGAGAAGGATATTATAATCGGCGTAATAAGAGCAACTTTGCAATTATCCTTTATAGGAATTGTTTTAACCTATATTTTTAGCGCTGCCAATTGGCTTATAACAACTATTCTACTGCTGGTTATGATATTTAATGCTAGCCAAATTGCTGCTAAAAGGGGAGGTCGAATTAAAGGAGGAAAGCTAACAGCATTTATTTCGATTTTTATGGGTGCATCAATTACAATTATGATTCTAGTATTAACAAAGGCTATAAGCTATCATCCTTCGGAGGTTATTCCTGTAAGTGGAATGATAGTGGGTAATGCCATGGTGGCCTTAGGACTTACCTTTAAACAGCTACATCAAAATTTTAAAAATAAATATCAAGAGGTGGAAATAAAGCTTTCTTTAGGTGCTACAGAGAGGTCAGCATCGATTGATTTAATAAGAGATTCCATCCGCACTGGAATGCAACCAACGGTTGATGCTATGCAGACGCTTGGTATAGTTCAACTGCCAGGGATGATGACGGGGCTAATTTTAGCAGGTCTTTCTCCTGTAATGGCAATTAGATATCAAATAATGGTAACCTTCATGTTATTATCAACCGTAGCCATCGCAACATTTATTGGAACATTAATTTCTTATAAAAAATACTTTAATGATAGAAGACAGTTAAATAAAAGCATGATCTAGAATGGATATTTGATAGATAAGTTTCGAGCTATTATTACAAAATCGACATGTTTATTTTTTGACAAAAAAGCATTGTGTATAGTTAACTAATTAGATATAATAGTTTTGGCATTAAAATAACTATTATAATATAGATCTTTTTATTTGAGTTAAGGGGGAAACATAATGCAGGAATCTATTGAATTAAAACTTAAAGTAAGGGAAGGTGAAGAAGACGTCGCAGATATAATAGTAATAAATGAAGATATAAAATACAAAATCATGACAGCGTTTGCAGTATTTGTATTAATCTCATCTTTAGTTTTTAATAGTCCTAGAGAGATATTCGATGGATTATTGAGTATTTTAGTTGACCCCAGTATTTTGGTCTCTGACTATATGGCAATAGGCAATATAGGAGCAGCTTTATTTAACAGTGGAGCTTTAATGATTATAGCCATAGTTATTGCTAAAAAGAACAGGGTGGATATGAACGGAACCACCATGGCTGCTGTGTTAACTGTTGGGGGTTTTGCTCTATTTGGTAAAAACCTTTATAATGTATGGCCTATTATTATGGGAGTTTATTTTTATTGTAAGTATAAAAACGAAAAGTTTAATAAATTTATATTGATAGCCCTATTTGGAACAGCCCTAGCCCCTTTGGTAAGTCAAATAAGCTTTGGGTTAGGATTTCCAATTCTAATAGCTGTTATATTGGGAAACATATTTGGATTAGTTGCAGGCTTCGTGCTTCCTGCACTTGCCCATCATTTTATTAAGTTTCATCAAGGCTTTAACCTATATAACATTGGTTTTACGGCAGGTATGGTGGGCACATTCTTCATGGCAGTCTTAAGGGCCTTTGGAGTAGAAAATGAAAGAAGACTAGTGATAGCAGAAGGATATAACCAAATTCTTGGCATATATTTGGCTTTAATCTTTATTGCTATGTTTATACTAGGGTTTGTGTTAAACAAGAACTCTTTAAGGGGTTATAAAAGATTGCTGAAAAGAACAGGACGACTAGTGCAGGACTTTGTTATTCTTGACGGCTTCGGGTTATCCTTAATTAATATGAGTATATTGGGTATAATAACAACAGGATATGTTCTTATGGTTAGAGGACAATTAAATGGACCAATTATTGGAGGTATATTTACAATAGTAGGCTTCGGTGCATTTGGTAAGCATTTAAAAAATGTTCTTCCTGTTATTATAGGCGTGTTTCTTGCAAGCTTAATAATGACTTGGGAGGTAAATACCACCGGACCTTTACTGGCAGCACTATTTGGAACAACATTGGCGCCAATTGCTGGTGAGTTCGGTTGGAAGAGTGGAGTAGTTGCAGGTTTCCTTCACATGGCCATGGTAATGAATGTTGGTTACTTACATGGTGGCATGAATCTGTACAATAATGGATTCTCGGGAGGTATGGTGGCTGCTGTACTTGTTCCGATTCTAGAGGCTTTAAAAAGAGGAGAATAACATTGAGTGATCATCATTCTAGAATATACAAAATTATAAACGAATTAACCAACTTTATATTGAAATCTGGTGCAAGGCACTGTGATATCAAACTAGAAGAAGAAAATGAAAGTATAAAGCTTACCATTGCTGGCTATTCAATTGATCTATCACCTGAAGAACTGGAGGAATTACAAAACTCCTTATCTATTCCAAGACAGCAACCGGTAGAAGAATATTTATGGGAACTAGCAGGAGAAAATGAAAACTACGAAGAATTAAACTTGATTGGAATGATGATTGATAGTGCAAGTGTTAAATATAAAGATAGATGTTTAACCATAATAATCACTAGAAATGAAGGCGATGGGGCGTAAGCACCATCGCCTTATTTATTACATAGGATAGTTCCTTCAGAACTTCCTATGTAATACGGGGTTGTTAAGGGGCATTCCCCCTTATGATCAATATTTTAGAGCATGAAATGCTTTTGTGATTTCTACTTAATATATATTAATAACTTCGTATGTAAAAAGAAGAATATTTCTTGTTGAATTGGAATAAACTACAAGTTGTAATGTTACTACATAAATGGTATAGTAGTTAAGTCGCCCAAACAAAGGGTGTGGAACACAAATAAAAGTTTTTATTAGATAGAAAAAAGTATTGACAATAGAATTTAGATGTGATATATTATATAAGCTGCTCAAATGACAAGTTGTTTCTGAGGGTAGCAATCGCAAAAAAAGTAATTGACAACACAAACAAAACATGCTATATTATTTAAGTCGCCACTTAATGGCGGATGGGGCTGAGGCCCTAAAATAGGTCCTTGAAAACTAAACAGTATAGATATTAAGCCAGCAAAAAAAAACACATCTTTTTAAAAGATGTACCCAGAAATTTTGATTAAGAGTTTGATCCTGGCTCAGGATGAACGCTGGCGGCGTGCCTAACACATGCAAGTCGAGCGATTCAAATGTTCAACACTGAGTATTCGGTGGCATTCATTGAGTATTGAGTGTTGAACATTTGAATAGCGGCGGACGGGTGAGTAACGCGTGGGCAACCTACCCTGTACAGAGGGACAACAACGGGAAACCGTTGCTAATACCTCATAAAACCCTAAAGGGGCATCCCTTATGGGTCAAAGAATTTCGGTACAGGATGGGCCCGCGTCTGATTAGCTAGTT
>NZ_FMUS01000011.1 GCF_900101495.1 Alkaliphilus peptidifermentans DSM 18978
GCAATTTCCTCCTTGAGATCCTTATTTTCTTTCTCTAGTCTTTTTTGCTCTGCATCTGCTGGTCGAAGTTTACCTTTCCCTGGGAAGGCATCTTCTCCATGAAGGCTATACTGTTTTACCCATCTTCTAATACTTGTAGGGGTAACGCCAATATCTTTGGCTACATCAGTTGGTTTTTTGCCTAATTCTGTAACAAGCTTTACTATTTCTTTCTTATAATCTTCAGTGAATTTATTTTTATTACTCATAGCTGTAACACGTCCTTTCTAGGTTTATTATAGCAACCTTTATACGTGTCCAGCAAATCTAATACACTCTAAACTTATACCGTCTAATGCTTTAACTTCCTTTGCTCCCTTATAGGCATTATATATCTTTGTTAAATTATTTACCCTCAAAATCTCCATATTATATCCCCCTCATGTACTAAGAATACAGCATCTCTTATTTGTATATTATATATTCTTAGTATAAAAGGAAATCCACAATCTTTAAATGGATTTCCCTTACATAACCTTACATTTTGGAAAGGTTTTTTATTAAATTATATAATACCCTACTTGTTAAATATAATCTTAACTTGTGTTCCAACACCAATCACTGACTCTATTTCAACACTATGTCCAAGTTTTTTTGCTATAATCTTTACCATATAAAGCCCAATACCCGTTGAACTTCTTTCTATTCTACCATTACTTCCAGTGAAAAATGGTTCAAATACTCTTGATAGGTCTTCTTTAGTTATTCCAATACCTTCATCCTTAATAAATAGTCCAACTGTGTCACTGTTATTTACTTCATATACTTCTATCTTACTACCTTTTTTATTATTTGAATATTTTATAGCATTAGACAGTATTTGTTCTAACATGTATCCACACCATTTTTTATCAGTGTAGACATAAGTGTCCTCATCTATGTCCACTTTAGGAAATACTCTTTTATAAATATAGTCTCTTTTCTTCCCATTGACTACATCATTAACCAGTTCTCTTAAATTACAAGAACTTAAAACATAGTCCCTTGAGAAGTCCTCTAATCGGAGTACAGTTAAAGCTTCTTCCAAATTCTTTTTAAGTAAATTGTTTTCTTCTTTTATATCATTAATCTGTTTATCATCCTTAGTATGTGAACTGCTCTTTTCACAGGCTAGATCTATTACAGTTATGGAAGTTTTCATATTATGAATCCATTGGGAAAATAAATTATCTCTATCACTTATAAATTGCTTTAATGTATGAATCTCCTTAAGATAATTCTTGTGGATATGGCTTATTGTATCTAATATTTCTTCCTCGCTAGAATTATCACTTAAATTATCATAATCAGGGCTTACTTTACTCTCTTTTAATTTTTCTATAAACCCCCTATATCTTACAGTGACAATAATAAAATATACTAGTATTACAAATCCGCTTAACCTAAGGGGATATACAACTTCACTATTTTCGTATAGAAGATTATAAAATACTAACATAATAAGAGTATTCATTAACAGCGCAATTAACTCAACACTTTTAACTCTTAGTACCTTAACTATCAACTCTACTAAAGACATAGCCTACTCCTCTTTTTGTTATAATTGCATTATGAACTCCTAGGTTGCTTAACTTCTTCTTTACTCTAGTCATATTAACTGTCAAAGTATTATCATCGATAAAGTTAGTATCATCCCATAGGGCCTCTAAGAGATCTTCCCTAGTAATAATTTTTCCAACGTTGTTTAGTAGCATATTTAGTATTCTATACTCATTTTTTGTAAGATCTATAATCTTATCTTGATAATTTAGCTTCATACTATCATGGATTATAGATAACCCACCTTGATATTCTTCCTCTGCTTCACTATATTTACTTACTCTTCTTAATAGGGCATTTATTTTGGCGAGTAAAATCCCTATACTAAAGGGCTTTGTTACATAATCATCGGCTCCAATCTCCATTCCCCTTATCTGCTGGCCTTCATCGCTTCTAGCTGATAGTATTATTACTGGGATATTATATAATTTTCTTATAAGCTTTAAGAAGTAAAATCCATCAAAGCTAGGTAAATTAATATCTAGTACTATTAAATCAGGATTGACTTCCTCTACTTTATCCATTACATTATCAAAATCATCAATTCCTGAAACACTATACCCATAGGCTTCTAAATACTCACTAACATATTCTTTTAGTTTTATATCATCTTCTATCAATAAAATTTTCATAATTCCTCCCAAATTATCTAACTCAACAATAGTTTTATGATTGTAAATATAAATAAAATAAACGAAATTAGAGTCTTTCCAATATCAGAACATATGGATATTATTAGTAAACTAATTACTATGATAGGGTTTAGCAGCCTTAATAATTTTCTCGTAAATATACTCCATTACCATTCCATATATTTGTATCAAATTCCTTCTTTTCTAGCAGGTTTACTGGTATCTTATTTATTTTTATAAAGCCTGGTTTGATATCGGTTCCATCAATTCCTTCAATATACTCTTTCTGCCAAATATGTACAATTCCATCAATATCATTATCTCTGATTTCTTTACTAACTCCTCTTCCATAAAAAGACCCTGTATTAGTAACAATATTTAATCCAGATTGCAATGAACACTCCTTAAGGATTCTAACCGCTCTTCCTTCCCCTGGTGGTGTGGAGTCTACTAAAGAATCGCATCCTACCTCTTTCATCTTTATTAGATATGGAACCATTCTTTTTAAAATGTTTTTCTTATCATAATTTGTAGTCTCTATATGATCAGCGCCACTACTGTCACATATAATATGTTCATGCATCAGTGTTTTTCACATTTTATTGGCTTTTATTGCTCCTGTAACTGTACTTATCATTTTAACTCACCTCCGTTATTAAGTGTCATGTTAGAGTCACGGTAGACACGCCGGTTACCCGTCGCACCCCGCAGTCGAGTAAGCCAAAGGAATCTCCCCCTTAACTTCTCAGAGAACGGGACTTGAAAGACTCCCTTCATCCGGCTCTTATCATTCAACTCATTTTAATATTCCTGTTATGGTATTGCCAGTGTGCAAATAAATTTGGCTCTCTTTTCTTCACTTCAGATAGCCATTTTTCTGCTCTCTTTCTATGTCCTCTAAATCTTTTAAATTTGCACATTGCCCATTTATTTAAGTTTCAGTCCAAGAGCTATGACCACAATTTTCTTATTCATAGAACTTAAATTTATCTATTATCTTTTCTAAAGAGGCTTTAATGCCATAAGCTGGATGAGAATCATAACCCCCATGAATAGCAACTACTTCACATTTTATATCCTTTCCCATTTCATACATAGAACCATTTTTCCTCAAAGCATGGGCTTGAGGCCACACCTTTGTAAATATTTCATAGCTATACAGACTATCATCGTTATGAATTTCTATTGGGGCATGGCTATAATAGTTGCTAACAGTCTAAAGACCTCAAAATGCACTAATTCTATATTTTATCTTAAACAACCTTTCAAATGTATTTTTTATAAATAATCTAAGTACTAATTAATTCTGTACCATACACATCTTCCGTAGCATTAATAAGAAATATCAATACTCCTATTGCATACACTACACTAAGTATTCCAAGGACTGAAAACACTGAAACTTTGTCTAATAAAAATCCAAATACAGCTTGTCCTAGAGGTATTCCCAAACCGAAAATAAACTGTGTAGTAGCTAAGACCCTAGAACGCATATTATTGGGAATCATTCTTTGGAGATTAGTCTCAACTGGAGTATCATAAATTATATCTATACCTCCCATTATCGCTAATACTAACCCAACTAAAATCATATAACTCAAAATAAACTCCTTGAAGTATTTAATTGCAAAGGGTGAAACAATCAATGTGAATATTATTACAATAATAATACTTGAGAATAAACCTAATCTTATAATAGATCTTTCCTTCAAATTAGATAATAAAGTTCCTATAGCAATACTTCCTATGAACATTCCTACAACGTAAGATGATTGCAATATAGAAAACTGATAATCTGAAAATTTTATTACCTCCTTAAGTACAAATGGAATTACAACCGAAATTAGAGGAATAATTAGTGTACTGGAAAAAGTATAAAGGTAGCATATTTGCTTTATTCCTTCATTTCTTTTAATAAATCTAAACCCTTCTAGAAACTTTTCATATGAGTTGATAATTGAAACATTCTCTTCTACCTTACTCCTATTATATTTTATAAAACATTCACTTAACCCTGATAATATAAAGGATATTCCATTAATCAAAAATACAATTTTTATTCCTCCTAAACCATATATAATGGCTCCTAATATAGGCGCCATCACTTGAGTAAAATTTTCTATACCCTTTATTGTAGCATTTGATTTTGCTAATTCTTTATCTGCTACTAACTCTGGAATCATCGCTCTTGTAGCACATCTAAATATAATACTAAGCATCGACAGTATTGCTTGAACTATAAAAATAATAATCATATTTGTGTGTCCTAACATCGTTAATATAAACAAAGTCAATACTAAAATACCATTTGCCAAATCAGTAACCACCATAATATATTTTCTATTCCATACATCTCCTATTACCCCGCTTATAGGTAGTAGAATTAACCGGGGAATTGTACTCATTAAACCTAATATCCCAACCATTGTACCTGACTTAGTTATATCTAGAATATAAAGTATTATTGCTATGTCCTGAATACCACTTCCTATTATTGATATAAATCTCCCCATTGTATAAAGAGTAAAATTTCTATTATTAAAAATCATAAATGTCCCTCTATTCTTTTTGTTTTATAGCAATTTAATCAATTAACATTCAATAACTATCGAACGTTATGATAAAAAAATTATATAATTAGTTTATCTATAGAAGAATTAATTACTTTTCTTAATTCTTCTTTATCTAATGAAAAATAAGTTTTATTGTCTTCTTTTGTATTTATAATAAGATTATGAAATATTAGCATTGATGTATGATAGGATATATTTGAATTTGATAATTCTAATTCTTGTGCTATCTCTCTTCCATACATGCTTTTCTTTGATAATAGCTTAATAATATTTAATCTAGTTTCATCAGCCAGGGCTTTAAATATTTGGACATTTGACAGCAAGTCATGTTTTCCTTTAACAAAGATATCTTGATATCTATATCCAATTAAAAATATGTAATCATTCTCATCATTACTTGAGGACATACTTCCAAATTCATAGCTATATGATAGTATTAATATTACCCTCCTGAAATTCTTTAACTTATTAGGTTTTATATTAAATAGTAATTCTAAGTACTCATTACCGTATTTAGCTAATGTATTTTTAATTTCTTTAGTGTTTTTATATAATACCACTTTAATTTTTTCCTCTTCATAAACATATATGTTTTCATAAAACCATGTTAGTAATTCAATTAATTCTCTCTTCATTTTTTCAGGATCCACAAAAAATTGAAGAAGATCCCATTTTTGTTTTGAAGGTATTGATATCTTATCATTTATATATGCTGTTGCTTTTTTATAGTTATTAATTAATTCCTGCACTAAATCAGTAGATACTAATCCATCCTTTGGCCCATATCCAGTATCAATAAAATTTTTCAACATATCAGTTGGAGGTATTGATTTTAATACATTAATAAACTCTTCAATAGAATTTATTTTATAATCAACAATATAAGGAATTAAACACATACCATAATAAGTTTCTGAGTCAAAAAAGACACTCATTTTTGTCATAACTTCCTCAGAAATTTTCTTTTTACTTCTCCTTGTCCAATCTATTATATCTTCATTTAATTTAAAATTCATTACTAAATCTTTATATTCACTTATATTATCAATCATTTTCTCATTATTGTTCAATCTGTATAAACTTGCTAAGAAATCATAGGTCAAATTATTATGTACTTCTATATTATCAATTATCATAAATTTACCACCGTTCTATATATTTTGATTTTATTATATTTCAAGTTATATCGAATGTCAAGTAATGTTATATGATTTGCATTATTTATATAAAACCACGGTTATTTATGATCGGTTCTCCATTTATAATTCTAGATCCCACAACAATGCAATATCTACATTATCCAATGTATCCATAGGTGTATGGGAGATATTCATAACATCTTAGAAAAGTATATTTCGTGTTTTGAATTTTTACCTCAACTTCAATAAGTCTGTTGGATTTATAGCTTCGCCCTGCTTAGCTTTGAATTTGAACAAAGCTTATTGAAAGAATACCTTATGCAACTATTCCACCTAAAGTAGAATATGTTTTAACTAAAAGTGGACAATCGTTAGAACCTGTTTTAACAGAATTATGTCGTTGGGGCAAAGAGTATATGTTATAAAGATGTGCAACCTACGACTAGTGAAGCTAGTATCAGAAGTATTGCAAACAAACATATAATGGTAGATTATAAATCATAAAATTCATATATATCTCTTGTAACCCTGAGTTTATAGGGACATCAAAAAACCGCCGTCATTTATGGATACGGTTCACCGTAACTGGCATAATGTAGACCTCTTTATGTTATAAATAAGTATTGGGTCAAATGAAGTCTTACTATTCTAGATGTAAACTATCATAAAATCAATACTTAAAGTTAAATTTAATAAACAAAAATGAGCCACCTAAAACAAATTAGGTAGCACATTCCGTTTAAATAATCTTCATATATACTAGTATTCCTTTTCAAAAATTCATTCTTGCTATTGGTAAGTTTACCCCATGCAATTTTAAAGGACTTACTTTTCCAGTAAGTCCTTTAGTTCTTCTACCATAAAAAACCTCCCCTCATAATAAACTAACTGTCTACTACAAGGGGAGCATATCATTTATGATACGGCACTTCTGTTATTATAGCCATCCTTACTTATTTAATAATATTGTAAATGTTTCTCCAGCTTGCTCATAATCATTACTCATCCTACCACTTTCTTCCGGCAGTTTTGCAGCATATGGAGTTAAGGTAATTGAAGTAATTTCATCAGAAAAGTCTTTATAAAAATTCTCATATTTAAATACTAAATCTTCATTTGATTGCCTACTTAAATAGAAGTTTATTTCATTTCCTAAATTATCATGTCCTCTTAAATCTAATTGATAAAAACTTTTAGATTCGCCTTCTACTTTTCCTTCTATCTTTTGACTTACAGAATTGTATCTAAATTCTTCTAAGCGGTAGGTTTTATTAGCTATTTCGAAGGAATAATCTAATGGAAGTACATGAGTATCTTTCATTAACTCACTACCATCTGCTGTAAATTCAAAAATCCACTTTCCTTTCACTTTCCCTTCTACCACATTATCATTTTGAATAGTAAAGTAATTCAACTCATTAAAGGCAATTTTTATATCTAGATTTTCTTTAGTATCAATATCTTTAATAACAATATAATCAATTTGGGTAAATATCGTTTCAGTGTCGTCAACTTTTCCATATGAACCTGTGCCACCCCAAGGTCCAATCTTTTTTCCATTAATAAAAATGTTATAATCCAAACTAAACCCCTCTACAGGCCTATTTGTGTTTACTACTGTACAAATAATCAACTCATCTTTATCAATAATGACATCAGTTAATTTTATTTCTACCCCTTTATCCTCTATTACTTTGTTAACTACATTGCTATAAATCTCCACATCTCTTTCAACACCTAACGCTCTACCAATAGAATAAGATATTTCTGAAATCATTGATTGGGTGCTGGCATAAACTTCTCTTCCAGAACTTGTTTGACTAAAAATTCCTATAGTTAATACTAAGGCTGCTGCAATGCTTCCAAATTTCTTAGCCTTGTGTTTTTTTCTCTTGTTTTTAAAATTATTTTTTATAGTATTTTTTAAATATTTCTTTTCTATATCTGTAAGGTCTTGCTTTTCATAGTCATTAATATCAAAATCCATTTCATTCAATAGCTCATATATATTAGTATCCTTCACCTTTATACCCTCCCTGTTTATTAATCTTATCACGTAGCTTCTTCTTTCCTCTAGAAATCCTATTATAAAGAACCGATTTACTAATCCCCATATCTTGAGATAATTCATCTATGTTTTTATCTTGTAAATATAGCTTTTTAAAAATAATTTGATCCTTTTCCGATAAATTACTAAGGATTTTTTCTGTTTCCTCCCTAACTTCATTTATAAGAATTTCTCTAAGGGACTGATCTTCTACTTCAACAATTACCTCTTCCATATTTTCATTTTCTATATTCTTTAGATATTTCCTCACATAATCAATTGACTTATATCTTGCAATTCCACCTACCCAATTTTTAAAGGTAGATTTATTAGGGTTATAGTAATGAATATTTTTCCAAATAGCGAGCAAACAATCATTCATACATTCCTCATAAAATTCCATGAGGTAATAGAGGTGTTTTTTTAAAACCGTTTTTATAATCCAAGTATGGTTGTCAATAACATACTCTAAAGCTTTCTCGTTCCCCTTCTTCAACTCATCAATAAAATTTTCCTCTGTTATTTTCAATGCTTCACCTCCTTTGAGTTTTATTTCTACATGTAGATCATTTTATATACTTACCTTTCACTTAATATTTCGTAGCAAAACAAGTAAATCTATCAAAAATTTTAATATTTCTATTTCTGCTTAAAGCATGTAAATTAAACATAATCCTAACTGCAATATCTTTTTTTAAACTATCAAGCCCACTAATTTTTTAAAATTAGTGGGCTTATTCATACTCTTAGTTTTATCTATGTACGCTTCTTTTCATTGTATTTCTATTTTATAGTAATTGTAACCTTTTCACTTAAGTGTGAAGCTCTCCTTTATTATAGCCTAACTCATCTAGTTTATCTTTTTTCATTATATCCATTCTAAGGCCCTTCTCATTTTTACCCATAGACCTAGTATTGTGGCAATGCAGCCCAAGGATTTTTCCTCCAATCATATAAACCATCACTGTCTATTCATGTTATTTCTTTTTTCTCTAATATTATGAAGTATCTAAACTTCCTTCTTACTTCACACTATTAGATTCGATTTTTTTGCCCCCATCTACATATGGTATCTAGTATAGGAATTAAGGATTTTCCCCGCTCTGATAACTGGTATTCTACCTTCGGTGGTATTTGCGGATATTCAATTCTAACAATCAAGTTGTCAGATTCCAGCTGTTTTAATGTTGAGCTTAATGTTTTGAAAGAAATATTCCCTATGCGCCTTTTTAATTCATTGAAACGTAAAACTTCATATTCAGCCAACCAATATAAAATAATCATTTTATATTTTCCATTAATAATACTTAATGTATATCCAAATGCTGTATCTTTTAAGTCAACACCTGTTTTACTACCCATAAACACACTCTCCTTTCGGTAAGTATCTGTAGTAAATGTGCGTACTTCACACACCCTACATATAATTATATACTAAAGTGGCAATGAAGTTAAAACATTTTACAAGGGGAATGATTATGTCAAAAAATATTTTGGTTCTTACAGGTAGTCCAAGAAAGTATGGTAACAGCGATCTATTGGCAAATGCTTTTATTAAGGGCACACAATCTAAAGGACATAATGCAATTAAATTTGAAACTGCATTTAAGACAATACATGGGTGTAAAGCTTGTAATACCTGTTGGAGTACAGGTACCGCTTGTTCCTTTCATGATGGATTCACAGAACTAGAACCACTGTTGGAAAAAGCAGATGTCATAATATTTGCTTCTCCTTTATATTGGTTTGGAATGTCCGCACAAATCAAAGCGGTTATTGATAAGTTTTATTCATATGTAAGACCAACATGTAAAAATCAACTAAAAATAAAAGAAAGTATTTTACTTACATGTGGTGCAGAAAATGAAATAGAATGGTTCAATGGAATAATTGAAACCTATAGAGGTATAGTTAAATACATGAATTGGCAAGATAGAGGGGCTATAGTAGTTCCAGGTGTTTATGATATAAGTGATATTGAGAAAACTGATGCATTACAACGTGCTGAAAAGCTAGGAGCAAGCATTTAGCTACTCTACCTATAAATTTCAAATTCTTAAATCTATCTGATAAGGTACTAAGTATTTATACTTAAACTATAATAATGATTTTAAGGAGGATATTTCAATATGCTTGAACAAATAAGAACACGGAGAAGTATTAGAAAATATATAAATAGATCAATAGAAGAAGAAAAAATAACTCAACTAATAGAAAGTGCCAGACTTGCTCCTTCTGGTAGCAATTCGCAGCCTTGGCATTTCATTATAGTAAAATCAGAGTTAAATAGACAGAAACTAAGCTACGTATCTCATAATCAAAAATGGATGCTTTCTGCCCCAGTCTTTATTGTATGTGTCGCAGACATGCGCTCTAGAGTAAAGGGGGAGGATATATCAATTAATGAGAGTAGTCCCCATCCCGAGCTAAAGCAAATCATTAGAGATACCACTATTGCTATTGAGCATATGGTAATCGAAGCTGAAAATTTGGGCTTAGGAACCTGCTGGGTGGCATGGTTTACTCAAGAAGAAATACGCCCGATTCTAAATATTCCTTCTGATAAATATGTTGTTAGCATTATCACTGTTGGATATAGTAGCGAAATGCCAAAGGCTCGTCCCCGAAAAAAACTAGATGAAATCATACATAATGAAAGCTGGTAGTAATAATTTGTTAGTAAATATAAGAAGATATAATCTTACATTTTTCACAAGTTCAAATAGAAATCTATATACTTTTAAATGTAAAATAGGCTCTGAAAAATATTCCAGAACCTATTTTAATGCATCTGTCTAATTTTACACCAACCAAGGCCTAGTATGTCTAGCAACGTGCTTCTATCGTCAAGCTTTATTCCATTTTAGAGTTTACACAGAATTTGGGATATACCCTTAGCTTTTTCTACAAATAGGTTGGATACATCATTTGTTTTTCTAGTTATACCAGCAAATATTCTAAAGCATACCTTGCACGATCCAATCAACGATTATGATTATTGGATTGAACGAGCAATTTTCTGACATTCCTCTCTGCCTATATCAGCACAATCAATTAGCATATAATTAACTTTTTCTGTTGTCCAAACTACAGCGTTATCATACATGATACCAGGGTTGCCATTGATATCAATCTTAATTGGTTTTTCCCCTGCACCTGCTTCCCCTGCTGTTTCTTCACAATTAAATCGTTGCGACATATAAATATACCCCTCTTCTCCCTTCTTTGTAAAGTAAAGACTTATAATTTTACGATTCTTTATGTCTTCTAATCGTTCCCCTTCCTTTTCAGGGTGTAGTTCTGCATAATCAAAAACATAACCTTCTGGCAAGTAGTTTGGCATCTTTACCTCAAAACAAGTATATTGGCTAAGTATACTAGTATCTGTGATTTTAAATGATTCTTCTTCATCCTCTGCAACTATTATAGAATTCGCCTCTGCCCATTTCTTTTCGCGGGATGCAGTTAGAATACCATCCTTTGCTACATCCTCACTAACAAAGGCTATAACTTGCTCTCCCTCTGCTGTGTATAATTCTCCAATAGTTTTCGGCATTATTTCAATAAGATTTCCATTGCTATCAAAAAGTTTTCCTTTATATTCGGCAGGCACAGGCTCTCCAGTCCTGAGATCTAGATATTCAGCACCTATATTTCCTAATGAGATACGCTGTACAAAGCTTTGAACTAAATTTTGTGCAGAAGTAGTTTGTAATGCAAGTATTCCCACGATAAACAAAGAAGCAATTGCCACTGCTGGCTTTTTAAATCTTCTGTACGCATGTATCTTTTTTTCTTCTTCACATTTCTCTAGATTAGCTCTAAATCTCTCTCGCATTCTTTCTACTCCTTCCCCTGTACTAAAGTCCATTTCTATAAGATCCTTTTCTATTTCTGATAGCTCTTCATAGCCCTGCTCTATACTCTTTTTAAACATAACACATCCTCCTTCACTATTTCCTTTCGTAGCTTTTTTATTATACGATAGACAATACTCCCTACATTTGTTTCCGATATATTCATTAACTTTGCGATTTCTACATTCGCCAGTTGAGCCCCATATTTTAAAGCAATAATATTCTTTTCTCTTTGATTTAATTTGTTAACTAACTTAATCAGCTGATAGCTATTTTCTTCAATAACCGCCTCTTCTTCTGGTGTTTTTTGCGGTGAATTTAATCCTACTATACTTTCAAAATCAAAAGGAATCCATCCCCACTTCTTTTTTTCACGCAAATAATCGTTTACACAGTTTTTGGCAATACCAAATAACCACCCTTCAAAATGTCCTTTATTCGGTTGATAAGTTTGATATCTACTGATGACCTTTTCAAATACCTGATTGGTTAAATCCTCAGCATCATAGGAATTGCTAATTCGATAATAAATATAGTTGTATACACGTCTATGATAATTTTCAAAGATCTCTATAAACACTTCTTTTCCCAACCGAATCACCTCCCTTGTCTCTATAATCCTTGCTTCTACTTACTTCCTCTTGATTTTTTATTTCACTTAGCTAAGTCTTTCATCTAGTAATACGAATATTATAGAAATCCATCACACTTTTTTTAATTTAAAACACCTACAATATTTTATAAAAATTGGAATAGCTTTTCTTTTAAGAAGAAAATATCGAAGAAAGTCATCAGTTCACAAAGACCAATGACTTTTTATTTAATCACTATTGACTACTAACTGAACTATCTTTTATCCTTATGATTCTATCACCTGATATTTAGTCAGAAGCATATACTATTCCTACCGTCACTTCTCTGTTCTCTACATATGTATAGTAAGCAAGGTCCGTTCCCACTTGCCTACGATTAGCCAGCCGTATATTTTGAAAATACTAACCTTTGTAGAAAACCGCAGTTACAACGGTGCGGTTCACCGTATCGCTGTAACTGCGGTTTTTCTATGAGTAGAGAAAAGTGAAACTGCTACCTCTCACATTTAGTTCAATTTCCAAAGTGGTTATTTAAAAACTGAAGGACTCGCTCTGAGTACTCTTTGTCATTTTGTGGGTTTAAAAGACTATCTCTTTCTACAATAAAATGATGGTATCCTTCTCTTACCCAACTTTCAGCATGTTCGGGAGCATTTTTCATAATTCTTTCAAAATTCGAAAACGGCACTTCCGGATCTTCACTAGAATGCATAATCAGTACAGGTCTTTCCCCTGCATTTCTTATCTGAATCTTAGGACTTATATCGATTGATTCAAACCCATATTTAAGTGTTGTATGAAGCTTCATAAAAGGTTTTTGCATATAAGCAAATGCTTTTGGCACCCTCATATTAATCATAGTATCACAAAATACATCCTCCCACGATGAAAAGGCTGACATACTTATTAATCCATCTATTTCGGGAATTTGTCCAAATGAATTTATTGCAGTAGCCCCTCCCATGGATGCCCCGTGAATTACAATTGGTACATTTTTGTATTTATTATTTGACTTGATATACTCTACTACTGCTTTAGCATCTAAGTGTTCTTTGTACCCTAATCCGATTACATTTCCTTCGCTTTCACCGTGGGCTCTTAGTTCAAGTAATATAGATGCATACCCGTTTTCTTGCAACATCTTAGAATGACCAAAAAAAGCTGTAATAGAAGGATTATGAATACCTGAAATAAGTATTACTACGGCTTTGGGTTCTGATACAAATACCTCATGAGCTATTATATTAAGACCATCAGCCGTTTTTAGTTTTAACTTTTCAGAGGTTATCTCAAAGTCTTCTGCTGTGTATACGTCTTCATACTCTACATGTATGTTAATAAATTTACTCATAGTAAATATCTGTACTGCTAAGAAAATTGTTAACATTATCCCAATAAGAATAGATAATATATTTATATACTTTTTAATTTTTTTATTCTTATGTTTCTCTACCATAGTTATGGAACTTATATTTACTTTATTATCCAAATTGCTTTATCCTCCATTCTCCACTAATTTTTTTAAAAGTACAAACATATGCTAGCTAAAAATAATTTTTCCAATTTAAATCCTATTTTACAAATAATTACCATATGCTAAGATATCATTGGTGTAGCATATATCAAACAATCAAACAATTTAGATTACTCCATGTCCCTAGGTACTATACTGTGAAAATACTCACTTTCAAAGAAAAAGAATACCTTATTTAAAGATATTCTTCTAATTTTAATTAAATCCTTTTTATGGCATTCATTAATCCTCTAGGAAATCTTTTCAATCCCTTGTTGTTATATCTATTTTGATTTAGATAAATAGTAAGCGTATTCTAATGGTCGTTTATAAATAAGTTCTTTGCACTCTAATTCTTCTATATTATCGTATATTGTTTTTTGAGGTTTACCATTCACCTCAATAATCCAGAGCTTTCCTGTAACATCTAATCCAAAATCCACTGCCATTTCTCCCAATTGCCCCCTCTTTGCTTCAATAATTCTAGCAGCTATTAAACTCACTTTATTCAACTCTTCAAAAACTTTATCCCTTTTCACAGGACATTTATACAACTGGTCAAACACCTTGACAGATGTATATACCTTTTGACACAAGCTAGTATTAAAGATATTATGATAGGCTATGCGACTGACAATAGTTGTAGTATCCCAATTCCCCACTATATTTTTTTGCACTAAAACTCGTATGTCAAAATACATACCGTCTATCTGGGCAAGATCAACCCCTTGTTGCACAATATATTTTCTACCCCAAGTATATTGAATTATTTTATTAAAAAAATCATCATTTCCTGTAATAATTTCCCTTGGAAGGAGGGTATCCTTATACACTTCTTTTTGATCATCTTCCCCTAGTTTTATTAAATAAACGCCTTTTCCTTTATGTCCAAGACTAGGCTTAAGATAAAACCTCTTGTACTTCTCCAACAGATTTATAATATTGTCCTTATTACATGGAAATGTTTCCGGTAGATAATCTTTAATTATAGAATTTGAAAGAATCTTATAGATCCACCACTTATTGAAATGATTAATTAAATTAAAACATTTGTTTTTACCAATATATTTTTCAAGACGACGAATTGTCTTTCTCACATTTCGGTAACACCGATTATAGATTACATCCGGAAAAGGAAAAGATGCTTCAATCCATTTTCCATCTTCTAGATAGATTCCTTGTATCTCTTTTTTACTCCAGATAATATCTGCAGGAGCAAATGTGAAGAGTTTTAGATTTAAATCATTGATGTAGAAAAAGGTATTTGATAATTCTCTCCTTCTTCTGTTTGATTGCATTATACCTATTAAAGGGGCATTATCCACCTAGTACCACTCCCTTAATTACTTATTATTAGTATCTTATGGGCAATAGCTGCACCTGTTACTATTGAAAGCATTCTAGCAACATAAATGAAACCATTTGGAATTATTCTTGTAGGTAAGTAATACAAAACGTAACAAAGAGTAATGTATATCATATTGATAAATAGAGTAGTGTAAATTGATAGGACAAAATTGAGGGTTTCCGGGAAGTTTACACACTTTATGAAAGATGTTAAATATAATATAAAAACTAAAATCATCCCAAATAATATTACCTCCCATTGGTACTATTAGGGATGGAAGGGAGTTATAGTCATGGGAATTCGGATGTTAAATGTTTTAGCTTGGGGATTTAACGGTTCTGGTCAACTGGGTGACGGGACCAACACCAATAGTAATGTTCCTGTCACCGTCAACGGATTAACTAATGTCGTCGCCATTGCAGGAGGAGGTGCTCATAGTCTCGCCCTTCTTTCTGATGGAACGGTCCACGCTTGGGGATTAAACAGTGCTGGTCAACTGGGTGACGGCACCAACACCAGTAGTAATGTTCCTGTCACCGTTAGCGGATTAACTAATGTCATCGCCATTGCTGCAGGAGGTGCTCATAGTCTCGCCCTTCTTTCTGATGGAACGGTCCACGCTTGGGGATTAAACAGTGCTGGTCAACTGGGTGACGGCACCAACACCAGTAGTAATGTTCCTGTCACCGTTAGCGGATTAACTAATGTCATCGCCATTGCTGCAGGAGGTGCTCATAGTCTCGCCCTTCTTTCTGATGGAACGGTCCGCGCTTGGGGAAATAACTTTTCTGGTCAACTGGGTGACGGCACCAACACCAATAGTAATATTCCTGTCACCGTCAACGGATTAACTAATGTCATAGCCATTGCAGGAGAAGCTAATCATAGTCTCGCCCTTCTTTCTGATGGGACGGTCCGAGCTTGGGGACGTAACATTGAAGGTCAACTGGGTGACGGCACCAACACCAGTAGTAATGTTCCTGTTACCGTTAGCGGATTAACTAATGTCATCGCCATTGCAGGAGGAGTTAACCATAGTCTCGCCCTTCTTTCTGATGGAACGGTCCGCGCTTGGGGATTTAACGGTTCGGGTCAATTGGGTGACGGCACCAACATCAGTAGTAATGTTCCTGTCACCGTCAGCGGATTAACAAATGTCATCGCCATTGCAGGAGGAGGTAATCATAGTCTCGCCCTTCTTTCTGATGGAACGGTCCGCGCTTGGGGACGTAACATTGAAGGTCAACTGGGTGACGGCACCAACACCAATAGTAATATTCCTGTTACCGTTAGCGGATTAACTAATGTCATCGCTATTGCTGGAGGAGGTGCTTATAGCCTCGCCCTTCTTTCTGATGGAACGGTCCGTGCTTGGGGAAGTAACTTTTTGGGTCAACTGGGTGACGGGACCAACACCAGTAGTAATGTTCCTGTCACCGTCAGCGGATTAACTAATGCCATCGCCATTGCAGCAGGGGAGTCTCATAGTTTAGCGATTGAAATACAGTGATTGGAAAAACAAGACCGTATGAGGGCTAATTTCTCAATTGAATCGAAGGAAGATAGGAAAGACTAGATGAAATAGATCAATCTGGTTTTATTACAATAATAGTTTATTATTCTAACGGGAATCGAGAGTAAATTAACTTGATTTCCGTTTTTATAAGGGTGTTTTACAGATGGAGGTGAGTCTATAACTCACCAAAAACCTCAGTTATTTATGATACGGTTCACCGTACCGGTGTACTGGCGGTTTTATATTGTCAAAACAAATGATCGTTAGATCGGTCCCCTCGACTCACATACCAAAAATATTAAGTCTAATGCTTTTTTATCATCAAAAAATATTGAATTTTCAAGACTCATAGAGGTATTTCTATATGCGAAGTTTTAGTTAGTTACTTTATAGAATCCATTAGTTCAAAGAAATATTTGGGTTCATGAGTTTTATACACATTATACCACGACTGTAATGTTTCTGGCTTTAAAACATCTAAAACTTTCAACACCTGCATCGTAAATTCTAGTGGAGCTATTCCAGATGCAGTAACTAAGTTTTCATCTATTACTGATGGCTCGAATTTATAATATTTTTTACCTGTATAATTTGGAACTACCATTTTAAGAAATCCCAAGTCATTGCTTGTGTGATTTCGAGAATCTAGTAACCCCTTCTTTGCAAGGCCTAATGTTGCACCACAAATTGCTGCAACTACAGTTCCTTGCAACAAAGCTTTTTCAGTTTTTTCCAATACAGTATCATGAATTGATTCTGTCCATGTAAATCCACCTGGTAGAATCAAAACATCTGTGGTTTCAAGATTACACTCATCAAGAGAAATTTCCGGTATTACTTTTAATCCTCCCATTGTAGTAATAGGATTTCTATCACTTCCAACTGTAATCACTGTTAAAGGCTGCAATCCTTTCTTAAAATATCTCCCTGAGTTTAGTTCAGCCGTCAAATAACCTATTTCCCAGTCTGACATTGTGTTAAAAACATAAAGATACACTTTTTTTCTGTTCATATATATACTCTCCTTCTATAATTAATTGATACAATTTATTTAAAACAGCATTCCTGTTTATAATCCTAATTATAAAACAACTTCACTGACAGCTTCGGTCAGTGAAGTTGTTAAACTTGATAATATTTTATTAATTCTGCTAGAACTTCAACAATTCTTTGCTTTAAACTTAATGGTTCAATTACTTGAACAGATTTCCCATAAGGTAAAAGTAAATACGGTACGTACTTATGAATTATTTCCTCTTGAAGTAGAAATATAACTTTATCTGAAGTTCGTTCTTTAAACTGATGTCCCAAAAACCAATGCTGACATAAGTTATCCAACGCACTTGTCTTACCACCGACCACTAATTTCATAAGCTCTTTTTCATCTTCTACTGCTGGCACTAGTTTTTCCATAAAATTTTTACCTGCTGAAAAACCTTTTGGACGATTAAACTTGATTTCTGTTTCCTTAATATTTGTAATTCGGTCTACTCTAAAACAACGGATTTCATTTCTAGTATGACAAAATGCAATAATATACCACTTATTATTCCAGTAAACTATTCCATATGGGTCAACAATCCTACACTTTGATTGAGCTTCTTGGCTTGTATGATACTCAATTTCTATAGATACTTCATTGATTACATTCTTATCCAGTTTCCTCAACACTACCTCTATAGCTGACTTTCCAACCGAACTTATTACTTCAAGTCCTTCTAAATGTCGCTTCAATACTCTTTCCTGCTCTTGATTTGAATACATTTTTAGTTTCGATGTTGCTCTGTTTAGTTCCTCACCAAAAAAGTATCCCGCTTCTTTTGCAAAAACAGCGGCCTGAAGCAGTGCAGTTTGCTCCTCAACATCAAAGAAGAGCGGAGTTTCAATAAAATTATTCAATAAGGTGTACCCTCCATTATGACCTGTATCAGATATAATAGGTACACCGCTAGCTGAAAGTTTATCAATATAACGGTATACAGTCCTTATATTAATCTCTAGCTTTTCAGCTATTTGCTTTGCAGTAATTTTTCTACCAGACTTAAGCATCCATAGAATCGCCATCATATTATCAATTTTTGTCATATTTCACTTCCTTTCTATTCTTCTTAAGAAAATTTTTCTTCGGAAGGACTTAACAATCTATCCAATTCTACTTCCATTAAACCCCAGAGATTTAGCAAATGGGGCCGGTCCTTGCTAGCCTACTAATTGGATTTGATTATTACTATGTTTATTGCTTTGTAATACTTATATTTAAGTTATAGTACGGTCTCTAAACCGTATCATAACTCAAATAAACTCCCCTCAGCATATAACCTTATTTTCCTTACTTCATATAAGTTAATAATTAAAAATTAAATATATAAATCCTTTTTTATCCCAGTATTTATAAGACTTTCAATTAAAAACCGCCCTCATTTATGGTACGGTTCACCGTACCGGTGTACTGGCGGTTTTATATTGTCAAAACAAATGAGTCGTTGGATCGGTCCCCTCGACTCACATTCAAAAGCAGAGTCAATAAGCACCGCCCCTTATAATGACTCTACTTGTCTCTTTATTGACTTATTTTAAGTCAAGTTTCATGTAAATAATTATTAAAGATTGGAATTCATTATAATGTCGTGTATACTCCATCCTAACGAACCTGCACACCATCCTTGATTAGCTAATAGCACCACATCTAAATCAATGCTAGGATAATAATATAGTCTACAACTAACTCCGTATTCTTCCCCAGTATGACCACATCGAACTATCTCCTTGCTTTCTTTATTTAATATGAATTCATTTCCATAGCCATACATCCATATGTAACCCCTTGGCGTATCATCATATTCCAGAACCTTTGGCATAAACATCCCCTTTGACATTTTTTCACCAAGTAATTCATTATTTCTTAATGCTTTTATAAACTTTATTAGGTCCTCAGCACTTGAGGTAGCTCCCCCATCTGAAGCGGCATCAGGTGTTGTTATGTAAATGTTCTTTTTCCAGCCTATAATTTTTTCGTCACCATCTAATATAGCTTCATAACCTTCAGCCACTAACTCATCTACACCGTCTAAAGAAAGAAAATCTGAATCATTCATATTTATCTTTGAGAATATATATTCTCTAATATAATCAAAATAGGTTAAGCCTGATGCTTTTTCTATTATAAGACCCAATAATATATATCCTGCACCACTATAATGGTATTTTTCATTAACCTTACTAACTGGTTCTTTATACATAAATAGCTCTAAATAATCTTCTAGTTTACGCATTTTATAGATTGGGATACTAGACCAAAGCTTTTCCCACTCTTCACCACCTAGATCTTCATCAAAATAATCCCCGATACCAGAGGTATGTGTAAGTAAACTTTCAACTGTTACATCTTTTGGAATTTTAGTATTTTCAAGGTTTAAATATTCAACAGCTTTAGTATTAAAAGATAACTTTTCAGCTTCAATTAATTGAAGAATGCCTACTGCTGTGAACATTTTAGATATTGATGCAATTCTAAAGCGAGTTTTCAATGTGTTATTTATTCTCCAAGTTCTATTTGCATATCCATAGGCTCCCGAAAAAATTTCTTCATTTTCTTTTTTAAATAATACAACACCTGAAAACTGGTTTTTATCCACCTTTTCAGAAATCAATTTATTAATCTGTTCGCATAATTTCATAATCATCCCCCTTAACCCGCAATATGAAAATGATACCATATTAATACATCTTTGTATGCTTAAATATTGAAATAACATTACGATTTTATAAATTTTTAACACATAGTTATTGCATGTTTGCTAAGTAAGTCATATCCTAGTAATATTGATACTTCACAAGAAAACCACCTTCATTTATGGTACGGTTCACCGTATCGTTGTAACTGCGGTTTTTTACCAGAAATATATCTACCTTGGAAAAAAACAGATTATACCATGGGTTTAATTGTGTCAACATCCCAGTCACCTTGTCACAAGTACGACAAAAACCCAACAATAAACTGTTCAATGTTGGGTTTCAGAAAACTAAGTTAGAAACTGATTATTCTTTACGGATTTATTTCGCCGTTTTATTGATAAAATCAATTTCATACTGGCTTTCACCGTATTTTCTTTCGTTGTCAGTAATAGTACCCTCTGTGAGGACGATACGCAGAACGATTGAGTTCGGATTGTATTCGTCGCCAACTTCATCGAACCAGTTGAAGATTTTTTAAATTTGGATCTGATTTCCGCATTCTTCTCGTCCTTGACTCAACCTAGATTTTCAGCCGTGCCATGGAAAGCATACCAGCGACGGAAACCTCGTTGTTCTTCTCAATTTGTAGCATTTTATTTTTTTGGCATCTGTAGAAATATAAAATACGCCTTCTTCATAATAAGCGCATACCATACGGACAGCAGGACGAGGATTACCTTCAGTGTTCGGGTATAGTTATATTATTTTTCATGCTGTAATTATAGTCAAATTGTAATATGTAATCTGCCTTACCCTTCGAACTTATTCTTAACCCTTCTCCTTAATGGGAAACAATAAATCAAGCTGTAAATCTTCCATATTACTGCCCTTTTGTACAAGATTATAAAAGTTCAACGTTTCTTCAAATCCTTGTCCTGCAACGGTTTCCGGCGATACCCATCGAGGAGAACCCCAATCGTTATCATACTTATCACTTGCATTAACCCATTCTTTAAGCCACCGCCAGTCCGAAAAATCCCACGCTCGGAGTACATGAGCGGCATATAATCCACCGCTGAAATCTCGTTTCACGAGTGGTGACGGTATTTCCATATCGTCGGGAACAGATACCCATACTTCATAAACCTGCGAGTTTTCACCAATTCCTGTTGCTCCCCCAGAACAGTCAAAACCAAAGCTTCGCGCATCAGGTTTTATTTTTAATAAACCGCTTTCATTTGTAAATCTACTTATCATATCTAATGCTTTACCTTCACAGCCCTCTCCCGAAGCGTAAGCAGCGGCTATGGTCATAGGTGGCAAATAGACAATGCGGACATCTTTGTCCTCCAGTTTGTTTAAATTTTCACTTGCTTTGTTTAATTCTTTCATTGATAAATCCTCCTTCGTTTCTTTAATTTGGTTGTCAGAAAAAGAAAGAGAGTTTATAACAGAAAACAGTACTTCGTCACCGAGTAATTTCAAATTTACATCGGCTTTTTCATTTATTTCCTCCGCAAAACGTGTCAATATAGATTTAACGGTAGACAGTGCTATGATTTCATTATCAAGCTGATTTATATTTTGCCTGAAAATCTCAACAATTTGAACTGCATCAGAATTATTAAGTATACTTATTATTTGCTTCACAGGGACACGTAATTTGCGTAAGATTATTATTTGTCGTAAACGAATTACGGCACTTTCGTCATAAACCCGATATGCATAATCGTCTTTCCGTAGGCTTTCTATTAACCCCACTTGCTCATAATAACGCAACATTCTTGCAGAAATTCCGTAATCCTTAGACACTTGACCGATTTTTTGAAGTTCCATGTTATACCTCTTTTCTTTTAACTATGTTTAAGTATAAAGTACGACACGGTGTCAGAGTCAAGGTGTTTTATAAAACATTTTATCAAATACGGATTATATAAAGTATCAAACTCTCCCGCACTCAACACGGAATTTTACTATACTGATATAATTATACCTTACGAGTATCCTGTTGCATTATGATGAAATGTTGAAGGCGTACGATAACCCAAACAAGTTCGTAATATCATATAATCTCATTTTTCTGCTTAATATAAGTTAATAATTAGAGAGTAATAAAACACATTGTCTTGTGTCTTAGTTTTTTTCAATGCTTTTACAAAAACCGCAGTCATTTATGATACGGTTCACCGTATCGCTGAATTGGCGGTTTTTTATCCAGTTTAAGTAATGGTTCTGTTAAAATAATTTATCTATCTTGGGACAACGTACCTGTCCCCTCGTCCCTGTTTTTAAAGCCCCATTAACTAAACTAATTGTTCTAGTACATCTACCGCCTGTTTATAGAAATCATATGCATTATTTCTAGCCCAAGAACAAATTTCTAAACATAATGATATCAAATAATACTTATGCTTGTTCTCAAAGTCTTCACTCAAATCTAAGTTTTTACGATATCCAGAAATGAAAAGATTAATATCTTTGTTAAAGTAATTTTTTAATACCATTTTTGTTAAGTCAGATTCTGGATCACTTGGATAACTCAACTCAAAATCAATAATACCAACAATTTTTATATCATTTCCTGACCTATCTACCAAAATATTTCTATCACTAAAATCATTATGACATAGACTAAACATATTTACAGATGATAAAGCATCTTCAAGATCGACCATCTTTGAATACCCTAATTTAAATAAATTATTTTCTGGATAATTTTGTGATAATAGTTCATTTCCTCTTCTTCTATTTTTTTCTGTTTCAAAATCTTCAAAGGTCAACCAAGATCTTTTATTCTTCATATTTTCGTCCCATTCACCAAAGCGGTGTGCTTTACTTATTTGATGAAAGTTGGATAATACATGACCCATATCATAAACTATCTTTTTATGTTGACTTCGAGTAATTTCATTAACTATTTGTGATAGCGTAATTCCTTCTAACTTACTCATTATTATCCAACATAAGCTATCTTCAAATATCCCATAATCAATTAATTTAGGAATATTAACTTCTTTATTCTTTAAAAATTTTAATGATGCTACTTCAGCTTCCCATCGTCTTTTATCACTATATATCTTTAATACTTGATCTGTATTAGGTATGAAATACACATTATTTCTTTCAAGCTCCTTATGACCTATATTACTCATATCAATTTTTATATTAAAATAATAAATAATAAATCTCTGAAATAAATCGTTGCTAATCACCGAGTCTCACCTCATTTTTTAAATTTTATTTGGAAATACTTATGTTCATTAATGCATACAAAGGAACCGCAGTCATTTATGATACGGTTCACCCTTAATAATCCGAAATCCCCTATAAACCTGCTCTAGTAATATCAGCCTCATCAGCTGATGGGGAAATGTCATTGGTGAAAAGGATAGCTTAAAGTCAGCTCTTTTAAGCAGAATATCGGCTACCCCCAATGACCCCCCTATAATAAATACTATTTGACTATTTCCACTTACACCTAGGTCTTGAAGTTTGTTTGCTAAATCCTCTGATGATATCATTTTCCCCTTAATATCAAGCACAATTACGTACATACCGTCCTTTATGTGTTTAAAAATACCCTCTGCTTCTTTATCCTTAATCATTTTAATTTCAGTATCACTTAAGTTCTCTGGTGCCTTTTCATCTGCTACTTCAATTATATTTAATTTACAGTATCTTGTTAATCTTTTGCTATATTCATCAACTCCAGCCTTCAAATATTTTTCTTTTAATCTTCCTACCGAAATAATAGTAATATTCATTAATAAAACCTCCATCTAGATTTATCAATGTCTAGATTTTATCATATATTTTCATTTAATAATGGCAGAGTTTCTTAGGAAGCTTCTTTCTTAAGTTTTACCTCAAATATGGTTTCATTAGAGTCACTATTAGCCTCTATCTTTCCTCCATGGAGCTCCACAATAGTTTTAGCTATTGCCAAACCTAAACCAGCCCCTCCCTGCTCATGGGAACGAGATTTTTCAACTCTATAAAAACGATCGAATAAATGTGGTATATCCTTTGCTGGAATAGGCTCTCCATAGTTGATAAAGCTTATGGAAACTTCGTCATTACTTTCACGTAATCTAATATCTAAATATTTACCCTCTCTACCATATCGGATCGCATTAGCAATTAAATTTTCAAAAACCCTTACCAGCATATTGGCATCTGCCTGGACATATACCTCCCTTTGAGATGTTTTTAATCGACAGGCCATGGAGGCTTCATTGAATAACGGTACAAATTCTTCTGTCAGCTGCTGAAGCAACTCTACCATATCAATTTTTTGAAAATTTATCTTCACACCACTATAGTTTACCCTTGTGTATTCAAAAAGCTCATCAATTAACTCCTTTAACCGTTTTGACTTGGAATAAGCAATATCAATATAATATCGAAGTGCAACCTCATCTCGATATTGATCATTAACCACCAGCTGCAAATAGCCTAAAATGGAGGTAAGTGGGGTTCGAAGGTCATGGGAAACACTGGTGATCAATTCGGTTTTTGCTCTTTCAGCCTTTAGCTCCTCCTCAATTGATTCCTTTAGTTGGGAAGTCATTAAGTTAATGTTATCAGCCAGCACACCCAACTCATCATTGGAACGAACAGGTATTTTTATATCAAAATCTCCTTTTGCAACTTGATTCAAATTTTCCGTGATTTCCTCTAAATACCTTATGCTTCTTTGACTTAAAACAAAGAAATACAAAAGGAAGAGTATTAATCCAGTTAAAACACTTACAGGAAATACACCGATATTAATTTCAAGAAATTTTAAAATCAAATAAAGAATTCGTATATGGCTTACATACGTAGAAAGTATTATTAAGAGAATTACTGTTGCAATTGACAATACTATACTCATGCTAAATACCAGCAAAATCTTCCACCTAATACTTGATTGAGGTTTCGTTTTCAACTTTATAGCCTACCCCCCATACAGTTTTAATTAAAAAAGGCTTCTTTGGGTCACTTTCAAGCTTCTCTCTGAGCTTTCGAATATGGACTCGGACAGTATTATCTGATTCTAAATAATCTTCCTTCCATACATTTTGGAAAATAGCATCAACAGTAAATACCTTGCCAGGGTGTTTTGCAAGTAAATATAGAATATCAAACTCTATCGGCGTTAAGCTAATCTCTTGATTAAAGAGACTAACTTTATGTGTCTCTTTATTTATCACCAATCCATTAACTGAAATAACATTTTCTTCCCCACCATTATCATATTGCCGATTAAAGGTAATAAATCTTCTTAGCTGTGATTTAACTCTAGCTAGTAACTCCATAGGATTAAAGGGCTTAGTCATATAGTCATCTGCCCCTGTGGTCAGACCCATTACTTTATCCATATCCTCGGATTTGGCACTTAGCATAAGGATGGGAATATTCCTTACCTTCCTTATTCTTCTGCAGGTTTCTAAGCCATCTATTCCCGGCATCATTATATCTAATATAACAAGTTGAATAGCTTCCTTTTCTAATTTTTCTAAAGCCTCTATCCCTGTATTTGCCTTATATACCTGATAACCCTCATTTGCTAAATATATTTCTATTAAATCAGCGATTTCCTTTTCATCATCGACGATCAGAATCTTTTCTTTATCCATATCCCATATCCCTCCCTTATCAAATCATATAAACTTATAGTTTTATATAATTTTTCCTGCTAGACATTTTATTATAGCCATTATACCAAGCATTTCTCCCCCTGCCAAATTCTTTCTGTTAAGACTTCTACTGGCTTCCCATTATAATAGTACACTCTTGGAACTCTATAGCCAATCATTGAAGGAATTTCCTGAGGCACACTTTCTATATGGCTTGCCAAGTCCTCTAATGTGATTTCTTCCCCCTGCTGCTTGCCAATTAATGTTACTTGTGTTCCCACTGGAATCTTTTTAGGCAGCTTAATCATTAACTGATCCATACATATCTTCCCAACAATTGGAGCTTTTTTGCCCTCCACCAACAGGTAAAACCCTTGAAAACATCTATACCATCCGTCTGCATATCCCACAGGTATTGTTGCAATCCATTCATCTTCCTGGGCTTCATAGGCTGTATCATAGCCAACCACACTCCCCTTTTTAACCTTTTTTATGTGGAGGATTCGTGAATGGAAGGAAAGGGCTGTTTCCAATGAAATAGGTGTATCCCTCTTGATCTCCTTGGATGGATAGATTCCAAACATTCCAACACCTACTCTAACGATATCAAGGGAGCATTCAGGATATTTTAAGGTGGCAGCTGTGTTGCTACAATGATAGGCTTGGATTTCAAGTCCTTTATCCTTAGCCCATTCCATAACTTCAGAAAACAACTGAAATTGTCGTCTAAAAAAGGAGTCATCTTCTCTATTTGCGGTGGCAAAATGGGTGTACATTCCTTCTATAAATATATCCTCTGTTGATAGCATAGGAAGAATTTCCTCAAGCTCCTGTATGTTTCTTAGTCCAAGCCTTCCCAACCCTGTGTCAATTTTTATATGAACCTTAAGGGGCCTTGGGTCCTTCTTATGCTTTCTCATCTCCTTCAGCCATGAGGACTGAAAAATGGTTACCGATAGATCATTTTCAATTGCAAGATTTACATCACTTGGCAAGATTGGTGTTAAAACTAGAATTGGTGCTTCTATTCCATTCCTTCGAAGAAACAGAGCTTCTCTTAAAATAGAAACTGCTAACCCCTCTGCTCCTGCCCGTAGTGCAATTTTCGATACCTGTAGATCTCCATGTCCATAGGCATCGGCTTTTACAGCTGCCATCAGCTTGGTTGATGGAGGGAGATATTTTCGAAGCTCCTTTACATTATTTTCAATTTTGTCTAAGTGAATTTCCACCCAAGTATCTCTATGGAGCAACTCTGGATTCATGCACTTTTACCTCCTTTTTTGTGAAGGTCCTCTGTCATTAAGATATCTACAAGAGTTTCCAGCTCCTCTTCTCTTGAGCCCTTTATTAAAACAATAGCGCCAATTTCTATTACCTCCTTAACAATATCAATTAAATCTTGGAGGGAGGTACAATGAATAACTTTTCCCCTAGAGAATTTTCCCATTGCTGCAGATGCAATTTCCATTGACAATTGCCCAATAGTAAAAAGATAGTCAATCTGATTCGGATCAATATCGGCTGCTGCAGCTTGATGAAGCTTTACTCCAGCTTCACCTAACCCGTTCATATCTCCTAAAATAGCAATTTTTTGTCTATATCCCTTTAAGCTATATAGGGTTTCTAGCGTTGCCTTGAGGCTGAGGGGATTTGATTTATAGGAATCATTTAGGATAGCAATATCTTTTGCTTGAATTAATTCGTTCCTCCCACCTGTGGCCTCAACTCTTAATAGTCCCTCTTTTATATGATCCAGGGAAATGTCAAAATAGTCGGCAACAATAATAGCTGCTGTAGCATTGTACATTTGATGCTTTCCAAGCATTGGTAAGAAGAAGTCTCCGCCAGCTACCTCTTCAAGACTAAAATAGATTCCTTCTTCATCTAAACCCTTTAACTGGGGTCGGTAATTTGAATTTTCTCCAAAGGTTTTAACTTCTAAGTTTTTAAGCAGAGACTCTGGTATTTTCTTTAAAAAAGCATCCTCAGCAGAGTACACAAATAATCCATTTGATTTCAATCCTTCTAAGATTTCCAGCTTAGCTTTCAGAATATTATCCTTTGTCTTAAGCCCATCTAAATGCGCTTCACCAATATTTGTTATAATGGCTGCATTGGGTGCTGCAATAGATGTTAGCAACTGTATTTCTCCTAAAGCCGACATCCCCATCTCAATAACAGCTATTTCAGTATCTTCACTCATTTCTAATAGGGTTAAGGGGACCCCAATATGATTATTTAAGTTTCCAAAGGTTTTGTGGGTTTTATATTTCATTTTCAGTAGACCTGCTAAAATATCCTTTGTAGAAGTTTTTCCGTTGCTTCCGGTTATTCCTATAATTTTAACTGGTAATTGCTGACGATAGGTCTTGGCTAAGTTTTGTAGTGCCATAAGAGTATCATCAACAAAAATCAAGGGTATTTTCGTTTTGGGAAGGCTTTCATGACGACTCCACAAAGCCGCCTTAGCTCCACCCTCTACTGCCTTTTCTATATAATGATGCCCATTGAAACGATCTCCAATAATGGGTACGAATAACTGATTTGGTTTAATTCCTCTAGAGTCGGTGGATACCCCTTTAACTATATGTTCCTCATAGGATTTTGGTAGGCCAGTGCCCCCTATCATCTCTTGAATTTCTCTTAATGTTCTAGTTATCATTTTTTCCTCTCCTTCAATATTTTTTTCTTTTGTTGGTGATTTTCAAAGGCAAGCTCAATTAGTTTTTCGATCAGCTGTCCATAGGTTGTTCCATCGGTTTTTTCCCACAGGGCAGGAAACATACTAAAGCTAGTAAATCCAGGCATTGTATTAACTTCGTTTACATAAAATTGATCTTTGTCAGTAACAAAATAGTCTACCCTTAGTAAACCAGTACAATTTAATAGTTTAAATATTTCACCTGCATTCTCCAACATTTTTTTCTAGTATGGGGAGTTAAGACTGCTGGAATAACGGGAATTAGTTGGCCATCAACATACTTAGCTTCATAGTCCATAAATGATTTTACTTGAATATACTCTCCCACAACGGAGCACTGTGGCTCATCATTACCAATCACAGCTATTTGCATCTCTCGCCCTAATATTTCCTCTTCAACAATAATTTTTTGGTCATACAGCAAAGCTTCGTCTATGGCTTTTTTAAGCTCTATTGGACTATGACAACGACTAATCCCTACACTAGAGCCCATTTTTGCTGGTTTCACAAAACAGGGATACCCAATTATTTCTTCAGTTCGACAACAAATATTTTCTGGATTATTTGCCCAGTGATGATAATTAAAGAAGATGTATTTGGCTTGAGGGATATTATACTTTGAAAATATCTCCTTCATAACAACCTTATCTATACCAATTGCTGATGCTAAAACTGTATTCCCTACATAGGGAACCTCCAACAGCTCAAGAAATCCCTGCAGTGTGCCATCTTCCCCATTGGTTCCATGTAACGCAGGAAATATAATACTCTTTTCATCTTCCTTAAAATCCTCAGTTAAAAATCTACCCATGGAACTACCGACTGTGGTACTACTATGTTTTTGTAGATGCTTAACATCTTCTATGCTTGATTTTTGTAGCTCCAAACAGCACCAGTGTCCCTCTTTTGATATATAAACTGGATACACATTGTATTTTTCCTTATCCAATGCATTGATTACAGAAAAGCCAGTTATAAGTGACACTTCATGCTCTGCTGATTTTCCTCCGTAAATCACATATACGTTTGTCTTCATGTTTATTTCCTCCCATCTTTTCCTTTGATTTTCGCCTCGGTTTAGCTTTAGTTTATCGTAGGTCGGGGGGAAAAACCTTCGGATAATCTTGAAGAATTTCTTAAGATTTTATTAAGATGGACAAAAAAAAGAAGCACATGTATTGTGCTTCTAAATGTAAATAGATAAAAATCTTCATATGATAAAGCAGATGTTACTATACTTTATAAACATTATATTGAGCAATCTCTATCTCCTTTTCATTAGAGCTTTCCTTCTCACTCAATATTCTTTCAAATCTATATTGTTCTTGCCTTAAAGCTAATTCCATAAAGTAAAGAAATATCCCCATATCGATACAATTGTATAATAAAAGCCTTTCCTTAGGAAAAATCGATTTCACTTCTGTGGAACGAAAAATTCGGATCAGTTGATTCTCATGAACTACACGCCAAGGTTGAGAATTACAAGCACTTGGTGCAAATCCCACAACATTAGTGACATTGGTTATATGTTCACCACTCCAAATTATTTCTAACTCCTTACGTTTTGCTTTCGTATAGTCTTTCCTAAACTCCTCTGGTCGAGCCTTTCCAAAAGCCAACATAATAACATAGTCAAGTCCATCATACTGCAACTTATCAGTTTTTCCTACCCCATACCAACACACACCGATATTTTGTGATGCCAGCCATAGATCTAATTGCTCCAAGGTATATCCAATATTTATTAAGCAATTTTCTTTTTCTTCACTATACACCAAAAGACAGTACTCACCACGCTTGCACGATGTCTCTTGACGTTTAACAATCCTATACTTTATTTTAACATCATCAAGTAAAGGTACAAGTATCTTAAGGTGTTGCTGAATTTTTTGTAGTTCCTCACTAGAAAGTGATAAAGAATCATCGAAGCGCCTAAAGGACTTACGTTTAAAAATCATATCGTACAAATTATACATAATAATCATCTCCCAGGTTAAGTTTATACTCAAATGGTAATATGTTATAAAATTATTATCAACATAATTTTTAAAACTCTATCTAAAGACCATTTTCATAATAACCAGCCTGAAATTTTGTTTATTTGATCAATCAGTAGATAAAAATCTATCCTTCCATAAATTGTACCAATTCTTTGTTAAACTAATAAATGGACCAAACCCTATATCTCTATTAATTCCATCTTAGTTGCCACACCACCAGGATGCAGACAATATACTATAAATTGTTTAACATATATGAAATCACTTGATAAGAAATAACCGATCTATTATTAAAAATATCCAACAGCCCATTTGGATGGAGGGCAAAGATTCCATTCTGAAGCATGGCTACTCCATAGCCCCTTTCGTCTGCACCATTGTATGTTGCTAATACACAATGTTCGGCTGCATTACCACACAATACAACAAAATCAACATTTCTTTCCTTTAATATTTCCTCTAAATTGGTTCTCCAAAAACTATTACTGAATTCCTTCAAAACTTCTATATCACTATCCTCAACATTTAACTCCTTTACATTTTGAAAGTTTTCATCGTCGCCACCTTCAATATCTCTAACAATTATTACAGGTTTATGGGCTTTTCTGAATAATGCTGCTGTTTCATTTATGTATTCAAAAGTATTGCTATATCCTTGCTCCCCTCTTCTTTGACCTATAAAAGCTTCTTGCACATCAATTATTAATAATGCGATATTCATTAATTTGTTACCTCCTTAAATAGTATGTGATTCCAACTTTGGTTCAATTATGTCAATATCAATTTAACCCCTTTATTTGCTGGACTTACTTTAGAGCTTCAGCCGATACTATAGTAATATATTACCATTAATGAATATCACATAACAAGCATATTTAATCTGTGTAGATATGTAACATAAAAACTAAATTTTGAATAAGATAATTAATACCTTTAAACAAAAGGGGGTATTATCTTGAGCTTATCGGTTACTTTTGAAAGTGTTATATCATTATTTATTATAATATTAGTAGGGGTTTATGGGAGTAAGAGAAAGATCATCACAGCAGAAATGAATAAGCTATTAGTCAACATTCTTATACAGATAGCTCTCCCTTTTATGATTCTTTCTTCCTTCATATATACTTATGATGAAACTATTAAATCTAATGTAATCAAAACATTTTATTATTCTATTGCAGCCTATATAATAATGATTGCTGTATCTTATTTGATTTTACTACCCATTAAGAAGGATAAAAAAACAATATTACACTTTTCAAATGTATTTGTTAACACAGGATATATTGGCTTTCCCATATTAAACTCTGTGTATGGGCCAGAGGGCATTATATATGGTTCAATTTTTAACTTATTTTTTGTAATATTATTATGGACCTATGGACTAATTTTATTTAAGGGTAATTTTCAGACTGGTGAATTAAAGATGGAGCTAAAAAAAATTCTTCTAAATCCATCTATAATAGCAGTTTGTTTAGGTATTATAATCATGATATTTAAAATCACATTACCTAGACCCATATTATCCAGTGTTCAATCCATTGGTAATATCACAGGTCCTTTATCCATGATTATTATTGGTGTTATACTCTCAAATGTTAGTATGAAAAAGTACCTAAAGGACTGGACCCTCTATTATGGCATAACTGTTAAGCTAATTGTTATTCCAGTTATTATGTACTTAATATCGTTATGGGTAGGAGATTCATCAAAAGCTATTAATACGGTAATTATTATGTCTGCCATGCCAGCCTCCGCCATGACTTCTATATTGGCTGAGCATTTTGATAAAGAAAAAGAATATGCAGCTGTTGTTGTATCGGTAACCACTTTACTTTCTTTAATTACTGTTACTTATCTTTTAAAAATAATACTAAATTAAAGCTGCTGGTAGCTTTAAGAAGGGTCCCTTCTTTTACATCCATAAAATATAGTTTTATGCCCTTTCCTAATATGTAAATATTAGTATGCTTCTAGGGTTGCTGAAACCCTAGCTTTATATTCGAAATATCCATAAAGGGTGAATCCAATCAATATATAAATAGACCCTATTGCTAAATCTACTCCTAATAGCTGAAGTGCAGTAGATAAATTGCCTTTTTCCATAATAATTCTTGAAGCATCAATGCTTCGGGTCAGCGGAATTATATTTGATAAAAAGTACATTGCCGACGGAAGTCTTTCTCTGCTAAAGCTGGCTCCTGTTAGTATATACAGCATCATATTAGCCACATTTAAAAAAAGGTGAATTTCCCTCATAACAAGAGCAATACTACCTAAAACTAATCCTATACCCATTCCCCCAACCATAGCTGTTAATATTGACAGGGTAAATAGTAGTATATTTATACCTGTAAAATCTAATCCAAAAAATATTACTCCTATTACTAACCCTATTACCACAGTTAAGGATGCATCTAAAACATTAAAGAATACCCTAGCAATATAAACATAGAGCTTATTGGCTGGGGATGCAATAATTAACTGCAAGGTCCCTTGATCCCGATCATTTCTAAGCATTGTTCCTACTGCAAATACAGCATTTTTTGTGCATAATAAAAAGGCATTTCCTAGAATCCAGGGTGTAATATCCTGAGATTTGTATACAAACTGTATTAAAAGAGTATAAAAAATCATTTGTAATGCTGGGTCTACAATTTTATAAATAACATATAGCTTGGGATCTAACCAGCCCAGCAAAGCTTTAAAGGATATAAGAGATATTCTGAAAAATTTCTTCATTATATCACCTCCAAAGTTGCTTCTTTTCTAGCCTTAATATCAATTATATTATAGAATTTTAAATAACCAAATATATAAATAACAGTAACAATAATCAAACCCCCAAAATGTTTATTATAGTTGCTGTAAAGGTCTATGCCTGCTATACTCATTCTAGCCAGCTTTAAAACATAGGTTGGACTCAGCACATAGGCTAAGGGCCTTATCCATATAGGTAATACTTCGATTGGAAAAAAAGCACCACATAGTATAAAGACGGGATAATCAATGCAGTTCATCAGGACTCTAGTGTTTCTAGATATAGCCAGTAAACCCGATAGTAGCATTGCAATAAATATAAATGAAACTATACCCACCAACATACTTATAGAGAATAATATTGGATGCTCTATAGTAAACTTTGTTTTAAATAATAGTGTCACAACCAAAAAACTAACTACCATAGAACATACTCCTAGTATTGTATTGCCAATAACTTTACCAAGCATGATAATTCTAAATTTTGTTGGAGCACAAAAAATTACCTCCAATGCTCCCATAAATCTTTCCCTGTCTATATCACCGGCAGAGGAAAAGCTGATTGAACTCCACATGCTTGTAATGGCTGTCCCTAGAAAGACATAGGAGATTATGTTTTCATCTGTTTCACCCATATAGATGAAATAGAAGGTTATTGCAGCCAGTATAGGATAAGCTATAATACAGAATTTGAACATTGATCTAGAAAAGGATTGCTTCATTTGCAGTATACAGCTTGCAATAATTACTTTAATATTATTACGCACAATGGTCCCCTCCAATAATCTTGAAATAGACATCCTCTAAAGTTGCTTCTCTCATTACTATGGATTTAACCATATTGTCACTTAACTGTTGATTAACTAAGCCCATTATCTCCCTTGGATTTCTACAATCTATAACTAGTTTATGACCTAAATCATAGGAATTAGCAACTACTCTGGTGACATTCATAATACTTTTTAATTTTGAGAGTGTGTCCTCCTTCAAAGTATGAAGATCCACCTCAATTACTGATGAATCAATGTTTTCTTTTAGCTTTTCACTGGTATTTAGGGCAAATAACTTTCCTTTATCTATAATGGCAATACGGTCACAAAGCTCATCTGCCTCCTGCATATAATGGGTGGTAAGTAAAATGGTTTTCCCCTGACTAGATAATTGTTTTATTATCTTTCTTAGTGTTCTTGCTCCTATAGGGTCCAATCCAATAGTAGGCTCGTCAAGAAATAAAATTTCAGGATCATTTACAAGTCCTCTGGCAATCTGTAGTCTCTGCTTCATACCCTTCGAAAAGGTTTCCACCTTATAATGCGCTCGGTCCTTAAGCTCCACCATCTCTAATAAATTTATGATTCTATCTTTTTTTATTTTTTCTGGAACTTGGTATAAGTCACAAAAGTAGGACAAATTGTCATAGGCAGAAAGCCTCCAGTATAGACTTCTCTCACCACCGAAAATAAAATTTATTTTCTTTCTCAGCTCTTTTTCCTCTCCAAAACACTTATGTCCCAAAACCAATGCTTCACCCGATGTGGGAGCCAAAAGAGTTGTCAGTATTTTAATGGTGCTGGTTTTGCCTGCACCATTAGGCCCAAGAAGACCAAAGATTTCACCCTTCTCCACTTCAAAGCTAATATCATTTATTGCATTTACTATTTTTTTCTCCTTCTTTATAATTCCTATTGTTGTTTCATAATCTCGGCGTAGATTCTTTACTATTATGGCACTCAAATAAATACCTCCTCTTATAATTCTATACATATCAAATTTCATAATCATCGTATCATCTTGCTTTCTATAAATCAAGAACAAAATAAATTTTTGAATAAAAAAAACTAGATAAGAAATCTAGTTTTTTTATTTATGATACTATATAGAGTATTAAATTATAAGTTTATAGTACATTAAACATTCCTATATGATAGCTTTCACTCATTGATATAGCTTAGTCTTGCACAATAAAATCCTTTAAGACATCACATAAATGATTATACTCCTTTATATTTAAACTGAAGTATTTTATATTTTTATCTCGTTCTTCATGTATTAGCCCTATAGACCTTAATTGTTCCAGGTGGTGGGACACAGTAGAGGTTCCAATTCCTATCTCTTTAGCTATCTCTTTACCAAACATAGCCTTAACAGAAAGTTTTTGAATAATCTCAAGTCTTGTATTATCCCCTATAATTTTTAATGCATTGGCTAAACTGTTTTTATTATAATAGTTGATCTCGTCTATTGGATATACAACCATCTGGGTCTCTTTATTAAAGGTTCGCATGGGTTTATTTATATAAAAGTAGGAAGGCACAAAATAGTAGGTGGTAAAATCAAATACTCGTTTAAACTTTTTGCCCATAATGTCTTGTGCTACATTTAAAGGCACTTTAGTTTTTAGATCATTATGAACCTTAGCTATACGCTCCTCATATATATCAGTATTTGCTATAGTTTTTATTGCCTCCTTGTTTAATACATTCAGTATATCTATTAGCTGTCGTATAAACTCATCAGTATTTTCAAAGGCAAGTCTTAAATGTTCCCAATCATGGTCAGATAGAAACTTATTCTCCTTTACTATTTCATGTATTATATCAAAGTCGTCTATTATTAGCTTAATTCTTTCCTTAGTAAATACTTCACCACATAGAAGATATAGAAAATCAACCTTTGTATAGCTTTGAAATACTTCTTCTATATATGAAATATCATCCATACCTTCATCATACAAAAAGAATTCAAATAGCTCGCATCCACCGACTCTTAGCCCCTTAAGCATATCTAAAAAGCTATTTTGTCTTTTGCTAAATTCAAAATCCCTATAGTTTCTTGAATTTATTATTCTATTTAATAACGCAATCAATTCAACGTAATATATTGGTTTATTTATAACTCTTAACTCAAAATCACTAGCCATACCATCACCTTTTCTATTATATTACTTGAATTATACCATCTAATTTCATAGTTGTCGAATCTACTTTACCTATTTTATCCTTTGGAGTGCGGGAAATATTCATAACATCATCTCCTGCATTGGAAGAATCATCGAATTATTCCTTCACAAGATAATCATCATTATAAAGGCTGACAACCTTCGCAATAATAGATACTGCCTCCTAAATAGCTTTCCTTTTTCATGGATTTGCCGCATACAGCACATGGCTTATCTAGGGTGTGCTTGCTGAGTTTTGTTTTATATCCACCAGGGCAGCCGAATAAATCCTTCTCAGTATTCCGGCCTCCTAGATTAGTCATTTCCAACAGAATACCCTTTATTGAATTGAATAAATCATCTCTATCTATACAGGACAAATCATTTATTTTTCTCTTTGGGTGAATTTTAGCATTATACAAAATGTCCTGCAAAGTACCGTTTCCTAACCCCGGTATCCTTTGTTCTGTAGCAAGGAAGGCCTTCACACTTTGTTTTTGCACTTTAGGTTCTGATATCATCTTATTAAAATATTGCCTGTCAAACTGCATGGACAGGGGTGACGGTCGTTCCTTTGCAATCTTATAATAAACATTATCGGATTCACCGTCCACAAAACCCCATATCCCTCCGTACATCTGGATAGAAGCACTTAGTGCCGTACAATCCTGGAATTCAATTAAAAGCTGATGTTTCACGGGACGGACAGCACCTTCATGATGAAACCTGAGTCCTACACCATCACCTATAAGTAATACTGCTTTCTCAACCCTAATTTCAACCAATCCTCCATAACTTTTTGCTCCGTCAACTATTTTTCCTGCAAACAGGGAATGGTAATCGTGAGGGTTCCCATGGTAAAATGCAAATTTATGGGGGTGTTTATCAGCAATTGTGCTTGAAATCTTCTTCCCAACAATAATATCATTAATTTGATTAGCAATAGTTACTGCTTCGGGTAACTCAAGCATTATAACAACCTCCATTTTTTTATTTAATAGCCATTATCACTTTTTATAGATAGCTATTTATTCAACTCCATGGATTATTGCATCCACTAATTCACCGACTCTACATAGCTATAATTTCATAAACTTATCCTTTTATTATTAGTCCAAATAGCTTTGAAAACTCCACTGCTTGCATCGGTGAAATAATTGCACCCCTAAGATCTTCGGGTCTTACACCTACTCCTTCAAAATTCGAATCACTCAAGTCTATTCCTAACAGGCTAGTTCCCGACATTTGACTTAATCTAAAATTGCATTTTTTAAGCTCAACCTTATCAATTTTACTGTGCTGGAGATTACTGTTTTCAAGTATACAATCTGATAGAATTACATTTTTCATATGTATATAATTCATTAGAAGAAATTTACCATTGCAATTACTCATATATACATTCTGAAGTGTAGCATCATTGAGATTTACGCCCATTAGCTTACAGTCTATAAACTCAGTTCTGTGTATTATTGCCCCAATCAAACTTGCATTTGATAAATCACAGTTTTCAAAAATTACATCAGTAAGCTCTAATGAGTCCAATATAATACCTTTAAAATCGACTTTTTGAAAGATCACCCCTTCAAAGGTTACCTTACTAGCTTTTCTTATTTGTATCGTATAGTTTGATATGCAGGCATTCTTTATAACACTCTCATCTTCAAAATCAATACCATTCATGCACTTTTTTGCAATTTCCTTTGTTAATTTTGGCTTAATAACCTTTGGTAGAACTTGTTTGTTACTCATAGAGAGGACTCCTTAACTTATTTTATAATCTTAAAAGTATACCGTCTACTTTTATTATATTATTTTCTACTCCGCCATTTCCAAGGCTATATTCATCATATTGGTAAATGCATTTTGTCGTTCTTCAGAAGTTGTTACTTCTTTAGTTGCTAAATTGTCTGACACAGTAAATTTTCCCTCCAGTATAAATTTATGTTCTGACCCTGTTACTAAAACTATGTCCTCAAGTCACTTTTAATGGTTATTCCAGTGTAACTCTTGCTACTCTTTTACTTTTATCTAAATTAATTCGGTATCTTCATTCAATAATATTCCTACTGTTATCATCATAAAAATACCCGCAGTTCCTATTAATAAAGCTTGCATGGAAATAAAATCTGCCAACAATCCCCCAACAACCATACCTATGGGCATACCAGCCATCATCAAAGTTCCGAGAACAGCATCTACTCTTCCCATTAATTCATTAGGCACTTTTCTTTGAAATAAAACATTAATGGGTATATTAATCATTGCCATTAAAACTCCAATAATTAGAAATCCAATTATAAATCCATTGATCAGTACTTGATTTGTATAATATGCTGATTGAGTTAAATGGAATAAAATAGCCAATCCTATTAAAGGAATCAGTACCAAGGTCACTACTACCTTTAAAAATTTGCCCACTTTTTCCCTTTGAGGTAATGCCCCTATAAATATTGCCCCTAATATCATTCCCACTCCTAAAGCTGATTGTACATAGGATAACTGAATGGGCTCTGTTTTTATAATTTGATTGAAGATATATGGAACAAATATAGTTAACATAGGGGCTAATGCAACATTTATAAAGAAACCGGCCCAGATTAAAACGTATATCCACCGCTCTTTTTTTATATACAAGTAGCCTTCTTTCATTTGCTCTATTAGCTCAGTCCACCCTTTAGTCTGATTATTTTCATTAGCTTCAGTATCTGTCTTTATTTTATCACCCTGTGGTAAGGTAATAAACATTTCAGATACACCTGATAAGATATAAGAAGCAGCTTTCAATATAAAAATTCCTTCTACTCCTATAACTGCATATAATATTCCACCTAAAATTAACCCTACAAAGTTAGCACCAGAATTTACTATGGAGTTTAAGGAATTTGCCTTAGTTAATTGTTCCTCCCTCACTATTAATGGAGTCACTGCCATTGAAGCTGGATTAAATAAGGCACTACAAACATTAATTATAATGGTTACACTAAATAATGCTACAAGAAGAATGGTAGTAGCTACCTGTAAATAAAAGAAAACTCCTGCTATCGCTACTGCAATCCCTCTTATCAAATCCATGCCATATATAACTCTTCTACGATCCCAACGATCTGCCAATACCCCACCAATAGGTCCCATTATAATTAGTGTGACCATTCCAATAGCCAAGTATAATGACATCAAAACACCTGTTCCTGTGAGATTTAGTATAAACCAAGTAATTGCTAAGGTATATATAGCATCTCCTAATTGAGATACTAGCTTTCCTATAAACAATAACATAAAATTTCTATTCTTAAACAGATTTTGTGGATTTTCCAATTCTATCATTTTCATAGTTGTTTCCATAATTGCCTCCATATTCTTTACTTCCATTTTAAGTTATCTACAGGCTGGAAGAGTCTAACCCTTTAGACCCTTCGTAATAAATTCTACTAAGTAGTTCATGGTTTGGGGAAAGTACTTGCTACCGATTTCCTCCTTATGTAAATCCACAAAGGATAATGAATCAAACAATGCCAATATTTCTTCAGAAGCTATGTCCCTACGTATTTTCCCTTCCTTCTGCCAGTTTTCAATAAGATCGAAAAAAAACTGATAAAAGATGTCTTCCTCTTCATTTGTTATAACTTCCTTATAAAGCTTTTCTATAATTTTATGGTAAGTTTCTCTATTGTACCATTCAACTAAAATGGGATTGCTTTTCATTTCTTCAAAGATCCTTAAGACTACCTCTTTGATTATTGGTGCTGGATCACCATTTAAGTCCACCAAATCAAGAATTCTTCTTTTCATCTCCATATTTTCATCTATGAAAATCTTCATAAATAACTCTTCTTTTGATGTATAGTAATTGTAAAAGGTTCCAACCCCAATTCCAACTTTTTTTGTTATTGCAGAGATATTCGTATCCTTAAAGCCCTGTTGACTAAATAGATCCTTTGCTACATTATAAATACATTCTTTTATATTATTCATAGTAAACCTCCGAGAATGGATGATTTTTTGTTTATTAATAAATCATGTTCAATTTGACGCATGTTAATCATAATATACGGGGTATTTATTTTACACACTCCTTTTCTAAACCTATACTTCTTCAATTATTGACGTTCCTCCAGAATGATCATTACATGTCCTCTGCCGATTCTCATAAATTCTTAATTCCCATTTGGTAATACTACTGGCTATGAAAAAATCTGTATTCTGTTTGCTTTTGAATTTTTTCCCATCATAATTGATCATGTTCTTCTCCATTCGTCTTCTAACAATTTGTTTTTAACCATGCAGAGAATAATCAAGATATATCTAATTTCCCTTTAGGGATATAATGCGTGAATGAATTATTTTTTATTCACTCATATAATATCATTGAACAATAATATTAGTCAATAAAAAAATACTGATTCTTTTTATTTTATATATGGAATCAGCGTTTCTTCGTTTTTACTTATTATTTCGTAAAATCTTATCCATTGCTTTTTCCTTTGCTAACTCATCTATCAGCTTATCCAAATAGCGAATCTCCTTCATACTGTTCTTCGATGTCTTCCACTCTAACACCGCAGACCACACCTTTAATCAAAGCCCTTGAAGAGTTTAGTAGGGGAGCTTCTTCAAGGAAGGTCTCAAAGTCTGTCTGCCATTCTATTCCTTGAGATCACACTATTAAGTGACATTACTGATAATTTCTTTTAATGCAGTAACCAAGTTCTCCAACAATACTATATCCACATTGTCTATTGTATCCTTTGGCGTATGGGAAATATTCATGACAACATCTCTGCAATTTGATGATGTAACCGCTATGCAGGGGACACCCTTCTGAAGAAACATTGTATGATCACCTTCATACCATTCTTCTCCTTTGATTAGGGTTTTATAATTACCAATAACACTCATCACTTCCTTTGTCTCGTGATCTGACAGATTATAAAACGAAAGTGCTGATTTTGAATCCTTATGTCCGACGCCATCAATGTTGATAACTAATCTCACGTCTTCAAAATTTCCATTGTTTTGATTGATATATAACATTTGTCCCGGTACTGCATAATAATCTTCACCATTAAAGGGAATCACTTCGATATCATAAAGCCCTTTGTATTCTCTTAGTTCTTCTGCTAAAGCCATTAATATTGCCACGCCAGTTCCATTATCCAATGCACCTGGTGTGTTTTTCTTCGTATCTATGTGGGCACATAATATAATTCTCCCTTTTCCTTCACCTTTTTTTCTTGCAATTGGATTATATGATTTGGCTGAAATTCTTTCCGCTTCGATTGACAGCTGAACTTTCTGTCCAATGAATTTTATTAACCTTTCACCATCTACATTTTTCATATAAACCGATGGTATATCAAAATCTCCATCTTCAAATACTGGAAAAGGATAGAGTCCCCCTGATACACCTTCTCCATGACCAGTAATACAAACAATTGCCTTAGGCTTTTTCTCTTCTAATAAGGATATCATCTGCTTGTGCTCCTCTGGATTATAAAACACAAAGTTTTTTGGCATAATTTGTTCTTTCGTCAACTCATTAGTAATCGCCAGTATTTTACCCCAAGCATCTATTTTCTTTAATTCATCAAATGTAGATACATGCACCAATTCTGCTCTTGCATCACAGGGTAGGGAATAGGGACTTGCAAAGGCCTGATACTCCTGGTGTCCAGCCTTTAATAGTACTTCACTACATTCCCACTCAATACAATCGAAATCATCCTTTTGCATATCATAGCCCAATGATGCCATGAAATTATAAAAGAAATCTACTGCTTCTCTATTACCATCACTTCCCACATTACGCTGACCTATTTCCAGTGTTAGCTTTTCAAGATGCCTCCTAATAAAACCTTTACCTTTCACTGATAATCCCATTATCTACACCTCCAAGTTTTGATAAAACCATTTCCTTTCTGAATTATATCATCGCGGTAAAGGGTGGTGTATAAGTGTAGGGTTAAATAAATTATATTCTATGGGTAAAGACCGTTGATCATCCTTTCCAGAAAAATCACTTCTATATTGGCATAATAATTGCAGCAATTTTAATAATGAGAACTATAAGGATGATGTTTTTCCATAAGGGTACATATCCTTAAGCCTCCCGCTACTGGAAATCTTGAAACTAATAGTTTAACTAAACACTTTGAAATTAGAGGGAAGTAAATTGGTATGCTGGTGATATGGACTAAATCATCAAGGAGGTGGATCTAAATCTATAAAATAAAATGAAAAACTATTCAAGTTAAAAGGCTTTATGATAATTATTTCATACTTGTTAGTCATGTCTTGGAATACATTAGTGAGATTCATGGCTAGGATATTCTAAGATTAGGAAACAAGCTGTTCTGTTCTATTGGATGTAAAGAAATTGTGAAGAAAGAGGGGAAACACATGGATAAATCATGGTATAGCTACATAGGAGTGAGTGTACTTCTTGGTGCATTGACTATAGCTGTAAGGGAAAATGTTATAATTTTATCAATCGTTGTATGGGTTTTTGTTTTGCTTAACTTATCTATTATTTTAATTATTTCTAAATCGGCCACTTTACTAAGTAACACCTTAAATAAAATTGTCAATGGTCAACTTAATATAAACATCAAGAAATCTAGAATAAATATAATTAATAAAATTGGTGAGAAAATTAACCTATATCTTATGAAAATTCGCAACCTAGTTTGTCAATATCAAAACCTTTCAGAAAAGATTATAAAAGAATTTAGTCTTATTAAGATTCAATCAGAAAATCTCAAAGATGCTTCCGGTGAAATCGCTAGTACAATTCAAGGTATAGCTGAAGCAGTAAACAATCAATCAGAATCTACTGCTAGAGTCAGAAGGAATATCGAGGAATTTTCTATAGGAATAGGGAAAATACATGAAAATGCTAAGATATCTTTTTCTGTTGCCAAAGATTCAAAAACTATAGTTGAAGAAACTTTTGAAACATTTCGCCAAACCTTTAGTAAAATAGAAGAAATAAAGGATTACAACGATAATGTATTAATAGATATGACACGTTTGAATAAATCGATAAAACAAATAAGTATCATAACGGAAGCGGTGGAAAACATAGCTTCTCAGACTCATCTCTTGGCCCTGAACGCCTCCATAGAAGCTGCAAGAGCAGGAGAAGCCGGAAGAGGGTTTGCCGTTGTAGCTGGAGAAGTAAGTAAGCTGGCAGACGATTCTTCAAATTCTGCACAAAAGATAAAGGAACTGGTAGAAGAGATAACTAAAGAGATTAGTGAGTTAACGGTTAATATTGGAGGTCAAACCCAAACCATTGGAAATAATATAACATATGCAAAGAACGCTTTAGAAAAGTCAATGGACATAAAAGCAGCTGTAGATGGAAATATAAGAGCAGTGGAGTCCATAGTGAAATTAACTAAGGGCCAGATAGAAAAAATTGAAGATATAACTCATGCAATAGAGATAATAGATGAGAATACACAGCAAAATGCAGCTGTATCAGAGGAAATAAGTGCCTCTACAGAGGAACAGCTATCTATAATCGAAACTATGTACAACTCTATTATATATCTGGATAATGCCGTGGAATATAGTAATAACATAATAGAAAAGTTTGTAGAAGGGTTTAAGATAACAGATAAAATCAAAGAAAAGGTAGAAAAAGCACAAAAACTTGTGAAGGAAATAGCTTCCTCTAAAGAAATACTAGAGCTGAAAGAAGAAAAATTACACGAACACCTTGTAAATAAGCAACGTTCTTTAGAGTTTATCGAGCTTGTTTCTTTTATCACTAAGGAAGGATATCAGAAAATTACAACTGAAGATGTTCCAGAGGAGCATAGGGATGTAAGTGCGCGGCCGTATTTTCTGAAGGCAATTTCTGGAGAAACTTTTATTAGCAAAGAATACATTTCAACATTCACTAATAATTACAATATAACTATTGCGGTACCAATATTCAAAGGTCAAGTAACAATAGGTGTTATTTTAGCAGATGTTAATCTTAATGAAAGCTAGTATAATAATAAGTAATAGCAATGAAAATATTGAAGGGGGGCCATCATAACATTAGCATTTTGTTAACGAAATTTCTCAGAATAAAGGGCGGTGGCCTGTAGTCAAATAGATTCGAGAGAAGTACATATCCTATGTAATAGTAAAAAATAGCGAAAAAACTTTTTGACGGATCAGGCCTTATAGCAGCTGGTTTACAAAAACCTATTGGCGTTGATTTTTCAGCCAATGATAAGCGATAAAAGCAAGGGTTGCTGCACCAAGTGGAAGAACGTCTTCGTTAAATATAACTTTAGGATTATGGGAACCGCCTTGGTGATATTGTGGATCTACTCCACCAGCACCAATACCTAAAAAAACAGAAGGAATTGCCTCAGCAATCAAAGCGAAGTCTTCGGAACCCATTTGTTTAGGAAAAGGAATGATTTGTATGCCAAGTTCATCTATATATTTTTTAAGATTTAATGTCAATGGGATATTATTGACTGTAGGTGGAATCTCTCCAATATATTCTACACTACAATCAGCCCGGAAGACCTTAGCAGTGGAGGTAGCAATCTCCTCCAACCGTTTTTTTGCAATAACACGAACTTCATTGGAAAATGTACGGATGCTTCCTGTCATAACTGCCGTTTGAGGAATTATATTAGGTGCATCTCCAGCATGAAAAGAGCCAATAGTGATTACTACTGGTTCCTGAGGGTCAATTTCTCGAGTAAGAATTTCCTGGAGTGCATTATAAATCTGTACAGCTGCATAGATAGGATCGATATTTTTTTGGGGGATTGCACCATGACCACCCCTCCCTGTAACTGTTATTCGAAATACATCAGAGGAGGCTAGAATTGAACCAGTTCCCCAATACATCATCCCAACCTGCATATTGCCCGGAAAAACATGTAAAGCCACAGCCGCATCAACCTTTGGATTTTCCAGTATACCGGCTTTGAGCATTGCAGCAGCACCAGCCATATTTTCTTCATTCGGTTGGAACATAAGTTTTACAGTGCCATCTAAATCCTGTTCATATTGCTTAAGAATTTTTGCAGCTCCTAATAATATAGCAGTATGTATATCATGTCCACAGGTATGGGCATAACCATTGATAGATGAAAACTCCAATCCGCTATCTTCCTCCATTGAAAGAGCATCCATATCAGCACGTAGGAGAAAAACTTTCCCTCCTTTTTCCCCTCCTATAGTGGCTGTAATTCCACTTTTGCATATTTCTTGGGGCACAATGCCCATCTCCATCAGCTTTTTCATTACAAAAGCTGTGGTTTGAGGAAGGTCGTCCCCAACTTCAGGAACTTGATGCAAAATTCTTCGATTGCTAATTAATTCTTCTTTTATCTTGTAGGCATCATCTAAAAAATAAGGCATTGTTACACAACCTTTCATATAATTAATATCCTTATATTTGATTATTAGCAAGAATAGTGCCAAATTCTATATTGTTGAAAGTTAATTATGATAGACATAAATAATAGAATCCCTAGTATGTTGAAAGGATGGTTTTTGTGCAAAAAAAGATCGCATTAATCACTTTGGATTCGCAAGCTGTATTTTTTTATGCTTTACAAATTAAAGATTTGTTTGGAGACATTATTGAAATTGACACCTATAATATTCAAGATCGGTCAGCATTTTCCGTTCGTAAAGCAGATCTTTATGTGATTTCTACTGATGCTTTTGAAAGTAGTGATGATATAAACAAATATCTTCCATTAGATAGTAACATGGTTGAAATTCGGGTAACATTTACAAAACAAAGTCTAAGGGAGCTTTTGTCTCTGCAGAAGGGGACACGGGCAATGTTTGTAAATTTAAGCAGCAAAATGGCAATAGAGGGTATAACTCGGCTTAACCAGCTTGGTGTAAATAATATTGAGTTTGTTCCTGTATATCCTGACACGAAAGAAATTCCAAGATTGGATTTTGCAATTACCCCAGGTGAAAAAAGATATGTGCCGCCCTTTGTTACTCACATTATGGATATAGGACCTAGAGTATTAGATGCAGCAACAATTGTTGAGATTGCCCTAAAACTAGATTTAGAATATCTTTTGGAGCAAAGTAAATTTAAAGAATACTTCAGCTCAATAGCAGATAATAGCTATAATTTTAATTTGCTATTTGGTCGATCTATTCGGTTGGAGAGTCAATTGGAAATTTTGATGAGCATTTTAGATGAGGGCATTATAGGTGTAAATGAGGAAAATAACGTGTTTGTTTGCAGTCCTAAAGTCGAGCAAATTATAGGGATAAAGAGAACCCTTGTTATGAATAGACCCGCAAAGCAAGCTTTACCTTTTATACCCTTTGATGAATGCTGTAAAAATTTATACGAGGTTAAATCTAGATTAATTAAGATTGGAGATACGGATATTAGCCTTTCAGTCACCCCTGTTATACGTGGTGGTAAGTATATTGGAGGATTTGCTGTAGTAAAACGTTTTAGCGACGAAGAATATAATCAGCATAAACTAAGAATGCAGTTAATGCATAAAGGGCATAAAGCAAAATATACCTTCGATTCCATTATAGGTAATGGTCCTTCAATAAAGAAAGCCTGTGATATTGCAAAAAAGATGGCTGTCACAAATGGATCAATCTTGATTACAGGTGAAAGCGGTTCTGGGAAAGAGCTTTTTGCTCATGCCATTCATAATCATTCGTCAAGACGTGATTGTCCATTTGTAGCTATTAATTGTGCTGCAATTCCAGATAACCTATTGGAAAGTGAGTTGTTTGGTTATGAAGAAGGTGCCTTCACAGGAGCAAAGAGAGGAGGCAAATTAGGTCTTTTTGAATTTGCACATAAAGGTACCTTGTTTTTGGACGAGATTGAAGGAATGAGTTCAAATTTGCAGATAAAGCTTCTACGGGTGATTCAAGAGAAAGAGGTTTTGCGGGTAGGGGGAAACAAAATTATCAGCGTAGATGTACGGGTTATTGCGGCCACCAATGAGGATATCGCTGACATGGTTGAAGCTGGAAGCTTTCGTAAGGATTTATATTATAGACTTAATACACTGCCAATTGTATTACCTCCTTTAAGGGAGCGAGAAGATGATATAATGTTACTTTTTGAGCGCATGAAAATAGAATTTGGAGGGAAATTCATGTTATCTCCAGAAGCAGAATATGCATTTCTGCAGCATAACTGGAGTGGAAATGTAAGAGAGCTACGAAATTATGTAGAGTATCTTACTTATATGAATATTCCCGTAGTTAATTATGAGGATTTGCCTCCTGCATTAAAAACCAAACCTTCGGTTGCAGGGCAGTATAAAATAGGAATGAAGGAAAAAGCAGAGATTGATATGTTTTTAAAGGGAATAGGCAGCCGTACAGAAGAGTATATTTTTATTTTGACACAGCTTTGGGAGGCTACCAAAAACCGAAGAGCCATCGGCCGCAAAGCCATTGCTAAAGAAGCAGAAAGGCAAGGATTTTTCATTACTGAACAGGAGATACGAGCACTACTTTTGCAGATGGATCAATTTCAATTTGTCAAAGTCTCAAAAGGACGAGGTGGCAGCAAAATTACAGAGAAGGGTCTTCAATTACTAAAAAAGTTAAATTAAAAGGTTAATATGGTTAATGTTTAACAACTTTAACCAATTAATGATAAAGATAGCTTTACCATGGTTTTAATATTTTGAGTTATTTTTTGTAGTATAAGTCCATTAAAAATAATATTTAGATTGCAATATATTTGGTATAGTTTTTGCTTATTTAATTATATCGAAATGCTATATGAAAGGATGATTCTAATTATGAAATACAATTTTGATGCACCTATTGACCGCAGCAACAATTTTTCTGCCAAGTATGATGAACGAAAAAAGAAGTTCGGTAGGGAAGATATCATTCCTCTTTGGATTGCCGATATGGATTTTATGACTGCTCAACCTATCATCGATGCTATTCTGCAAAGAGGTAAGCAAGGTATTTTTGGATACGTTTCTCGTCCTGACTCATATTTTGAAGCAGTATGCAATTGGCAAAAACGTCGCAATAATTGGGAAATTCATGAGAACTTAGTTGGATTCAATGTAGGGGTTGTGCCTGCTTTATGTACAGCCATTAAAGAATTTAGTGAAGAAAATGATAAAATATTATTTTTGACTCCCGTTTATTCTGAATTTTTTGATTCAGTAGAAAAATGGAATCGTAAGGTTCTTACCAGCTCTTTAAATGAAGAAAACCATTACTACACTGTGGACTTTCAAGATTTTGAAGCAAAGTTGAAGCAGGGTCCAAAAATATTTATCCTCTGCAACCCACATAACCCTGTCGGCAGAGTTTGGACAAAAGAAGAGCTTGTTAAAATGGGTGAATTATGCTTAAAGTATAATGTTATGGTCATTTCAGATGAAATTCATTCTGATTTGATGTTATGGGGGAATAAACATATACCTTTTGCTTCAATTTCTGAAGATTTTTCAAATAATACAATAACCTGTACTTCTGCTACTAAAACCTTCAATCTTGCAGGTTTACAAGCATCAACTACCATCTTTCCTAATGAAGAAATAAAAAAAAGATTCGAAGATTTCTGGCAACGTATGGATATTACCAGAAATAATTGCTTTAGCTTAGTGGCGATGGAGGCAGCTTATAATTATGGTGAAGAGTGGTTAGAACAACTGCTACCCTATATAGAAGGTAATATGCTCTATGTAAAAGATTTCTGTGATAAAAACATTCCCCAAATAAAAACGTTTCTGCCTGAAAGTACTTATTTGATGTGGTTAGATTGCACCAAACTAAACCTAGAAGGTGACGCACTTGTAAATTTTATGATAAATGAAGCAGGTCTTGGATTGGGGGATGGAAGAGCTTTTGGAGCAAATAAAGGATATATGAGGTTGAATGTTGCGTGTCCTAGAGTAACTCTTGAGAAGGCAATGGAGAATTTGAAACAGGCCGTAGATAGATTCATAGGATGATCATCTGATTCCCATAGCTGTTTTACTAATACAGCTGTAAATATACAAAAGGAGGCAAACAAATGGAAAGAATGGAATCGAAGCAGAAAAAGGAAAAAAAGGGATTTATCGTTCGGGCATTGGATAGTGTTGAACGAGTAGGAAATGTACTGCCTGATCCAGCAACTTTATTTGTAATTCTTGCTCTAATTACTGTTATCATATCCTTTATATGTGCTAAAGCTGGCATTTCAGTTACGTATGAAGGTTATAACAGTGCAACAGGAGCGATTGAAGAAATCACTGTAAAGGCTGTTAATCTGCTTGATCAAAATAGTATTCGTCATCTGGTTACAACTGTAGTAAGCAATTTCACAGGCTTCTTTGCATTAGGAACTGTATTTACAATTATCTTAGGTGTTGGTGTAGCTGAAGGCACAGGTTTTATGGCAACCCTACTGAAAAAAGTTGTAGCAGTAACTCCAAGAAGAGCTGTGACAGCTGTGGTTGTTTTTCTAGGAATTATGTCAAATATCGCTTCTTCAACAGGATATGTTGTATTGGTTCCCTTAGGAGCAATTCTCTTTATGGCTTTTAAAAGGCACCCAATTGCAGGACTTGCAGCAGCTTTTGCTGGAGTTTCTGGGGGCTGGAGTGCAAACCTGTTGATAGGAACAAATGATCCTATGTTTGCAGGTATGTCTACACAAGCGGCTCAAATGATCGATCCCAGTTATACAGTAATGCCTGTTGCAAATTGGTATTTCATGTTTGTTTCTACCTTTTTCGTCACTTTAGTAGGTACATTAGTTACCGAAAAATTAGTTGAGCCTAGATTAGGCACCTATGATTTTTCCAGCACCGAATCAATACAAGATATTTCCTTTGATGAAAAAAGAGGTATGCGTTTTGCCGGAATTTCTGCACTTCTCTATTTTGTTGCTATGCTTATTTTGGTTTTACCCCAAAATGCACTTTTAAGAAACCCTGAAACTTCTGGCATCCTAAGGTCTCCATTCATGAGTGGAATTATTTTCTTTATGATGCTACTATTTTTAATCCCTGGTATTTTTTATGGCATCGGCGCTAGAGTGATTAAGAGCGATAAGGATGTTGTTGCCTTAATGAATAAAGCAATTTCTGGACTTTCCAGCTTTATGGTTTTAATATTCTTTGCTGCACAGTTTACTGCGTTTTTTAATTATTCTAATCTGGGTACTATCATTTCTGTAGGAGGTGCTAACTTCTTAGAGTCTGTTGGATTTGTAGGTTTACCCTTAATTATCTGTTTTATTATCCTCACAGCCTTTATCAATGTATTTATTGCAGTTGATTCAGCAAAGTGGGCAATCATGGCTCCTATTTTTGTACCAATGTTTATGAGGTTGGGGCTTTCGCCAGAATTAACTCAAGTTGCCTATAGAATAGGAGATTCCAGCACAAATATTATCGCACCTTTAATGCCTTTCTTTGTATTAACAGTAGCCTTTTTTCAAAAATATGATAAAAAAGCAGGGATTGGAAGTGTAGTTTCTACAATGCTTCCATACTCTATCTTCTTCCTCATTGGATGGATAATACTGTTTGTGCTATGGTATATATTAGGTTTACCCCTTGGCCCAGGTGCTCCCCTATTATATACAACTCCATAGGTTAACTATTATTCTTTAAATATTATCTTTTTATTAAAGAGAAAGCGTACTTACATAAGTACGCTTTCTCCACAAGGAGGAGAGCATATTGTTGTCAAAGCAGCATAAAATAAAAGAATTAATGGATAGAAATTGTATTGATGGTGCAATAATATCTTCACCAGAGAATTTCCACTACATTACTGGTTTTGCCAGTCATCAACATACTGTTTCCAGGCAACCCTCATTTTCAAGTGTGGTTATGGTTGCAGATAATTCTGTAAAAACCCATGTAATCGTAATGGATTTTGAAGTGATGACACTGCAGGAAAAGATGCCGGATTTTATTGTAAAAAAATACGATACATGGGTTGGTATTCGCCAATGGGATGAGATTGCTCATGCTATAACAAGAGATCAGTCAAATATTGTTGAAACTTCTATGGATATATTAATGAAAACAATCAATGAATTGAATCTAGCTAATAAAACCATTGGAATCGAATTGGATTTTCTACCTTTAACTTATTACAATACTTTAAGAGAAAGTCTGCCAGAAGCAAAATTTGTGAATATCTCCGACTTGTTTATCCTATCCAGGAGTGTAAAAACGGTTGAGGAGATCGAATTGTTTAAAAAGCTTACCTGCAGTCTTGATGAAGCCCTAACTCATGCTAGTCAGTGGGTTAAGGCCGGCATATCGGAGCAACAGGTGGCTCAGGAGTTTCGAAAACATGTTATGGCTTCGGGGTTTTGTGCACCTAGCTCATGGAGCACCTTTAGCACAGGTATAAACAGTTCTAGGCTCTCTCTGCCAAGTGATAGAATCATACAGGATGGTGATGTGTTCAAATTCGATGGTGGCGTAAATGCAGAATTTGATTTTTATACAACTGATACCGCTAGATCATGGATTGTTGGAGAGGGGCATCCTGCCCTTTTAGCTTTAAAGAATAGACTGTATGAGGGACAGCGAAGGATGATTAAGGCAGCCAAGCCAGGTCTTCCCATAAATGAATTGTTCCACATCGGTTTTGATTATGTAAAAGAGAAGTACAACTCCTATCGCAGAGGGCATTTAGGCCATAGCATTAGCATGGGGCCTCAAACTGCAGAATTACCCTGCATTAGTCCAAACGAAACTCGTCCTCTTGAGGCTGGTATGGTCCTCTGTGTAGAAGTCCCTTGTTATATTCATGGCAAGGGAGGCTTTAACATCGAGGATATGATTTTGATAACTGAGGATGGCTGCCAGCTGCTGACTTACAGAACACCACATTATCTTTAATATATGGAAAATGAAAGGGGGTAATGACATGAAAGTTTTAATTGTAGGCGGTGTGGCAGGTGGAGCAAGTACTGCAGCCAGATTAAGAAGAAATGATGAAAATGCTGAGATAATTATGCTTGAAAAAGGAGACTACGTATCCTTTGCCAACTGCGGACTACCCTATTATGTTGGTAAAGTAATTAAAAGCAAAGAGGCTTTGCTTCTTCAAACGCCAGAAAGTTTTTATAATCGGTTTCACATAGATGTACGGGTGAGGAGCGAGGTGTTTTCAGTAAATTATGCAAAAAAAACTGTTTCTGTTAGAAATTGTGAAACTGGCGAAAGCTACATTGAAAGCTATGACAAGCTAGTACTTTCTCCCGGAGCAAAACCCATTATTCCTAAAATAAAGGGAATGGATCTAAAGCATGTATTTACTTTAAGAAATATCCCAGATGCTTTTGCTATTGAGGAGTTTATAATACATAATAAGACCAAATCCTGTGCAGTAATAGGCGGAGGATTTATTGGGCTTGAGATGGCGGAAAATCTCAAAAGTTCAGGGTTGGAAGTAAGTGTAATTGAAGCGGGATCCCATGTGATGCCGTCAATTGATACAGACATGGCTTATGATGTACAAAATTATATTCGTTCTAAAGGAATAAAACTCTATCTTAATAGCAGAGCTCAGGAAATTACGAACTCATCTGTTATATTCGAAAATGGCATAGAGGTCGCAGCCGACATGATTATTATGAGTATTGGTATAACACCTGACACCGAATTTTTAAAGGATAGTCACATTTTACTTGGTGAGAGAGGTGAGATTCTCGTAAATGATTATATGGAAACATCGGTTAACGATATTTTCGCCCTCGGTGATGCTGTTAGCATAAAGAACATTATTAGTGGACAACGAGTTTTGATTCCTCTAGCATCTCCAGCAAATAAACAGGGAAGAATTGTAGCAGATAACCTTTGTGGTAAAAACCAAAAATACAATGGGAGTCAAGGCACCTCCATCATTAAGCTGTTTGAAATGACGGTTGCTTCTACTGGAGAAAAGGAAGAATCACTTATTCGTAATAATATTCCGTATAAGAAAGTGTTTACTTATTCCTCTTCCCATGCAGGATATTATCCTGATGGGAAAATGATGTCATTAAAGCTATTGTTCTCTCCTCTTGATGGTAAAATTTTAGCAGTACAGATTGTTGGCTATGATGGTGTAGATAAACGTATCGATGTACTTGCAAATGCTGTTCGTTTTGGACTTACTGTCTACGATCTACAAGAAATGGAGCTTGCTTATGCGCCACCCTTCTCCTCTGCTAAAGATCCTGTTAACATGTTAGGATATGTAGCCAGCAATGTACTCGATGGGAAAATGAAGGTTTTCTACCTGGAGGATATTTCTTCACTCCCAAAGGAAGCAATTTTGATTGATGTTCGTACTGTTGAGGAGTTCGAAAATGGACATATTAATGGAGCAGTTAATATTCCTCTTGACAGTTTGAGGAGTTGCTTAAACGCACTTGATAAGAATAAAGTAATTTACCTTACTTGTCAAATCGGATTGAGAGGATATATAGCTCAGCGAATTTTGGATCAAAAAGGCTATTCCTCCTTTAACCTTAGTGGTGGCTATCGTCTCTATAGAGCAGCAGAAATTAACAAAGCGGGTTTATTATAAATCAATGTACAAGCCAACTTCGGGAAAATGCCACAAAGTTGGCCTGTATAACTTATAATAGTCTCTTGACACACTATCACTTGTTACATGGATCATTATAGCCATTACTATAAAAATCGTAGTTAGTGCACTCTTCCTTATATTTATAGCAATTATCTTAGTCAATAGTCACTGTAAAAAGCACTGGATCTGAAGCAAGAGGAACTTACATAATACGTTTTTAGTCCAAATTACATGAGTGCTATTGAGCATGGTGCAAAAATTCCAATACTTGAAACTTTTATTCGTATTATAAATGCATAAAATATTCCCGCTGCAATCAATCCATGTCTTCTTCGTCAAGAATGTCTAAATCAAACCAAAATTCTGACCCCTTCTGCCATTCGGAAGTAAAATGGAGCTTAGAGTCATGGGCTTCAATAAATGACTTAGCAATAAATAAACCTAATCCAAAGCCCATTTTGTCATTATCATGCCCCTTATAGAACATATTAAAAATTTTGTCCATTTCCTTCTCTGCGATACCTATTCCCTCATCTATGACCTTGAAGATGAGTTTTTTATCTTCTTGGAGGATATAAACTTTGATTACACTACCTTCAGCGGAGAATTTCACAGCATTATTTAGAAGGTTATTCCAGGCTCGACTGATTTTGATTGAGTCTATCTGAAGTGTACCTTCACCGTAAGCATTTATTCCTTCGAATTTTCGTTGAGAATCTAATATATATTGCTTTGCAGTTTCAAAAATTTTTGATGCAAATTCGCTACTACTTATCTTTTCTGTATATAGCTTTGGGGCATTCTGAGCTTCATATGCTGAATCAAGAATGTCACAGGTGATCTTCTCGATGTCCTCAGCACTATGATATATCCCTTCAATAAATTTCTTTTTTACTTCGTCATCTTTTATGGCTCCCGACATTATGCCTTTAGCATATCCTTTAATTAGTGTAATAGATGTCTTGAGATCATGAGATAGAACTGAAATGAATGTTGCAGTTCTAGCGCTTGATTCCTCTATTGTACGAGACATATCCTGTGACGTCTTAATAATCTGTTCACTTTCATGCTTAAACTGGTACACAATAGAAGCTAGATATTCCCTTAAGTTCTTTAATGATCTAGTTAGGTTACTAATTTCATCCTTAGATTTTTCATCGTTTTCAGGTACCATTGGTTTTTTAGATTCTTTAAAACTATTTATGGAATCTGATATAGATTTTGAAATTAAAATATTACCTTGTGCAGCATTGTTAATATACTTGGTAATTGCTACAATAGGAACTGATATTTTATTGGAAATATAGGTGCCAACAAAAATAGCCAAAATAGTAGCAATAATACCGATTGTAATGACATATATTAAGAGACTTAATGATTTTTCCTGCATTTCTGATTCAGGAAGTACAGCTATCAATATCCATTGATTACTCTCAATTAATTTATATATCTGCAGCTCCTTTAATCCGTCGTAATTCTTCTTAGCTATGGAGCTTACAGTACTATATTGTCTATTAAGTCTAAATTCATTAGGAATATAATAATTCATATCAGTTGCTTCTGTAGCAATGATCTTTTCCTTTGGGTGAGATAGTATAAGGTTGTTGGAATCAATAATGACATAGTAGCCTGTTTTTCCTAACTGGAAGTTTTTAATAAAGTCCGAAAGATATTCAGCATAGATAGCAATTCCTGCATAGGATAATACTTGGTTGGATGAATTCATAATAGGACTGACTGTAATAATAATCATAGTGCCATCAGATTTAGCAATTAATATATCGCTTGTAACGGTTTTTTTTAAGGTTTGAGATTCTTGGAAATATTCTCTCGTTGAAAGATCAAGATTCATTGCTTCAGCCATGGTTGAGGAAACAATACGGCCTTCTTCATTAAGAATAAACAAATCCATATAAATATTATTTATATTATTTTTTTCATTCATTAGTATAGTCAGATACTTGTTAAGTGTTTCTGCATCCACCTTACCTTCCAGAAAACTCTTAACCTTTAGATCTAGTGCCAGCTTTTCTGTCTCAAGCTGAGTTATCTTAATTAATAAATCAATGTTTTCTTGCGCTCTGTCTAATTGTGCCTTCATAAGATTTTCTGCATCATGGTTAATAATCGTTGCTGATTTATTATAGATGATATAACTCATTATTATTAATATGAAGATAATAATGGAACAAATAGTTAGTGTAATTCGTCTTTTTAAACTCATGGACATCACCTATCAACTGAATTTTAAAAGTGTCTATATCTATAAATAGAAAAGCTGTTATAGATATAGACACTTTTATTTTAACATAAAAACCATGATATTTGTTCTTGCTACTTAGTTGTTATTTACCAACACTCTATTAGAAGAATATGAATGCTATTGGTGCAGCAAGAATTAAGGTAAGAATAGTTCTTTCTATCCAAATGATTAATATTTCTGTAAGCGTAATGGGTATGTCAGTTGATAAAATACATGGAATAGAAGCTGAGAAAAACAAAATAGATGATACAGAAACCACTGCAATAACAAACCTAGTAACGATTGGTGCACTTGTCACCAATAGAGCAGGTAGGAACATTTCAGCAATTTCCAAGGCAGAAGCCTTTGCTGCCAGCATCGGCTCAGGGATTCTCAGCAGTAATGTAAATGGATAAAAGATATACCCTATAATATCGAATATAGGTGTATATTTAGCAAGCAATAAGCCAAATAAGCCTACTGATAGGATGGTTGGTAATATCCCCATAGCCATGATAATCCCATCTTTTAGGTTAACTTTGATATTATTCAATAGTGGAGCTGATTGAGATGTAGCCTTTAATCCTTCATTAAAGGCATTCTTAAATATGTTGCCCTTTAGTTCTGGCTCTGGATCTCCCACTTCAACAAAATACGCATCACTTTTACTGCTCAGAGGCTTGATTCTAACAGTAATAGCTGTAACTGCGAAGGTAATTACTAAAGTGGACCAGAAATAAATATTCCAATAATCCATCAGTTCAAGAGTTCTTGCAACTACGATCATAAAGGTGGCTGATACTGTAGAGAATCCAGTTGCAATGATTGAAGCTTCTTTGACGGTATATTTCCCTTCTTTAAAAACCCTGTTGGTGATTAATAGTCCTATGGAATAACTGCCTACGAATGATGCTACTGCATCTATGGCAGATCTGCCTGGTGTCTTCCAGATAGGTCTCATGATAGGACGTAACAAAACACCAATAAATTCTAATAAGCCATATCCAACTAGAAATGCTAAGAAAACAGAACCAATGGGTACAATCATTCCTACAGGAATAACAAGCTTGTTGAATAAGAACGGTAGCATATCCGCTTCAAAAAGAATTTCTGGTCCTATCATGAAATAAGTCATAAAAGCAAAAACAATACCTAATAGTTTGAATACAGAGAAAACCGTTGTCACTGCATCCTTATTCCATGTCTTGACAACAAATGGTCTAATCCCACCAAAGATAATAATAATAAGTGCATAAATTGGTGTAACACCTCCAAGATTATCCCTTAGGGCTGTTACCAAATGATCCAACAGGATGGTTGAACGTCCATTTATACTAATGGGGATGAAAAACATAAAAATACCAATTGCACTGAAGCATATTAGTTTCAGTAGATTTTCTGTGTTAATAAAGTCAGGCTGTTTTTGAACCTTTATTTTTTCCATTTTTTTGCCTCCTTACTTAATAATTCTATAGAAATAGTGTTATCATTATAGCATTAAAAGTGTAATATTTTATAAAATTCACATAATTGAAATTAAAGTGTCTCCAAACTGTCATAAACCTTCTTTTGTGTCATTCAAGTAAACAGCCTATACTTTGTCAATTATATATCTAACTCTTCATGAAAACTCCTTCCTTAACTACAAATCAGTACTAGTATCCTGCTGGCTTTCAATGGAAAATTTAATTTCATTATTAACAAATTTTCCAGCGAGTTGAGTTTTGGCTGCATATAAAACCTATCGTTTATGAATAATCAGGAAAACACTCGATTCATCTACCTCATGAATTTGGTATTCATACCCTGATAAGCATCCAATCATTTTCAGATCTTCCGGAGTATGTGTAGTTGCTTTAAAGCCATCCTTACAAATTATAACCCCATCCTTTGTTTTATCTAAATCAAGCTCGCCCAGCAACCCCTTCTCAGCCTGCTCTTTAAACCACATTAGCCGATACTCCCAGAATTTTTTGCTGTAAGTACTGAAATAAACTTTTCCGCCACTCACGACCATTTCTAAAATCTTATCAATCAAATCAGATGATGTGACCTTCATTGCAGACAAGCCATTTTGCAGACAAAGTATTACATTAAACTTTTTTTCAAACGTAAGATTATGTATATCCATGGTGATAATTTCGGCATTGGGAGTATTCTTTAAATATTCCTTACCTAACGAAACACTTTCATCAGAAATATCAATACCAATAATTGATTTACAATTACCTGCCAGTTCCTTTACGATACGTCCATAGCCTGCACCTAATTCCAAGACACTTTCACTGCCTGATAAATTATCTCTAACAAAAGAGATTTCCGCATCCAAATACTGTTTTACTCTGGGAATTTTGGTTTCGTACACCTTAAACAGTTTCTGTGAATTCAATTTTTGTGCATAATAATTGTTCTCCATCATTAAGCCTCCTTATATTTTTTAATGGTATACTTATTATAACATCACGTGTAAATGGTTTCTTAAAATTCATAAAATTGAAATTAATGTGTCGCTAAACTGTCATAGTCTCTCTGCTTAGTAGTCTATTTAATTGGAAAACCTTTCTTAAACAGAATCTACATCATTACTATGTAGATATTATCATTCTTCTATGATAGGATAAATTAAGAAGAAAATTGTCTTAAGTAATTTGTTTAATCCATTAGCTAATAATCATCAATTTAAATAACTATGTTGTTTTTAAATTAGATGAAAGGAAGAGAGCAATGATATATAAAATTATGGTAGTAGATGATGATAAGAATATTGTTTACATGATCTCCCAGTTCATGAAAATTTATAATATTGAAGTGGTACCAGTCTTTAATGGGAAGGATGCTATTAAACTACTGGATGAATCCATTCAGCTTGTTATCTTAGATATTAATATGAGAACTCTTAATGGCATTGAAGTATGTAAAACCATTAGAATGAATTATAATATTCCTATACTTTTTCTCAGTGGAAACTCAGCTCAACATGATAAAGTACTTGGTTTAGGTGTAGGTGCCGATGATTATATCACCAAGCCCTTTGATCCTTTAGAGCTAGCCGCAAGAGTAAAAGCCCACATTAGGAGATGGCAGGAGTACAACGTCAACATAAATAATTCTAAGAATAAGATGATTACATTTGATGAATTTTCGATTAATAGAAATACACATAAGGTTATGAAAAATGGAGAAGAACTCTCTCTATCCTCAACTGAATTCAAGTTGCTGCTATATTTTATCGATAATACCAATACAGTACTTACTCGAAAAAAGATATTGTCTGAAGTATGGGAAAGTAACCATTATGATGAAAATACAGTAACTACCTATGTAAAAAGATTGCGGCAAAAACTAAAGATTGATGAAAATGAACAACGTTATATTAAATCTGTAAGAGGTGTAGGTTATGTTTTTGAAATGGAATTATAGAGACAGTTTGGAAAACTCGAAGAAATAAATTTCAATGTTTCTTAAATTAAATTTCACAAAGTGTTAAAGAATCAATCAAAGGGTATTATGCAATTTCCTCAATTTAAGTTGTTGATGAGACTTGCAGTTATAAAGTTATTTAGATCTAACTGCTTTTACCACTATTGGGAAAGTCTTCAGACACAAAAATGCCGTTACTTAGATATGCTTCTCAGTAACGGATTTTTCGTTGGCTTTTTAATATATTCTTAATCTAAATCACCCATGTGCTTACTTACAAAACAACTAACTTTCTTCCAGTACTTGTATATCCTCCGGGAAAAGGCCGCCATAGCAAGATAACAATGAAGTAATCCCTACCCAAATTAAATCAATTGTCACCTTTTTTATAATCTTAATGTTTTAACCATTTATTAAGTTACTTAGCTACAATTAATTGCTTTACAAAGTAATGCCGTTTACTGGTTAGTGGATATTCATCTAATGTGAGAACTTCTTTGTAGCCTGATTTTATATAAAAATCCCTAGCTTGAAAACTAAAGGTGTCAAGAAATGAATACTTACAACCTCTTTTTATTGCTTCTTCTTCAACATCTTGTAATAGCTTTAAGCCTATTTTCTGCCCTCTTAATTTCTCGTCCACCCATAAAAATGATATCTCCAACCAATTACCATGAGTTGTGGCTGAAATTCCTCCTATTTTATTGGCATTTTCATCATTAACGATGATAACTATAGGTTTAACATGTTTTAGCTCAATATGAGATAGATTGTATTTTATTAAGTTGTCCCGAATTTCTATAATATCTTGCTCTTTTGGATTATCTGTCATTATATATTTCATAAGTCCTCCATCAAAATTTTATTTTCTTATGTTAGTTTATAATACTTCGTTTCTTCATCGGTTTCTTTCGGTTTTATAGGTTTATAAACAAAAAAACCAAGTTCATCATCATCAACCTCATATATAGGTGCCTTCTCATAATTCCATTCAAAGCCATGGTTTAGTGGATTCCAACTTTTACTGGTGTTCCAAACAGATTTTATAACCTTATCATGCATTTCAGACCTGTACTTATAATGATGAAACACAACATACCTTGAAGAGTTAATGTTAATTATGTCTAAATCCTTTGGTATTTCACTACAATAATCATATTCAACTTCTATTCCAATAAGGTGTGAAAATACTGGGGCGGTAATTACACAACCAAACGGTCCAAATATTCCTTCCTTTATACTTGTAAGCCTACCAAAAGCTCCTGTTCTTTCGCACATATTATAAAATTCATGGATTTTTTGGGGACTAGGATTTACTTTAGCAATAATCTTACGGTGAGGTTTTTGTATGTAGTAAATTCTTAAATCCTTACATTCATCATAGTGCATATCATTTGTAGTTACATGAGTCAAAGGCTTGATTAAGTCAACCTTCAATAGCAAAGGCAACGGTTGCTTTGTTTTTCTGTATTTACCAGGCATTATAGAAAACATATCGGAAAAAGCCCTTGAAAAAGCTTCTTGTGAATTAAACCCATATTTTACTGCAATATCTATAATGGAATTATTGGTATCTCGCATCTCAATAGCGGCCATTGAAAGTCTTCTCAATCTAATATACTGTTTTATTGTTAATCCAGTTAGTGTGCTAAATACACGGTAAAAATGATATAATGAAAATTTACTAACGTTAGCAACTTCCTCTAGCACTATATCGTTATAAAGGTTATCTTCTATAAAATTTATAGCATTTTGGGTGTTTTTACAGTATTCACTCAATTAATCACCTCATAACTAAATATATCACACGTGCTTTTACTATTTTTGATTTTTTTTGTCATGTTATATAAGTTTTATACTAGGAAAAAAATAAACACATCTTTGTTTTACTTAGGTATGCCTTTGGGAACCTCATTGTCATGTAGGCAAGCAAGGAACTTTTTACAACATGTTGATAAATACTAATTTCATGTAAGCGAACTACTGACTACTATTTAAAGATTATCTGAAAATTATCCTTGGTATCTATTTTTCCCTTTAGCTTACTAACTGAAATAATGGTAATATTTATTCACTATACCACTGTGCATTAGTTAATAACTAGATTTTATCCTAGAATGCTCATTTAATCAACTTTATGTGAAATAACTAAATAAGTTAGAATTTAAATGATTTTAAACTAATACTGAATAATAAAATTCCCCCGGTTATAGGCAAAACTGCTGCTGGCAACAAATTTATCAACATTCCAGATATAATCAATGCTACAGGCAAAATTGCTTTTCCAATAGCTATTCCTATACTTAATACTCTTCCTCTATATTCATCCGGTATTATGGTTTGTAATTCATAGAAAAGCGGAATATCCACTAAAGAAATTGCAAAACCCATGACCACAGTAAGAATAGTATAGTAAATAAACAAAAGATTAGCTTGTAATTCTACTACTCCTAGCAATACAGGTACCCCAACCAGAATCATTGCTAAAGAAAGCAGTAAGCACATTCTATTTAAAAGCTTGTTATAGGTCATTTTTCCTCTTATTCTCTTAACCCCCAGTGCACCAATAATCATTCCTATGGGAAATCCACCTTGTATTATACCGTAGTAGTTAGATTCTAACTTCAATACATTGTTAATAATAAATGGTAGTGGTATAGTAATGGATAGTCCGATAAAAAAATTCAAGTATACAAAGGTGCCCATTAATTTTGTTAACCCTTCTGTATCTCTTATATATTCAAGGCCTGCTTTAATATCCTCAAGAAAGCTTAGACTTTTATTCTCTTGCATTTTTAATGTATTATTATAGTTAAAGTTTATAAACAACTCCGACACACCTGAAAAAAGAAATGATACTCCATTAAGAAAAATAAATAGCCTTATATCTACTAATACAAATACTACTCCTCCCACCATAGGTCCTAATATGGCAGAAATAGAGTCTATTATCTTGCTTATTGAATTTATGTTCATTAAATTGTTCTGTTTCACAATATTGGGCTTTGCCGTCTCTAAGCTTATACCGAATATCGCCGTAAAAATCGACATCAAGAAGGTGCTTATATAAATCATTGCCAAATGCATACCAAATATAAGACTAAGAAAATAAACCCCCAATAGCAGTATTCCATTCAATATATCCATTGCTACTACTAATTTTTTCTTGGCTACTCTATCAGCTAAAACTCCTGCAACAGGGTTAATCATAACCATAGGAATAGTACCTAATACTAAAGTCATGGCAAAATTCAAACCTGAACCTGTAAGCTGTAATACGTATAGCCCTATGGCAAAGGTGTATATTGAGCTGCCAAATACAGAAACCAGCTTTCCCATTGAAAACAATATTATATTTGAGAGTTCTACTTTATCATACCTGCCAATGTTGAGGACTTGTAATAATGCTGTCATTTTAATCACTCCTCTTGTATAATTTATAATTAACTTAATTTTACAAAGTGGTCTAATGACAACATCAATAACATTATTGAAGAATTTTAACGAAAAAAATAAAAAAAGATAGGGTTAACCCTACCTTTCGCCATAGTATATATAAGAAAATACCTTTTCGCCCTTTACAAAATAATTTTCATATTTACCGCCCTTTTCTATATAATCTGATATGCTTTCATCTATTAATTTATATTTTAGCTTTGAAATTGAGTCCTTGATATTTTCTAAATGGAAATTTTTCCTATAGCATTCATCTATTAAGCTATTCCTGCTGAAGTTTTTAAATAATATATATGAACCAATAAGATATGCATTATCTTTAATATAGTTATCAGTTAGCTTTAATAAAAAATCACTATTTTCAAAGCTATAATTACTTGTACCTGAAATATCTAGTAGGATATCTATTGATTTATTCCTTATAGGGATTTTTAAAAAATCTGAACTTATAAAAAATATGTTTTTTCTGCACCCTGACTTTTCTAGAATACTCTTTAAAAATCTTTGTTTATTGATATTATGGTCAACAGCTATATATAAACAATCATCTGGTAAATCATTATATATATACCTCAAAAAATATCCAAACCCTGTACCTAACTCGAGTAGTATTTTACCCCTAAAGCTACTTAACCCTATTTTTTTATATGTCCACTCTAAACCTTTATTAAGATTATCTATGAAGGTTGAATCTGTCAAATAAATATACTCACTTAAATGCTTAGTATACTCCTCTTCATAGTCAAAATCCTTGTCTAATTTCTCCTTGCACCAGCATAAGATTCCAGACTCTATAATATATTCTTCACCGCAATTACATTTTAGCTTTCCATTAATGATTTGATTATTATCAATACTGCCGTCTACAAGAATTAAATGGCCGGAGCATATATGGCAGCATAATATATCTAAAGCCTTTAAGTTAACTCCCATTCTATAATTTTCAAATTTACTAATAGATGTTATATCCTTCAGCTTCACCTCAATGTTTGCCTTATACCTACTTAATATTTCTATATCTCTACTCAAGCTATCCAATTTATTAGTAAACAAACTTACATAGTATTCATCCTCTTTATAGTGAGTAAGCTTTCCTAATCGTTTATATTTGAATATGGTTTTTATCTCATTTAGAGTAAAGCCCATATCCTTCAAACTAAAAATATCCTCTAAATCCCGTTGGCATCTATCATCAAAATCGTAGTGGCCCCCCTGTTTTTCAGGTAAAATTAAGCTCAACTCCATATAATGGCGTATTGAGTCAATTGTAAGATTATTCTGTTTCGAAAATGTACCAATTTTCATTTTATCACCCTATTTTTTCGATATTACTTTATTATATCATGTGGATGTAATTTATTTAATCCTCTATAGCTAAGATTCTCTGACATGATGTTAACACCGTAACATAATAAGGTATATTAATAAACCAGCCGGGTTTCACCGCCTGGTTAAACAACTAAGTATTTAGGATTTTCTTCACAAAAATGACAATGCTGTGGAGCTAGCCAGTCGGTAAAGGTAGTTTTATCTAGCTCATATAGATCCGGTGGTTGTTCATAGACTTCGACGAATTCATCTATAGCCTCTTCTAGGTGCTTATTACATACAACATACATATTACTCACTCCAATTGTAAAGAAAAATATAAATATGATTAATGTTATTATTTGTTTCTTTTCCTCATTCATACCCTAATTACAGTTTTTTCAAAGTAATACAGTTTATACCATATATGCTATACACTAATTAAAAACTATCTGCACATTTTCTTCTCTACCATTTCTTAAAATAGTTACAGTCACCTCATCGCCTGGTCTATATCGATAAAGCTCCCTCTGCAAGCTTCCCATTGCCCTTACTTCAATGCCTTGAATTTTTATTATTACATCACCGGTTCTTAGGTCAGCTGCTTCTGCAGGTGAATCTGCCAAAACTTCAGCTATATAAACTCCGTTGTCTGCCTGCAGGCTTGTACCAGTAGCCCTTTCAAAGACATCAATATTAACACCTCTAATACCTATATAAACCCTAGTGAATTCACCTTGTTCTATAATTTGATCAACTATTGGTTTCGCTGTATTAATTGGAATTGCAAACCCTAAACCCTCACCGGTTCTAATTTTTGCTGTGTTAATTCCGATAACCTGGCCCTGCCCATTTAATAATGGACCACCACTATTGCCAGGATTAATTGATGCATCTGTTTGAATAAGATTTTCTATTGTTTCCTCTCCCTCTAATGGAATAACTCTATTAAGACCGCTTATTACTCCTTGTGTTAAAGTCCTTTCGAAATTTAACCCTAATGGATTTCCTATTGCAATAGCTATCTCCCCTACCTCTAAATTATCACTATCTCCCAGCTCAGCAACAGGTAATCCAATTGCCTCTACCTTTATAACCGCTAAGTCTAGACTTCTTTCATTCCAGACTACTTTAGCAGGAACCTTTTCTCCATCATAAAGAATAACGATAATCTCTTCTACATTTCCATCGCCAACAACATGAGAATTGGTTAAAATATATCCCCTCTCATCAACAATAACTCCAGTTCCAAGGCCGGTTGACCTTCTCTGGGTACCAAAAAAAGCATCCCTTTCCAAAGCAACTGTTGTTATACCAACTACAGATGGCATTGCCTTTCTTGCAACTGCTGAGTATACTGTTAAATCCTGTTGGGGCTCTATAACAATAGATTGACCCTCAAAATTTCTAACCCCTCTTAATGCCATAATTTCAGGCAAATAATAGTAAGTAATTGCAGAGCTTATTGCTCCTCCTAATAAGGCTCCTATAAGTACCAACTTAAAGTATCTAAAGGGCTTTGGCTTTTCTGGCTTGTTATCATCATATCTAGAGACATTATAAAGGGTTTGTTGATCAGATTCCGTTGATGGAGTTTTTATTGGATGCTTTTCTTCCTCCTCAAAGGAATTATCTTCATGCTTATCATTTTCTTGATAATTCATAATCTCCCTCCATTCTTTATTCTTAGCTATTATTTACTAAATTCATATAAATTACTTACCCTGTCCCTATGGGCCAAAACAATTTCTACATCCTCACCAACAATCATTTTATTAAGGGCTAATATATTATTAACTGTTGCGATGGCCAATTCCGGGAAATTATTTTCTTTACTTAGATGGGCCAGCATAACTTTTTTAACGTTCTTTCTAACCAAGTCTACAATCGCCAGGCCAGCAGCATCGTTGGATAGATGTCCTAAATTTGATAAAATTCTTCTTTTTAAATAATATGGATAGCTACCTACCTTAAGCATTTCTTCATCATGGTTAGATTCCAGTACAACTAAATTGGAATCTCTCACATGCTCTATTATTTCATCATTTATATATCCTAAATCTGTCGTTATACTTATTTTAACTCCATTATTAATTAAACTGAATCCGACTGGGTCGTTGGCGTCATGTGAGGTTGAGTAGGGTGTTACTATGAAGTCTCCTACTTCAAAAATTTTCCCGGTTTCGAAAATTTTAATGTGTTCCTCCTTTAACTTACCAAGCTTCTCCTCCATACCCCTCCAGGTTCCTACATTTGCATATATTGGTATATTAAATCTTCTTGATAGAATTCCGGCACTATGGATATGATCATTATGCTCATGGCTAATTAGTATACCTGTAAGCCTACATGGATCTATACCAATTTCTAATAGTTTACTTTGAATTTTTTTGCCGCTTAATCCTGCATCTACCAACAAATTTTCGCTGTCATCGGTAATAAAATGACAATTTCCACTACTTCCACTTGCTAAAGAACAAAACCGTACTGTCATTAAAATGCCTCCAATACCATGATATAAATATTACTAATGCACACCCTCCGGTGTGCATTATATTATTCTTCTATTCGCTTAATTTTTGCACCCAGACTTAGAAGCTTTTCGGCTAGATTATCATAGCCTCTATCTATAAAGTGTATATTTTCAATTTCAGTAACTCCGTCGGCGATAAGCCCTGCCACCACTAATGCGGCACCTGCCCTCAGATCTCCAGCGCAAACCTTAGCCCCCGACAATCTATCTACTCCATAAATTACAGCGGCTCTACCTTCAACCTTAATGTTTGCACCCATTCTTTTTAACTCATCAACATATTTAAATCTTCCATCATAAATAGTTTCTGTTACAATACTATTTCCATTTGCCCTTGTTAGTAAACTTGTCATGGGTTGCTGTAAATCAGTAGGGAAACCTGGATAAACAAGAGTTTTAACGCTAACGCTTTTTAATGGTTTTGAAGCTGTAACACGAAGTGCTTCTCCGTTTTCAACAACCTCAACACCCATTTCCTTTAATTTAGCCGTTATTGCCTCAAGGTGCTTTGGAATTACATTGTTTATTACTACATCGCCATTGGTGGCAGCAGCAGCAATCATATAGGTACCAGCTTCTATTTGATCTGGTATTACTGTATGATTACATCCCTTTAATTCTTCCACACCTTTAATTTTTATTACATCAGTTCCTGCACCCTTTATATCTGCACCCATGCAGTTTAAAAAGTTTGCCACATCAACAATATGGGGTTCTTTTGCTGCATTTTCTATTATAGTATTTCCTTCAGCCATTGTTGCTGCCAGCATAATATTTATAGTAGCACCTACACTGACAACATCTAGATATATTTCTGCTCCTATTAATCTTTCTGCCTCTACGGAAACTAGTCCATGCTCTATTGATACCTTTGCTCCCATTGCCTCAAAGCCCTTTATGTGCTGATCTATTGGTCTACTACCTATCGAGCACCCACCAGGATACACGCCGGTTGCTTTTTTAAAGCGCCCCAACCCAGCTCCCAATAGATAATAGGAAGCTCTTATATCCTTTGCAATTTCGTGCTCAGCATAGGAGCATTCAGTTATGTTACGTGTATTAATCTCCAGTGTCTTTGGGCCTTTTTCCGTAACCGTTGCACCTAAACTTGTAAGAATGCCCGCCAATACCTTAACGTCACTAATTTCTGGCAAGTTATCTATAACACAAATGTCTCCTGCAAGTACCGCTGCAGGTATTATAGCTATCGCTGAATTCTTAAAACCGCTTATATCAACACTTCCCTGTAATTTGCTTCCACCTTCAATTACTAGTCTGTTCATACTGTTGGCCGACAATTGTCAGCTCTCCACCACCCTCTATAGTATTTTTCCTTTATAATAAACATTGTAGTAGATTTTAAATTCACATGAATTTATTATAGCATTTATACAATTATTTGTAATCAAGTTATTATTGGTAATAAATAACTAAAATTTGAATTTGCATTAAAAAAGAAAAAGTCCATTGTACTTTTTCTCCTTTTTTTATAAAAGTCCTGCATTATTTTTAAGATTTTTAATTTTTCAGTGCTTCTGCATAATATATCTTACCATTTTCTAATGTTATTTTCCAAGTTGGTACAGCAGTTCCTGATTCTATATCCTTCCAGTCTGATAGTTGAATGTCATATGGGTTAAGGTAGTAGCCCATCTCTATAGAAGTAATTACTATTTCTTGGTTTTCATTATCATTAACAATATCGTTCATTGTCTTTAATAATGCCTCTGAAGCGGGTATGGTTTTTTTACGATGGGTCTGAGTTTTTTCATGCTTTAGTAGCATTGCTTCAAGACCAATAACCCCCCGGTGGTTAACATATACATGGGCATAGCTCTCACCTAAAAATCTATTCCTATAGGTTTGATTATATACCAGCTTATATAAGGGTGCAGTATCATAGTCATTTATTGTTCCAAAATATACTTGTGTCAATGAGAGATCATCCTTTAGTAATCCTTTGCTGTTTAGAAATTCTTCACTAAGAGAGATAGCTTCCTTTTCATTAATAGCATAAGTTACAACCTCATTACTTAGTTTTTTAAATTTTAGCCTTTTATTACTCTCGAAGGATAGTTGTTTCTCATTCGCAGTATAAATGTTATTGTTCACTTCATAAGAAGTTCCAAGAAAACTCCTTATTATTTCATTGTTATGTAAATTCTCATATTTAAAATCAAGTAATGGCAGAGAGATAATTTCTCTTGGTATTTCTGTTTTAAGCTGTATTCCATTATCGTTAAGAAGCACCTCAACATTTTCTATATAATGGTCATTTATTAGCTGTAGGTCTTCCTTAATAAACAGATCTTTGCTAATATTAAACAGCAAAAATAAGTTGGTTATTATAAAAGCCACTATCAATATATTTTTTGCCTTTGCCCAATCCATCTGATTCCACCACCATTTATTCGAAAACACCACTATGAAGTAATTCTCCCTTATAACTATCAAAATAATATACTCGATTATTTACTTTTATTTGCCATGTCGGTAATACTGTTTGGGAACTTTTCTCTTCCATCGTATCAAAGTAGACCATTTGTATTGAACTGATATTTCTTAAAATATCGTTATTGCTATCAGCTTCTTCTAATTCACTATCTTTTTCAAAGTCAGTAATATCTGATTCGAAAAGCTTAATATTGTTCCCTATAACCTTATGGGGCGATATTATTGACTCAAGTCTAGTCATAGTTGGTAAAGACATGGGCCTTCTTACAAAGCTTCTATAATTTTTAATGGTACTTCCAAACACTTCCACTTCGATGGGGTATTTCATATTATTTGAAGAAAAAGCCATTGGATACCCATCTACAAAATAGTTGAATCCGAAAAAATAACCATTACTATGTTCAGTTTTAATTTGTCTTACCTCTGCCAAATATGCTGTTTCCGGTAATATACCATGCTTTTCTATAAACTCTATTGCTGTATCTAGAGCAGTCATTACATTAGTACTAGAAGAATTAGATACCTCTTCATTATACTCTAACCTACCTCTAGGGCTAATTCTAAGGGTTTTTTCACCATATCCATATAAATACACCACAGCTCCATTGGTTTCTCTGATAATTCTAACAAAATCTAGATTTTTATCGAAAAAAACCTCGGAATGGAAATCTAATATCCTCTCATCTTCCACGTCTATAACACTTTCCATTGTTATTTTAGGAAGTGGTGTAAAATTTAGTGGCATTAATGTATAGTTATCTTTGAAACTAACTAATAATAATCGATAATACTTGATGAAGTCTTGTTCTTCATATTGGTTCATGTATTCATTAATAATTCTATTCTCGGTATAATTTTGAAGTTTAATTTCGTATGTGTTATCATCCTTGCCAACTATATATATTGTTCCTCTATTTATAGCAGGAATTAATATCTTTTTTACTTCTCTTATGTTCCTTACAATTTTACTGTCAATGTTATTAAAAATAGAAGAAACTAAAACCGAAGAAATATTTTCCCCAAATTCTAGCTCTACATGCTTTAATCCCATATGCTTGATATAAGACTCACCAGATATTTGATTTATTTCAGGGTCAAGCATGAAAAAATCTTCTAAAACAAGCTTGCTGTATTCCCATACCTCCTGCGATTCAGCATAGGGTAATATAGTATAGTCGCTGCTCTGTATTCCTCCTCCAAAGCCTAAGGTAATCTTTTTTGGTGAAATTATATTTTCTCTTATGTTATGTGGATTAGCTCCTCTACTGAAAGCTTCAGATTGTAAAATCTCTACAGGTGAGTAAAACCATATTTGCTGGGTCAACAATGCACTCATTACAATTAATATTGATAAAACTATTGTTTTAAGTCTTTCCCTAGTCATTTAATTCACTCCATCAACTATTTTCGCCCTGTATTAATTAGATTTTCTAGAAGCTCTGTAGCCGGCTCGCTTATTTTCCTTTCAAAATTTTGTTTAACCTCTTCGATTCCCTTTACGTCTATTATTCTAACAACTACATCCTCTGACTCATCCTCATAAATAGCAGTTATCTCTACCTTGTTTTTACCTTTTCTTAAAGCTACTTCAATCCAATCTCTACGCAATGCTCCCATTTCAATATTGATAGCATCACCCTCTGCAACAAAGTTTTCTTTACCAATAACTATGCTATTATTATAGTACACTTGAATGATTACCTTTGTTCCTTCAGCTGCAGTAAGTTCAAAGACTAAATTGGTGCTATCTGTAGTAATATTTCTCTCGGGTGTAACCACCTGAATAGTTTGTTTTGGCTGATCCGTCTCATTTCCAAAGGCCGATACACTGGAAAATGCAATTATTAAAAGAATGAAAGCTGTATAATACATGAATTTTTTTATCATTTTAATTCCTCCCGATATTGCCTATTCATATGTCGATAATATTATTATAATGGATTAATATTACAGCAGTATTACAAGGAAATTAAAAATAAATTACACAACATTTTCCTGTAAAATAGGAAGAGTAATTACCACTAGTGTTCCCTCTCCTTCTTTACTTATTATTCTTATTTCTCCATCATGAACGTCAATTATCTCCTTTGCAATGGCTAGTCCAAGCCCCGTGCCACCCATTTCTCGAGATCGAGCCTTGTCAACACGATAAAACCTTTCAAATATCCTTGGCATGTCTGCTTCAGGAATACCTATCCCATTATCCTGAATTTCAAGAGTTATGTCATTACCCATTTTTATCAGATCAATAATAACCTCTCCATTATTGGGAGTATACTTTATAGAATTACTAAGAATGTTTAATAGTACCTGCTCTATTCGGTCTTCGTCTCCAAAAATATATACCGGTTCTTTAAGTAGCTTTAAGTTCATTCTCTGCTGTTTACCATGGGCATAAACCTCTAGCTTTGATGTTGCTTTCTTAACTATATAATTTATATCAATAGGCTTTTTATTCCATTTCGCCTGTTGAAAATCTAAATTTGAAAGTTGTAATAAATCCCTTACTAAACGAGACATTCTATCTGCTTCTGTATCAATAACATTCAAAAACCTAAATAACAGCTCCTGATTTTCAGCAGCTCCATCTAAAAGCGTCTCTGTATAGCTTTTAATTGTTGTTAGAGGGGTTTTAAGTTCATGGGAAACATTGGCCACGAACTCCCTTCTCATATGTTCAAGTCTCTCTTCTTCTGTAACATCTTGCAGCAGTACTATTATTCCGCCAAAATCACCTTTATCATTCCTATAGGGTGCATAATTAGCTCTTAGAGTTATTCCTTCACCCATAGATAGCATCTGACTCCCTGACCAATCGTTTCCACTATTCATAAGATTACATATTGTTAGCTGGTCATTTAGTTCAGCGAAAATTTCATCAAAGACTTTATCCTTTAAGCTTTCTTCATCCATCATTAACAATTCCATGGCTCTAGGATTTGCATGTATGATAGTTCCTTCAACAGTTGCTGCAATAATACCATCTGCCATATAGGTTATAATAGTATCCATTTTTTGCTTTTCACTGGACATTTCCTGTAAAACCGATTTCAATCTGGCTGTAAGAAAGTTGAACATGTTTGCTAATTGTCCAATTTCGTCATCTGACTTCACTTCCACCACCTGATCAAAATCACCCTTTGCCATTTTTTCCGCTTTAACTGTAACATCATTTATTGGTCCTGTAATGCTTTTGGCAATAAAATAACCCAGTACAACTGTAATAAACAAAGCTAGTATAGTTGCTCTTATCAAGATATCCTTAGAATCGTCAAGGGTCTTATAAATATCTGATAAATCACTCCTAAGATAAATAGCCCCTATTATTCGACTATGCTCATCATATAATGGATAAACAATATTTTTCGAGCTTCTTAATCCAGATTTAGGTAAAATATCCTTCTCTGAAAATTCTGCTCCACTAAATGCATTTGTAATTAAGTCCGTCTCTAAAATATCTAATGCATTGTGATTTAGATAGTATGGATTTGTACTGGAGATAATCGTAAAGTTTGTATCCTTATCAATAATATAAATCTCCATTCCCATACGCTCATAGGCTTTAATATTCTCTTGAATATCCTGTTTATTATTCTGCCAGTTATTCTCCCTCAACGTAGCCATAACTGTACTGGCTGTAGAAGTAAGATTGTTTCGGACAACTTCCAGGTGATATTGTTCAAATTGCTGAATTAAAAATACACCTATAATTATCATCGCTATAAAAACCAGCAAAAAATAGATGATTATAAATTTCCATCTTATACTTTTAAACATCCCTATGCCCTCCTAAAGTAGTATCCGACTCCCCTCTTTGTCATAATAAATTTCGGACTACTGGAGTTGTCTTCAATTTTTTCTCTTAATCTTCTAATGGTAACATCTACCGTACGAATATCTCCATAATATTCATATCCCCAAACCTCTTTTAATAATTGTTCTCGCGTAAATACCTGCTCCGCCTGAGTAGCCAGAAACCTCAACAGTTCAAATTCTCTTGATGTTAGCTCTACTACATCTTTATCTTTTTTTACCTCATACTTGTTGAAGTCAATAGAAAGTAACCCTGAGGTAATAATATCGCCTTTTTTGCTGCCATCAGAAATATTTGTTCTTCTTAAATTTGCCTTAACCCTCGCAAGAAGCTCACGCATCCCAAATGGCTTAGTAATATAATCATCCGCTCCCATTTCCAGTCCAAGCACTTTATCAAGCTCTTCTTCTTTAGCAGTTAACATCAGTATAGGCATTGAAAAGCTTTCTCTTATTTTTCTGCAAACTTGAAACCCGTCGATTTTAGGAAGCATAACATCCAAGAGTATTAAGTCGGGTGTATTTATACTAACTTTACTAAGGGCTTCTTCTCCATCGTATGCTACCTCAACCGTATATCCTTCCTTCTCTAAATTAAACTTAACAATTTCTGCAATCGGTTTTTCGTCTTCAACCAACAGAATTTTTTTATCCATGTTTAATACCACCTCAAATTGGGATTTATTAAATCTATGATTCTACTTTTTATATAAAAATCCTTCATTTACACAATATGAATTTAGTTAATTACTATATCAAAAAAAAAAAAGATACCGAATATTTATGTAATCAGGAGCCATAAAAAGAGTGACTCCTTAAAGTCCACATAAATTCTTAATTGTTCTTATTTAATAATTTTCTTACCTGCATAAATTTAATCATCTACTGTGTGAACAAATAATGATATTCCTTAATTTGGGTCCCTTGTCCTAAATCATTTATTAGCTGTATCAAGTCTTCAACTCCCTGTAGTTGAACATAGCTCTTAACCAATCGAAATGACTTTGTATAGGCTTTATATTGATTTAATCGATGAAAATCATAAGTTAGTTCATCAATAGTGAAATCTATCTCCTCATCTGTCAGCTCTTCTCCCCATTTATAACCATCAATCTCATATTCAAAGTACAGACTTACTCCTTCAGTAAACCAAATAGGAAAATTACCTTTAGCCAAACGATCGGTTAAAAGATGTACAAGCTCATGAAGTATTGGCCCCTCGTCATAATATCTTTCTCGGTATTCGGCTTCATTAAACCATATCAACGGGTTAGATATATGAATTGTATTTCCATAATATACTCCCATAGGGGGATTCCCTTTGTTCAGCATTGTAGCAGCCATCATTTGATCAAGGTCATCATAAATTACCATTCTCACCTTTTCTCGGGGATTATGGTTAAATACTTCTGTTGCTGCTTTATACTTATCCTCAGCTGTATCAATTATAAAGCTTAATAGATCTTCATCATAGCCTGGATGTCTAATTATATAGTTATCTGTTTCAATTGTTTCATAATCCCTTATATAATAAGAAACTATCTGATATTCTACTAACCTTAATGCAGGTCTATATAATCCAGCTACAGGCTTAATAGATAGGTGGGTATTAAGGATCAATAATACAAATACACCAACTGCAAATAGCTTCCACTTATTATCTTTAAATCCTCTCATATCTATCTCCTCCTTTAATTTGAGATATGTATGAGACAGAACAATAATATTATAGCACAATTTTATGTAAACTTCCATCTGTGAATTCCTAGCATTTTTTACAAAGGTTTTGTTATCTGCTGTCCCATCTTATTTCTAGCACTTTTTTTATTTTATAGCATAGTCTATATTAGAATGAAGATGAAGGAGGTCCCTTTTGTGTTTGGATATAGTAATATTATTGAAGACCTTGTTGCCGAAAGGCTAATGGTTATGAATACCGATGAAGAAGAGCTTCCTGTCATTATCTCGGCTAAAGACTGTGAGTGTGATGACCTTGAAGCGTTTGTTATTAAAATGGGAGGTAAAGTAAAGCATAAGCTGCATTTAATAAATGCAGTAGCTGCATATATGCCTTCAGTTGGAGTACGTTCAGTCGCTAGAGATAGATTTGTAGAAAAAATTCAATTAGATGATAAAGCCTATAAATTAATGGACATTGCTACAGTCACGGTTGGCTCTGATTATGCTAATGAATACGGTCTGACAGGGAAGGACGTTACTGTAGCAGTAATTGATACAGGTATCTATCCCCATAGTGATTTAGTACGTCCTACTAATAGAATTATTGGTTTTAAAGATTTTGTCGGAAACAAAAAAAACCCATATGATGATGATGGCCACGGAACTCATGTAGCTGGAATAATAGGAGGTAATGGTTTTGCTTCCAGAGGAAAGTACATGGGGATTGCTCCCGATGCCAATCTTGTAGGAGTAAAGGTTTTAGATCATGAGGGAGGAGGAAGCATTTCCGATGTTATTGCAGGGATTCAGTGGGTTATAGAAAATAAAAATAAGTATAATATAAAGGTAATAACCCTATCTCTAGGAACCAAGGCAAAGTCACCTTACCATGAAGACCCTCTATGCAAGGCCGTTGATGCCGCTGTTAGATCCGGTATAACTGTTGTAGGTGCAGCTGGTAATAATGGTCCAGAGAAGTCTACTATTAACTCCCCAGCTATTAGTCCTAATATTATTTCAGTAGGAGCATGTGATGATCGTAGCGGAAGTAATCCTTCATCAATAACTATTGCAGATTTCTCCAGCAGAGGTCCTACTCCTGATGGTATTATGAAGCCAGATATAATCGCACCTGGTGTTAAGATTAATTCTCTTGGTACTGAAAACAATAATTATGTTAGCTTAAGCGGTACTTCAATGGCTGCTCCCGTAGTTGCTGGTTGTTCAGCGTTGATTTATGAAAGCAATCCATCATATAGCCCTGCTCAGGTAAAGGCTCTTGTTACAAATAGTGCCGAATCATTAGGTTATCCCCACCAAGAGCAAGGTGCTGGTCTGTTGGATATAAGAAAAATCCTCAGCACCACAAATCCCAATCCAATTCCTCGTAAGCCCGATAATTCTACGCCTAAAGTAGATAACAGCTATAAGGATTTATACACAGGCTTTCATAGTTGGTACTTTGTTATATTCATAGTTTTCCTCGTTTTAATCTTATAGATAGGCTAATAATAAAAGCGTGACTTCTATAGTCACGCTTTAGTATTCTTAATAACTAACAAAACTTAATGGATTGACAGGGGTTCCATCTTTTCTTACCTCAAAATGCAAATGTGGACCTGTACTATTACCTGTACTCCCTACTGTGGCTATTTTTTCGCCTTTATACACCCTATCTCCTTCTTCTACAAGAAGTGTTTTACAATGAGCATAGTAGGTTTGGTAACCATTTTCGTGATCTATAATAACTAAATTTCCATAGCCACCATTCCAGCCAGCAAAACTAACCTTTCCTCCATCAGCAGCTTCAATATCTGTACCACTTGATGCTGAAATATCTATTCCCTCATGTCGTCTGCCCCATCTAGTCCCGAAACCAGATGAAAGCTTTCCACGAGTCGGATTGGAAAAGTTTCCCGTTGCCATTGTTTTAGGCCTTGGTTTAGTACCTTCGGCTATAACTCTGGTTTTAGGCTCAGACAAAATAATTTCTTCCAATACCTCTCTACCAACTTCTACTCCGTTTTCTTTTATAATATATGCCTTTACTTCTCTCATACCTTCTGTTCCTTGTACTATAATCTTTCGATCACCAGTATATAAGGAATCTGTACTTTCATAGTCAGTATCAAAGGCTATTGTTTCTACTAATTCTGCATATTCCATTGTGACTACAGAAATATATGGCTTTGGTACAATAAGGCTTATCTTTTGTCCAATTTGTAATTTGTCTGGATTTATACTTGGGTTAGCAGTGGCTATATCTTCTACCGAAAGATCATACTTTAATGCAATTGACCATGTGCTTTCACCCTTTTGAACTTCATGGGTTTTTTCTTCATCCGTACCCTTAACTATATAGTTAATTGCATCCTCTTTACTTCTAATTACTCCTGCTTTAGTGAATATTTCTACCAGCTCTACCTTCTCTTTAAAATCAATGGAGGTGTATTTATTTTCTTCCTCGTTAACATATGGTGCCTTTAATTCTTGTAATACAGATTCTGCTGTTCTTTTATCTCTAAGCTGTATTACTTCGTTACCATCAACATATATGGCTACTGAGTTAACCTTGATATCTAATCTATTTATAATATTTATAATGATATCTCCATGGGAGGTTATCATTTCATCATCGGCACTAATCCTTTTTACTTGAATCTCATCGGTAAAGTTTACATCTTGCTCATAGAATTGTTTTACCTGCTCCTTTGCATCTTCAAGGGCATCCCAGAAATCTTCTTGACTTCTTACGATAGCTAAGGAACTTCCTCCAAGCTCGATTTCAAAGGCTCTTAAGGAAGAATTGGCCACTTGATTAAGAAGTAATGCTCCCCCAAGCACTACAACCATTGCAATACATCCTATTATATAAATCAATTGCTTGTTCTTTTTTAAGTCAATTCTATTGAAGCTTTGTAATGCCTTTGTGTTTTTATAAAGCCTAAGCCTTTGAACTCCAATTCTCGAATAATAATCAAATACCTTCAGCATATGCTTTGCTTTCTTTTGGAAAAGCATCATAAATCTATGATTCATATCCTAATCTCCCCTCAAAGTATAGGCTTTTTATATGCTATAACGAATAATCTATATTTCAATATGATGTAAGCATCTAGTCATTTTAGATTTTTATAGGACTTTTGTAATATATTTGTAATAATTCTTTTTTCATTATATACTATTTTTTAACCTGGATACAAGTCCAAACTAATGTTTTTTTATATTTTTTTATTTTATACATGGTTTATAAAATTATTCAAATGTTATATTTAACCATTCATTAAATAATGGTTTAATATCCTTTTTTGTATTTGACTGCATTATTGTAAAAAAGTCAGATGTAGTAGCATTTTTAAATTGATAGGTTTCGAAATATTCCCTCAGACCTTCTATAAAGGCTTTATCCCCTATTTCATTTCTTATTTCCTCAATAAACATAGCTCCTTTGCTATATACTATACTGCTATACTCTAAATTGCTTTCAAACTCTCTTAAGCTTCTTAGTATTCCTTCTCCTCTATCAGGTTCTATTTCAATAAAGTTTTCATATTGAGCCTTAATCATCTTTTCAAAAATTTGCTCCTTTATATGTTCCCCATATTTTTCCTCAAAATACATTAATGTGGAATACTCTGTCAATGCCTCATCTAACCATGGCTCTCTCACCTCATTATTACCAACTATACCATACCACCATTGATGGGCTATTTCATGGGCTATTACATACTCTAGTGGGAAATCCTCCTTCATTTCATATAAATCTTTACTAATCATAACTAAATTTGGGTACTCCATACCGCCAAGAAAAAAATCGCATGCAACAATAGACACCTGTTTATAAGGGTACTTTCCAAATAAGCTGTTAAATATTTTAATAGAATCTATACCATATTGCAGTGCCTCTATCTTTTTCTCTTCTCCCAGTGTAAATGAGTTAACATTTATTCCATCTACTATTCCTTGATGAACTTCAAACCCTTTACTTAGAATTAAAGCAAAATCCCGAACATATTCACCTCTTATTTTATATGTATTATGCTCTTTTTTATTAATTGTCTCTATAATATCTCCCGTTGTAGCCATTTTAAATTCAAGTGGTATGGTTATTGTTACATCATAGATAGCTATGTCGCTATAGAAGGGATCTCCAATGGAATAGTAAGGATCTAAATTCCATCCCCTCTCATCATAAACCGATAGTATGGGGTACCAATTGCTTATGTTAACTGTGTCCTCACCATATCCCAGTCTAGAATTCACATTAGGGATCTTTACATCAAAATCAATAAGTATATCTACAACCTTTCCTACTCTTAAAGGTTCCTTCAGGGTTATTCTTAAAAGATTATCCTTCTCTCCCATTACTTTAAAATCTGCTTTTCTCCCATTTTCCTTAACTGATAATAAATCAATCCAGCCCGCACTAAATCCGTTGGGATATACTAAGTTAATTTCTTTTTTTTCGAAGGGTACAATATCTTTTCTTCGAAAGGTATTTGGATACAAGTGTAGATATATATTAGACAAGTCTTTATCTGTATTATTTCTATATTGCAATCGTTGGTTGGCTGTTATTTTCATACTTTCTTCATTAAACTCAGCATTAATTTCATAAAAGGGTAGGTTTTTTTCTTCATGTCTGCCAATAACCCATTCTTCCTCTATCCCTATGTAATAGCTATGTATAAAAAAGGTTGTAAGAATTATTCCCAAAACAAGTGATGTAGAAATTAATTTTCTCTTTATATTCACAATAGCCCTCCTTTTGTAACCATGTTACTATTAAAATAGTATTTAATATTTATTAAATTATTCCATAATTATTATGGACATAGTCTTTGCACCTTCATTTCTGTGCACTATCTCAGTTTACTTCTCTTCATTTACATAATGTCTACTTAGAAAGGTTAATCTCTTTAAGGTGATGCATGAAATGCTTTAATTCTTATGATATAATAAAGCATTAGAATCTTTATTTAACTGGAGTGATAGTAATGGGATTTATCAAAAGCACATCCTCAATAGACTTAGGGGATACCCCTATCGAAAATATTTTCATAGATGTTTATATGCCAATGTCAAATGGTACCTTTGTAAAAGTATATTTATTAGCTTATAAGTATGCTTGTGACCCCCAAAGGAGTATGGAAATAAGCAATATGACCATTTCAAAACAGCTAGGTATACCCTTATCTGATGTTCTTTCGGCATGGGATTTTTGGGAAGGTAAACAAATAATAAAGAAACACTTCGTTTCTGATAATGACGAAACTGATTATAATGTGGAGTTCGTTAATTTAAAGCAATTATTTATTGATAATAATTTTAAGCTTATTTCCAGTAGCAGAGAAACCCCCTCCGATGAGGACTATTCTCTTTCTACCAAGGAGCTAGTTGAAGCAAATCAAATTCCTCAGATTAAGGAAATGTTCACCGAGGTTAATAAGCTTATGGATCGTACTTTAGTTCCTAATGAAAAAAAACATATTTTAGAATGGTTTTATAATTATAATATTGATCCACCACTCATAATAAAGGCCTTCAGCTATTGTAAGCATAAAAAGAATATAAAAAACATTAAGTATGTTGGTGCTGTTATACGCAATTGGTATGATATGGGAATAAGCAATGTTGAAGCTTTGCAGGAGTACTTGCTTAAACAAGGAGAGCGTTATGGTCTATATGAAAGAGTTTACAAAGCACTTGGCTTTATATCAAGGGAGCCTGCTGAAGCAGACATGAAAATCATTGATACCTGGGTAGATGAATATAATTTTTCGTTAGAAATCATACTTAAAGCCTGTGAAAGCTCTAGTAGAACTTCAAATCCTAATATTAATTATATTAATAGTATTCTATCTAATTGGCATAAAAAAGGAGTAAAAGAGATTAGTGATATACAGTCCCTTGATAAGAAACCCTCTAAACCTTCTGCCAACAGCCTAAATCAAAATACCAGAATTAAAACAAAATTTCACCTTTCTGAAAGCCGCTTTGATGAATACTCTGCAGAAGAGCTTGAAGCTATCATACTTAAAAATCAAAAAAAGAAGTTTAAGGAATAGGAGTGGCATTGATGATTGAGGAAGTAATCAATAATATATTAAGAGAATATGAAAATAAAAGGAACGTTGCAAAAAAAAGGAAGGAACAACGCAGACAAGAGGTTTATAAAAAGGTTCCTCGAATTAAGGAAATCGATGATTCCATTAGTAAATCAGGTATTTCTATAGCTAAAGCTATTATAAGTCAAAAAGATAACCCTGAGGAATTAGTGAATACCCTAAAGCAGAAACTAGATAAGCTAAAGCAAGAAAAGGCCTTTCTACTTACAGAAAATAATATTCCCTTACAATATCTAGAAGAGGAGTATTACTGTCAGTATTGTAATGATACTGGCTTTATATCCAGTGGTGAAAAATGTAGCTGCTTTAAGCAGCAATTAATTAACAAAGCATACTCCATGTCAAATCTTGACAATATATTACAAAATGAGAATTTCAAAAAATTTAATATATCATTATTTTCCGATAGCCCCTTTGAAGGACAAGAGTTGTCTCCTAGGGACAATATGATGCACATTTTACAGGTTTGTGAAGGCTTCGTTATTAATTTTGAAAAAAGGAATGAAGATAACCTCTTGTTTTTTGGTCCTACAGGGCTTGGAAAGACATTCCTTGCCAATTGTATTGCAAAAGCTCTGTTGGATAGAGGAAAAATTGTAATTTATCAAACCGCCTTTAAAATATTTGAGATATTAGAAGATATTCGCTTTCATAATCAACATGACAAAGAAAAGTATAATCTGTTATTTTCTGCAGACCTTTTAATAATTGATGATTTGGGTACAGAGGTAACAAACTCCTTTACCAACAGCGAGCTTTTTAATATTATTAACAGTCGTTTACATTCAGGGAAGAAATCAATAATTTCTACAAATTTAACGCCAAAGGACTTTGGGCTAAGATACGATGATAGAATAGCTTCAAGACTATTTTCCAAATATACGTTATTGAAGTTTTTTGGTAGAGATTTGAGATGGCAAACAGAGTAGAATACTAAAATTCTTTAAAAAAAAGCTTACCATCTGTTATAAAGAAGGTAAGCTTTTATAAATGGTGACCCCTAGGGGAATCGAACCCCTGTTACCGCCGTGAAAGGGCGGTGTCTTAACCGCTTGACCAAGGGGCCAGAGTTTTCAGCAACCCCCAGTTTCCTTTACCAAGAACCGCTGAAATAAAAATTAAATGGTGACCCATCCGCGACTCGAACGCGGGACACCCTGATTAAAAGTCAGGTGCTCTACCGACTGAGCTAATGGGTCAAGTTATTACCCACAGTTATATATATTAAAAGAAATTGGGTTAGAAGTCAACACTTTTTGTCGAAAAAGAACAATGCAAAAATAAAGCACTCCTATGAGTGCTAAAAAATTTCATCTCTAATAATTGTTTGACTTCTTTTGGGACCGACAGAAATGATTTTTACCGGTATATTTATATATTTTTCTATTTCCTCTATATACTTTTTTGTGTTTTGTGGTAAATCTTCATATTTAGTAACGTTGGTTATATCTTCATTCCATCCCTCTAACTCTTTATATATAGGTGTACAGTCTGCTAATACCTTTAAGCTGGCAGGAAAATTATGAATAACCTCCCCTTTATACCTGTAGCCTACGCACATCTTAATTTTCTCAAAGCCACTAAGCACATCTAATAGCATTAATGAAATTGAAGTTAGTCCGTTAATTCTGGAAGTATATCTAACCATAACCCCATCGAACCAACCACAGCGCCTTGCTCTTCCTGTTGTTGTACCAAACTCATTACCCTTAACTCTAATACTTTCACCAACCTCATTATCTAGCTCTGTAGGGAAGGGGCCTCTACCCACGCGTGTTGTATAAGACTTTACAACCCCAATAATTTCGTTCAGCATATTAGGCCCTACTCCAGCCCCAACACAGAAGCCGCCAGAGGTTGGATGTGATGAAGTAACATATGGGTAGGTACCTAAATCTATGTCAAGGAGTGTTCCTTGTGCTCCTTCAAAAAGTACTTTTTTACCTGCAACCAACGCTTCATGTAATAGTATAGTTGTATCAGTGACATGGGGCCTTAGTTTATCTGCCAACTGGCAATAGCTATCATATATTTCTTCTCTGTTAAAGCCTTCATCATTGTATATTCTTTCTATCACCCTATTTTTACGTTCTACCTGTTTGAATAATCTCTCTTTGAATAAATCTTTATCTAGCATTTCACCAATTCGTATTCCTGATCGTTCAATTTTATCCATGTAGCAGGGGCCAATCCCTTTTTTTGTAGTGCCAATTTCCTCTTCTCCTCTTGCTAATTCCTCCAGTGCATCTATTTTTTTATGATATGGAAAAATTACATGTACCCTTTCATCAATCTTTACATTTTCTATGCTTATCCCTTGCTTAGTTAGTGTGTCAACTTCCTTCATAAACCCTTCTGGATCAAAAACTACACCATTTCCAATAATATTTAAGGTTTCCATGTTTAGAACACCTGAAGGCATTAAGTGGAAAGCATATTTTTTATCATCAACGATAACGGTATGTCCTGCATTATTTCCCCCTTGGGCCCTTACAACCACATCTGCTTTATTTGCTAAGTAATCAATTATCTTACCCTTTCCTTCGTCGCCCCATTGGGCTCCAATAATAACAACTGATGGCATTTACTCATCCCCTTGTCTATAATGTGCCTTATATTTCCGAACACTACACAAAAATACTATCACAATATACGTGTTTAGTCAATTAATTAGTTGTGTCTAATGTTTTTCAATAAATAATATTCGTATATTGTTGCTGTTACTTGTTAGTTTTCCCTAAATATGTAACTTAATGATTTAATTTATTTCTTTATTTATGTAAAAAAGAGTTGTATGTCATAGGACATTCAACTCTTTCAATTGCTTTACTTATTTTCAAAATGCTTATTTAGGTCTTCAACCAGCTTACTAACGTCAATTCCATGTACTTTCCCAGCATCAGCGATGCTTTCCATTGTGGCACCAGGACAACCTAGGCAATGTAGTCCATACTTCATAAAAACCGCCGCTGCCTCTCGATCCATTCTTAAAACATCCATAATAGTCATATCTTCAGTAATTTTCGCCATTTTTATCCTCCTTCTATACAACTTTAATATTAATATTACCATTTTTTATTAAACTAATCAAATCTGAATGTGTAAAAGTTATCCACATAGGACCTTTACAAATTCATAGGTATATACTCCCATACTGTATGATTTTTATACCCTTATAACAATGGAATAATCAGACTTTTTATCTTTATCTGATATTTTTTATATATTGTTATCCACACAGACCACAGAACTATGCACAGGTGTTCGGTGGATTATGTGGATAAATATGCCTTTGTTGTAGATACATTTCCCTAGTAATATACATGTGAATAAATTTGCATTTTAATACTCCTCTTTCATATCGAAAAAAAACCTCTGCCCTTCTAAGTTTATCATCTTTGAAGATGGGAAGATTCTGATCTTCAAACTCATTGAATTCCACTTTGGATATTTTAAATCCACAGTTTTGATAACAGCGTTGTGCCCTATAATTAAAATCTGCCACCCTTAAAATTAACTTTTTCATCCTCATCTTTTCAAAGTAATAGGAAATAAAGCTTTTTAAGCTGTCTGTTCCTAATCCTTGATCAATAAAATTAGGATCAAAAACAATGCCAAACTCACTACTCCGTCGCAACCACTTAATTTCTCTTAATGCTATGTACCCAACCAACCTATGCTGTTGGTTATAAATAACAAAACATTTTCTTGATAATGTATAGGATTTCTTACAATACCAGTAGTCTCTTTCGTGCCTATTCATTTTAGGAAAGGTATAGCTATAAAATAATGGATCCTGATGTGCTCCCCAGTTTTGCATTTCATCAACGTGTTTTCTTTCTAATTTCTTTATATAGGTGTTCTTTCCCCAAGCTACTAACATTATACCCTCCATGTAAAAGCTAAACTTAGTATTAATTTTTATGTACTATATATTTTTTGTTTTTCTTTATTATATTATGAATTTTATATATATAACATATTAAATTATATCAAAATTTCGCCTTTTATAAAATCCCTAGTAAGTACATTCTCTGGGTTTCTTATTACCTTTTCTTTAGATCCAATCTCTATCAATTCACCTCGATACATAAAGCCCACATCTTTACAAATTCTATTTGCCTGCTGAAGATTATGGGTCACAATAATTACCGTTGTCCCGTTTTCTTGGTTTGATTTTTTTATAATTTTTTCCATAATAGCTATTGATGAAGGGTCTATATTGGCAGTTGGCTCATCTAAAATTAATAGTGAGGGATTAAATATAATTGCCCTTGCCAAAGCAACTTTTTGTGCTTCTCCTCCTGATAAGGTCCATGATTTTTGGTTCCTTATTTCCACCAAATCCATTTCATCCAGTATCTTCTCTACTCTTCTAGAAATTTCTTCTTCTTCAACCTTTCTAATTCTTAAGGGGTAAGCTATATTGTAAAAGACTGATCCTCTTAATAGATACGGCTTTTGAAATACCATCGTCATGTTTTGATAAAGATTTGAATTAATTGGCTTCCCGTCAAACAACACCAGCCCCGAGGTTGAAGTTTCTATACCTCCTATTATTTTAACTAGGGTGCTTTTTCCTGCTCCGTTTGGACCAATGATCCCTAATAGAGATCCTTTTTCTATTTCAAGCTTTGGTATATTCAATACCTGTTTATTATTATACACTTTAGTTAAGCCACTAACTTTTATTTTCATCTATAATCACCCTGTTGATAATAAAGTAGTATAGAATTAAGAATAAAGGATATAAGAAGCAAAATTATGCCTAATGCTATAGCTATAGAATATTCTCCCATGCTTTGGAGCATAGCGATGGTTGTTGTCATAGTCCTGGTTTGCCCCCTAATATTTCCCCCAACCAGCATAACTGCTCCTACTTCAGAGATTCCCCTTCCATACCCTGTAATTATTGCCGTAAGTATATTCATTCTTAGTTCCTTAACTAGCAGGATCAATCGCTGTCTTCTATTTGCTCCTAGGGTTTTGCCTAAATTTTGGATAGTTTCTCCTTTTTCTTTTGTTGCGTTATAGACTAATCCTGTAATTATTGGAAATATCAGCACTGTTTGCGCAATGATCATTGCTGTAGGCGTATAGACTAATCCTAAAATGCCTAAAGGTCCTCTTCTAGAAATTAATAAAAAAACAATAAGTCCTGCAATTACAGGTGGAACACTCATCATCGTATATATGAAACGTACAGCCACCTTCTTTAGAGGAAACTCCTTTACCCCCATTAGTATGCCTATTGGTACTGCCATAATACTGGATAAAGCTGCTGCTGTTAAGGATACCATCAAGGAGAGTATGATGACATGATATAGCTCAGCATCTAGAGAAATCAATAGATATATGGCTTCTTTAAATCCATTAATAATGAACATAATTAACTCTCTCCTTAATAATTCCTTTAACTCTCTCTATATTTTTCATAGTCTAAAAACTTTTGAAACTGACCTAGCCATATTAATTCAATTGTTCCTGTTTCGCCATGTCTATGCTTGGCAATAATTACTTCGGCAAGGTTCTTTTTATCACTTTCTGGGTGATAGTATTCATCTCGATACAGAAACATAACTAAGTCAGCATCCTGTTCAATAGCACCAGATTCTCTTAAATCCGACAAAATCGGTCTATGGTCAGCCCTTAGCTCTGGTGCCCTTGATAGCTGGGATAAGGCAATTACAGGGCAATCCAATTCCTTTGCCATTATTTTTAAATTTCTTGAAATTGCAGAAATTTCCTGTTGTCTATTTTCCGTTCTTTTGTCTCCCTGCATCAACTGTAAATAATCCACCAATACAAGACTTAGTCCCTTTTCCATCTTTAATCTGCGGCATTTAGACCTCATTTCCGTTACTGTTATACCTGGTGAATCATCGAAGTAGATTTGTGCCCTCGAAAGGGGTATCATGGCTTGTACAATCTTTGACCACTCATCTTCATTTAAATTACCTGTTTGTATCTTATTTAATTCTACCATTGACTCTGAAGCAAGCATTCTTAGCATTAATTGTTCCTTAGACATCTCAAGACTGAATATTGCAGCTGCTGCTCCAGCCTTAACTGCAGCATTTTGTGCAAGATTTAGTGCAAATGCCGACTTGCCCATTGCAGGTCTAGCTGCAACAAGTATAAGGTCTGACTTATGAAATCCACCTAGCTTTCTATCTATATCTAAAAAACCAGTCGACATTCCGGTAATACCCTTTTTGTTCTCATAAAGCTTTTCTATTTGATCAAAAGTATAAGAAAGAAGCTCACTAATTGGTGTTAATCCCTCATTATATCTGTTTTGCGATAAATCATATATATTCTTCTGTGCTTGTTCTATAATCTCTGTTATTTCAACATCCGTACTATACCCTAGCTGAACAATTTCTTGTGAGGAATGTATTAAATTCCTTAAGGTAGCTTTTTTCTGAACTATATCAGCGTAATACTTAATATTAGTCGCAATTGGTACTCCAGAAGCCAGGCTGGTTAGATAGGGAATTCCACCTATAGCTTCTAATGTTCCTCTAGTTTTTAGCTCTTCAGTTAGCGTTATTAAATCTACGGGCTCACTTCTGTTAAACAAATTATAAATAGCCTCAAAAATCTCTTTATGGGCTTCCTTATAAAAGTCCTCTGACTTTAGTATTTCTAATGCCACTAGGATAGCTTCCCTGTCTAATAGCATCGAACCCAGTACCGATTGCTCTGCTTCAATACTATGGGGTGGTATCATATTAAACATATTAATTCCTTCCATACAGACCTCCTGATTTTAATAAAGGGTTGGAAATCAACTCCCAACCCCGTTTTCTATTCTTCAATAACATTAACTTTTAATTTAGCTATAACATTTGGATATACCTTTAATTCAACCTCTTTAATACCCAGCTCTCGAATTGGATCTGGTAATGTTACTTTCCTTTTATCTATTTTTATTTGATGCTTCTTTTCCAAAAGCTCCACAATTTCCTTTGCAGTTACAGAGCCAAAAAGCCTGCCACCTTCTCCAACCTTTGCTTTTATCTCTATGGTTATCTTTTCTATTCCATCTGCTAATTGTTTTGCTTCTTCCAGCTCTTTATCCTTTTTAATCTGCTGAGATTTTTTTTGCTGATCTAAAGACTTCATATTCCCCTCGCTAGCTTCCATAGCTAGGTTTTTAGGAAACAAAAAGTTACGTGCATAACCATCGCTGGCATTAGCAACTTGTCCTTTTTTTCCTAACCCTTTAACATCCTGTAGTAATATTACCTTCATTACTCTTCACCTTCCTCAAAGTATTCTTCAATAGCTTTTTCTAGTTGATTTTTCGCTTCTTCAAGGGTATATCCTTCAAGCTGAGCCCCTGCCACTGTTAAGTGGCCTCCCCCTCCAAGCTTTTCTAGAATAAGCTGAACGTTAACATCTCCCATTGACCTTCCACTTATAATTATACCATCACTTTTCTTTCCTAGCACAAAAGATACAGTTATCCCTCTTATACTTAATAGCTCATCTGCTGCCTGTGCAGCAACCAATTGTATGTTTTTAATATCGCTACAGGTAGATATAGCTACTGCATTTCTGGTAATTGTAGCGTTTTTTACTATTTCTGCCCTTGCAACAATTGTATCAAAATCGTCTTGAAATAACTGCTTTACAATAGTAGTATCTGCTCCTGCTCGTCGTAGTAGCGACGCTGCTTCAAATGTTCTTACCCCTGTTTTAAAGGTGAAATTTTTTGTATCTACAGATATACCAGCTAGTAATGCTTCTGCTTCTATTTGCTCTATATTTATCTTATCCTCCATATAGAACAGAATTTCTGTAACCAGCTCACAGGTAGAAGATACATAGGTTTCATGGTAATTTAAGACCGTGTTTTCTATAAATTCAGTTCCTCTTCTATGATGATCGATAACAACTATGTTTTCTGTTATATTTAGCAAATCGGGACATTCTGTAAAGTTGGGTCTGTGGGTATCTACCACTATCAACAAGGAATTTTTATCCATTCTCATCCTTGCTTCCTCGCAGGTAATTATGGATTTTCTATACTGATCTTGCTCCATAATTCTATCATATAAGACCTCGATTGATGGATTAGACCCACCCAATACTACATACACCTCTTTATTAAGGTTCCTGGCTGCTCTATATATACCCATGGCAGCGCCTAAAGCATCTAAATCTGATGTTTTATGTCCCATTACGTATATACTATCCGCTTGCTCCATAAGTTGTTTTAGAGCATAAGCAATAACCCTTGCTTTAACCTTTGTTCTTTTTTCTACTGCTTTTGTTTTTCCACCATAAAAACTAATTTTATCACTTCTTTTTACTGCTGTTTGATCTCCACCTCTTCCAAGAGCAAGATCTTTAGCAGCGTTGGCATAATCTCCAGATTGTTGAGGGTTCTCTCCATCTAAACCAATGCCTATGCTTAATGTTATAGGGATTTTGTTTCCTAAATTTATTTCGCGAATTTCATCTAATATTTCAAATTTCTTATTTTCTAACTTTTCAAGGTGTTGGTTCTCGAATACAACTATAAACTTATCGGTGGCGTATTTTCGGATTAATCCATTTATCTTACTGGCCCATATAGTAAGCCTCTGATCTATTTCGGCAATTATCATAGGTCTAATTGCTTCCTCTGTGCTTTGCATTACTTCATCAAAATTGTCTACCTGTATCAGACCTATTACTGACTTTTCATCTTCATATTTGTCTCTAATAACTAGGTAGTCTGTTCTTTCTATCCAGTAAAGCATGATAATATAGTTTGAGTCATGATTTTTTGATAGCTTTATTATATTATATAAAACCTTATAATATCTTCCATTTATATTAACTTCATTAATATTCTCTTTTTTATTTTGAAGTACATCCTTTAAGTTAAACTGCTCAATTATGTCCTGAATATTTTTCTCAAGTAAATCCTTCTTCTCAACAATTTCTGGAAATTTTGAATTATACCATGTTATTGTTCCGTCGAATTCAATAATAGTAAGTGGTATAGGCAAATTCAGTATGGCCTGTTTAGTGGCAGAATCGATGTCTGAAGAAAGCCCTTCAATGTATCGAGTCCACTCTTCTCGTCTAATATTACTAATTCTAAGATTATAGTAAATTAAATAGGCCAAAACAAATACTCCGATAATAGCAATTATGTGATTATAATAGGCCATCGCTATTATAAAGGCAGAAATGATAATCATATAAATACGTGTATCTGGTATTAACATTTTAAAAAATCTTGTCCGTTTCATACGGCAGCCTCCTACATTATAACAACAAATCTATCTTTCTCGTAATTTTCTTATATCAAAAATCGAATCAATCAAGCCAATTAGAGAAATTAGTGTTAATAAAGGGCTTATAATAATAAGCATTAAAATTATTATAATTCTTGCAAATTCTGGCAATCTAGTTTTTCCAAGTATGTATCTCATAAAAGCAATTCCTTGTAGATAAAATACAAATAAAAATATTACTTTTACATTTTCATATAACGCTTCATAATGGATTCCTTCTATAAATCTTGTTAAATATGTTAAGATGAAAATAATGAATGCGCCAAATACAATATTAGAAGGCAATTTGAACTTTCCAAATTCAGGAAGCTCATATTTATCATATCTTAACCTTCTTAGTATAGCTACTGATATATAGTAGTTGATAAAAGCAGCTGCCATAGAATGTACTATTAATAACCCTGGTAAAACTATAATTAAATAGTTAATTATCTCGTAGAGGTTAGCAATACTTATATTCATAGCACTAAACATTTCAGATTGATGTTCTACAACATTCCTAAAGGTATCTCCCAACATATCTAAGAAATTAACCTCTACTATAGCAGAAATCGTTAATATGCTAATAAAAATTGTAAAAGCAGATACTGTAGTTCCTATTCCTATAGTCTTAAATGGGTCTTGTTTTCTCCTTATATAGTATCCCATTACTACTGCAACCGGACCAAATATAATTATTAAGAATAAAGTAAATACAATTTCTGTTAGTATACCAATAATTAAACTAGCAATTACCAAAGAAAATACGGTATACCTTGTTCCTTGCCTTGCGGCTAGAATTATTAATGGAACAGGTACCAAAAACAATAGAACTGTTAGTATAGGTATGTATATTACACTAATTGCAAAAAAAGATGAAATAGTTGCAATTAGAGCAGCTTCGAGTAGTGCTTTTTTATTATTCTGAAATTCCAATTTTAATTCACTCCTATTATCTATTTGCCATGACCCTTAATGTAATGATTAAGGCTTGTTAGCTCTCCATACCATTTCTCTAGATGGTGTTCTTCTATCATATGAAGCTTTGCCTTTTCTTGCACTTTTTTATCAATATCTGAGTAATCAATTCCTATTCTTTTGCCTAAAGAGTATGCCACTAATATTATATTTGCTAATATCTCTAAAAGTTCCTCTTGTCCAGACTTGACACCCTTATTCATTGTCTCAAACAACATAGCTATACTATTGAGTAATTCACATTTTAGAAAATCAATCATTTTAATATTTTTGCCAATATCAATATGATTTTTATTATCCAATTTTCTCACTCCCCCTGTGTAAAAAGGTCACCATCTTTCATGTATATCTATCTTTGAATGATTCTGACTCTTAGTATTATATCAGAAATACTAGATTAGAACAAAGTGTTCCTTATTGTGTACTCTTCTATCATTATTCCTACCCACCTAGTTTCAAATTTCATCACTATTTGTTTGGAAGGAAATCATTTAAAAGGTTGAGCTTTGACAGAAGTTCCTCTAGGTTATATATAACTACCATCATCTTAATTACATCGTCTGCTGAGTACTGATTCACCCTTGGGTCATATTTAAACCTTTTTTTAACCTTTCGTATTAAGTTTATGGCAGGTTGTAGATTTACTAAATTCCTCTGTTTTAAAGATATAGGTTGATTATTCTCTTCTAACAATTCCTTAAGCTCTACAATGTCATCTATAATAAGATCAACCACCTCTCCTTTTACCCCTTTTTCTAGTACGCCATGCAAATTTTTTAGGTGTTGAAAGGTTTCCTTAATTAGCTTTATCCTCATTTGCATTTCGTTACAATTATATTGACCATATACTTTTACTTTTTCTTCCTTTATCTGTAGCTGCAAAAATTTTTCGGATTCATTTAGTTCAAGCTCTATCCCTTCAATTTCTTTTTCAATAAAAAGAAGTTGATTTTCATCACCAAGTATTGTATCAGTTACCTTATCTATACATTGCCACACATTATAAAAAACATTATTTATAACAGTGATAGCCTTTCTATCATAGGTCGGTGGAAAAATCAAATAGTTTACCCCCAGAGCAATACTAATACCAATGAAAGTATCCACTAGTCTATTAATAGCATATATTGTTTGACCACTATTATCACTTACAATTATAGCTAGAAACACAACTCCTGCTATATTAATTGATTCACTCCAGCCTAAACGGTTCATAATATGAATTAAAAGAATTAGACCAACACCCACTAATATAAAGTTAATAGGTGCTATAATTCCAAAAATCACACCTACAAATGCACCAATAAAAGTACCTATCATGCGATTTACGCCTGAATGCCATGAGTCAGATACCGTTGGTTGTATTGCTATTAAAGCAGCAACTAAAGCAAAAAATGGGTATTCAATCTTCAATAAATTTGCCACAAGCATAGTAATGCTTACAGCTATACCTGTTTTTATGGTTCTAAGTCCAATTTTCATTAGCTCACCCGCATTTATTATATTTCAATCTCAATAACATTTTACAATATCATAGTACAACTAGCTACAAAAATATACTCTATGTAACACAAATATGATTTTATTATCTATGTATTAAACCATTTTAGTGATACTCTCCTTATATGAACAAAAGCTCTTCCTGCGTTAAGTTCTATGGATAAAATGCATTTGTTTTCCAAAGGAACCCCTTAAATCCTTAGGATCCTTCGCTGTAACCTACTCATTGATTATAAGGGGGAGCACCTCCCGATGCCAACAGGGGATTTCATCCCCTACAACCACTTTTTTGTACTACAGCCAAATAGAGCTTTTGTATAATTAAAAGAAGCTTTAGGGTTTAATATTCATCCTAAAGCTCTATTTTAGTATTCTATATCATATTAATTATAATAAGTAGTATAACCCCAGGAATTCCTAGTAATCCAGCTATAAGAGCACTAATCGGGTTGATAGCAATATAAAAATGAAAGAAGCCGCCAATTATATTTATTAAGAATAAGAGTATACCACCCAAAATTCCATTCCATATTAGCTTTCCAATAATCTTTATTGGAACTAATAAAAACCAACCGATTATATATAGAAGTATAAGCCCAATTGCATAGGCAACAATAATGTTAATTTCCATACCTAAATTCACAATATCCCCCTCCAGTTTTTATCTTAAGATATTATACATACCTTATCAAAAAATTTGCTGTTTTTATTAAAGTCGCGTTTTATAAGTATAACAAAAAGAGTAGTAAACTACTACTCCCTATATTATATAATACTAATAACATCAATATGTCATCCTTAATGAAAATTAACTCGTATACCTTCTTCTTTTGCTTTTTTAATTAAGTAGGTATATCTGCTCTTTGCTGCTTCTACCTTATAAATTGCATGGTCAATTAAATCTGGGTCGGAAACATTGTCAAAAAAGGCCTCTGCACTTTTCCATTCCTCATGGGCTTTGTATATTATCTGTATAAAATCTTCATCCTCAGTCTTACTACCCTCTTGTATAAGCCCCACCCTCTGGTAAAAACTTTCCACAACATTTGAGATGTTTTCCTTTAGTTTATCTTTTTGATTAGCAATATAACCTTCCTTCAAGATGGATTCCCCCTCCTTAAATAATCTTTATCTAGTAGGTTATCCATATTTTACAAATTTATACTTGATTTTGTGTTTTGGGGCCTTTACTGGCACCCTTAACAATGTAGCTTGATATTGATGTTATATAGAAATAATGCTCTCTTATAATCTATGCAGTAAATTTGTTATCAATGTTTTTATTTTTCTAGTTAGAAATTCAAATAGTATTTCCCGGGAAATATTTTAGTATGCTTATATTTTAATATTTCCTAACCAAATAAAAGGAAAGACCTAGTTAAATGCTGGTCTTTCCCTTTAATAAGGTAATTAATTATTAAAAAATCCTTATACAGAATTAATACAATTCTATTAGCTTAAATATGCCCGGAGCATCCAAGATGTCTTCTCCAGGTTGGCTAAAGTCCCTACCATTAGATCAATTGACACTTGATCATCATTTTCTTCAGCTAATTTGATACCCTTCCTTAAATCTATTATAAGTGTGGAAAAATCCTCTAATAATGATTCTACAATCTCGTCTCCTTTAATACTTTTACTTTCTGCTTCCTTTAATGTAGCAAGTTCTAAATACTCTTTCATTGTAGCTGCTGGTCTAAAGCCTAGCATCAGGATTCTCTCAGCCACTTCATCAATTTCTTCAGCAGTATGATCATAAAGCTCTTCTAATTTTGAGTGTAGTTGAAAGAAGTTCTTTCCCTCTACATTCCAGTGATAATTGTGTAGCTTAGTATACAATACATGTAAGTTTGCTAAGTACTGGTTAAACACCTCTGAAACCTGCTCTCTACCTTTTAATTCTAATCCAATTCTTGCTTCCATAAATTATTCCTCCTCTAATTTTTCTTTTTTATATTTTAGACATTCATTACAAATGCCTTTGTAATATATGCTTTTCACATTAATTTTGAAATCTTTCAATTCCATAACATTTAGTTTATCTGTTTCAATGGTAAAATCAATAATATCACCACAGCTTTCACATTTAAAATGTCCATGCTCTTTCATATCTACATCATATCTAGTTTCATTTCCTTCAATTGTTAGTACTCTAGCCACACCTGCATTTATTAATATGTTTAATGTATTATATACTGTAGTTTTAGATAATGTAGGTATCTCCTTTACAAGTGTATTATAAATTTCATCTACGGTGGGATGGGAGTGATTTTCTTCTAGATACTGAAAAATTTTTATTCTAGGATATGAGGGCTTTATACTATTCTTAGTTAAATATTGGCTAACTTTATCTATGCTCTCTTTCATTAATATCAACTCCTTTCTCCACATAATTTGTAATGGTTTTATTTTTGTAATCATTACAAATTATCTATTTTATATATACCAAGGTTTATTTACTTTAAACATTATTTTAATTTTTATTTTAATAATACTCTTAATCCATTCTATTACCTAAAGAAGAAGGGCAGCGTATTATTCCCCTACAACCCCTTTTTATATAATTGGGTCATGGAACTTTCTTATTTATATAAAAAAGAGAAAAAGCAAACTCTTTGCCTTTCCTCCTAAGCATCACTTTATTTGCATATACTCAGTCATATTAATTGCTAATTGCATTAACCGGACATTTTTCTATTGCCTTATTAACATTTTCTGAATCATTAACATCATTTTCCTTGAATTTTGCTTTTTTATTTTTCATTTTGAAATTTTTTGGTGATATTCTGGTACAGATCCCGCATCCCATACAGTATTGTTCATTAATATTTATTTCTCCACCTTTCTTTTTATGGGTTAGCTCTGTCATAGGTATACTTTCTATTTTTACAATCATGGCTGTTAAGTATGCCATAATAAAGATTGCTATTGTTGTAAGAATCCATCGTACACCCATAAATTTGGGCCCTAAAAATTTAGCTTCATTAGCAAGCATTGGAACCTTAACCACTGCCCATGTACTTAAAATAATAACAATATTAGTAACACTTGCACCCTTTTTCAAAAGCATCTTTGATATAGGAAATGCTGCATAAATAGGTCCAGCTGATAAACTTCCTAAAATAAATGAAAATGCACTACCCTTTAAGCCTGCCCTTTCTCCAAACCCATTCATTATTACTTCTTTGGGAACCCAAGCTTCTAAAATAGCCGTAAGTAGAAAAACAACTGGCATAATTTGCAGCATTTCAACTATATAGTAAATACTATTTTTAACTGCCAGCCCTGCTTTAGCAGGGGTTATTAAAAAAAGCACAGCATAGATTAATAGGACTATTGTCAATAACTTATTCTTATTAAAGTATTGTATTACCTTCATATCAGTACCCCCATTAACAGAGCTATTATTATAGCAAATGCAAAACTCATGCTGTTTCGAGTCAATGCAAATTTTAATCCAAATTCTCGCTTCTCAAGTGGAAAGGTAACAACACCTACCATTGTAAGGGTTGTTAAAAAGGCCACCGATGGGACGATGCTTGCCCCAACATCAACAAACGATCCCACTAATGGAAATGCAACAAAAGCAGGTATTAGTGTAATACTACCTACTATAGCAGACACTATGGTTGAAGCAATGTAATTTGACTGTCCTAAAATATTTTTTATGTTCTCTGGTGGAATAAAAGTCAGTAATAACCCTATTAGTAAGAGGATGCCGAAAATATCTCCAATCATGCTACCCATCATGCTTCTTGCCATTTTCATAGAGCTTACCGTCTTCTCCTTGTTTTTTACCAAAGACAAGAAAAGAGCAGTAAAAGTTAACACCCATAATGAAACTGTAAATATATCCATAATTATTCCTCCCTATAGTGCTGAGGATTTGGTGCCTTCACTACAAAAAATTCCAATATCTCATTATTTCTGTTTCTAACATTCATTTTAGTGTTATATGGTATATTAATTATGTCACCAGTGCCATAGTTCCTTTCTTTTTCATCCTGTAGCTTGATTGACATAATTCCTCTTGTTATAATCATATATACATTTGAGTTAGAAAAGTGCTCTGGTAATCCTGTTCCATTGGATAGAACCATATGATTTAGATTAATACTTTTATCATCAATGATCCTTTCTATGGTCTTTTCATCTGTAACAGTATACTTATATCTTTTTTCTACCATTGTTTTACCTCCTTTAAATTTCTTTAACTCTATAATATAATAAACTTATATTATATGAAGTTACCGTGGTAACTAATTAGAAAAAGGTGATAAAAAAATGGATATTAAAAAGTATGTTGCTTTGATAAAAGCTACAGATTTATTTAAAGACATCCCTTATGAGGAACTCTTAACTCGCTTTACTTTCGATTCTTATTCAATATCTAATTATAAAAAGAGTAGTATTATACATTTTGAAGGCGAGAAGTGCCTGTTTTTAGATATCATATTGGAGGGCCACGTAATTATACAACGTATTGACGAGAACGGAAATGCCTTAACTATAGTAGATTTTCATTCAGGAGATAGTATTGGCGGTAATCTATTGTTTTCAAAGTATCCTTATTATCCAATGACTATTATGGCAAAAACAGCCACAAAAATACTTCACGTAAAAAAGAGTCTTGTTTTAGAGCTATGTCAATTAAATAGTACCTTTTTAATTGAATATTTGTCCTCGATTTCAGATAAAACAGCTATATTAACAAATAAAATTAAAGTCATATCGCTGAAATCAATTAGAGATTCTATTATAGACTTTTTAAAATATGAGTCTTTTTTACAAAACACTACCAATATAAAATTAAATATTACAAAAAAAGAGTTAGCAGAAAGATTAGGCCTACAAAGAACCTCCTTATCCCGAGAATTAAAGAAAATGAAAAATGATGGATTAGTTGATTTTAATGCCAATTATATTTCGATAATTGATGAGACCATCATTAAATAAACTTCTTCATTTAATAAAAGAGCTATTAAAGCTTTTACCATCTGCTTAATGTACATCTTGGTATAAATAGGTTATGAATTTTTATTGCAGCAAAAAAGATGTTCCAAGGCTTATTAATAAGTATTAAATTGCGATAAAAAACTAATAAACGCAGATTACAAAGTTCAGCATATCAATTTTATATTTATCTAATTGCTTACCCTGCTTATTAAATACGGCTTCTAATTTTTCTATATCAGAATAGTATTCGTCATTAATCTCATCTATTTGTTCCTTTGAAAGCTTTTTCATTAATTTTGATTTTTCTAGACTATTCTCAAACATCATATCACCAATAATAATTCTTCCATTATCTTTCAATACTCTCATCATTTCATCAATGGCAAGTTCCTTCTCTTCATCATTCAAATGATGAAATGCATAGGTGGTAACAATAATATCAAACTCATTTCTATCGAATGGAATGTTTAGAAATTCTCCTAATCTTACTTTTAAATTAGGAAACTTTTGCTTTGCTACATTTAGCATTTTTCTTGATTGATCTATTCCAACAATATCATATCCTTCGACTAAAAACTTTTCCGATAGATTGCCTGTTCCTACGCCTATATCCAGTATCCTTACATTATGTTTTTCTATATTAATACCTTTAATAGCCTCCTCATATACCGTACTTAAAACATCATTATAGTTTTCATAAATTTTTAGCTCCCCAGAGTCATTCTTTACCGATATATCATAAGTTTTTGCCCAATCATCAAAGTCCCATCTGTCCTTCCAGCTTGCTTTAATCTTTCTTATTTGGCTTATCCTTTTAGCCGATTCCATTATTTTATTAAGCTTATTCTCACCTTTTGAATCATATATATCATCCATAATCCCTTCAATAGAGTCTCTCATTAGTCTTAGTCTATGTATTTCATCATTTATCACCTCCCATTGCTTATAAAAGTGATCAATAATATTATCCTTAATAACCTCGTCTAGAATATTCTTTATGTCATCTAACGGGAGGCCTAGCACTCTGTACATAAGTATTGTTTGTATTCTGATTAAATCATCATTGGTATAGTATCGATAGTTGTTGATAGTATCTCTTTTAGGTTTTAGAATTCCTTTCTTTTCATAGAATCTTAGTTTATTTGTAGTAATACCGAAAATTTCAGCTGCTTCATTAATTGAGTATCTTTCATTCATATTGTTACCTCCTTAAATTCCTATTTGATTTAAGTATAAACCTTAGCCCAAAGCTAAAGTCAATACTTTGTTTTCAGTAAAAAAAAATGGCGTAAGAATGGGTCATTCCCTCTTACTGGCCATGATTTTTATAGGCTTTATCCTTTTTTTATAGGTTTATATATTACTTATCTCCATTTTTAATCTGGCAAAATACTCTTCCATAAATTTTAATCTTTCTATAGCCAGCTCTTTTGCTTTTTTTGTATATAGCTTTTGGGGAATTTTCTTAAACTTAACCTCATACTCAATAAATGGTGTATGCTTTGATAAATTCTTCAATCTCCCGTTTTCAACTACATTTTCTTTTTCATATTTATCCATTGATTCATTTCCAACTAATCTTTGTCCAAATTGCCCTGCTAGCATAAAAGAACGGGCAATTCCAGTGGCGCCGATTGCATCTAATTTATCAGCATCAAAAAGAATTTTTGCGTCTATTGTTTCTGGTTCATTTCCTGTTCTAAATCTATGTGCTATAATACAGTGCTTTATCTTCATAATCTTCTCTTCATCATATTTTAGGTCTCTTAATATATCCTCTGCCATTTCACTCCCTAACACTGCATGGTCTATTTTTCCTGTTTCATCTTGACTTTCTTTTACCCTTGCAATATCATGCAATAATGCAGAAGGAATAAGCACATCTAAATCAACTTTTTTTTCGTGCTTTGCCAGTAATACGCAAAGATTATATACTCTAAGTACATGGTCTAAATTATGTGCTGAGCAGCTTAATTGACAATTAACGATTTCCAAAATCCTTTTATGTTTTCTATCAATTTTCATCGTATTACCTCCATTATTAGCTTTCTTATTTGGAAAACTGCAACATGAGTTTTCAAATATCATTTTTTTTATTGTTTAAGAGAATAAGGTTATGAAAAGATTGTACAATTAGTAAAAAAACACGGACCAAGGAAGCTACACCTTCCTTGAACCATGTTCTTATAATTTATTATTTTTGTTAGAGTTTTCTAATAGCACATTTGTGCATATACTTTTAAAGCTCTCTACGTCCTTCCAGTGCTTTGGCTAAGGTTACTTCATCAGCATATTCTAAATCTCCACCAACTGGTATGCCGTGGGCTATTCTAGTTACCTTAATACCTAGGGGTTTCAATAGCCTTGTAACATACATAGCAGTGGCTTCACCCTCTATATTGGGGTTTGTTGCCAGAATAACCTCTTTGACATTATCTCCTTGAAGTCTAACCAAAAGCTCCTTTATTCTTATATCATCTGGTCCTATCCCATCTAAAGGAGAAATTGCTCCATGTAAAACATGATAAAACCCTTTAAATTCTTTAGTTCTTTCCATTGCTACAACGTCTCTTGGGTCTTCTACAACACAGATAACCGATTGATCTCTTTTTTTATCTCTGCAAATTAAGCAGGTATCTTGATCCGTTAAATTAGTACATATATTACAATATCTTATGCTCTTTTTAGCCTCTATTATGGCCCTAGACAACTTTACTGCATCCTCTTCGGATAAGCTAATTACATAAAAAGCCAACCTTTGGGCAGTTTTTCTACCAATACCTGGTAGCTTTGAAAATTCCTCAATTAACCTGGCTATCGGTGCTGAATAGTAATTCATTTTTCCCCCTCATTTCTTATAGCTCTAAAACAGACCTCCAGGTAGGTTCATGTTACCTGTCACTTTTGACATTTCTTTTGATACCATTTCTTCGGCAGATCTAATTGCCTCGTTTATTGCCGCCATCATAAGATCCTGTAACATTTCAGCATCATCTGGATCTATTACTTCAGGCTTGATATTAATAGCCAATATTTCCTTTTTTCCATTAATTCGTACTGTTACTGCCCCACCGCCAGCACTTGTTTCTAGCTCTCTTTGGTTAAGATCTTCCTGAAGCTCCTCCATTTGTTTTTGCATTTTTTGTACCTGCTTCATCATATTATTCATATTTGGCATTCCGCCCATACCCTGAAATCCTTTTTTTGCCATATTTTTCTCCTCCTTAACTTCATTTAATTTAGAACAAAAGTATTTCATTCCTTAAAATAACAAAAAAACACTTTTGTTTTTCCAAAGGAACCCCTCAGGTCCTTAGGACCCTTCGCTGTATCTTCCTCTTTGATCATAAGGGGGAACGCCCCCTTAACAACCCCGTACTACATAGGAAGTTCTGAAGGAACTTTCCTACGTAATAAATAAACCTATGTCAGAGCTATAATTCTCTGTATAAATTACCTAACCTATTAAAAATTATAGCATAAACATCTTAATATATAACTATTCTTCTACAATTTTAAGTATTTCATTCGGAACAGCTTTCTTCAGTCTCTCCAATGAATAGTCTACCTTATCTACTACCTTAGCTGCTTCATTTTCCATAACAAATGATAGAGTAACTCCTTGTCCAGAAACCTGCTTAATTATATCCGATAAAAACTCCTTTGTTTTCTCTTTATCCAGCGCCTCCCGATGAAAACCATAGCCTTCTTTAAACCCAATAATGAGTTGCTTTCCCTTTAGGGAGATCAGGCTTCCCTCCATTAAAAAAGCTTTTATTTGAGCTTTTTTATTTTGTCTTATCTTTTCTAAAACATCATTCCATTTATCTTTAATAACGTTAAAGTCTGGAGGCAATCCGCCTGCGACTTCTGCCGAAGTCATTGTGCCACTATTCTCTTTTTCTATACCCCTACCCATTGTTGCATTTTCATTTTCTTCCATTTCAGCTGTCTTATATATCACATTAATATCTTCATTTATTTCCTTTGCGTGATTAATTCCTATACTTTCTCTATCTTTACGTACAGCAGCTATGGCGCTTCCATCAACAAGTCTTTCTAATTTTTCAATTCTTTCAAGCAGGTCATTCATTGTTGGCTCACTTCTTTTATGACACATATCAACAATTGTAACCTCGATAATAATTTGAGGCTGGGTTGCATACTTTATTTTTGCCTCTGCCTCTGACAGTTTATAAATCATTTCTATAATTTCTTTTTCCTTTAGTAATGCTTCTATGTCAGATAGTGCTATATTTATTTCCTGTGAGTCGATATGTATTTCTTCAATATCAACCTTCATCATAATCATTAATAGTTTTCTTAAGTAGCTTATGAGTTCTTTAATCAACTGTTGTAGATCTTTACCCTCCATAACCATCTGCTGTATAAGAGTCAAAGCCTCTGACGATTTTTTCATAGCAATTGCCATCATAAGCTTTATTAAAAAGTCATCACTTGCTATCCCCAATGTTTCTGTTACCTTCTCATAGGAAAGCTCCCCCTGGGTAAATGAAATGCATTGCTCAAGTATGCTTAATGAATCCCTTAAGGATCCTCTTCCATTGGTTGCTATTACTCGTAATGCCTTCTCGTCATAGCTAATGCTTTCCGATTGACATATAACAATCAGTCTATTTTCAATGTCTTTTATTTTAACTGGTTTAAAGTCAAATCGTTGACATCTAGAAAGAATAGTGGCCGGGAGTTTTTGTGGCTCAGTTGTAGCCAATATAAATATAACATGCTTAGGAGGCTCTTCTAATGTTTTCAACAAAGCATTAAAGGCTCCTGTGCTAAGCATATGTACTTCATCTACAATATACACCTTATATTTCCCCTTTGATGGAGGATACTTAACATTCTCTCTTATTTCTCTAATATGATCGACTCCATTGTTTGAGGCAGCATCAATCTCAATGACATCCATAATGCTTTCTGTGGTTATCCCCCTACAAATTTCGCATAGGTTGCAAGGGTTTTCTTCAATAGGACTTATACAGTTTACAGCTCGAGCAAAAATTTTTGCTGTTGATGTTTTTCCTGTTCCTCTAGTACCTGAAAACAAGTAAGCATGAGATAGACTCTCTTTTCTAATTTGATTTTTTAATGTAGTAACTATATGCTGTTGTCCCACAATGTCCTCAAATATTTGTGGTCTCCATTTTCTGTATAGTGCTTTATATGACATAATATCACCTTCATTTAAGTAGTACTTACATTATAACACAGCTTTTATTAGCGCGCATTTATAAGGATGTAATCCTCTCAATAATTAATAATAACCAAACATTAAAGACTTTTTCTAAAACAATAGATCCCTCTATACCGCTTGCAATAGCTCCCATTGGATTTTTTATTGCCCATGGTATTAAAATCAATATAATAATTAAGACAATAAGAACTCCCCTTATAAGACCCACCAGCATGCCCCCCAGTCCATTTATTGGCTTAAGCAAAGGGAAATCAAAGGCGACATTAAGAAGACTTCCAATAAGCAAAATCACAAATCTTACTACAACAAAAATTATAACCAAAGATAAAACATTTATAAAAAAAGAAGCTATTGTTGTAACAATCTCAGTTTTTACTGTTTCCATAGCTTGATAAGCATAGCTTTCAATGCTGTTTTCATTTATGAGCTGTGCTTTAATTATGTCCAATGTTTTAATAGAACTTGCGATTCCTTCATCGGCAGGGGAGTTCCAATTACCACTCATAGCTTCATAATTATTGAATATTATGGATTCAATTCTACTAAATATGGTAGTATTGGCTTGTATCCATTCAGCTAGAGTTTTATAATACATCCTAGATAATATTATGGCAGCTAAATAGCTGGTGAAGCTTAGTAACGTTTTAATTAGCCCTTTTTTGTATCCCCAGCCTATGTTTAATAAAAGTATTGTAATAATAATAATATCAAAATAAGACATTTTATCACTCCATCATTTTTCTTGTGTTTTGAAGAAGGATATTTTTTCTTTTGTTACTATTGTAAAATAATTTTGGGGAAAGACATATGCCTGTTCAATGTCACTATTATACTTATACTCCATTTTTAGCTGCCCTCTATCATTTAGTATAAAAACAGTACGGTCAGTGTAATAAAGTATTTTTTCTTTTCCAACATCTATTCCCGCTATGTTTACCTTAATTCCTCTTTCTCCAATTATATTTCCATTATAATTTAATACTTTTATATTTTCGCTGCTTCTGCCCTGTATTAGTCCTGTTTTTTCATTATTCCCTTCAAAAATCACTATGTTTTCTTCCGACAGAACATTAATATTCTTTATCATTTGTGTGTTTACCGACCATAGTTCTTCACCATTTTTACCCCAACTAATAATAGAATCCTTTATTATTCCCACTAACTTATCATTGTTATAATGCATGCTAAGTAGGATATCCTCTATACTGTCAAGCCTAATGAGATTTCCCTTGAGATCATATATTAAAAGACTTTTAACAAGATTACCTGCTTGCAGCTCCAGCGTATGTAGAACAACTCTTGAGGCCTTCTGAGATATAGTAGTATTTATTATATCTCCGCTGTTTAGAGAAATCTCTCCTGTAATTTTCCCTTCCTCATTTAATATTAATAAATAATTAATGGGGGAGTTGTCAATCCTTTCATGATTAATTAGAACATAATTATTAGAACATACTTGTAAAGAGCTTAAGGGCTTTTCTATTACTGTCCTATACACTACCTCTCCTTTGTTATTTATTCTAATTAATTGGTTTTTAGATTGGTCAAAAACATATACATTATCCAAGTTTACTTTGATGATGGGATTAACAACCCCTAAATGGAGACTCCAATTCTGCTGTCCACTGCTACTATATGAGAAAAGGACTCCATCCCAATACTGAATTAATCCCTCTTGAAACTTTTTATAGTTTATTTGACTACTATGCGGTACTTCTATTTCCTTTAGCAAGATAATATCCTTGCTGGTACTACTTTCTTTTCCTTTGAAAACTCCCTTTGTTGCTGGGATTATAAGCATTAGAATGCTTAATGCCAGTATTACCACCCAAAGAGTTTTTTTGTTATGTGCCACAAATTTCCCCTCCTGTTTCACGTGAAACATTTTAAGTGCTTATCCCTTAGGATTAAGTAAGATTAAAGCTAAAAACCCAAATCCTAAATATCCAAAAAACGGGTAAATTATCGAGATTAACCCTTTGAACCCTAACAAAGTTAATGGGATCGTTATAATACAAACAAATGCTCCAATCATAGGCACTGAAGCTCCGGTCATCTCACATATATTACTAATTCCTCCATGTCCAGCTGCTATAGCTGTAGTAAACATTGCTAGAAGTAATAGAATACTATAAATATTTTTTGAAAATCCTCCTAGTGAATATGCTATTGCAACCATCGGTACCTCTAGTTTATATATATTTGGCCAGAAAATCAACAAAGAAGATAAAATTAGCATTGCCAGCACGCCTAATATAAGCCCTCCCACAAGGCCACCGCCAATGGCTGATCCCTTATCATAAATTAAAGGCCTAACAGAAGACATTACTGCAACTGATATAAGAATATTATAGGACACGTATATTATTGAGGACCACATAGCTCCAACTAATAGAACTATTATATCAGTAAAATTACTCTTTCTAAAGCCCGATATTACTTCCTCTATAATAACTTTTAATTTGAATTCGCCATTACTAATAAAACTACTTTGGTTAATTATTGCTACTATGGCTACTACAATTACAATAGCAGTCATAATAGGTACTAATATCTCGTTTGTCCTTGCGATACCTTTCGTTCCGAAAATGAATACAATGTAGCATATAATAGTCATTATAATTATTCCTTTAAAAGGATTTAGCTGGAAATGCTCCTTTAGTATAGCTCCACTTCCCGTTATCATTATTAAATAACTTGCAATAAGAAAAAGTATAAATACTAATTGTACTATCTTCAGATACCTTGGACTCAAATACTGAAGGGTAAACATGTCAAATTTCAATATATTTCTGTTGTATACCTTTGTTAGCACCATGATACCAATAATAGTAAATAGAATTGTTGCAAGCACTACACCAACTCCTCCATACACTCCATATCTTCCAAAAAAATGTAGTATCTCCTGTCCCGAAGCAAATCCTGCTCCAATTACTGTTCCAACATAAATACTAGCCAAAGTCCAAATAGACTTAATTCTTTGCATATCTTCTCTCCTTTATTGAAAATTTCGTTGCCTCTGAAATTATTTCAATATGTAACCAACTATTGCAGTTAGTCATTGATAAGAAGTATTGAAAAATTTTTTTGGGGCACACTGTTATAGAATACATATTTCATTTAATTCAATAATATGTTTCTATAAGCAAATATTCGGTGTCAACAAAGGAGGATTATTAATGTCAAAATTGCGTAACCCAAATGATTCAATAAATGTCCATGTTCCTATGGCTTATATAGATTTAAGTATGCTGATTATTGATAACTTAAAGCAATATTATTTGCCGCCCTATCAAGATATAATTATTTTATGTATCGGCACAGATAGATCGACAGGCGACTCACTTGGTCCATTAATAGGTTATAAATTATCTTCTCAACTAAATAGATACCCCGATGTATCTATTTACGGTACTTTAGAAGATCCTGTGCATGCAAAAAATTTAAACGAGAAGATTACTGATATTTATTCAAAGCATAATAACCCTTTTATTATTGCTATAGATGCATGCTTAGGTAAGATGGATAGAATAGGTTTTATTAAGGTTGGCAATGGTCCCCTTAAGCCAGGGGCAGGGGTAAATAAGGATTTACCAGCTGTGGGGGATCTACATATCACAGGTATTGTTAATCTCTGTGGCTATATGGAATACATAGTTTTGCAAAACACACGATTGAGCTTGGTAATGAAAATGGCAGAGATAATTGCAGAAGGTATAAAGTTTTCCTTATGGAAGCTTAATCACCATAAGCAAACAGTATAAATTTTCTTTTTGAAAGGTTATTTAATTTATGAGCTTGTTTATAGTATGGTTATATATATGAGTTAATTATTGAAATACAAAACTACAGCATCAAAACATACTAAATATGCTTTGATGCTGTAGTTTTTATAGCCAATTATGTTTATGTAAATAACCCACCATATCTTCTTTTTTCAATCATATATACTATTTCTTCTATTGTTTTATTATTAGCGTTAATCAACATTGCTCCGTAATCCTGAATTCCTGCCTCGTTGTTAAAGGCTTCAATTCCTGAGTAATCGTTACTATAAACTATTGCGTCTACAGACCCGCCCTTGTTAAAGTCAATAATCTCATATCCTCTAGCTTTTAATTCATCTTTAACCTGCTTCAAGCCTTCTTCAACTGCTATTTTTTTCAAAAAAACCACCTCCTAATGCTTATTCTTGCTTATTAGAGGTGGTTTCATTCAATTTCAATAAAATAATTCTAATTATAATTCCTTTAACATAAAACCTTTATTTTATGGTCAAAAATTTTAAAATCAATAAATTCATATTCTTCCTTTGAAATGGTAAAAATTTCTCCATCCAAATTGATTTTTAAAGGATCCTTTATAAATAATGTTATTTTTGAGGTTTTCATCATTTCTACCTCATTAAACCGTAGATGCTTACCCTTAAATATTGTTGGGAATAGTATCAGAAGCTTTAATTTGCTCATTTTTTTCACAATGCAAATATCCATTAAATCATCTGACATGTCCGCCTCTGGTGCTATCTTCATACCGCCTCCATAGCTTCTGCCATTACAGAAGGCCATCAGCATAGTATCAAGCACATATGTTTTATCACTGTTTTTAATTACCAGCTTCATATATCTAAAAGAGAATAGTACTTTTATCAGGGCTGCAATATATGCATATGTTCCGTTAAAATGTTTTTTAAGCGTATTCGCCTCACTAGCAATTTGTGCATCCAATCCTACTGATGCGATGTTAATAAAATAGTGTTCAAATACTTTTCCTATGTTTATTTCCTTTTCCTTACCCTTCAATATTATCTCAATAGCTTTGTCTGCCTCAACTGGTATATTGAGGTTCCGTATAAAATCATTACCAGTGCCAGAAGGTATAACTCCTAGGACTTTTTTCTTCTGGGCGATACCATTAACTACCTCATTTATTGTGCCATCTCCACCTACAGCGACTATAATATCTTCACTGGCATTCATAGCAATTTCTTTTGCATTTCCTTTTGCTTTTGTTACCTCAAGTCTATAGACAGTTTTCTTGTCCTTCATTACTTCATGTATTTTACCAACCATCCTACTTCCTTTTCCATTGCCAGATATCGGGTTTACTATAAACAAGTATGTCTTATCCTCCATCAGCTAACCTCTTTGCTACGTCTAGAACCCTTCATATCTCTTCCGTCAACAAGCTTACCCTTCGCTCTTTCCAAGGATTGTAGTTCTTCTACAGATAGACTATAATTAGATTTTCCATCTTTAATAGGCTTTGCATAAGAGATTGTTTCTGAACGTCCATGTATTCCTGTTAGTATTAAACCATCATTGTTTTCATCTAGCAATGTAATGGAAAAGCTTAGATCGCTGCCTGTATCATTAAAGGCGCTATATCTTATAATACCAATTTTTTGAACACAAAAACTAATACGGTTATCCAGTAGGTTTATTCTATTGTTTATTTTATCAAACTCCTTGTTGATGTCTTCTACCTTGTCCATGTGCTCCATTAAAAGACCCTCTATGTTTTTACCATTAGTTCCTTTAACTAGCTTTTTATACTTGTCCTTAAGGCTGGATGTCATTCCATAATTAATAGATAGTAATATAATTAGTAATAGGTTCATTACTAAGCTAGCAGCAATAACAAAAGAACTATAGGCATCAATAAAATCTAAGACCAACTGCATGAAAAAGCTCCTTTCGATTTATCCGTTGTTTTATTTGCTCAATATATTTTATCATGACTTAATGAATTCAGCTATTCATTTCATCAAATTGTAATAAAAAAACCTCATAGAAACATCTTTGTTAGTTCTGCGAAACTAAGCAGATGAACTTCCTGAGGTTCAATTTATTGATTGGTAGTATAGAAAACTAAAGCTGTTGGCAGATATCTTTTATAGCGGTTACTACTTTATCGATGTCTTCTTTAGTATTAAAATAACCTATGCTAAATCTGACTGTTCCCTGCTCAAAGGAACCAATAGTTTTATGTGCAACTGGAGCACAATGTAAGCCTGGCCTTACTGCAATGTCATAGGCTTTGTCTAATATATATGCAATCTCTGACGAATCCTCTTCACCAATATTCAATGAAACAACCGCAGCCTGCTTAGATGCGTCCTTTACTCCATATACCTTTACCTCTTTTATATGACTTAATTCATCGAGAAAGTACTTAGTTAGTTCTTCTTCGTGTCTTCGAATTTTATGAACACCCTCAGAAAGAATAAATTCTATACCCTTAGCTAAACCAGCAATTCCTGGTGTGTTGGGGGTTCCGCTTTCATATCTATCTGGCATCATTTCAGGTTGAGTCAACTCCTCCGATTTGCTTCCAGTTCCACCTTCTTTAAAATGCATAACGTCGATTCCTTCTCTAATGTAAAGAATCCCTGTTCCCTGTGGTCCCAATAGTCCCTTATGTCCTGGCAAAGCTAATATATCAATATTAAGCTTGTTAACATCTATATCATATACGCCTGCTGTTTGAGCAGCATCAACCAAAAATAGAATGTTATTATTTTTTGCAATTTGCCCAATTTCGCCAATTGGCATAAGGGTTCCTGTTACATTTGATGCATGAGTCATTACTATTAATTTAGTGTTTCTTTTTATTGCAGCTTCTATTTCTTTAACACTAATAGAGCCATCTGAGTAACATTCAACAATTGTATTTTCTACACCAATGCTTTCTAATGCTTTTATCGGCCTAAGTACAGAATTATGCTCCATACTGGTTGTAATAACATGATCTCCTGGCTTAAGAACTCCCTTTATTCCAAGATTCAATGACTCAGTGGCATTACTTGTAAATACAACCTGCATAGGGTTGTCAATGTTGAATAATTTACAAACCAGCTCACGACCTTTGAAAATAACCCTTCCAGCTTCGATAGCCAGCTTATGTCCTGATCTTCCTGGGTTAGCTCCAAACCCTCTCATATGATTTAATACAGCCTCATAGACTATTTCTGGTTTTGGATAAGTTGTTGCGGCGTTATCTAAATAAATCAAATTAATCCTCCTCACTTCTTAACAACTAAACTTTACCAACTAAATGCTACTACAGTAAAAGTTATCCGTTTTATTTTAATTTACTACTTTCTATATTTTCTTAAAGGCTTAATACTCCACTTATAAAAATCTTGGCTTGCCCTCCAACATAAATCTTTTTATGCAAATGATCTTTTATAATTGTAGCATGTATTCTGCTTGGTCTGTTCATAACAAAGCCCTGCTCGAATGTAAAGCTTCTAGAATTACTTAAAGGGTATATATTGTTCTCTATCAGATAATATGCAAGAGCTCCACTGGAAGTTCCTGTGGCAGCTTCCTCATTAATTCCAACAAGAGGGGCAAAGTTTCTGCAATGGGCATGAGCACCGCTGTCTAAGGTTTCAGTGGTAAAACAGTGGATTCCGATTATATCCAATTCCCTGCAGACATCCGCTAACTTATTCATGTTTGGTTTTATTTCTTTTAATACCTCTAGTTTTTTAACAGGGAAAATTATATCCTCTAGGCCAGTTGTTACTACTTGTGGTGTAAGATGAAACCCATCGATTCCAATATCTTTGATATCAATTCCTAGGATAGAACAAAGTTTGTCAGTATCTATATTTTTATTAACTATTCGAGGATCCCCTTGTAGCATCACTATTTTGCTAGTGTTTTCATCCTCTATCTCAATTTGAACTTCAAATTTTCCGGCCTTGGTTATTTGACTGCAGTTTGCATTTCTTCCCTCTATATCTATATACCCATTTTTATATAAAACCTCGAAGGTGGCTATAGTTGCATGTCCACATAAATCTACCTCCTGCAGAGGAGTAAAGAATCTAACGATAAAGTTGTTTTTTTCATTAGTGTCGATCTTTACAAAGGCAGTTTCTGAAAGTTTAAGCTGGCAAGCAATTTTTTGCATTTGGTGTGTGGATAGCTGAGCATCATCAATAACAACAGCTGCCGTGTTGCCACCAAAAATCTTATCAGAAAATGCCTCTACATAAAATATTTTCAGCTCCATAAATTTCTCCTTATCCACTAAATTGTTTCACGTGAAACAATTTAACTTTTGTTTAACAAATCTAAAATCCTTTGTAAATCGTCATCATTATAATACTCTATTTCTATTTTACCCTTCTTTTTCCCTTGTAGTATAGAAACCTTCGTGCCGAAAAAATTCTTTAAATTGTCTTCGATGTCTGTTAATATATAGTTCTTTTTCTCCTTTTTCCTTTTTATCTTCACTGGAGTACTTTCCTTTGCGACTAATTCCTCTGTCTTTCTTACATTCAAGCCTTCAGTAAGTATTCTATTGGCAAGAATGAACTGTTTATCTTTATTCTCTATTCTCAAAAGGGTTCGGCCATGGCCGCTGCTTAATACTCCTTTTTTTATCATATCAATAATTCTTTCATCTAGTTGAAGTAGCCTCAAGGTGTTTGCTATATAAGGCCTGCTCTTTCCAAGAGCATCTGCCAACTTCTCTTGTGTTACACTATACTCATCAATTATTTGTTTATAAGCGAATGCCTCTTCAATTGAATTCAAATCTTGTCGCTGAATGTTTTCTATTAATGCTACCTTAACAAGTTGTCCTTCTTCATATTCTCTTACAATACACGGCATTTCTGTAAGTTGAATACTTTTTGCAGCTCTCCATCTTCTTTCTCCTGCAATAATCATATAACCATCGTCTCTTTTTGTAACAATTATTGGTTGAATAATTCCGTGGGCCTTAATTGATTCAGCTAATTCATTAATGCTATCTATGTCAAAATCTTTTCTTGGCTGATGAATATTTGGATATATTTTATTAATATTAATTAGTAGTATTTTTTCCTCCTGCTTTAGCTCTTCTTCAATGGTAAAAGTCTTCATTTCAGGTATTAAAGCCTCTAGTCCCTTACCTAGTCCTCTCTTTTTGTTCATCTAAATCACATCCTCCTCTAAATCTAGAAATTCCTCGGCTAGTTCCCTATATGCCTCTGCACCTTTTGACTTTTCATCATAGTATATAACAGGCTGGCCATAACTAGGTGCCTCGGCTAATCTAACATTCCTTGGAATAATGGTGGCATAAACCTTCCCCTTAAAATATGCCTTAACTTCGTCCACCACCTGAATAGAAAGATTTGTTCTTCCATCAAACATACTTAGAACAACTCCTTGTATTTCAAGGTTTGGATTAAGGTTCTTTTTCACCAATTGAATGGTGTTCATTAACTGGCTTACACCCTCCAATGCATAGTATTCACACTGTATTGGTATAAGGACACTATCAACAGCAGCCAGTGAATTTATAGTCAATAGTCCTAAAGAAGGCGGGCAATCAACAAATACATAATCATATTTATCTCTTATAGTATTTATAGACTCCTTTAACTGAATTTCTCTATTTTCTATACTTGCTAGTTCAATTTCTGCACCTGCCAATTGAACACTAGAGGGTACTATGTCTAAATTGCTATACTCAGTTGGAATAATAACTTTTTCTAGTGCAATTTCATTTACTATCACATCATAGATACTATATTCTAGCGTGCTTTTATTAATTCCAAATCCACTTGTTGTATTCCCCTGCGGGTCAATATCTATAACGCATATCTTTTTGCCCATTTGAGCAATGCAGGCACTTAGATTAACATTAGTTGTTGTTTTTCCTACTCCTCCTTTTTGATTAAATATAGCAATTACTTTACTCAAAACAATCCACTCCCTCGTCAATTATATTATATCTATTAATTTCTATAAAACTAAAATTTCACCTTCTTTGAAATTGCATTCAATGTCGATAATTGAAGAATATTTTAATTAAATACACTCTTTTATTACATGTATTATGTAAACGAAGCTGCTATTTCAATTAAGAACCCTTGAAAACAGGTTAAAATCACTTTATTAATTAACATGAACTAAAGCCTAACAAAAATCACATCATCTTTAGTAAAGTCCATATAACTTACTTCTTATATGCGTCAAAAAAAATGACTAATTCTACCTTTTCCTTCATAGTTATATATAAACTAATTTTGAAGCTATCAAAATAACATATAGCATTTAATCTTTTTCGTTAATATTAATTTTAACACAAGCAAAGGGGAGGCAGTTTATGTTTAGAACAATTATAACAACTTTTTGTATAGTTTTTATTGCTGAATTAGGTGACAAAACTCAATTGCAGACAATGCTACTTGCTACCCAATCAAAATCTATATGGCCTGTATTTATTGGGTCTTCATTGGCTCTAATCTTGAGCTCTTTTATTGGTGTTTTTGCGGCAACTCATTTGAATAAATTTATAAATCCTAATATACTTCAAACTGCAGCTGGTATTATATTTATAGTTTTCGGCATATTGACTCTGTCTGGTAAAATGTAGCCTCCATAGTTATTTATAAACATATTGTTCAGACTGTTTAAAATCCTCCATCTTATTCGTTGCTGCAAAAAACCAGCACCCTTGCGTATTACGTATACGCTGCCTTCGCTGCTTTTTTTTGCGTCTCCAATCTGAATAATTTTCAACAGTCTGGATATTGTTGACTTTTTCAACAATTTCAACTTATTGTTTTAAGTTTTTTTATAAAACGCATAAAAAAGACCAGCATTTAATTTTACTGGTCTTTTAAATGGTTTTTTCTATAAACTTAAAGATAATCAATGTTAAGCAATCTTTATGTTTTAGGTATTTTTACTATCAATTCTATATATTCTCCACAATCGACTTGCTTTAACTCAGCATTTTCTTGTTTATCTTTAATGGCTTCAAAGGCTTGTTTAATAGTATTGATGTAAATTTTATAGTTCATGAAACTTCTAACCTTCTGTCTGCTCTTTGGTTCATCTTCCTTGCTTATCTCTTCAGCAATTGCTGTTATTGTTTCTTCAGTCTTTTTTACATTATAACCATTTTTAATGACTTTTTGTAAAACCAATTTCCTTAACTCATCATCCGGTAACTTCAGCAAAGCTCTTGCGTGTCGTTCAGATAAGTTGTTTTCTAGTAAAAGTGTTTTTATTTCTTCTCCTAATCTAAGAATTCTAAGCTTGTTAGCAATAGTAGATTGATTTTTTCCTATTTGAACAGCTAACTCCTGCTGTGTAAAATTGTGATCCATAATTAAGTTGTTATATGCCTCTGCTTCTTCAATAAAGTTCAAATCTTCTCTTTGTAGATTTTCAATTATAGCTATTACTGCTGAGTCTTTATCGTTATATTGATTATGTATTATAGCTGGAACCCTTTCTAGCTTGGCTAGCTTTGCAGCTTTTAATCTTCTTTCTCCTGCAATTAATTCATATTTATCATTACCAATCTTTCTTACACTAATAGGTTGAATTATGCCATAGGCTTCTATTGATTGACTTAATTCTTCTAAACTTATTTGAGAAAAAGACTTACGTGGTTGATAAGGGTTGGGAATTATTAAATTGATGGATATCTCCTCAATTTCCTTTTTTGCATTATTCATCCTATATCTCCCTCTCTTCTTTAGCAAATTCATAAGTAAGATTTCTATAAAAATTAGTTGAATCCTGCTTTTAAATCGTTGAGTTTCCAACTTTCGTTTTACAAAATACAACTTTTTTCATCTATCTTATGGGATTCTTGCTTGGTTTTCCTGCTTTTCTTGGATATTTTGTCGGAGTATGTTTAACTTTTTCAATTATAACTATTCTATGCTCAATATCACTAAAGGGTAATTTTACCACTTGTTCTTCTACAGGTTTTCCTCCTAAAAGATCAATTGCCTTTTTTGCTTCTTTTAGCTCTTCCTTAAGCTGAGGGCCTTTTTGACATATAAAAAAACCTCCCACCTTAACAAAGGGTAAACAGTATTCAACAAGGACATTTAGAGGAGCTACTGCTCTGGCTGCAGCATAATCATATTGCTCTCGATGTCCTTCTAGCTGCCCATAGTCCTCTGCTCTACCGTGGACAAATTCTACTTCTTTTAAATCTAATTGATCACAAACTTCTTTCAAAAAATCTAGCCTTTTGTTTAATGCATCTAGTAGTGTCAGTCTTATATCTGATCTCATCACCTTTATGGGGATGCCTGGAAAACCAGCCCCTGTACCTACATCTATTAATTTTCCTTTCGTTACATTCTTTACCTTAAGACATGAAATCGAATCAAGAAAGTGTTTAATTGCAACATCTTTTTCCTCTTCTATGGATGTAAGATTCATTTTTTTGTTCCAATCTATTAATATGTCCTTATACTTTATTAGTTTCTGTACTTGTTGATCATTAATTTCAATTTGAAATTCATGACACCCATCTTTTAGTATTTTGTTCATCAATGACATTTAATCTATCACCACTTTCTGACGTCTTTTTTGCTCTAAATATACTAGCAATACTGAAATGTCAGCAGGAGAAACTCCTGAAATTCTTGAAGCCTGTCCAACAGATAAAGGCTTAATGTTGTTTAACTTTTGTCGCGCCTCTATCCTAAGGCCACTAATTAATGTGTAGTCTAAGTCATCTGGAATTTTTTTGCTTTCAAGTTTTTTAAACTGATCTATTTGCTTTAATTGTTTATCTATATATCCCTCATACTTAATTACAATTTCGCATTGTTCTTCAACCTTTTCACCAATGTTATCTTCGTGGTAGCTATCCAGCCCTTTAATCTCTTTATAAGTTATCTCAGGTCTCTTCAAAAGGTCATATAAGGATATCCCTGCTTTAACCAATGAACTTCCGATTTTATCTAATACGGGGTTTACTTCCTGTGGTGAAACATTGGTTTTTTTTAGCTTCTCCATTTCCATTTCTATTTTATGTCTCTTATCACATAGCCTTTTATATCTTTCCTCGGTAGTTAACCCTACTCTATAGCTCTTTTCTGTAAGTCTTAAGTCTGCATTATCCTGTCTTAACACTAATCTATATTCAGCTCTAGATGTCATCATTCTATAAGGCTCATTTGTTCCCTTTATAACTAAGTCATCAATAATAACTCCTATATATGCCTCCGATCTATCTAATATAAAGGGCTCTTCCTCTCTTATTCTTAATACCGCATTAATTCCAGCCATAAGTCCCTGAGCAGCAGCCTCTTCGTATCCAGATGTCCCATTAAATTGACCAGCACAAAAGAAATTACTTATATGCTTCAGTTCAAGAGATGCCTTTAATTGAGTAGGATCTATACAATCATATTCAATTGCATAGGCTGGCCTCATTATTTCTGCCTTTTCTAAGCCAACTACAGATCTTAGCATTTCTACCTGTACTTCAACTGGCATGCTTGTCGACATGCCTTGTACATACATTTCCTTTGTTTCCAATCCTTCTGGCTCAATGAAAAGCTGATGAGTAGGCTTATCTTCAAATCTCACTATTTTATCCTCTATTGATGGACAATACCTTGGACCTACTCCTTCCATGTCTCCTCTATAAAAGGATGATCGTCTTAAATTGCTCTTTATTATTCTTAGGGTTTCAGAAGTTGTTCTTGTTAACCAACAAGGATGCTGGTCCATCTTTATCTCATCATTTAAAAATGAAAAAGGGACAATTTTCTCGTCACCAGGTTGAATTGACATCTTTGTAAAATCTATAGAATCCCTATGAATCCTAGCTGGTGTTCCGGTCTTAAATCTTCTTAAGTTACAACCCAGTTCCCTTAACCTCTCAGATAGATAATTAGCAGCAAAAAGGCCATTTGGCCCCGACTCATAATTAACTTCTCCCATAAAAATTTTACTTTTCAAATAAACTCCAGTGGCAAGGACGATAGCCTTCCCTTCGTATACACTTCCAGTTCTTGTTATAACCCCATTTGCTTGATTGTTTTCTACTATAATATCAATAACTTCTCCCTGTATTAAGTCAAGATTTTCTTGATTTTCTATAGTTTTTTTCATTTCAATATGATATTTTGTTTTATCTGCCTGGGCCCTAAGAGAATGAACTGCAGGCCCCTTTGCAGTATTAAGCATCCGACTTTGTATAAAAGCTTTATCAATATTGATTCCCATTTCACCACCGAGGGCATCTATTTCCCTTACCAGATGTCCCTTACCAGTTCCACCTATTGAAGGATTACAGGGCATCATTGCTATAGCGTCTAATGTTAAGGTAATCATTAATGTTTTACAACCCATCCTTGCGGTTGCTAAGGCAGCTTCGCACCCAGCGTGCCCAGCTCCTACGACAATAACGTCGTATGCTCCAGCATGATATTTCATAAAAACCTTTCCTCCCTTATTCAAAATACTACTGTTTGTAAAATGATTTACAACCTTTTTTATATTTTTCCATTAAGTTGTTAATCTTTTAAATACTCTATTTCTTTCTAGTTTTCTTTTAAATACTAACCTCTTAATTTTCAATCTTTTGATCTTTCTTGTTTTCATTCAACATTCAACATTTATCTTTTATCACTCTTTACTCTTTACTCTCAGCTCTCAACTCTTAATTCTTAATTCTTAATTCTTAATTCTTAACTCTTAACTCTCAACTCTCAACTCTCATTTTTCAATTGGTTCATAATTCTTCCCTCTTAACTCATATAGTAAATTCTATTTTCCTATGCAGAAGTTAGCGAAAATATGATCAATTAGATCTTCACCTACAGTTTCTCCAGTTATTTCTCCTAAATAATCCCACACATTTTTATAATCCACTTCAATAAAATCCATTGGCATTTGCCTCTTTACTGCTTCAATACCATCCCTTAAGCTATTTATGGCCTTTTCTAAGGCATCCTTATGTCTAATATTAGTAACCATTAAATTGTTTTTTGTCTTAATATCGCCCTTATAAACAATATCAACCAATGTCTTTTCTAATTCATCTAACCCAACTTCTTCCTTTAAGGATATGCTTATTATTCTCTTCTCCCCAATTAATTGATGAATTTTTTCCATATCTATTTTTATTGGTAAATCAGTTTTATTAATAATAACAATTATCTTTTTATCTTGAAGCATTTCAATAATTTCAATGTCATCTTTAGTTAATTCTCTGGAAGCATCCAACATGAAAATTACTAAATCTGCCTTATTAAAGAATTCCTTTGATTTATTTACGCCTATCCTCTCCACTATATCATCTGTCTCTCTTATACCTGCAGTATCAATAATTTTTAAAGGTATTCCTTGAATATTAAGCTGTTCTTCTATAACATCTCTAGTAGTTCCAGGAACTTCTGTTACTATTGCTCTTGACTCTCTTAAAAGGGAATTCAATAAAGAGGATTTCCCTACATTAGGTTTACCTACAATTACAGTACTTAATCCCTCTCTTAGTATCTTACCTGTATCTGCAGTTTCCAATAGGTTCGACATTTTTGCTTCCAGTTCAATGCTTTTTTGTAGAAGATAATCAAGGGTAACCTCGTCAACATCCTCCTCAGAAAAATCTATGGATACTTCTATATGGGCAAGTAGCTCTAATACTACCTTTCTCATTCCTTCAACTCTTTTTGACAATGCCCCTTCCAGCTGATCAAAAGCTACATCGAATCCTTTCTCAGTTTTAGCACTAATTAAATCCATAACGGCCTCAGCCTGTGCTAGATCTATCCTACCATTCAAAAATGCTCTTTTTGTAAATTCACCTGCTTCTGCTAAACGGGCTCCTTTTCTTAATACCAGTTGAAGTATTCTCTTAACAGGAATCATACCACCATGACAGTTAATCTCAACTATATCTTCCTTGGTGTAAGTAAATGGTGCCCTCATGTACACTACTAGTACCTCGTCTATTTTTTCCATATTATCTGGATCAACTATATGTCCATAAGTTATTCTTCTTTGCTGTTGTTGGCTGAGTTTTTTGTTATTGTTGGCTTCGAATATTACATCAATAATTTCAATGGATTTTGGTCCACTTATACGAACTATTCCAATTCCTGCCTCCCCTGAAGCAGTGGCTATGGCAGCAATAGTATCATCAATAAACATAGCTTCACCTCAATCGAATTTTTTCATAATTAAGTATTGAAAAATCTATTTATTATTAACCTATTTGTATTATACCAAATTTTACTTAAATCAATTATTTTTTACAATAAAAAACCCAGTAGAAATACTGGGTCGAAAGCTACTTTTTTATAGTAATTACTACTTTTCTATAGGGCTCTTCACCCTCACTATAGGTTTGCACATAGGGGTTACCCTGTAGTGAAGCATGTATAATTCTTCTCTCATACGGATTCATTGGCTCTAATACTACAGTTTTTCCAATTTTTCTTACTTTTCGTGCCATTTTATTAGCTAATCTTATTAAAGTTTCTTCTCTCTTTTCTCTATAGTTTTCAGTATCTATAAATACCTTTAAGTAGGTTTCTCTGTCTTTATTAACAACCAAACTAACTAAGTATTGAAGAGAATCAAGTGTCTGACCTCTTCTTCCTATAATAACCCCCATATTGGGTCCAGCTAGTACAATATTCAAGTTATTTCCTTCAATTTCAGCCTGATACTCAACTTCTAACTCCATTGCTTTAAATACTTTTTTTAGAAACTTTATTGCTTCACCTCCGGGATCATCAACTACAGTTAATTTAACTCTAGCCATTTTAGTTCCTATTAACCCTAGAAATCCCTTAGTTGGTTTTTCAAGTATATCTATTTTAACTTGCTCTTTATTTTTTTTTAATTCACTTAAACCTGTCTCTATTGCTTCTTCAACGGACTTTCCTGTTATTTCTATTGAGTTCATACTAATTAGAACCCTCCTTCGCTTTAGCATAGGGCTTTGTAATTATAATTTGTTGAACTGCTTGAAAGACATTGCTGACAACCCAATATAAAGTTAATCCAGCTGGAAAACTTCTTCCCCACCAAAATATCATCAAAGGGAAGAAATATGTCATCATTTTTTGTGTTTGATCATTCTTATTAGCAGACATTGTTATACTAGAAAGATAAGTTGTAGCTCCTGCTAAAATTGGTAAAATCCACACATCAGGATCCGTTAAGTTTGGTAACCATAAAAAACTAGTATTAATTTGCTGATAGATTTCTTCAGATCCAAAAACATATAGTCCGGGATTTCTAAGGGCTGCAAAAAGCCCAATAATAACAGGAAATTGAATTAATAAGGGAAGACACCCTCCAAATGGACTAACCTGATGCTCTTTATATAATTCCATTGTTTTAACATTCAATTTTTCCTTATCATTTTTATATTTTTCCTGCAACTCTTTGATTTTTGGCTGAATCTCCTGTAACTGCTTCATAGATCTCATTTGCTTTAATGTTAATGGAACCATTATTAATTTTACTACAATAGTAAAAACTATAATGGCAAGACCATAGTTACCAATTAAGTCGTAAATTATTTTTAATAACGAACCTAATGGTTGGGCTAATGCATTCAAATTTAAAACCCCCTACTCACCTATTTTTTTAATAAGGGGTCATATCCTCCTGGATGAAAGGGATGACACCTTAATATTCTCTTAATCGTATAATAACTTCCTTTTATAAACCCATATGTTTTATAAGCTTCTATGCTATAACTAGAGCAGGTTGGATAAAATCTACAGGTTTGTCCCTTTATAGGAGATATCCATTTTTGGTATATTTTAATTAGCCAAATACATATACCTGCCATTATATCACTCCGTTTACACTCATTTATGTACTTTCATTTTCCTTATTAAATGTAGCATAGCGCTTTCAATTTCTTTATAATTAGCTTCTTTACAATTTTCTCTTGCAATAAAAACTATATCATAGCCGATTTGAACCTTGTTGACATTTAATCTATATGACTCCTTTAGTAGGCGTTTAACTCTACTTCTAACAACACTTTTTCCTACTTTTTTAGAAACAGTAAATCCTACTCTATTAACTTCAGTAAAATTCTTCATTAAATAAATAATGAGTAATTTATTAGCCATAGAATTTCCGTTTTTATAGACTTTTCTAAAGTCATCATTTTTTCGTAGCCCATCACTGGCTTTCATTAACCTAACAACTCCTATATATAGAAAACCTTCTTTATAAAAAATAGTCATGGTCTAATATGTACATTTAGGAAATTATGAATCTCCGCATAATTGCCAACGTTCATAATTTCCTTTGTATTACAGAAAAAGGCCACATAGTGCGGCCTTATGCAGTTAATCTTTTTCTGCCCTTTAATCTACGTTTTCTTACAATGTTTCTTCCATTACTAGTTCTCATTCTTTTTCTAAAGCCATGTTCTTTTGATCTCTGTCTTTTTTTAGGCTGATAAGTTCTCTTCACGAAATACACCCCCTTCAAGTACTACAAGTACTTCTATATGTCATAGTTATTATCGTAATAATTAAATACTAGTCTCCAGTACTTAAAAATAATACAACTAGATTATAACTATATTGCAGTCTACTGTCAAGATAAAAGCTTGTAAGGCTTTGTGGATAATTTCTTGTGTAAATGTTTTTTTTTGTGGATATTTTATTAAATTTGTTGAAAAGTCAATTTGTATTTGATATTATTAAAATACTTGTTGATAACTTTCTGTATTTTATCAACAATGTCAGTTTTTATACACATCTTGTGGATAATGTTGTGCATAACTTAGAAGTTTCCCTTGTTTTATCAATATTATGTATCATTTTTACTATTTTTTTTTGTGTATTAAATAAATGTTGCCATTGTAGATAACTATTTTATATAATTAATTTAGACCCCTTTTCACTATTATATCCACATGCTTGTTAATAACTTTGTTATATATATTTTAATTCAAAATTTTAAAATTAATCCTCTCTTATCTAAAATAATTGTGGATAAATATGAGTATAATTATTTTTTATTACTATAATTTTTATTAAATCTACAACAGTTAGGGGGCTGTTATATGTATGATAACCTGCCTGAAGTATGGGAAAGAACTCTTGATCTAATTAAAACTGAGCTTACTGAAGTTAGCTTTAACACATGGATTAAGACAATAGAACCCATTTCTCTGGAAGAAAAGCACATTGTATTAGGCGTTCCAAATGATTTTACTAGAGGTATATTGAATACTAGATATATTACCTTATTAAGTAATGCACTTAAACAAGTTACCAGTAAAAAATTTGAAATTGAATTTGTAGTTCCTTCTGAAGAAACCATTAAAAATCCCAAGAAGGATCAGCATAAAAATTCTAAAACACAGCTTGAAATCTTAACGTCTACAACATTAAATCCAAAATATACCTTTGATACCTTTGTTATAGGAAATAGTAACCGATTTGCCCATGCAGCTTCTGTTGCAGTTGCCGAAGCACCTGCTAAAGCCTACAACCCTTTGTTCATTTATGGAGGTGTTGGTCTAGGAAAAACTCACTTAATGCATGCAATAGGTCACTATATACTTGAAAATAATCCTAAATCAAAGGTTGCATATGTTTCTTCTGAAACCTTTACTAATGAACTAATTAATTCTATTCGTGATGATAGAAATGTAGAGTTTAGGAATAGGTATAGAAATGTAGATGTCCTACTTGTCGACGATATTCAGTTCATTGCTGGTAAAGAAAGAACACAAGAAGAATTTTTCCATACTTTTAATGCCTTACACGAATCTAATAAGCAAATTATAATTTCAAGTGATAGGCCTCCTAAGGAAATACCTACTCTAGAGGATAGACTAAGATCTCGCTTTGAATGGGGATTAATAACTGATATTCAACCACCAGACTTTGAAACTAGAATAGCTATTTTAAGAAAGAAAGCACAAATGGAGGATATCGAGGTTCCTAATGATGTAACTATTTATATTGCAAAAAAAATCCAGGCTAATATTAGAGAATTAGAAGGAGCTTTAATTAGAATAGTTGCATATTCTTCTTTAACGAATAGTGAAATATCAGTAGACCTAGCCAGTGAAGCATTAAAGGAAATATTCTCATCAAAACCAAAACAGTTGAATATTGCAACAATTAAGGATGTTATTTCTAAAAAGTTTAATATTAAATTAGAAGATATTGACTCAAAAAAGAGGACAAGGGCTATAGCCTATCCACGACAAATAGCTATGTACATTACAAGAGAGTTAACGGATTTATCTTTACCTAAAATAGGTGAAGAATTTGGTGGAAGAGATCACACAACTGTAATGCATGCCCATGACAAAGTATTAAATGATATTAAAACAGATCAAAATTTTAAAGAAAGAATAGAAGATATAATAAAAGAATTAAAGGGAGATTAATAAACAGGCTATTGTTAATAAGCTGTTGATATGTTTCTAGAGGCAAATTTGGACTTAATATGTGGATTATTTTTTACAGTTTGCTCACACTTTATACACAGAGCTCCTTGTTTTAAGTTCAATTTAAATTCTAGTTATCAACATTTCAACAAGCCCTATTACTATTACTACTCTATATTTCTTTATTCTTTCTATATCTTATCTAAAGGAGGTTATCCACAGTGCATATAATTTGCCCTCAAAAATCCTTACTAAATAGTATAAATATTGTTCAAAAGTCAGTATCTACTAAAACGACACTTCCTATATTAAGAGGTATATACATAGAAGCTGCTTCTAATCAATTAAAAATAGTAGGAACGGATCTTGAAATTGGAATAGAGAATTTAATAGAGGCAGAAATATTAGATGAAGGAGCTACCGTTATAGATGCTAGACTTTTTAGTGATATCATCAGAAAACTACCGGATGCAGATATAGATATAAAGCTTATTGATAACAATCAGGTGAATATCAAATGCTTAAATGCTGAGTTTAGTATTGTATGCCATAACCCAGATGATTTTCCAGATTTACCTGAAATAAGTGAAGATAATTTCTATAAAATTCCACAAGAATTATTTAGAAATATGATTAAACAAACAGTATTTGCTACATCACAAGACGAATCAAGGCCAATTCTGACAGGTGTATTATTAGAAATAGATCAAAATTCTTTGAATATGGTGGCTTTAGATGGATATAGATTAGCCCTTAGAAAAGGAAAAATCCAGTCAGATATAAGTAATAAAGCAGTAATACCAGCTAGAACATTATCTGAAGTAGCACGAATACTTGAAGTTGACAATGAGAAGCCAATTGAAATATGCTTAACAGAAAATCATGCACTTTTTATTACTGGTAAGACAAAATTAATATCAAGGCTGCTAGAAGGGGAATTTATTAATTATAAACAAATACTACCAAAAGAATATAAATCGAGGGTTAAAATAAATACAAGAAATTTATATAATAGTATTGAAAGAGCTTCACTACTTGCAAGAGAAGGAAAGAACAATCTAGTCAAACTCATTATTAATGACGATAAAATGATTATTACTTCAAATTCAGAATTAGGAAAAGTACATGAGGAAATAGTGATTTTACTAGAAGGAGATGACATTGAGATAGCCTTCAATTCAAAATATTTTATGGATGCTTTAAAGGTTTTTGATGATGAAGAAATATATCTTGATTTTACAACTAATATTAGTCCTGGTATTATGAAACCAGTAGATAATGAAAATTACACCTATTTAGTCCTTCCCGTAAGAGTATCTTCCAACTAATTTCTTTGGCCCAGCAAAAGCTGGGTTATATTTTTATTTATAAGAGAATTATACCTTTGTATGGATTATTTTATATATTATGGAAGAAAATAAGACTATTATAGACAGTGAAGGAGTTATAGTATGATAAAAAAAATAAGAATAGAAGAAGATTTTATAAAGCTAGACCAACTTCTGAAAATTTCTGATATTGTAGGAAGTGGTGGACAAGCAAAATTAATGATTTTAAATGGAGATGTAAAGGTTAATGGTGTCACTATAAATCAACGTGGTAAAAAAATTAGACCAGGTGATATAGTAATTGTAGAAGATATTAAAATACAGGTTGAATAATAATTAATTGGGATGATATAGGGGGATTCAAATGTATTTAAAAGAGCTTAAACTTTTGAACTATAGAAATTATGATTCTTTACATATAGAAGTTCATCCTAAATTAAACATTATAGTTGGTGAAAATGCTCAAGGGAAAACAAATGTAATAGAGGCTATATATTTATGTGCTATAGGTAAGTCCTTTAGAACTAATAAAGATCAAGAGCTTGTTAAATTAGATAAAAAGCAGGCTTATATAAAAGCAATATTAGAAAAAGCAAATGGTGAAATAGAAATAGAAATGAAATTAGATAAAGAAGAAAAGAAAAAAATTAAGGTAAATAGGATTCCTTTAATAAAAATGGGTGAATTATTAGGAAACCTTAATGTAGTAATATTTTCTCCGGATGATTTGAAAATTATTAAAGGTGGCCCAGTTGAAAGAAGAAGGTTTATAGACAATGAAATATGTCAAATTTATCCTAAATATTATTATCATTTAAATCAATATAATAGAATACTTCAGCAGAGAAATAAACTACTAAAGGATAATCGAGGAAAAAAAATTGATTTAGATATTTGGAATCATCAGTTGGCTAATGTAGGAGCCTTCATTATTTACAATAGAAGAAAATTTATTAAAAGGATAGGTATTCTTGCAAAGCTTATGCATAGGAAAATTACTGATGAAATTGAATCATTAGAAATTATATATGATAGCAGCATTCCCGTTGTTGAAAAGGATGAAAATAATGATATAACAGAAAAATTTTTGTCTGAATTAAAAAGAACTTGTGACGAAGAAATATTAAAGAAAGCTACAGTAGTTGGACCCCATAGAGATGATTTATTAATAAAAATAAATAATATGGAAGTAAAAAATTATGGATCACAAGGCCAACAAAGGACAGCTGTCTTATCTTTAAAAATGGCAGAATTAGAATTTATAAAGGGAGAAGTAGGGGAATATCCAATACTTCTATTAGATGATGTAATGAGTGAATTAGATACTAATAGACAACAATATTTAATTAATAATTTAAAAAATATACAAACCTTTATTACAACAACAATTATAGAACAATTAAAAACAAAAGAAATTAACAATAGAATTTTTTATGTAAAAAAAGGTGAGATAAGAATAAAAGACTAATTTACAAAAATAATCCATATTATCTTTTATTCATTGGTAATAAAGGTTATAATAAAGGAATGGAGTAAAAAACAGAGGTGATTTATATGTTTCTTCATCTAGGTGGAGAAGTAGTGGTTCATAAGAAGGAAATAATTGCTATATTCGACATACAATCTACATTAAAGGCAAAAAATAGTAGAATGTTTCTACAAACCTGTAAGGATGAAGGCTTCATAAAAGAAATTTCAAACGAGGAGCCTAGGTCCTTCATATTAACTGAAAGAGTCATAAATAAGAAAAAGACCGGAAAGAAAAGTATGAAAACTATAATTTATTATTCACCCATATCAGCATTAACATTACAAAAACGAGCGGGATTTATTGATGGGACAGATAAATATTAGACTAATCTGCTTGACAGAGTATTTAAAAAATATTTAAGTATTGGTCAGCAGTTTATTTATGTAATATAAATTTATTAACAGTTTTTATATATGTCAGTAGGAGGTAGCGAAATGGATAATAGAACACAAGAGTATGGTGCTAATCAGATTCAAGTCCTCGAAGGATTAGAGCCAGTAAGAAAAAGGCCAGGAATGTACATAGGAACTACTGGACCAAGAGGGTTACATCATTTGGTTTATGAAGTAGTTGATAACAGTATTGATGAGGCTCTTGTTGGGGTTTGTGATAAAATTTTAGTAGTGATAAGAAAAGATAATTCAATTATGGTGGAGGATAATGGTAGAGGAATACCCATTGATACACATCCTAAAACAGGAAAATCTACACTTGAAACAATAATGACTGTCCTACATGCTGGAGGAAAATTTGGTGGTGGTGGTTATAAGGTTTCAGGTGGTTTACATGGAGTAGGTGTGTCTGTAGTAAATGCATTGTCAGAGAGTGTACAAGTTGATGTAAAGTTAAACGGAAAACATTATAGGCAATCATACGAGAGGGGTAATCCAATTAATGAATTAGAGATGATTGGTGATACTACCGAAAGAGGGACTACAACTATATTTAAACCTGATGCAGAAATATTTGAAGAAACAGAATATAAATTTGAAACACTAGAATATCGTTTAAGGGAGTTAGCCTTTTTAAATAAAGGATTAACAATCGTATTAAAGGACGAAAGAGAAGAAATGGAAAAAGAAAGCACCTTCCATTATGATGGTGGTATTGTTGAATTCGTTAAGCATTTAAATAAAAATAGAGAAGCAGTACATGAAAAGGTAATATATTTTGAAAAAGAGAAAGATAGTACTGTAGTTGAAATAGCAATGCAATATACAGAATCTTACACAGAAAATATATTTAGTTTTGCTAATAATATTAATACTCAAGAAGGTGGAACCCACCTAATTGGTTATAAATCTGCAATGACAAGGGTTATAAATGATTATGCAAGAAAAATTAATTACCTAAAGGAAAAGGAACCTAATTTATTAGGAGAAGATATAAGAGAAGGATTAACTGCAGTTATTTCTGTGAAATTGATGGAACCACAGTTTGAGGGGCAAACAAAAACAAAATTGGGTAACAGTGAAATAAGAGGAGTAGTTGAAGGAACAACAGCAGAATATCTTGAAGCATTTTTAGAAGAAAATCCAACAGAGGCAAAGGCTATTGTAGAGAAAGCACTTAAGGCCCAAAGAGCAAGAGAAGCTGCTAAAAAAGCTAGAGAATTAACAAGAAGAAAAGGGGTATTAGAAAACACTTCTCTCCCTGGTAAGCTTGCTGATTGCTCTGAAAAAGATCCTGCTTTATGCGAAATTTACCTTGTTGAGGGAGATTCTGCTGGAGGTAGTGCAAAACAAGGAAGAGATCGAGCTACTCAAGCGATATTACCCTTAAGAGGAAAAATACTAAATGTAGAAAAGGCTAGGTTAGATAAAATACTCAGTTATAATGAGATTAGAACAATGGTTACAGCCTTTGGTACTGGAATCGGATCAGAGTTTGATATAGGAAAGCTTAGATATCATAAGATTATCATTATGACTGATGCTGATGTTGATGGGGCCCATATTAGAACACTATTATTGACCTTCTTTTTTAGATATATGAAGCCACTTCTAGAGATAGAGCATATATATATAGCTCAACCACCTTTATATAAATTAAAAAAGGGTAGAGATGAGTATTATTTATATTCAGAAAAAGAATTAAATAAAAAGCTTGAAGAAATTGGTAGAACAGGAATAGCAATACAAAGATATAAAGGGTTAGGAGAAATGAATCCTGAGCAATTATGGGATACAACTATGAATCCTGATACTAGAACTTTATTAAAGGTAAATATTGAGGATGCTGCAGCAGCTGATGAGATATTTAATACTTTAATGGGTGATAAAGTGGAGCCAAGAAGAGAATTTATCGAAAAAAATGCTAAATACGTTAGTAATTTAGATGTATAAAGTGGGGGGATACTAGATGATTGAAGAGAAGGACAAAATCGTCCCTATTGGTATTGAAGATGAAATGAAAAAATCATATATTGACTATGCCATGAGTGTTATAGTTGGACGAGCATTACCAGATGTAAGAGATGGCTTAAAACCTGTACATAGACGAATACTTTATGCTATGACAGAATTAGGACTAACACCAGATAAACCATTTCGTAAATCTGCACGTATTGTTGGTGATGTTTTAGGTAAGTTTCATCCACATGGTGATACTGCAGTTTACGATGCAATGGTAAGAATGGCACAGGATTTTTCAACTAGATATCTTTTAGTACATGGTCATGGTAATTTTGGTTCAGTGGATGGTGATAGCGCTGCAGCAATGCGTTATACTGAAGCAAGGTTATCTAAAATTTCTATGGAAATGATAAGGGATATACATAAAGAGACTGTAGATTATATTCCTAACTTTGATGATACCCTTAAGGAGCCTTCAGTATTACCTAGTAGGTTTCCTAATCTTTTAGTAAATGGATCAAACGGTATTGCAGTAGGTATGGCAACATCCATACCACCTCATAATTTGGGAGAAGTAATTGATGGATTAATTAAGATGACAGAAGATCCTGAAATTGATACAGAGGAACTAATTAAATATATTAAAGGACCTGATTTTCCAACAGGGGCTCAAATTATGGGGAAAGAGGGAATAAAAGAAGCCTACAGAACAGGCAGAGGTAAAGTTAAGGTTAGAGCTATTTCTAGTATAGAAGAAATGAAGAATGGTAGGCAGCAAATTGTTGTTACAGAAATACCGTATCAAGTTAATAAAGCTAAACTAATTGAAAAAATAGCAGATTTAGTTCGAGACAAAAAAATTGAAGGTATATCTGATTTAAGGGATGAAAGTGATAGAACCGGAATGAGAATTGTTATAGAGCTAAAAAGAGATGCTAATGCAAATGTTGTATTAAATAAATTACATAAGCACTCTCAAATGGAAGATACCTTTAGTATTATTATGATTGCTCTTGTAAAAGGACAACCTGTTCTATTAAAGCTAAAGGATATACTTAAGCATTATTTAGAGCACCAAAAAGAAATAATAACCCGTAGAACACAGTATGATTTAACTAAAGCAGAAGAGAAAGCACATATATTAGAAGGATTAAAGATAGCATTAGATAATTTAGATAGAGTTATTTCTTTAATTAGGTCTTCTGAGACAGTGCATATTGCCAAGGCTGGTTTAATAGAGCAATTTAAGTTATCAGAAAAACAGGCTCAAGCAATATTAGATATGAGACTACAGAGACTAACAGGCTTAGAAAGAGATAAAATCGAAGCTGACTTAGAAGAAACTTTAGCTTTAATAAAGGAGTTAAAAGAAATTTTAGCAAGTGAAGAATTGATACTTAATATCATTAAAGAAGAATTACTAGAAATCAAAGAAAAATTTAATGATGAGAGAAGAACTCAAATAGTTTTTGATGAAGGTGAAATAAATATAGAAGATTTAATTGATGAAGAAGATGTTGTAGTTACACTAACACATTTTGGATATGTAAAGAGACTACCTATAGACACCTATAAGAGTCAAAGAAGAGGTGGAAAGGGTGTAACTGGTGTAACAACTAGAGAAGAGGATTTTGTAGAAAAGTTAATTATAACATCAAGTCATGACTATTTATTATTCTTTACAAACAAAGGTAGAGCATATAAGTTAAACGCCTATGAAATACCAGAGGCAAAGCGGCAAGCAAAGGGAACAGCTATAATAAACCTTTTACAATTAACGCCTAATGAAAAAATAGCTGCGATAATTCCAGTAAGTAGAAATTGCCCAATTCAATATTTGATTATGGCTACAAAGCATGGAATTATTAAAAAGACTCAGCTTTGTCAATTTGAGAACACAAGAAAAAGTGGGTTAACTGCAATAAGTATAAGAGAAGATGATGAATTAATTAGTGTTAGAACAATTGATGAAAATCAAGAAATTATTATAGTAACTGTTAATGGTATGTCTATTAAGTTTATGGAAAAAGATGTTAGGGATATGGGAAGAACAGCTATGGGTGTAAAATCCATAAACCTATCAAAAGAGGATGAAGTAGTAGCTATGGAGGTTGCTACTGAAGAAAAAGATTTAATGGTTGTTACAGAAAAAGGTTTTGGTAAGAGGACAAATATTGGTGAGTATCGTCTTCAAACCAGAGGTGGTAAAGGAATAAAAACATATAATATAACAACTAAAACAGGTAAACTTATAGGTGCAAAAACTGTTAGTAATGATGAAGAAATACTGTTAATTAATAATGACGGAACAGTTATTAGATTAAATGTTAAGGATATTTCCAAGATGGGAAGAAATACAAAGGGTGTTACTTTAATGAGAACAGAAGGAGACCAAAAAATTGTATCACTTGCTTTAATTCCTTTACATGAAGTTGAAGAAGAGTAAAAAAAGTGTTTATTAGTAAAAAGGTATCATTGCTAATGGATACCTTTTTCTAGTAAAACAAAACATTGTTTAAAAAAATGTTTCATTTAAAATTTAATGGGTAATAATAATTTGCAGAAAAACTAAGGGGGGTTAATGTATGTCCTTATTAATCAAGAATCAATTTGACGAACAGCAAAACCAGTGGCATATTGAATTAGAAGGAGAAGTAGATATTTACACATCCGCGCAGTTAAAAGAAGCATTTATAAAACTAATTGAAGAAAAAAAAGAAGCTATAAAGATTGATGCGAAAAATTTAGAATACATAGACAGCACGGGTTTGGGTGTATTGATAGGTGCTTTAAAAAGGCTTAAAGAGTATAACAAGGACATAATTATTATAAACATAAAGCCTAGCATAAAGAAGCTTCTAAATATAACGGGATTAGATAAAATATTTATTATTGAGGGGTGAACAAAAAAATATTATGTATAATATAATAAAGGAGCAAGCAAATATGAGTAAAGCTATAAATGATCATATAAAACTATCTATACCTAATAAACCTGAATATGTAAGTGTTGTTAGATTAACCGTTGCTGCTATTGCCAATAGAATGGGCTTCGATATTGAAAAAATTGAGGATATTAAAGTAGCAATAGCTGAAGCTTGTACTAATGCAATTACCCATGGAAAAAAAGATGATCAAGAAAATTTTGATATTGAATTTATTTTAAAAGAGAAAAAGTTAACTATGATAGTATGTGATAGTGGAAGAGGATGTATTACTGATGAAATTAATATTCCTGATTTAAATAACCTTAAAGAAGGAGGGTTAGGAATATTTATAATTAAATCATTAATGGATGAAGTAGAAATAGCTTCTGATATAGGAAAAGGCACTATAATTAGAATGTCAAAATATATGGGGGATGATTATTAATGAAAAGCGTAGCAAAAGCTACTAACTCAATAAAGTCAATTCAATCCCTAAAAAAAATGACAGACAAAGAACTATTTTTATATTATACAAATAACAGAAACATTGAAATACGTAATGAATTGGTAAATAGAAACTTGTACATAGCAGAAATATTATCAAAAAAATTTATTAATAAGGGAATTGACTATGAAGATATTTATCAGGTCGCATCTCTAGGGCTTATTTATGCTATCGAAAGGTTTGATGTCAATAAGGGATTTGAATTTTCTAGTTTTGCAACACCCACAATTATAGGAGAGATTAAAAAACATTTTCGTGATAAGGGATGGTCAATACGAGTCCCAAGAAGAATACAGGAATTGTCTAAACGAATAAATGGTGCTAAAACTGTTTTACATCAAAAACTACAAAGAAGTCCATTAATAAAAGATATTGCTGAATATTTAGAGTGTACAGAGGAAGAAATTATAGAAGCAATGGAAGCAAGTCAAGTATATACTCCAAAGTCCTTAGACCTTACCTATGATAATGACGGGGAAGACAAGGATATTCAATTAATGGATTTAATAGGTCAAACGGATAAAAATTTCGATTTTATCGAAAATAAAGATTTTCTTGATAAAACTGTAGAAAAATTAAATGAAGTAGAAAGAAAAGTACTTAAGGATAGATTCTTTAAAAACAAAACGCAAATGCAGGTTGCAGATGAACTACAGGTTTCACAAATGACTGTTTCAAGAATGGAAAAGAAAATAATTGAGAAGTTTAGAAAAGAATTAAGCAAGAGTCTAGATTAATATTATTATAAATATATAATGTAGGAAATATAAAGGAAGAATATAACAGCTAAAATACAGTTGACTTACGGGTATAGGGATGGTATAGTAGTAAAAGTCGCCTCTAGGGGCGGCAACAAACAATACTAACAAAAGAAAAAATTATTAATAAAAAAGTGGTTGACATAATGTGAAAAAGAGTATATATTATATAAGCGGCTTTAAAAATAACAGGATTCAACAAATTAAAGCGGCGAAAAAAACACTTGACACATTAAGCACAAAAATGATATAGTAGTTAAGCTGTCACTTGACAGTGATTGAAATAAAAACTTTGAAATTACAGGTCTTTGAAAACTAAACAGTATAGATATTAAGCCAGCAAAAAAAACACATCTTTTAAAAAGATGTACCCAGAAATTTTGATTAAGAGTTTGATCCTGGCTCAGGATGAACGCTGGCGGCGTGCCTAACACATGCAAGTCGAGCGGAGTTTATTAAAGGAAGTTTTCGGATGGAATTTAATAAACTTAGCGGCGGACGGGTGAGTAACGCGTGGGCAACCTACCCTGTACAGAGGGACAACAACGGGAAACCGTTGCTAATACCTCATAAAACCCTAAAGGGGCATCCCTTATGGGTCAAAGAATTTCGGTACAGGATGG
>NZ_FMUS01000001.1:0-251053 GCF_900101495.1 Alkaliphilus peptidifermentans DSM 18978
AACATACTCCTTTATAAAATACACTATTCCAATATATTACCATATATTACAAAGATACGCTAGATAAATTGGTAATATAGTCCTATAATAACAGAATAATATATATATTAAATTATTTCTATTGATATCTACAAGTCTTTACAAATTATATTTTTACTCTAAATATTTAATCCATATGCTTAAAATCCGTCGGATTATGTGTTATATTTGAATAATAAGAATTTTGATAGAGAAAAAAATAAAGGTCTGATGATGAAATTGAATTGGCTATGGCAGCCTTGATATTAGCAAAAGGTAAGGAGGGTGCTAATTGACTACAGTAGCAGAATTACTAAAGGAAGCAGTGAATAAATTCAAGTCTGCAGGTATAGAGACACCTCAGCTAGATGCAGAGGTTATTCTTTGTAATATAATGAATTTTGAAAGAATACAACTTCACATATATCCAGAAAGGGAAATTTCCCAGGAAATTTGTAGAAAGTTTTGGGAGCTTGTAGAAAAGAGATTGAACCGTATGCCCATACAATACATTATTAATCGACAAGAATTTATGGGGCTAGACTTTTTTGTTGAAGAAGGGGTTTTGATCCCGCGGGGGGATACTGAAATCCTGGTGGAAGAGGTTATTCGCCTCTACGGTGAATTTTTTAAAGGTACCAATGGGACAATTTTAGATATTGGTACGGGGAGTGGTGCAATTACAGTCACTTTAGCTATACTAATTAAAAATAGTATTGTTTTTTCAATAGATATTTCCCATAAGGCTTTGGCTATAGCGAAGAAAAATGCAAAAAATCATGGGGTTGACCATAAGATAAACTTTTTACAGGGAAATCTACTTGATCCTTTATTAAATAAAGGCTTTGAAAAAACTTTTCATTTTATTGTTTCCAATCCTCCCTATATACCTACTGAAACTGTAAAAGGACTTTCATCACAGGTGAAGGATTATGAGCCGGAATTAGCATTGGATGGAGGAGAAGATGGTCTAGACTTTTATAGGAAAATAGTTAATGAATCCCCTAAATATTTAATTAATAAGGGGTGGTTAGTATTTGAAATAGGATATGACCAAGGAGAAGCTGTTTCAAGGCTGATGGATGAGGCGGGCTTTTCTAAGGTTGAAATAATCAAAGATTTAGCAGGCTTAGATAGAGTGGTGAAGGGTGAATGGGTTAAATAAAATGGTATTTTTATCACCCTAAGTTATCCTATCATTTTATAAACTCTATTTTAACCGTAGGAATCGTCAGAGCGTGTGACAATTAAAAAAATACGAGCGAGAATGTCTCGGACGAAATCTCATCAAAAATAATTGTCACACAGTCTGACGTCCCCTTGGTTGTACTAATAATTAAGATACAGTCTAATATTTGTCCACCCTGCTACAGGCGAGTTAGTAGATAAATCTGTCACTCCTTGTATTTGGGGGCAGCTATTCCATGTGGTTCCAAAATCATCGGAAACTTCAAAGTAAGTAGAATTTGACTGATTATTAGGTATGTGTCTAGGCTTGATATACTGAGCAAATAAAGGTGCGACACCTTCCCATACAGGATGATATGATATCTCTCCATCAATGATGTAATCAGGATCATCAAGAGCCTCTGACGCAGCACCAACATGTGCAATAATGCCCCATTGATCTCTTCCTATGAAGCTATTTTGGTTTAAATCATAATTCAGGAATTTAGCATGGTTGGCAGGAATAAATTGAAATCCTCCAAGTAAATTTGTATTATTTGTATACCCTATTCGAGGTGAAGTAGAAAAACAAATAACTCCGGGATGAGCTGCTCGAACTCTGCCCACTTCCGCATACTCAGTTCCCGAGAATCTTCCCGTTCCCTGTACACGCTGAATAACATCCGCAATATGTTTTGTGGTACCATTGGGGTAATGAACAAGTACTCTTCCATTGGCAGTTTGCAGTATATTCCCTACGGTATCATCGGCTGCCCAATTTTCAAACTCAATGTAATCCGGTGATCCATTTAAAGTAGAAGGCTTATTAACTTCTATAATAAGTCGTTTGGGTAGTTCCTTTGTGTAATCACCGCTAAAATAATAATCCAACGATTCCCATGTGCCGGAAGCAGTTAAGTATTTTACTGGATTGCCTACAAAGGGCGCGGAAGATCCCCCGAAAATATTACTGCCGCCTGGAATGGAGGTATAAATCATTGCATTACTGTATTGTCCTCCTGCATAATCATAGTCTTCCTTAATACCTACGCTAAACTGTTTTGGAGTCCATGCGTGAGGGTCAGAGGGGTCATATTCATTATTTGGACCGGTTCGAATATGCAAAGCATTTGCACCAATTGCAGTCACACACGAATGGGTACCGTCGGATGCCTTGTCATAGTGCGCAGCCCAAAACCCATCGCTGGAATCTTTCACAAAAGATGCAGGTCTGTATACCGTTCCAATAGTAGTGTGCACACCACTTGTATTGACAATAGAAATAATGCCTCCTTCAAAGTTTTCAATATAAATTCTATGCATTAATGTCAGTGTTGGATTGTTTTCATCGTCTACAATACTGGGAATAGGAGAATTAATATAATTATTTACGATCCCGTAAGCAACAATAGGAAATAGCATTAAAACCACTGTAGCTAAGGAAATAAATCTGACTTTATTCATTCATAATCGCTCCTTTATTATAAAGAATATATAGGTTTGCCAATAATCATTTTGCGTTATAAGTATATTATCAACATCACTCTATGCTGCAAAACCGATCATATAAACTGGTAATAGCTCTTGGATATTTATAACACAACCAAATAAAATCCAAAATCTGGCATATGTTTGGACGTATAGCGTAATTTACAAAAGCAAAAGCTGCAATGTCGCGAAAACCCGCACTTACCGGATGATTTAGCATCTTCTCCATTACCAAGTTAACCGGCTGCTCGTATTTTTCCTCTATGTGATGAAACAGTTCATGCAGCAAGTGAGTATTCTTTAGATCATACCTAGAATAATAAACCATACCATACTGGCAAAGAATAGTGTATAGTTCATCTAACGCTGAATCATTAATGCTAATAGTACAGCTATTAGCATTATAAAAAGCCCGTGCTTTTAAAGAATGCTCCTGCTTTTCTGAGAATGAAGTTATGTTTTTTATCCCTAAGCGTAAAAGCTCCTGTGACAGGGTATTATCAGGATGGTAATGCCTGACGTAATACTGCTCACCTAAGGATGCAGCCATTGATTGCATACGCTTTATGGAATCGATAGATATTCTTTTGAAACCAATTGTTTGTAGAAGCAACAGTATATCAAGTTGCTGACTATTACAAAACTCCAGGACATGTCTTGCTTTTTGATCTAATCCAGCCATGCTTTTCCCACTACCGCTCCTTGCTTTATAAGTTTATCCTGCAGTACTTTTACATCTGTTTGTCTGAAATCACAAATATCGCGGCTTTCTAAAGCAGCAGCCAAGCCCGCTGCCTGCCCGATTGCCATTGCTGTAGCTGATATCCTCGAAGAAGCCATGGCCTCATGTGTAGCTGATATACACCTGCCTGTTACTAATAAATTTTTCAGCTTTTTAGGCATCATAACACGATACGGAATATCATAGCAGCATGTACGGCTCTTTCGCACCCAATTCAAGTCATTACCAATCGGATCATGAATATCAATAGGGAAAGCGCACATCGCAATACTGTCTTCAAAACAAACGCCATTGACCACATCATCGATGGTTAGCGTGTAATCACCGCAAATTCGCCGGGACTCTCTGACACCTATTGTATCGGCGGCGGATAACAAATGGCAGTTTGCAAATCCTGGTAGATATTTTCTAAAAAAGAGCATAATTTCACTAATTTGATTGTGAGAGTTAAACTCTGCTGTTGTTAATTCCTTTGCATTGGTACCTCTTAGTTTTGTAATACGCGTCATATTAACCACAATTGTCCCTGGGTGCATACCTTGAAAAAACAATACCCGATCACGGGGAATAGTTAAATCACCGTTGATCCTCGCCGTATTTACTATATCGAAAAATCCTGATACAGCCAGATACTTGTCAATATCACAATCTTTATTTAGTATAAACTGTTCGGGGTTACTCTTTACATAGGCTATCACCTTCTTTATATCAACTCCGCCAACTTGAAACATAAGCGTCATAGGTTGAGAAAATCCGTCGCTGCTTCTTCCCATATGAAAATCTGCTTTACAAAAGCTCGCTACATCTCCATCTCCAGTTGCATCAATAAAGGTTTTTCCCTGATAACTGGCTAATCCGCTTTTACTAACTACTTGAATACTTTTTACCACTCCATTTTCTACCACTGTATCACAGATAAAGGTATGAAATAATACTGTTATATTGGGTAATTTAGCCAGCATTTCAAAGTAAACCAGTTTTAGAATTTCAGGTTCAATAGGCGTAATAGAAGATACTACACCGATGGGATCAGGCACGTGCCCAAGTGATGCGCCGCGTTCTATCAATACATCAATAATTTCTTGCGGAATGCCTTTTATAATCTGCCTATCTCCGGCATGAAAGGTCATGATTGGACAAACCATTCCTGCTGTATTCATTCCACCCGGATATCCATTTTTATCTATCAGCAGTACGGAAGCACCGTTTCGGGCAGCAGATATTGCTGCAACAGCACCACTGGAGCCTGCTCCTGCAATTATTACATCATATATTTTATTCATATTATCCTCCCATATCTGATAAAGATTGTATCGTAATGCTAATCTCGAAAGTTCTATGCCATCTTAATTTTTGTTGAAATGTCGGGACATTATCCTTAAATACCTTTTCCATAACAGGCCGGCAAAGTTCAAATGCTTCATCTACAATGGTTTGTGCATATTCGATATCACTGATATTCCAGCAGTCTTGCCCATTATCTCTTAGCTTCTTTTCTGCGATTGGACGTACACAAGATTGGTAAATAAAATCATCCATTAACCGCTCTGCAGTAAACTGCTTATTCTTAATGCTGTTATAAAATCTTGAGAGACATATTTGTGAGAGTAATGTTCCCAGTGCATTTGAAGCTGTATTCCACCCTGAGTAAGCTACAAGTTCAAGCAGGGAAACTTTTTTAGCAAGCGCATCAAGAATTCTGGCGTCTCCGCCATTGGCATATGCCAAATCTAACAGTGCAGTGGGTCTGCCGTCGGTAATATCTTGTGAAATAATATGTGCAAAGTGCTGAAGCTCTTCATCGGTATATCCGTTGCATAACGCTTCAAAACATATACATGCATCCCCCTGTTGATTCTTTGGTAAAAAAACATTGACTATACCATCTGCGTCAGATTTACTGGCAACCTCAACCAGGCCAACTGCTTTCATATGGCTGTGCAGATTTTCTATAAACAACCTGTCTTCGTATAATGCAATAAACTTATCCTTATTGCCTCCGAGCCAATTGATAAAAACTTTTATGGGCCGTTTGTTTCTAGAAATAATTCTAGCAATAATTTCACAGGCTGCTTCATCTGTTCCATTATGCAAAAGTACCTTTTGCTCCAACTTAAATTGACTAATAAATTGACACAATTGGGTTTGTTCAACCCTATGTATACCCTGGGGTGCCGAATCCTCCTGCAAAAGAAGAAGACTGGAAAATATATCTTCTTTTACTAGCTGCAAACACTCCATATTAACAGCATTATTTCTCTGTCTTGCTTCTAGAAATTCTTCTAATACCTCGGAAGGTATTTCCTGTGCCAGCTCTTGTATTTGTACGGTATACTTATGCTCTCCTGTACTATTTTCCATATATTTAGCACGACTGTAGGCATTAATTTTTTCCCACCATACTTTACTTTGTGCACTAAGGGTACTGATAGAAGTGCGCATGATAATATTAAAAGCATGTATCTCCAAATTCTTATATTTTTTCTTTAAATTTTTAATCCATTCCAGTCGTCTAAAACATTCCTCTCTTGATATATTCATAGTGCGTGAAGTTATTAGACCGCCGTGAAGCAACTGCTCCACCGAGAGCACAAGCACATCGGTTTTAGCCGCTTGTTCTTCCAGCCAATTTGCAATGTCATTAAATCCAGAAGGAATTTTAAACTGATCCATTATTGTCATAGGCGGTGTATAAATCTCCACACCTGCAATACCGGCAAGCCGAACAGGAAATTCATATGTACATGGTCTACTGTCTATGGGAAGTAGGGATATTCTCATTCTCAACTCACCTACATTCTGTCAATATAATTTCTAAATTCGGCAATAGCTCTGGAAATTGATTCTTTAGTTTTACCTGTTACAATTGCCCCTAACATAACACCGTTAACACCGCACTGAGCTAGTGTACTAAGATGCGAAGCCTTTATGTCCCTTTGCGTTGGCACAACGACAGGAATATCAGTATTTTGCACTATATATTTGTATGATATGATTTCTCTTGCAGTCAGCGGCTGTCCATATGTTTCAGGTTTAATGACGGATGCTTCAAGTATATCTGCTCCTATATGAGATAAGCTATTTATTTCATACTGGGAATAGGTATAATCGATTGCAAGCATTTTGAGTATTTTATCACTTTGCAGCACTTGCATAGGCGTATGGTGAACATATAGAGAAACAAAATCAAATCCTGCCTTTACTACACTTTCATAATCCTTAGCAGCACTAAGCACATCTCCTCCCAATACAATGCCTGTGGGTCCTTTGGCAACAGAAAGAATTTCTTTTAATGCTTCATATTCTTCCTCAAAACTTCTAAATATTGTATTGCTTGCACGATGCTCAACATTGATATGCACTTTTACAGCATCTGCCCCATGCTCCCATGCTGCCTTTGCAAGCTCCGGATCATTGGCAGGCAGACTCATAATAGTCGTTAGTTTTTTTGTTTTTAATAAATTCAAGAATGTAGTATTCATCTACATCACTCCTTTCGTGCAGCGGTACAAATCCATCCATCTGCTGATTATAGTAAACATATATTAAGATTCAACATTCGTTATCTAGGTCTGGCCACAAGCACAATAGGTTCATTATCTTCTAAGCCTTGGAGCTCGATTTGAATAAGACTAAGAAGCTGTACACTATCAAGAATTGTACTAAAGTCAACTATCCTGCTGCCATATAGCATAAATATTTCCGGGATGATCATTCCCACATCATTATGCACTGATACATCATCAATAAATCTGTTGAAAGCTGAGGAAATATTTTCACAAGCAGTTGATAAGTACCTGCCATTATTCACCTGCAATTTTATTACACCAAATCGGTCGATTACTCGAAGATTCCATCGTTTGGAACGAAATAAACCGAATACCTTTTTTTGAGTCTCCATATAAGCAAATACAAAAAGCCCTGATGTTGCTGCCGCCTGTATCACTTGATCTGCTGGAGCTTTCATAGATAACGCGGCATTATTGTAAAGTATTTGCTCGTCTGCTGCCTGCATATCAAAATTTTGATTGTCCATATAGATTGATCCAACCGCCGTTGCACGTAGAATATTTTTTTGCTGGTCAATCTCAATTTGAACTTCAATGGTTTCGCTGTTTGCACCCATTTGAATAAGATTATTGGTTACTTGCTTACGAATAGACATAATATCTTGTTCTGTCGGGTTCAAGACCGTTCGTTCCATACAGTCCCGCAGCATAGCCATCGCTGCACCAATTGCCGAAATAACCTCTGCTTTTTCTGCCACAAAATATTTTATATTCATCTTTTGACTCAGCCAAGGAACAACGCATGTCGCTCCTCCTCCGCCTCCAACTAAGGATACCAGCTCCATATCCAAATGATATTCTTCTAAAAGCTCCTGTACCACTTTCCCTACTTTTTGAATAGCTTTATCTAAAATATCTTGTGATAGCCGTAAAGGACTGGTATTATAATGTTGCGCCAGCACTTCAAATACATGTTTGACATTTTCAAAATTACCATAAGCATAATCACCTTTAGTCGTCATCCCCGCCATCATTGATGCATCGGTCAGGGTAATCGCAAACCTTTCCCCCTTGTTGTTTTCTATTACTAAATAATCATCAGGGTCTGAGGGCATAGGCTTTACCAAAACAGGGTGTATCTCCTGTAAATCCTCAGGTTTTGTAAATGCTATATAACCCAATCCTGCAATATGAGCACTCCTGGGTCCTACGTCTGCAACCTCGTTATGAGATATTCGTACCATCGACCCGCCGCCAATACCTACAGTACGAGAATCAAGTGTCTTAAGATAAGTTTTGTGTCCACCGACACTAGCGCTTTTAATCATAGCTTTTCCGTTTTTGATAGCGGAAATATCCGTACTCGTACCACCTACTTCAAGGAAAATTCCATCGGATACCTTTGCAAACATAAGTGCGGCTGCTATTCCCGCAGCTGGACCGGAAAGCATTGTAAGAATAGGACGTTTTTTCATTTGAACAATATCCATAACACCGCCGTCACTTCTCATGATCATTAGAGGGGAAGTAATGCCGCTTTTTTTGATGCTTTCTTCCGTAAGCTCTGCCGTATGCGTCATCTTAGGTAAAATGCTTGCATTAATGACTGCTGTGCGGGTTCTTATTTTGAGTCCATAAAGCTGTGATATCTCATGGCTTGCGGTAGCAGGAAGATTCTGTTCTGCTGCCAGCTGCAACACCTTGTTTTCATTGGTTGAGTCATCCACCCCAAAGGCTTCACTGGCTACAATAACATTACAGCCTTCCAACATCATTTTGCTTAATGCATCCTTTATTACATTGTCATCAAATCTTTTTGCATCGGTATTAAAATAACAATGTGCGGTATGTAGCATTTTTCCTTTGCTAAGCTCTAAATTGCTTATCAAAGTATCGCTTTTTGCTTTAACCCCTTCTATCCCTTTCCCCATTCCGATAATACCAACCTTTGCAACATCCCCTTCCAATAAAGCGTTAGTTGCTTGTGTTGTGCTGTGAGATACAAAAACCACATCTTGAGATACTGCCTTGGTTTGCTGCATAATATCATGAAACGCCTTGATAATTCCTTCAGAAACGGAGTAGCGAGAAAAATGAGTGGTAGGAGTTACTGCATGAGCAATAACCTCAAATGTTATGTGATCTACTGCAACTGCATGTGTAAAAGTTCCTCCAACGTCAATTCCTATTCTTATTTTGCGATTGCCCAAGATAATCTCTCCTTTTGTAATTATGACTTTTGAAAAAAGTGAGGCAAATTTTATTTTCAACCTGCCCCACCCCATCTTCCATGGATAACATATATTAATTCTAGAAGTATAGAACGCCTGCTACAACAAGTCCAACAATTGCTGCAATCCATACATACGGAAGGGTTTTTCTCAAAATATCATTCACATCCTTACCTACCGATGCTGCCGTCCATACATTGTGTGTATTCGTCGGGTCACAAATGCCCTGAATCTGACCAGTGGACATGAGGGCAGCCATAATTGCCAACCCCGGCATTCTGCCAGTTGTCATCATCATAGCGCCAATCCCTAAGCCAAGACCCCAAACATTAAGCGGTCCTCTGTAAAGTGCAAGTGGTGCTAGCAAAGAGAAAAATATGATAAAAGTAATACCCGTTGTCGGAAGAATATTTGCCAAATACGGTCCGATATGCTGTGTTACACGGCTATCCATAACAACCTTCAGCAGCATGCCAATGCCGATCATAAGAAATATTGCGCCGGCAGAATCAGAGATACCTTGTGTAACACATTTTGTCAGGATTTTTATTGAATCTTTATTAATGGTTGTAATTAATCCATACATAATCGCAGCAACAAAACCTGCAATAATATCCCACCCTAAGCCAAGAACAAGTATCAATGGAACAATAGGGGTAAGCATAGCTAAAACATTTACCTTTTTAAAAGACCCTTGATCCTGTAATTCTGCGGAAGGCATTGCCCATAGAACTTTACCTTTTTTTCCAAAGAAAAACTTTGAGTTGGATTTTGTTTCGAATATCACAAACAAGATACCGGCCAAGATAAATATAACACCGAGAAAATATGCATAAAACTTGATTTGTTCCACGGACAATCCCATGACTTCAATGTATAGCCCCCAGTTGGCAAGATTAAAAATACCGCCCGTACTTAATGCAAACAAGAGTATACAACCTGCTGTTAATGAACTTATGCCTACAGAAGTCATAATTGGCAAAACAATAGAACCTATCATGATTACGGAACCTAATCCGCCTAAAGAAGTAAACAAGACACTAAGAACCAACATAAACACAATTCCCAACACCGTCGGACGATCTCCTGCAAACTCTGAAACTTTTCTAATTACCGTTTCTGCAATCCCACTATTTTTAACGAATTGAGCCAAAATTGCACCGAAAATCAACATCATTATAGGGGACGCCAATCTTACTGGGCCTTCAATGAACATTAATTTCATGATACCGGGTTGTATTGTTTCCCCTATTGGAACATCGTTAAAGGGGATGCCGGATACCAAAGCAATTAAGAAAGCCATAAGTGGTAGGGCAAACATTGCCGAAAGCTTTTTCGTGTACATCAAAGCACACATTACCAAGAAAATAATAACAATGAACCACGTAACCATGCTGTACTCCCTCCATTTTTATATTATTTTAAACATCACAGCATAAAATAGATTGACTCAAACCACTTAACCTGTGCCATTAGTGCCAGGCCTTGCACTAGTTGGGCTTGGTTCATCGAAAAGGTAATAATCTGCCCCTTTTCAGTGTTGATCGAGCTTATCTTTTCTTTAAAACCGGATGATTTAAAACCAATGATAGCCGTTGTAATATCCAAGAATTGCATATATGATACCAGGTTATTGAGCATCTGCTGCATACTGTTAATACGACCTGATAAATTGCCTGCACCACGAGAGATTTCCCCATCAATAATCAAAACCACTTTCTCTTCAATACCTTCCAGCATAAAGATAAAATTATCCAAGGATTTTGCCTGTCCCATAAGCTTCTCATAATAGGCAGCTCCATTGATACGATGATCAATATAAGCCGGTGTTAAAAAGTGACGTTCAATGATTTCCTTGAGGTGCACATTGTTCCATTTATATGATTTGCATTCAATCACAATTTGATTTTCATAGTCAATGACTCCATCCAATCCTATTCCTATGCTTAACAGATTCTTTTCATGATATCTCTCAATTACTTTTTCTATCGCTCTAATCAAAGAATTTATAGGAGGTTCGTCATCCGTAATTTTAAAATATAAATGGTCAATAATGATATTGCCGGCATCAGCAATTGCGATTTCAATATCTTGCTCATAAAGCATGATCCCCAAAGATACTCCAAAATTTCTGTTAATTTCATATATTGACGAGCGCCTTCCGCCTATAGAATCCTCCCATCCTACTGTTGCCACTAACCCCAGTTTGAGCAAACTGTTAATGCAATCAGAAACAGTTGTATTGCTCAGATCCGTCGACAAAACCAATTCCATTTTGGTTGCCTGACCACTTGAAAGCAGTTTAGTGGCTATGTTTTTTATATTTTGTATTTTTAGTGAACTTAGCATCTTATTCTCCTCTGTATACTTTTTACGAAGTTCGTAAAAACATTTATTAATTTCATTGTAAGGTTAATTTTATCCAATGTCAATATAATTTGCATTAAATTCAAACTTTTTAAAATATTAAGGGGCGTGGCCAGCAAAGCTGTAATTTGCTAACTGGTGAAAGTCCAGTCTAGGTAATTGCCAAGAAGCCTAGTAGCTATAAGACCAATGTCAGCAGAGATGGTGGCATTGAAGCGTCTCGAAAATGTGCCTTAGTGGTGCTAGCAAAGATGCAGACCGTAACATAAAGTGAATCCTGCAGCACTGTTAGAAAAACCCGAAAGGGAGGAAAAAAGGAAATATAGAAGTTTAATATTACTAATATTCCCATTACATTTTTATTATGGAAAAAGACAGAGTATCTAAATTGATCAATGATCTATATAAAAGATACCCAAATGGATTTTACGTACATGCTGAGACGAAAATGGATAGTGCTAAAAAAGCAGCTGAATATATTGGTCGCCACCTTGCAAGACCTGCGATAGTAGAATATAGGATAATTAAATATGATGGCCAGGTCGTTAAATTTTGGTACGAAGATCATACAACGGGTGAAGTTGTAGAAAGGTTTAGTGCTTTTTTTATGACTTTATATTAAGTACATGCTTTTCTATTATTTCAATTTTTCTATTTGCATCTTCAATAAGATTTAGCTTGTCTGTAAGACTACAAATTATTTCTTGGTATTTTTGCTCCCTTTGCTCCTGTTTTACATCCCTTTTTTCTTGAGCTCTCAATATATATAATATCAGAAGAACGGAAAGAGCAGCCCATAAGCCCTGGGTAGAAGCAAGCCTTAATAAATCATTTTCCATAATTACACCCCCTAGTTTCGCTTTATAAAAGCGCTTTATTTGTTAAAAGTAAGAATAGCATATAAATGTAAACCATATAGCGTGTAAAATAATTAATAAACATATGAGAAATAATGTGAAGTTACATTATAATATAAATTGCTTCATTGTAAAATGAAATTGAACTAAATAAAAATCCATAGTAATACCAGGTGAATAGGTTGTTTACCATAATTTTTGACAATAACTTGAGGTGAATAGGTCCTCCCCCCAATTAAAAAGAGCTGACTAGTAGTCAGCCCATCAGTATATTCTGTATATATTTAATAATTTACAATATTTTTGAAATAAACTCGCGGTTTGGAGAGGCTATGGCTACAGCACTTATGATTCCCCCAGTATCCTCCAGGTTGTTTTCACAGGCTTTAATAGCAGATTTAACAGCTGCCACCTCGCCGGTAATAAGCACAAAGCCTTTTCCACCTAGCCCTCTAGCTAATCGAATTTCCAGCAGTTGAATATTAGCTGATTTTGCAGCAATGTCCCCCACAACAATTGATGTAATGGCTGACATAGTCTCGATAATGCCTAGAGAGGTTATTTTATCTATATCCATAGTTGCAGTTAATGCCGGAAATACAGCTTCACTAACGTTAGAAAGAACATAATGATCTACAGTAAATATTCCTCCTACCGTCCTTCCAACCTCTACGGCATTTTTTACAGCACCTACATCCCCACTAATTAAGCTTATATACTTGCCGGGACAAATTGGTGTAGATAAAATCAATTCAACATTTGAAGCCTTCAGCATTGCATCTGCTGACTCCATACCCTTTGCGATACTTTTATATTCTAATAGCCCAATGGACTTTTTCATGGATATCGCCTCTTTCGTCATTTAAAATTTACATAAATATAAATATAATGAAGGCACAAATAAATATGGCTGTTGCCGGTGGATCTATGTGGGTGTCACAATTACTGTTAAAGGTTCTTGCAACAATATCATTTAAAAGCCCAGCAATTATAGCAAATAATGTCCCGATATATATGTTTCCGGTGGCCATTGTTGCCAAACCAGCTACTAAAGTAATATGATGTGTCGCCGGTATATTAAAACCCATTTGAACAAAGATTAATAGTGCAGCACTAACAGTGAATCCAAGAACATCAATCTGGGTAAGATCAACCAAATATGAAACTACTAAACCTAAACCTAAAGAATAGATAACTATAAAACTAAAGGTTTTTGAATCTGGTATAAACTTCCTCTTTGATGCTTCTGCAGTGGCTGCCACTTCACTTCTTGCTGTATTGTATTCTCCAATAAGTCCAGTATTACCAAATATAAATCTTACAAGTACTCCAGAGGTAAAAACAGTTAAGGCAACAGTATCGGTAGGTAATGCTAAATGAACATAAATAGCATTAATAATATAACCTAATATACCAAATGCGCCACCCACCAGTAATACACTAACGTCATTTGTTTTATTTAATGGTGTAAGAATATCTGCGCCACTTTCCAAGTAACGCTTTTTGTTACCGGCAAAAGCTGCTGCGGCTACCCCACCTGCAAAGGCAATATGGGGTCCAAATAGAGCTCCAAAGGTTACATCAGTCAATATAGTTGCTGGTCCACCAGCTGCTATAACCCCAACTCCAATTAACCCTATAAATCCAGTGAATATGAAGGCAGGCAACGCTCCAATTAACGCTCCCAATACACCTCCGCCAAAGGCTGCCAAAATCAATGCTAAGCTAAACATAATTTACATCCCCCTCTTCTTATAGTGGTTTACATAACATTATACCATATTGGTCAATCTTTTGTACTCGCCCATCGATACTTGCATGAATTCTTGCTCCTAACTGATTTTCTGCCACTTCAGCCACTGTTTGGTTTTTCTTTACATAATCTCCCACCTTAACAGTTGCTTCTGCTTTTCCCCCGATATGTTGTTTTTGCTCTAATAAAACACTATCAAAATCCTCCAAAACGTCTTCTATCAAAGGTGCATCAACGTTATACTCTTCTAAGCCAAGTCTAGCAATTAACTTTTTAACTGGAAATTTTCTATACTCTCTAAAATCATTGGTATTTTGTGGCACTCTGTTATTTGGGTTCTTAATTCCTTCTTTACTCATTTTTTCCTTTAAGAACTGATTCAGCTTCCAAGGCTGTAGATCCATAATACATGCCGTTTCACAAAGTCCACATTCACAACACAGAAATGCTTCTGTTGCTGAAGAATCATTTTCACAGGTGCTATTATAGCTAGCAAGTCTCATTAACTTATCTGGATGTAGCTTATGACCAAGTAAATTTCGTGGACAAACCTCTGTACAAAGGGAGCAATGACAGCATGCAGTTCTTGCCTGCCTTAAGATTGTGTCAATACTTTTACCCTTAGATAAAATTAATGGATGATGGTGAGGAAGAACAATAAGGCCTTTAGTGGTTTTTGTAATGGGCTTATCAATATTATCTACTATTTTTCCCATCATAGGTCCACCTTCAATAACCTTAAAATCTTCTATTATAGCACCACCAGCAAGCTCAATCATTTTTCTAATACTGATTCCTATAGGAGCTTTAAGGGTTATTGGCTGTTTTACGGCCCCTGTTACTGTGACGTATTTATGGGTTACTGGTAATCCTTTAATGGCCCGTTGAATATTCAATAGCGTTTCAACATTAACTACTATTACCCCCACCTGAAGAGGGATGCCCCCTTCAGGTACGATTTTTTTCAACACCTCATATACCGTCACCTGTTCATCACCTGCTGGGTAAAAGTCCTTCATTGGGAAAATTTCAATTTGGTCTTCTTGAAGAATTGATGCTTTTAATTTCTCAATTGCTAGACTGTATTTTCCCTTTAGGGCAATAATTCCCTGCATAGCTCCAGTTTCTTTAATTACAGCCCTTAATCCCTGTAGTATTTCCTTTGTTCGATGGGCCATCAGCTGTTGATCAACCCTTAAAAGAGGTTCGCATTCTGCCCCATTTACCACTATATAGTCGGCTTTCCCTTTTACCTTTACATGGGTGGGGAACCCAGCACCACCTGCCCCTACTACACCTGCTTCTTTTATTAAAGTAATAAGATCCTTATCCATGCTTCCCACCTCATCTTATTTTATGGAGAATCCACCTACTAAAGTGCATCTCCTTCTTCTTGCAAAGCTTTTGGCAGAGGTTAAACCTTCCCCTGTGGGGCCTGCAATTGTAAAGGTTGCATATCCTTCTCCTCCTACACCTATACCAGCAAAGGAAGGTCCGTTCTTAACAAATATAGTTGTTTGTATTTCTTTTGCAAATTTTGATAAACGATCTATATTTTTCGAATGCATTATAGCTGTATGTTTGAAACCGTGCTCCACCTCAACAGCTAGTTTAATAGCCTCCTCTACATCATTAACTCGGACTATTGGAAGGACTGGCATCATCAGCTCTCCTACTACAAAGGGATGGCTCTTTGGTACCTCCACAATAATAGCTCGTATGCTGTCATCACACTTTATCCCCATTTTACTTAATATATAGTCAGCATTCTTACCGACGAACTCCTTTACGGGGTAACCTTTTTCGTTTACTACTAATTTTTCAAGCTGTTCTATCAAATCTTTTTCTTTTAGCTCATATGCTCCATTCTTTTTCATATTAAAAATTAAATAATCAGCCACTGAATCTACTACAATGACTTCCTTTTCTGCAACGCAGGGCAAGTTATTATCAAAGCTGCAGCCTGCTATTATGTCCCTAGCCGCCTTCTCTATATCTGCTGTTTCATCAACAACTGCCGGTGGGTTTCCAGCCCCTGCTCCGATGGCCTTCTTTCCTGAAGATAAAACAGATTTTACAACACCAGGGCCTCCTGTGGCCACCAGCATGTTGATTTTTTTATGCTTCATCATAGCTTCTGCTTGTTCAATTGAAGGATTCTCTACTGCCACTATTAGGTTTTTTGGTCCACCTGCTTCAATAATTCCCTTGTTTAATATCTCTATAGTTTTCAATGAGGTTTTTTTAGCAGAGGGATGGGGGCTAAATGCTACAGCATTCCCAGCTGCTATCATGCCTATAGCATTGCAGATTATAGTTTCAGAAGGATTAGTAACTGGAGAGATTGATCCAATAACTCCATATGGTGATAATTCAATTAAAGTTAATCCATCATCACCAGTGAAAACCTCTGATCCTAAATCTTCAATACCTGGTGTTTTTTCAATAGCCAGTCTATTCTTCAAAATTTTATCTTCATATCTACCCATATCAGTTTCTTCATGGGCCATTTTTGATAGTAGCTCCACGTTCTGCCTTGCAGCCTGTCTCATGGCTTCAATAAATTTTCCTCTTGTCTCAAGATTAAATCCGATTAGTTCCTTCTGAGCAATATAGGCAGCATCAACTGCATCATTCATATCTTGAAAAATCCCATATGCGCCTTCTTCACCGGTCTCATTTTTGCTACTGATTTCCTTCATGACTCTTCTAATAATTTCTTCTATTTTCAATTCCTCTACCATCAATTTAGACCCTCCTTTCGTAATCGAATACCCTTAATGCATGATTAGCAATTTTCATGTCCTCCTCAACCGTACCACCGCTTATACCAATACCTCCAATAATTTCATCATGAAGCTTTAGAGGGTAACCACCTCCAAAGGTTATAATTTTCCCTTCATTGGTATATTGCAAACCATATAATTGGGCTCCTGGCTGTACTAGATTAGATACTTCATGGGTGGGTAGCTTTAAAGCTGCAGCAGTATAGGCTTTATTCTTTGCTATGTCAATGCTGGCCAATAAAGCGCCATTCATTCGATGTAATAACACCATATTCCCACCAGCATCAACAACTGAAAATACAATTGGAACACCTATACTAATGGCCTTTACTTCAGCAGCCTCAGCCATTCTTTTGGCTAAATCCAAGCTTACATTTTTTAAGCTTTCTGAATAGCCTAACCTCTCCAACACCTTGCATTTAACCTTGTTTATAAGGATCGTTTGCTCCTCTGCCCTAGCAATCATAAACAGGGCATCTGACAAACGATTGATGTATTGAACAAGTTCTTGTGGTACATTGCTTCCTCTACTGAGTTCAACAATTAATCTTTCACTTCTTCGAATAATTGTTCTGGCAAGATGTATAGCGGAGGATGCTACTGTACCGCCGGGTATAACAAATTCCTTTAATGGACCCAGCTGCTTCTCATATTTATCAATAATACTTTCTAAAGCTTCAATATCAGTTTGACCAACAGTATCATTAAGATAGCCTTGGCCCGCCTCATCACATGCCAGCTCCGCAGCTACATTAAATAGCTTTTTTTGAATCATCCTTAGATACTCTAAAATGGCCTCATTATCCGTTAAAGAATATGCAACCCCAATAGCTGCGTTGGCTTCATCCAATGTCCCATAGCAGGATACCCTTAGATCATCCTTCCCTACCCTACTTCCACCAAGTAGCCCGGTTTCACCTTTATCTCCTTTTTTTGTATAAATAGCCATAGCATCACTTCCTCTATGATTTGACTTCTATATTATCGATAATCCCAACAATTGCAGCATCAATAGGAGAATTGGGATTATCAAACACCTGCCTAGCTGGGCTTCCCTTAGCTACCAAAACAAATTCACCGGTTCCTGCTCCTACAGAATCTACTGCAATCTCTTCATTACCTGAAGGATTACCCTTCATATCTGTCTGTTGAACAATCAGTAGCTTTTTACCCACAAGATTGTCATCTTTTCTAGTGGCAACCACCATCCCAATGACTTTTCCAACATACATTTGCTTCACCCACCTCTTTTAGAGTACATAAATATCACTATTTGTAAATTTGAATATATGATCTTTATTTCTACTTCTGTAAAATTTTAACCCCTATTTCTCTAGCTGTATCATGGGCTAATGAGGTTACTATGGTAGAAGGATTTACATATAGTACAGCATCTGCTTCCTTTGCTTTAATAATATCTGTTCTACTTAAAACCTTCTTAGTAAATTCTTGGGTAGCTTTGCCAGTGTGTTGATTTTTGTAAGAATAGTTAACCTCTTCTATAGTAGCTTTATATAAATCTTCTGCATCAACCAGCTTAATACCATAGGCTTCAAGGCGATTCAAGTATTCCTCCATTACGGATAAATACGCAGCAGGTGTTTTGTTCATTCCCATATTTAATCTAGTAGAATTCTTTAAATCACAGGCATCCTTAGCTGCTATAATAGATATACCCTCCATAATTCCATGGGCCACCAGATTAGTTACTAAAGTATCTGCAATTCCAATAGCAATTTTCACTGCTGAATTTAGGGTCAAGGTAGGAATTATAAAATAGTTTACATCCCCATACAGGGGTCTTAAGCCCTTTACTTCACTCTCTACAATTACTTCATCAACCTCCAGCTGATCCTTTACTAATTGAGGAGTCAATACATATTCGGCACTGTTTGATAGCAGAATCCTTAGATTCCATCCATCCTTAATCAGAGATTTTACTTGAGGTATGGCCTCCTTATAGCCTATTGCCCCTCCAGTAAATATAACCAAGGCTCGTTTCCTTCTTGACTGTAATCTGCGTATTACCTCTTCAACAATCCAGCTTAATGCCTCTTCTGCATTCAATTTATATCACCTCATTTCTTGCAGTTCAGTGCAATACCTAAAGGTGTCACTAAAAGTGGTAGCTTTGGCTTAACTGTTTCTACTCCAATTTCCTTATAAAAAACTCCTTCAAATTCTTTGAAGCAACAGGCTCCACCCACCACATATATTTTTTTAACATCATAGGATGCAATATGTTTTTTAACAATAGATGCCATCTTCTCTACAACAGGTTTAATAACAGTAAAAATTTCTCTTTCTCTGCTGGGGTCCTTTTTCATTTCTTCAGCCTGCTGAAATGATACCTTATAATTTCCTGCAATAACCAAGCTCATGTGGGTTCCACCTGTAGCTTCATCGGCAGTGTAAATCACCCGACCCTTTTTTAAAATGCTTATGCCAGTAGTACCTCCGCCAACATCTACCACCGCCCCATCTTTAACACCCAATACTGTTGAGGCCGCCGTTGGTTCGTCAACTACATTAATAACCTCCATATCAGCAGATTCCACCACATTAGCCATGGCTTTTGCGTTTCCTCCAATAGTCCCGGGAGGGACAGCAGTTGCCGCTTCTATTAATCTTGTTCCCAATAGGTCTTCCACCTGTTGCTTTAGGCTTCTTACTATTTGAACTGCGCCAACATAATCCACCACTAAACCATCCTTAACTACAGAGGCAGGATATAGGGCTCCGGCAATAGGTTTATCAGCTTCGTCTAAAACTGATATTACGATGTTGGCTGTACCAAGATCAACACCTACCTTTAGCTTTCCTGTAATCTTATGGGGCTGTTTTTCCTCTATTAGTTTAGCAAAAGAGGCAATATAATCGTTTGCCTTTTTAAGATCCATAGCTGTCCCCCTCCTTTAGTCCTTTAATATTTTACCAAGGTCCCCATTGCATATTGCTGCTGCGTTGGCTTCATCAATATCTAGATGCATTTCCAAATCAAAATCCTTTGAAACTCGAACAAGTACATTGTGAAAGGATACCCGCCTCACATCTCCTACTTCAACAGTAACCATTTCCTTATCCTTAAATCCGTAATTTTCCGCAAAGACTGCTGGCATATGAATATGTCTTAAGGCAGCAATCACTGCCTGATCCTTTTCAACTGTTCCCATAGGTCCCTTTAATACTATTTTAGGAGTTCCCTCTGTTTTGCCTGATTCCCTTACAGGAACATTTACACCTAGCTTAAATCCATCACTTAAAGAAAGCTCCAGTTGAGTTTCCTTTCTAACTGGTCCCAGGATTCGTACTCCTTTAAATTCTCCCTTAGGGCCAATAACCGTTACAGTTTCTTGTGCTGCATACTGTCCCGGCTGTTTTAAATCCTTCATTTTAGTAAGCTGATACCCCTTACCAAATAGTACTTCTAGGTCTTCAGTGGTTAAGTGTACATGACGATTAGAAATTCCTATTGGTACATAAGCTTCATTAGTACACTGTAATCTCTTTACTACTTCCTCAACTATTTTCTTTATAATTATTTCCTCGTTATTCATAGAGCTAGCTTCCTCCCTTATTACAGGTCTTATCAAGGCTTTACATCATAGTACCCGTAACTTGCTAAGCTAAATATAACTATAATATTATTGAGGAAATTGCACAAATCCATAAGCTGCAACTTCCTCAATTTAATTGATTATTCAATACCTTTAGGTAATATCTTTTCTGTATCAACATTTGGTCTTGGTATTACATGAACAGATACTAATTCTCCAACCCTATCAGCAGCTGCGGCACCAGCATCAGTAGCAGCCTTTACAGCACCTACATCGCCCCTTACCATTACAGTAACAAGTCCTGAACCTATTTTTTCATAGCCAATTAAATTAACATTGGCTGCCTTGGTCATGGCATCTGCAGCCTCAATTGCTCCAACCAAACCTTTAGTTTCTATCATACCTAATGCGTCACCCATTATAATACCTCCTTCAATTCTTCATAGTTAATGCAATTAGTTCTTAAATCCCCTTTTCTTCTAGGGCATTTTGCATCCTTACATAAATTGCATACTTCGTCATCCTCTTTTTCTGGTTCAACCTCTTCAACATTATCTTCTTCATTGTTTTCTTTGTCTTCATTTTCTTCTATTCCTTCATTTTCTATTGATTCTTCTTCAATCTCTAGACTAGAGTCCTTTTCCTCTTCATCACTTATGATTTCTTCCGTTACAGGATCTGGCGTCGAGAAGTCTATACCCACCGTATCCTTTGTGATAATAAGCTTTTCTATTTCCTCATGGGGTCTAGGGATAATTTGCTTGCTCCAAACCTTATTTACCTTTTCTGCAGCAGCACATGCCGCTTCAACAGCTGCCTTTACTGCACCAACGTCTCCCTCTAACTTAATGGTAACCATTCCACCGCCCTTAGACAGCTCATATCCAATTAAAGCTACATTAGCCGATTTTACAGCTGTATCTGCTGCCTCTATCGCAGCAGCTAAACCCACAGTTTCAATTATTCCTAATGCAGGTCTCGGCAAAGCCTTCACCTCCCCTTCAACTATTCATCTTCTTTATTACATTTAGTACCTGTGACACAATAAGGGCTACTTCCTCTTTAGAAATCTTCTCCTGCACACCAATATACTCTACATCTACAGCCTCTAGCTCCTTAAAGGGTAGCCCCTTAACAAGTCTTGCTCCATTAGCTCCTAAATTTCTAAGCTTCTTTACATCTTCTTTAAGATGGATTTGAAATAATGGTTTATCTTTATTAAGCTTTGTGTAATGCAGTATAACCTCTCCTGCCTCACCAACGCCTACTCCCACATCTAAAGTTGAATTTTGGGCAGCCAAGTAGCTTAGTTTTATGGCTGAGGCTTCTTCTTTCCCTTGAAGATTGAAGGGAATGCCTTCCTCTTCAATTCCATATAGTAGCTGATTAAATATGGAAGTATCTTCTATTAATGAAGAGTAGTACACATGAATAGATGGAATTGGTCTCCCGTCATTCATCTTCACATAGCACCGCTCCCCTCATCCGCTGCCAGTATTAAGCCTGTTGCCACTGCATTTCTAGGCCCTTCTGTTCCTCTAACATTACCCCTTCCTGCTACAACTCCATATTGAGATAATGCATCGGTTACAAGCTGTGGAACTTCAAAATCCAGGGCAGATCCGCCTACCAAAACAACAAATTCTATATCACGGATGTTACCTGTAGGGCATACCATGCTTAAGGCCCTTAAAGCATTTGTTACAAAGACCTTCTCTTTGGCATTCCTTCGGATGAACCTTAATTTTTCAATAGACTGTTGCCCAGGAATTGGCACCATCATACCTTCCTTTAAAATGACAACCCTAGCGAAAACGCTGGAATCTAAAGGTTCTTGGAAAAACTCCACTGCTCCATCCTCATGCCTTATATGAAATAAGCTCTCTACCTTAGCCAAGGGATATTTTTTTATATCCTCTGCCAGTGCAAAATCCTCCAGTCCCAGTTCTGAATTGATCAGTAGGGTAACCATATTACCTGCACCAGCTAAATGTATAGAGGTGATTTCACCCTTCTTATTGATAATGGAGGCATCCGTGGAGCCTGCTCCCATATCCAGTATAGCTAGGGGGACATTAGTTCCTGGTGTTGTTAGTGCTCCACGTATAGCCATATCGGCTTCAACTCCACCCACTTCTACATTTATTCCCATTCTATTTTCCAACTCATCAGCTATCATATTCATTTGTAGCTTATCTGCCTTTACCATGGCTGCTATCCCAACTGCGTTTTCCATTGAGAATTCTTCAGCCAAGCCCCCCTTCACCTTCTGGGGTACAAAAGTATCTACAGCCAGCATATCCTGAATTTTTATATCATTAGGGTGCTGCTTTGTTAAGTCAGACATTACCTGCCTTACCCTCTCCAGCATTCCACCAGCATTGGTGCCGGGCTCTCCCTTTATGTCTTCAACAGGTGCTATATCCATTAATACCTTCATAATTCTAGAAGCACCTTCATCTACATCTACTGATGCTCTTCTTTTTTCACCAATTATATGAATCTGTCCAGCAGGTATTCGTCTTTCTTGAACATCTCCCTTTGGAGTTTTAATAACTACAGCTGAACGATTACCAATTAATGCTCTTGCAATAGGTACAATTAATTTAGTCTCTTCACTGCTCAATTGGAAAACCGTTGCGATTCCATAGGGGTTAGCCAGCATTTCAACGACACCGCCTGGAGGAGCTACCTCAATTGCTGCCTTCATACCAACAGGCACCCTTTCCAGCAGGCTCACTTCATCCACAATTGGTATAATATCTTTTAATCTATTATTGATGAGAACCCCATCGTCACGTTGAACAATGGCTCCGGTAACCTTAATACCTTTGTCAATAGCCTTATTTATTATATTGGCGGCATCCTCAAAGTCTACTTCTCTGCCAATCAATACAATTACTGGCTCCTGTTGCCCTCTATTCACCAAATCAGTTAATTCAACTGTTGTTCCTATTCCTACTCCTACTCCTCCCGGCGTGGAGGGGTTGTGGCCAATCATGGTGGATTCAGTTATAATAGTCTCTGTAATAGTTTCCATGGCTACATCCCCTATTACGGGAGCGGCTTCGTTTATTCTAACTAGATGAAGATCTTCAATTTTATAGCTACATTTATCTAAGGCCTGCTTCAGGGCTGAAAATACACCATGAATATTTTGGCGAGTTCCTTTAATTCCGGTGGTATCTACTATACCCCCGGATAAAAAGTTTACCTTTTTGTCCTCAGATATATAGGCAACTGCAACCTCAGTTGTTGCATTTCCAATGTCAACTCCAGCAATCAGTCTCATATTATTACCTCCTGGATTTAATCCAAGATTTCTACTCTTGTCTTAGTCTATTTCTTAACTGGTATACTTCAGCAGCTTCCTTAATAAAAGCACTGTTTATTTTTGCACTATATTTTGTTTCAAGCTCATCTGCTATATCAAATAGTTCCTTCTTAGTAGATCTGTATGGTCGAAGGGCATTATAGATTTCTAATATTCTATCATCTGGGACAGCTATTAGCTCTGCTGCCCGTCTTAAATTCTTAGCAAATGCGTCTCTACCAACTGATTCAGCAATCTGTGCTTGAAGCTCAAGGGTTTCTGGTGATATACGAACATCCGAAGCCTTTATATCTCCATTTAATACTCCTTGAAGTGTAATATCCTCTAATGTTTTACCTGTTGGTGATTTTAAAAGCTCTGGTCTTTTATTTGCTAAAGGATAATCCTGCTTTGCATTCACAGTGTTCCCCTTTACATTAGTTGTATTTTCCTGTGGTTTCGTCACTGTGCTTCCTTCCATTGAAGCCATGACTTCCTTTACTATTTGCTCTAATAATTGTTGATTCATTACATTCACCTCCTATTAATAGAACTTCACTTCAAATTCGATAGGCTTAGCATTCATTACTACATGCTCTGTTTCCTTTATATGAAGCAAAGCTGCCTTTGCTTGAAACTTCGGTCTTGCCATCTGATCATTTCTTGTGGGCACCGGATTTGGTGATTCACCCTTAGCATATTTAGCAGCATTTTTACCTATCGCTCTAAAGGTATCTAAGTCCAACAGAGGTGCCTGTGGAAAAAGCTCTAGGTTGTTTAAAGGTAATAAATCTTTTTGGTGAATAACAGTAGTCCCCTTCGATTGAATACCAATTCCTACACCAGAACCACTTAGTTTTGCAGCATCATGGGCCATGAAGGCAACGTCAGATGTTCTCAACACCTTAATTACTCTAGCCTTCAGTCCTTCTTCTTCGATACCTGCAATAACTTGCCTCAATACATCATGATGAGGTACATCTACAATAGTTTTAGTCTGATATTGATTGAAGGCTGGTGCTATTGCAATAACAACTTCATCCTTCCGTGTTCCAGCAGAGGCTGTTCCCTTTTCGACGAATTCCATTTTGCTTTTTTCATTGACAGTTGGTCCACCTGCTTTTGTATCCTCCAGATTAAAACCCTTTAAAACCTCTTCTATCACTTCACGAATTAATTTTTCACTTATGGCCATTTGCTTACACCCCTTTCCTAAGCCTTATTTAACCAATATCCTCTGGTTTAATGGCATTTGATATATTTTTAATTTCATCCCATCTTTCATCACTAATCACATATCCTGTTTTCGGTCCTCTATAGTCATTAGGATCATTGACAGCACTTATTACGTTGAAGTCTTTATCCAAAATTGCTGAGGTGTGAAGATAATCTCCTGCTACCCTCTGCTTCAACATTGAAAGTACGCTATTGGCAACATCCTCATATCCTTTTTTGTAAAGGGCCTTAACTACATCAATTCCAGTAATTCCTCTAGCCATCATTTCTCCAGCAGCCTTTAAGTCTTCTACTACATTTCTATCAGGCATGTCCTTACTTCCATGGGCATATGTGGCAGCTTCAACCTCTTCATCAGTAACCGCTGGAAGACCGAGCTCATCAAATAAAGCTTGTATAACCTTTGCAGCCTTATTTCTAACCTTTATAACAGCCTCTTCAGACACTGGTCTTAAGCCTGCATCTATTTTTAAATCTCTTTGAATAACGTTCCAGTCGTCATAGTCATCTGCATCCCAGTTTGATCCTGCAAACATATTGTCATAGTTAGGAGTAGCACTATAGCCAGAACATACAAAGTCAGTTCCAGGAACCATTTGCATTAGTGATCTAGCCACTCTTCTTAAATCTGAATGGGTAAAGGTTTGATCATTACTGGAGGCACATTCTAAATCTAGCATAGTTGCAATTAAGTTCTCAGCCAATACCGCTCTGATTCCTCCAGGAACCCCTGCAGGTACTCCAATACAACTTACCGATCCATTTTGTGTTCCCTGAGATCCCGCACCCTTAGTTACATATAGGCAACGAGCCTCTAAATAAAGCATTGATTTTCCTTCAGCATAACCCATTTGCACCTCTGAGCCTGTTCCTGAGGTAAATCTCATTTTTAGTCCCCTTGAAGCATAGGCAGAAGCCAAGAAGGCCTTTGAGAAAGGAGTATCATCCCCATCGATGAATACCTGCTCTGTACCATATACAGATACTGTTTCAGCATATGCTGTTAATCCCCTCATACCTAATATTAGTTCAGTAGCTTCCTCAACAGCACATTGTGTTAATATTCCAGGTCTACCAACCTGGGCTCCAACCATAAGGGATAGAGCGTTGAAGGGAGCATATCTGGCAATACCTACTGTTGTTTCTTGCTCATCGAAGCCTCTAACAGCTGCTTCAGCTGCATCTGCAGCAATTTGAACAGGATGATCCTTTAAATTTGTTACGTGACATTGGTTAGATGGAACCCTTCTAGTACGCATCTTACTCATGGCCATCATCATTTCTAAAACTGTTAAATGTCCAACAACCTCTACGATTTTTGCAGGAGTCATGGCGGTTGTTAGCTTTACAATTTCTCCTCTAGGGACATTGATATCCACCAGCATTCTAGCAAGCTCTAAAGAGTCCATTCCCATAACCTCTTCTGCTTTTGCCAAATTAATGCCATGTTCAGCAATAAAATAATCCAGTAAATCAAATTCTTCTCGTTTTTTTCCATCTAGTTCTACAACTTTACCATTTACTATTTTTATACTAGGCTTTGGATCATTCGGGCTATTCATGGCAATAAGACCAACCTCTGCCCATTCCTTTACAAAGCCGTCTTTATTTACAGGTCGTTCGGCTAATACTTGAAAACGTTTTGATTTCATCTACTTTTCCCTCCTTTATCGAATATTCAGGTATTATATATATGGAGTTGTTGCTGGCTTAGGCTCTTCTCCAAGGGTCCCTAAAAGCTTAACCCCAACTTCTCTTGCAGCAATTAGTGATTGTCTTACTGCACCAGAATCTCCACTGATAAATAGAATTACCTCATTTGAGTAGCTTGTTCCACTTGCTGGCGAAGCATATCCAATAACATCTACATTTGCAGATTTTACTGCTGTATCTGCAATGATAACGCCAATTGCAGCAGGTGCTCCTACTATAAGACCAAAGGACTTACCTATAGGTGCATTAAAGGCTTTTTGACAAGCATAGCTTGCTCTAGCAGTGTACTGGAACTCAAGATGACCTGCATCGTTGGCATAAACATCGCCAAAGGTTCTGTCTAGTTCCTTTAAGGTTACTTCAACTGCTCTTCTTGCATCAGAAACATCTTCAGCTCCGAAGATTATTAAGGATCCATGTCCTGCTCCGCCTTTGGTATCTCTAGCAAGCTCTATAGTTACTATTTCTGTGTTTGTAGCTTTTACAGCTTCATCAGCTGCCATTATTTGAGGTCCTGCTCCTGTACGGGCACCGATAATACCTATAGAGCGATATTTTTTGTCTAGCTTCATCATTTCATGAAGACTTGGATCTACATTTGCAATTACCAACCCAATTGTATCGCCAATGGCTGTTCCTACAAATTCTGTCATTCCACAATATTTTTGTTGAGGCTTAGCTTCAGCCTTAGGTTCTTCAACCTTTTTCATAACTTCTTCCATAATCTTTTCAATTAATTGCTCTTTCATTTTTTTACACCTCCACTAATATTCATAGATTCCTATCTAGGTAACATCTTTTCAACGTCTGTATGCGGTCTTGGAATTACATGAACAGAAACAACTTCGCCAACCTTTTCTGCAGCAGCTGCTCCTGCATCAGTAGCAGCCTTTACAGCTCCTACATCGCCTCTAACCATTACTGTAACTAAGCCTGATCCTATTTTTTCATAGCCTACCAGCATTACATTTGCTGCCTTTACCATAGCATCGGCTGCTTCAACAGCACCAACCAAACCCTTTGTTTCTACCATCCCTAATGCTTCCTTGGTCATCTAAAAAGCCCCCTTTTTCATTTTTTTGTGTAGCATTTTGTTTGAAGTCCTTTTTATAAACGTTTTCCTCCGTTTATTTATAAGAACTGATATATGTGTATTTGTAGATTTCTATATTTATTGCTAATTGCCTTGATAGGAATTTGTCCTCTAATGATAAACATTTGTAAGTGTGTATACAGTCTACGGATAATATTTTGTTAAATAGTTATAATTTTCTGTCATTTTATTAGTCAAGGTAATTTATTGCCTTACAAAGATATTTTTTAGTCAAAAAAAGCAAACTTGGGTGACATAATCACCCAAGTTTGTGAATTATGGAAACACAATGCGACGGGGGTCACTTCTAATTGAAGTGACCCCCGTCGCATTTGTATTATATATACCATTTTCCATTTGAAATACGTGTATACTTTCTAATCAAATCCTTCTGCTGAGTTTTGTGATTTCCATTGATATCTCTATATTCTGTGGGTGTCATCCCTACTACCTTTTTGAATACCTTACTAAAGTAATTAGGCTCATTATAGGATAACTCCATTGCGATATTCAATACTGGCATGTCAGACTCAGTAAGTAATTCTTTTGCTCTATCGATTTTTCTTTCCGTAACATAGTTAACGAAATTTATATCAAGCTCTTTCTTAAAGAGCTTACTTAAATAGTGGGGACTTAGGTGTACATATTCAGCAACTTCCTCCAGTGTTATCCCTTTGTGATAGTTCTTTTCTATATAATTTAAGACTGCATTTATTTCATTGTTTTCCTCAACAGCCTTTACATTAATAATTTCTTCGAAAATATAATCTAAAACTACAAAAAGCTTTTCGCCAACATTATATTGATTAATCATTTCAAAGATACCATCATCATATCTATAATTATTAACCCAGTTCAGCCCCTTGTGTTCACAAGCCTCCAGCATTCTTTTTGATATAATCTGTGTATTTATCTTCAATTGGTCTTGGTTTTCTCCATGTTGATAAATTAATTGATTAACAACTTCCTTCATTTTAATCTTTGCGTCTTTATAGTCTTCCATGCGAATCAGCTGAACTAGCTCTTCGATTAACTGTTTCTTTATATCACGTTTAGGGCCCTCTTTCCCTCTATGCTTCTTCACTGCATCTACAATATCTATTGGTCGTGCTGGTTTTAAAATATAATCATTGGCACCTGATTTCAATGCCCTTTGGGCATAAGTAAAATCGTCATAGGCTGATACAATGATTACTACCCTATCTTTATCCTGTCTCTTAATTATCTCTGTAGCCTCAAGTCCATCCATACCCGGCATCCTAATATCCATAATAACCATATCTGGGTTATGCTTTTCACATAATTCAACAGCTTTTTTGCCTGTTGATGCCTCGCCAACAATTAAAATATCATCGTCTTCGTCATTTAGAATGATTTTAAGAGCCTCTCGCTCTAGATATTCATCATCTACTAAAAGTACTTTATACATGTAAAGCTCTCCTCGAATTTATTTTCTTAGGAATTCTAACCTTTACCGTTGTCCCCACTTCAAGTTTGCTTTTTATTTCGATCTTGTATTCTGGTCCATAATGATGGGTTAATCTTTTATTTACATTATTAATGCCAATGCCAATAGAGGTTGTCATTCCCTCAATATCTTTATCTTCGTCAAGAATCATTTTAAGTCTATCCTTTGGAATACCAATTCCATCATCAGATATTTCAATTATAACTTCATCTTCATATGCATAACCTGTAATTTTAATATTTCCATATTCTTCTTTAGGCTCTAATCCATGATTAATTGAATTTTCTACCAGTGATTGTAATATCATTGAAGGTATTAAAATTTTATGAAGGGAATTAGGTATATCTATTTTGTACTGAATCCGTTCGCCAAACCTTACTGACTGTATTTTTAGATATCGTTCGATATGGTCAATTTCATCCTTTAGTTCAACTAGCTTATTAATACTCTTTAGTACATAGCGAAGGATTTCTGCCAATGAATGGACAATTTCTTGTGTCTTTGGCGCCTTTTCAATTAGAGCTAGTCTTCCTACAGTATTTAGTACATTAAATAAAAAGTGTGGATTAACCTGTGATTGTAGGGCTTTAATCTCAGTATCCTTTAAGGCCTTTTCCAGCTCTGCTCTAACCTTTACCTCTTCCATAAGCTTTAGATTTTGTACGTTAAGCTCCTCCTGCATTAATCGCATTACATCCTTTTCAACCATATAATTGGAAACTAAAAACATCATCTGGGCGGCGCCTGAAATTTTATCATATGAAATCAGCGGAATTTCATTATAGGCCTCCATTATTTCTTCATTATCCTTCCAATGATTTGTTTCGTTTATAATATGGTCCAGCCTACTTAATTCACCTTCTTCTATTTTTACCTGCCCAGCCATAATAGACCCCATATATTGTCCATTTATTATGATTGGGATAGCAAAATCTACTAAGCCCGTATGACAACGATAAATATAAGGTTTCTCTTTTCTTGCTGCCTCTAACCCACCATATGCATCTGATCGGTGACAAGCTTCTCGACATTTACCTTCTTCACGAATAAGCTTGCAAAAACGAGAGAAGTTACTGTATTCAGTGACAGGTCTGCCTTTATAATCTACTGTAACTGCGGCTAGTCCAGTTGATCTAGCAAACCCATCTTGTATCTCCTGCAAAATCTCTATGTCAGTAATGTCCCTTAAATGCATTTTCCGCATCACGGTCACCCCTTAAGAAATCTTATTATTCTTTGTCCACATTTTATACTTATTAAAATTGTATCATAAATATTCTCTATTGGTGTTGATTCTCCCTTTAAATATTTTAAAAATTTAAAAAAATTTTTTCCATTTATATTTTTTTGAGTAAAAAAAAGAATCCTTGATGGATTCTCAGATTGCAAAGTAAAAATTATAATTCTCCCTTTTTCACTCGATCGATTAAGAGTTCAACCTTTTTCTTGATTAAGTCTCTAGTATTCCTGAAACCTTCAATCGGTCCACCTGATGGATCTTCTAGTCCCCAATCCTCTTGGTGCTTACAGGGAACAAAGGGGCAGGATACATTACATCCCATAGTAATAAGTATATCTATTTCTGCAGGAATATCACTTAGTAATTTAGGATAATGATCACTCATATCAATTAAGGATTCCTCCATTACCTGGACTGCACCATGCTTTACCTCAGGGTACTCTTCAGTGCCTGCAGAATAGACCTCTAGCACATCTCCTCCTAAATGCTTTGCCCATCCTTCAGCCATTTGAGAACGGCATGAATTATGAACACATACAAATGCAACAACTTTTTTCTTCATAAGGTCACCTCCATATTATTAGATTACCCCATTTAAATTAGCTTTTAGTTAAAAGTATGTAAAATTCAATAAAAAATATTTATTTTCTTTGTTTTTGTATTATATTACTCATTACTCATTGTTCTCATTACTCATTGTCTTCCATTACTCATTTCTCATTTCTCATTTCTCATTACTAATTACTCATTGTTTTATTCTATCACCTCATGGCATTTTCTACACCTTGCTTCATAATCTTCTTTTGCTCCAACCAAAATTATAGGATCTGAATATTTAGCAGGCTGTCCATTTACTAGTCTTTGAGTTCTTGTAGCAGGTAGCTTACACACCATACAAACAGCAGTCAGTTTACTAACATGCTCAGCAATAGACATTAATTGTGGTACAACCTTGAAGGGCTCGGCCCTAAAATCCATATCTAGCCCAGAGCAGATGATTCTTTTTCCTTTATCTGCTTCCAGCTGACACAACTCAACGATTCCTTCATCGAAAAACTGAACCTCATCAATGGCAAGGAGGTCATATTCCTTATCCTTAATATACTCTAATATTTCCTGTGAAGCGTCTACAGCAACACAATCAGCCTGTTTTCCATTGTGGGAGGTGATACTATCCTTATTATATCTATTATCAATTTTAGGCTTAAAGGCCAATACCTTTAGTTCTGCAATTCTGGCTCTATTTATACGTCTTATTAATTCTTCACTTTTCCCTGCATACATCGGACCTACAATAATTTCAATGCTTCCGTTCTTTGAATATTCCATTATATCAACCATTTTAATATCCCCCCAAAAGCCTATTATATAAAAAATCTCAAATTAACAATTCCACAGGAGCATCAAAAAAACCTTCATTTTTATATCAAAATAAAAGCTTTTTTGTCATTTATTCTGAACATGAAAAAATCAAGGTCAGAAGATTTCTGCCGACCTTGATAAAATACTTTATATGGATAATTACATTCCAAATTTCTTCTTGAATTTTTCTACACGTCCACCTTTTTCAACTGATTTTTGCTTACCAGTGAAAAACGGATGACATTCTGAGCAAATTTCTACTCTAATTTCATTTTTAGTAGAACCAGTTCTAAATGTGTTTCCACATGCGCAATGAACTTCTACCTCTTTGTATTCTGGATGAATTTCCTTCTTCATTTTCTTCACCTCTTCTTTCCATATCCCTTATATATAATAAGTATGATTTATATATCAGCACTACTAACTTCTAGGCTAAATTAACTATTACATTATAGCATACAACATGCATAGGTGCAAGGGTATAATTCCATTAAATCTTCTTCTTAAACATATCTACAAACTCGAAATTTGATCTGGTTTCTACCAATGAGCTTATTATTTTTTCAGTAACATCTTGAACACTATTATTACTCATGGCCCTACGAATATTCCATATTGTTTCTAGCTCCAGCTGGTTTAATAATAATTCTTCCCTTCTAGTTCCAGACTTATTAATATCTAATGCAGGGAATATTCTTTTTTCAGACAGCTTTCTATCCAAATGAAGCTCCATGTTGCCTGTCCCTTTAAATTCCTCGAAAATAACATCATCCATTCGACTTCCCGTCTCAATTAGGGCTGTTGCAATAATTGTTAAGCTACCACCATTTTCCAGATTCCTTGCAGCTCCAAAAAACCTTTTTGGTTTATGTAAAGCTCCTGGATCAAGTCCACCTGATAAGGTTCTACCTGTAGGTGGTATTGTAAGGTTATATGCTCTTGCCAGCCTTGTGATACTGTCTAATAGAATAACAACATCCTTACCATGTTCAACAAGTCGCTGAGCACGGTTTAAAACCATCTCTGCAACCTTTATATGATGGCTAGGCAATTCATCAAAGGTAGAATAAACAACATCTCCCTTTATTGATCGTTGCATATCTGTTACTTCCTCAGGTCTTTCATCTATAAGAAGAACAATAATATCTATTTCAGGATAATTGATTGCAATACTATTGGCTATTTTCTGCAGTAATATTGTTTTACCTGCTTTTGGAGGTGCTACAATCATTCCCCGTTGACCCTTTCCAATAGGCGCAATTAAATCTATCAAGCGTGTTGATAGCTCTTTGTTATTTAGTTCAAGATTAATTCTTTCTTGGGGATATATCGGGGTAAGATCCTCGAAATTTGGTCGCTTTGTTGCAGAATCCGGTTCTAATCCATTGATTTTTTTCACATATAGAAGGGCTTTAAATTTCTCACCACTTTTTGGTGATCTTGTTATTCCTGTAATCTTGTCACCTGTTCGCATGTTAAATCGTCTTATTTGAGACGGAGAAATATAGATGTCATCATCACTAGAGAGGTAATTTTCTCTTCTTAAAAAGCCATATCCATCAGCGTGGGTTTCTAATATTCCATCTGCTATATTTGCCTCCTCACCCTCAGGTATTTCATCGTTCAGGTGATCTGGTAGCTGATGATGATTGGTTCTCTTTTCTACCTTTTCTACCTTTTCTTGAATAGGCAATTTTGTTATATTATCATCTTTAGTTGTTGTTTCCTTTTGTTCTTGTATCCATTTGATCAACTCATCTTTTTTATACTTTGTCGTACTCTTTAATCCCATGCCCTTTGCAACTTCTCTTAACTCATTAATTTTCAAGGACACTAAATCTATACTGCTCAATTCAACACCTCCTAAACCTTTCTACAGAAGAAATTAGTTCCTCTGTAATAACGAGATTTTATCATTTTTTCCAATATTAGTCAACTTATTGTTTTATCAACAAAAGTTAGTAAGCATAACTGGGTTTTTTATTAAGCTTATGGATAGTTTCAACAAATCGAATGGTACCAGTTTCTGATCTCATTACAACTGAATGGGTTTTAGCAATTCCCTTTTTAGGATATACTACTCCCTTTAGTAGCTCTCCATCAGAAATTCCTGTTGCTGCAAAGTAAACCTCGTTACCTTTAACTAAATCATCCATATATAATACTTTATCGACATCTATACCCATTTTTATGCATCTATTTTTTTCTTCATCTGTATAAGGTACTAATCGACCTTGAAACTCGCCTCCCATAGACTTTAAAGCTGCAGCAGCAATAACTCCTTCCGGGGCACCACCGATGCCCAATAGTATATCTACTCCTGTGTATTCAAAACAAGTGGCTAATGCAGCAGCCACATCTCCATCTTTAAATAGCTTTATTCTTGCACCTGCATCTCTACATGCCTTAACGATTTCTTCATGCCGAGGCCTATCCAACATAGTTACTGTTAAGTCCCCGATATTTTTATTTAATGCTTCAGCAGTTGCCTTAAGATTTTCATGTATTGGAGCATCCAAGTGTACTTTACCAGCTGCTTTTGGACCAACAGCTATCTTATCCATATACATATCTGGAGCATTTAGAAGGCAGCCTCTTGGCGCCATAGCAACAACAGCAATGGCATTAGGCAACCCCTTTGCCACAGAATTTGTACCTTCAACAGGGTCTACCGCAATATCAACCTTTGTACCACAGGTTCCTACTACTTCGCCTATATATAACATTGGAGCTTCGTCCATCTCGCCTTCTCCAATTACAACCAAACCCTCAATATTAATTGTTTCAAACATTTTTCGCATACCATCTACACCTGCTTGGTCAGCAGCAATTTTGTCGCCTCTACCCATATACTTTGCTGCACCCAAGGCTGCTGTTTCTGTAACCCTTACTAAATCTAAAGCTAAGTTTCTATCCACAAAATTACCTACCTTTCAATGAAAGCTTATGAGTAATTATAATTATTAATAAATAATTGCACATTGCTAATTACTAATTGCTTTATTATTATCTCTTATGCTTTCTCATAACATTTATTAAAGTTTCATTTTTATCTAATCTATGAATAGCCTCCACAAATCGAATAGTACCTGTTTTTCCCCTCATAACTACAGAATGGGTTTGTGCTCTATTGCTTCCTAAATAAAGGACTCCCTTCAAAAGATCCCCTTGAGTAATTCCTGTTGCAGCAAAAAAGCAATCGTCACTACTAACCAGTGCATCTAGATTCAATATTCGGTTAACATCTTCTTCGCTTAAACCTAATTCTTTACATCTAGCCCATTCCTCGTCACTCATAGGATGTAGCATACCCTGCATATCTCCACCTAAGCATTTTAAAGCCACAGCCGCAATAACGCCCTCAGGAGCCCCGCCAATACCCATCAGTATATCTACTCCTGTTTCTTCAAAACCAGTGGCCATTGCCGCTGCCACATCTCCATCGCTAAAAAGCTTAATTCTTGCACCCGCTTCTCTTACCTCTTTAATAATTTCCCCATGGCGTTCTCTATCCTGTATAATTACTGTTACGTCTTCGATATTTTTATCCAAGGCTTTAGCTACAGCCTCTAAGTTTTCCTTTACAGTAGCAGTTATATCAACAACTCCTTTAGCCTTTGGTCCAACAGCAATTTTTTTCATGTATGTATCTGGAGCATGTAGTAAGCAGCCCTTAGGAGCGATTGCCACCACTGCTATTGCATTTGGCAACCCTTTTGCTATTAGGTTAGTACCTTCTAAAGGATCTACTGCTATATCAACCTCTACCTCTTCACCCTCACCACATCCCACTACTTCTCCAATATATAGCATAGGAGCTTCATCTAATTCTCCCTCACCAATCACAACAGTTCCTTTTATAGAAAGCCCTGCAAAAGTGCTTCGCATGCCATCGACTGCAGCTTGGTCAGCACCTTCCTTATCTCCTCTACCCATATAGGAGGCTGAGGCTAATGCTGCTGCTTCTGTAACTCGTACTAATTCTAGCGATAAACTTCTATCCATTTTTACGTTCCTCCTCAATCTACTTAGAACAAAATCATTTCATGCTTTAAAATAATGACAAAATTCTTTATATAACTATTTGTTAAGATAATCAATAGCTAAACTGTTGAAAATTCTTTATATTCCATTAAATAAGCTATACTTTTAATAGTTTGTTCTAACAATATAATATACTATTGTAGATTAATTCTCAACCGTATTATGCCTCATCTCTTTCTATAATATTTTTTCTAAATGAAAAAAGGAAGACATAAAACATTTACCGTTTTACATCCTCCTCATATATATTGGCTATAAGCCATAGGGGAAATTTTTATTATAATACTATTCCACCGTCAACCGAAAGTACTGTTCCTGTTACAAAGCTAGACTCCTCTGATGCTAGGAATAAACATGCATTAGCTATATCATCTGGCTTACCTAATCTATTTAAGGGAGCCTTTTCCTTCATCATAGCAAGCACCTTTTCTGGCATTATTGCAGTCATTTCAGTCTCTATAAAGCCTGGGCAAACAGCATTGACATTTACATTTTTTCTTCCTAGTTCTTTAGCCAAAGACTTTGTCATCCCAATTACTCCTGACTTAGTTGCAGCGTAGTTTGTTTGACCAAAATTTCCGTATAGTCCAACTACCGAGGAGATATTAATAATTTTCCCATACTCCTTTGTCCTCATGATATTAACTGCGGCCTTCGAGCAATTATATACACCTGTTAGGTTTACATTTATTACGTTATCCCACTGATCATCTGACATTTTATAAAGCTGAGCATCAGCTGTTATACCAGCATTATTAACTAATATATCTACAGTTCCTAAATCTTCAACTACTTTTGTAAATACCTCTTGTACTTGAGATCTATTTGTAACATCCATCACATATCCATAAACCTCACTGTATTTTTCCTTCATTTCAGTAATGGTTTTTTCTAAACCATCTCCGCTCCGGTCAATAAGAACAACCTTTGCGCCCTCTGAAGCATATTTTTCTGCTATAGCTCTTCCTAAACCTCTAGTTGAACCTGTAACAACCGCTACTTTATCCTTTAACCGCATTATATAACCTCCTTGTATTGATTTCTTTATCTCCTGTCACCTCTGTCACTCTGTCTACCAAATACCATGTTGCTTTGCTTGGAATTTCAATTCATCCCTGAAGTCTGGGTGGGCTATGCTAATTAGCCTTTCAACCCTTTCCTTAATAGATCGACCCCGAAGCCTAACAATGCCGTGCTCTGTTACAACATAATCTACATCATTTCTGGAAAGACTTACTGCAGCACCTTGCTTAAGCATAGGAACAATTTTAGAGATTGTAGACCTTCCTCCTGCTTCATTTTTTACAGTGGTTGTAGAGTATAGGGCAATGAAGGATTTCCCTTCTGGAGAGTTCTGAGCTCCTACTGCTGTGTCTGTCTGCCCTCCAGTTCCAGAAAACTGCATGGGTCCAATTGATTCAGAAGCACACTGACCAAATAAATCCACCTCCAGTGAAGTATTGATAGAAACCATCTTATGATTTTGGCCAATAATATATGGGTTATTGGTCCATTTGCCATATCTAAAAACTACAGATGGATTATCATCTATAAAATCATAAAGCCTTTGACTACCCAAAGCAAAGGTTGCTACTGTTTGACCTCTGTATATGGTTTTATGGGAATTATCTACTGCACCCCACTGAATTAGATCCACCATACCATCCGTAAACATTTCAGTGTGAATTCCTAAGTGTTTTTTAATTTTTAGAGCTTCTGCCACAGCATTGGGTATGCCTCCAATGCCTAGCTGAATGGTTGATCCATCCTCCACCATCTCAGCAATATAGTTTCCAATTATTCTATCCTTCTCATTTATTGGAACTTCCGGCAGTGTTGGCAATTCATAGGATGACTCTACAACTATATCAATCTCACTGATGTGGACCAATGTATCTCCAAAGGTCCTTGGCAAATTGGGATTAACAACAGCTATAACATAGGCTCCCTCTTCGATAGCCTGCCGCTCATAGGTAGTACCCAAGGAAAGGCTTAAATATCCGTGTTTGTCCATTGAAGCACAGGTGCAAAGAAGGACAAGCCGCCTATCATCCCTTGCATATAGTCTTTTGGTAAAAGAGTTATGGAGGTGCTGTGGGGCAAAGGATACATTACCTGTGCTATGGGCTTTTCTCATGACAGGAGAATAGAACCAGCCCGCCGTAAAAATTGTATCTGCATACTCAGGATTCTTAATGAATTCATAATCCTTCATAGGTAGGCAATTGCTCAGTTCACATCCCCTTACTCCATAATCTCTAATCCTATGAAGCTCTTCTAACAAAGGAATAGGTTCACTTCCTGCCATGGCTGCTATAATAAAATCATTAGATTTAATGGTTCTTAATGCACCATCTATACTTTTAATCTTACCTTTATAAATTTCTTTAGCATTACTGGTCATATGCACCCCTCCTTTATGAATTCCCCCACTTGATTGTACAAGCATCCCAAGCATAGCCTATACCTGCGCTAACCCAAACTACAATGCTGCCATCTTTGATTTTTTCTTCATTCAAAGCAAGGGATGTGGAAAGAATCTGATCTATTTGTCCTATGTGTCCATAATCTCTTAAATAAATGGATTTGTCTAAGCCTAGCCCAAGCTCATTCATAACATATTCATGGGCAGATGGCTTCATATGAAGCATGGCCACATAGTCAATATCTTTTCTGCTGAAGCCACTTGCACTTAAACTATCATCAATTGCCTTTAAAAAATTCGGCATGCTTTTTTCACCTAAGCCGTTTTTCATATGCTGGGGATCTAAAACATCTAATGATTTCAGCCCATATTCTATGTTCTCCTTAGTTAATGGATTAATTGTGCCCCCATATTTAACTGCAACATCCCTTGCAAATGAACCGTCTGTAATAATCCTTGATTCAAGTAACAGGTTTTTCCCGTAGTTCTTCTTAAGCAAAATAGCTCCACCACCTGCAGCAAGGTTAAACATAAAGGTGACTCTGTCATTTTTATAGTCAATAAAATCACCATTTCTATATCCACCAGCTATCAATATTGTATTTATGCTGGGGTCTGACATCATAAGGGATTTGGCAAGCTTCATGGCTACTACTGCTGTACCACACCTTTGAGCAACATCAAAGGCCCATGCATTATAGGCTCCAATAGCCTCTTGAATATATATCCCAGTTGTAGTTAAGGGATATTCCTTATGCTCTTCACCAATAGAAATTATTACATCAATATCTAAAGGATTTGTGTTTGTTTTATTTAAGCAATCTTGAGCTGCCCTTACCCCCATTTCCATAGTGCCATCATCTACACCAGGAATAGGTTTTTTATTGAATCCAAACTTATTCTTAATAACATCAACAGGGATTCCAGATTGTTGGGCGATTTCTTCTGCTGTTTCATAGGTTTCTGGAATATAAAGGCCCATACCTACAATTCCAACATGTATATCCTTCATGACATTACCTCCTAATGGAATTACCTACTAGTCATTAATAGCTAAAAATCCCAATACAATTAGTATAAACTCTTCCATTTTTTCATAGCATGAGGCATGACCAGCCTCAGGTATAATAATGAATTTGGAATCTTTTATCCCTTCATGAATTAATAGTAATTCATGGTAAGGGGTTATTATATCTTTGTCAGAGGCAATAACTAGAGTGGGTACCTCTATACCTGTCAGGTGTTGAACTATATCGTAATCTCCATGGCTAGAGGAAAGTCTAAGGTATCGTTCAAACCATTCTGCCGTCAGTATTTTACTAAATAGCTCTTCTCTATCCTTCAGCCACTTCCAATTTTTTTCATAGAAGGTATCAGAATATATCAAGGGCATCGCTAGTCTGAAAAACTTTTTTCCATCCTTCAGCTTAGCTGCTTCATCCCATGATTCACCTATAGCTATTAAATATTGAGTGAGTCTTGCCATTGTATTGGCTAAAATTAAGGTCTCAAGCATATGTGGATAGGTTAAAGCAAAAAGCATTGATACTTGCCCCCCATAGGAAATTCCCATTAGGTTACACTTTGCTATTCCTAAATGTTCAAGTAAGCCCTTTAAGTCCTCAACATGTTGACTAATTGTATATGTCACTGGTGAAGACTGGGACTTCCCTTGATCTCTAAAATCAACATTTAAAACCCTATAGCCTGCTTTAGTAAAGGAGGGCAAAAGCCCTCCCCAGCTTTCTGCACTCATCATGATTCCATTTAGAATAACCAGTACTCTATCACCGTCACCAGTTATCTTATAAAAAATATCTACACCGTTTATTTTTACCTCTGGCATCATATCACCTTATTCTTTTATAAAGTTTATTATTTTTTCAGCTAATAGCTCCGGACAATCCACCATAGGGGAATGACCACTATTTTTTAGTATTTCCAGTCCAGCGTTTACTCCAATTGCTTTAACTGTTTCCTCCACCATATCTTTTGCAACTACAAGATCACTGTCACCCCAGAGGGCTAAAACAGGGATATTTATGCTTTTAATACTCTCTTCCAAATTGAAGTTAGCTAATGCCCAATCTATATCCACTAAATTTCTTTGTTCGAAGGTTGCGTTTAAAAACATTTTGTAATCATCCTCTTCAGGTTTTTTATGGACATAAATTAAGGCATCCCAAATCTGTCTCATTAGATCATAATCTTTATTTTCTATTGCATTAAGGGCAGGAATTACCTGAATTGGATCCTGTGCCATTTCCTCTTTAGTATTATAAACCTCACCTATTATAGGCTGACCATTTTCATCCTTCTTATATAGTGGATATCCTTTATATGAAACTGAGCTTATTAATACAAGCCTTTCTATAATCTCGGGATACAATATTGCCAGCTCCATTGCCACTCCACCGCCAGTAGACCATCCTACCACAACTAAATTTTCCAGCATTTTTTGATCAATTAATTCTTTAACATCCTCTGCCAGCTCCTTAAGTGAATTAAAGGGTCTATTATAGGTGGATTTGCCCATGCCCCTTAAATCAACAGCATATAGATGATGCTCTTCTGAAAGTGAATCCATTATCGGCTCCCAGTGCTTAGAAGAGGACATATTACCATGAATTAAAAGAATAGTCTTTTCACCCTCACCTGCTTCCCTATAAAAAAGTGTATCTCCACCCTTTACTTCAATAGTTCCATAGCTTAATCTTTTCAACATATTCAATCCTCCTATAGGCCTTTTTCTATGGCCTTAGTATTTTTCTTGGTTCTTCTCTCTTTCATATACTTATTCCATAATCCTACAAAGCCCTCTGGCATAAATAGTACAACAATTACATACATAGCACCGAAGAATAATAACCATCTTTCAAATATAGGATGAACAGATCGAAGATTTAAAAGATAATTTTGAACTGCATTTACAAATGCGCTTCCAACGATGGCTCCGTATAGGGTTCCTGTACCACCCACCAAAGTAATTAATAATGCATTTAGCGTTTGCTGCACACTCAAAAGATCTGTGTTGGCAAATCGATTTAATATACCAAACATTATTCCAGCAAGACCAGAAGCAATACCTGCCACCTGTAAGCCAATCAGTTTATATTTTGAAGTTTCATAGCCTAAAAATTCGGCCCTTTGTTCATTTTCTCTTATGGCCATCAATACTCTGCCTGTTGGAGATAATATAAATTGTCTTAATACAACGGTCATTATTATTAAAAATATTAAGGCGTAATAGTAAAAGCCTATTCTATCTCTAAACACATCTGGAATTTTAAAGGGTAATCCATCAGCACCCATTGTTACACTTCTCCAGCGTTCTGCAATATTCCTGACAATTTCGCCAAGAGCCAATGTAATCATGGCAGCGGCTATAACTCCACCACCCCTCAGAACTATTTTTCCCATAATATAAGCAGCTAAAGAACAAAACACAACTGTGACAATCACTGCCATTCCAAATACAACAAGGTTGTTTCCAAAGTTGGTGAAAAATATTCCTGCAATATAGGCACCACTACCAAAGAATAATGCATGACCTAAATTAATAAAGCCAGTATAGCCTCTTAGTATGTCATAGCTCATACCATAAACAGCCAGTATAAAGATTCGACTGATAAGAGTAATTGTAGACAGCTTAGAAAAATGTGGAATAATACTTAGTACAACCAGTAACACACCTAATGCTAGAAATGTTTTCTTATCCATGTTATTCAAAAGCTTCATTATTTCTTCACCGCCAATCCAAATAATCCGCTTGGTTTAAATGCCAATACAGCAGCCATTAAAGTTACATTTGCTACAACTGCCAAGGATGGTGCATACCATGCAACGGCTGCTCCCATTAAACCTAAAAATACACTTCCTGCAGCAGAGCCTATAAAGCTACCCATTCCTCCAATTACAACAACTATAAAGGCTAATACCTGATTATGCATTCCTGCTGTAGAGCTTATGCTTCCAACAAGGGGGGCATATAGTGCTCCTCCTAGTCCTGCAAGGGCTGCTCCTGCTGCAAATACCAGAGTAAAATAAAGTTTTATATTTATTCCTAGTGCCTGAACCATATCTGGTCTTTGTACACCTGCCCTAATAACCATGCCTATCTTAGTTTTGTTTAGTAATATGTGAATACCAATGGCAATTAATGCTCCAACAACAATAAGGAAAACTCTATACTGAACAATGGTTACCCCACCAATTGACCAAGTACCAGCTAAATAACTGGGCCTTGCCACATTAATAGGAGAAGCACCCCAAAACAATCTAACTAAATCGGTAAAAATAACCTGTAGTCCTAATGTAATTAGGATTTGTGCAGGTACATTACCGTATACTCGACTTACGAAAAACTTTTCAAAGAATACTCCCAATGCAAATACAATTAAAATTGAAGCTAAAATTCCTAAAACAAAGCTATTTGTCAAGGTATAAATCCATACAAAGGAGTAGCCTCCCCAGAGGAACAAAGTACCGTGGGTAAAGTTAACTACACCCATCAGCCCTAGGATAATGGACAACCCTGATGCCATAAGAAAAATCAAAGCTCCTTCGGCTAATCCGTTTATTAATAATGTTATAAATATATCCATAGTATCCTATCCTCCTTATATAACTCCTAGATGCTTTCTCTGTAGCTCAGTATCTTCAATTAATTCCTTAATTGTGCCTTCATCAACGGTTTTCCCTTCGTCAATCATATAATATCTTTCTGCTACGGCACATGCTAAGGCAAAGTTTTGCTCAACCAATAAAATGGTGGTGCTCTTACTGATTTCCTTAAGTGCCAGTGCTAGTCTTTCAATTACCACTGGGGCCAGCCCCTTACTGGGTTCATCAATTAAGATGATTTTGTTTTCATTAACTAATGCTCTTGAAATAGAAAGCATTTGTCGTTGACCACCACTTAGGGTTTTTGCTAATCTTTTATAAGCCACTTTTAAGTCTGGAAATAGGTCTAGAACATAGTCCCTCTTTTCAAGAGTGGGCTTATCTTCCTTCCACATGGCAATTTTAAGGTTTTCTTCAATTGTTAATTCATCAAACACACCATAATCCTCTGGAACGTAGCCTATACCCATTTTTGCTATTTCATAGGTTGGTTTACCTACAATTGATTCTCCATCCAATTTGATTGATCCACTTCTGGTATTAACTAAACCCATGATGGTTCTTAAAAAGGTTGTTTTTCCTGCTCCATTTCTTCCCAACAGAGCTACGGCCTCACCTTGGTGAATTTCTACAGAAACCCCCTGTAAAATGGTGTATAACCCTATATAGGATACTAAATCCTCTGCTTTAAGTAGTGGGTTCATTTAAAACGCCTCCTCCTAGATAAGCCTTTAGCACTTCAGGGTTTCTTGAAACCTCTTCTGGGTCACCCTCAACTAGCTTAGCTCCATTGACAATAATAATTAATTGATCTGATAAGGTCTTAACCATATCCATTTTGTGCTCAATTAAAATAATTGTTGTACCCTTTTTCTTTGTTCTTCTTAATATATCAATCATGGTGGGAACTTCCTCTATAGACATACCTGCTGTAGGCTCATCCAATAGCAGCACCTCCGGCTCTAATGCTAAAACCATTCCTAGCTCCAGCTTCCTCTGTTCACCATGACTTAATTCTCCTGCCAAGAAATCCTTTTTATCCTTTAAAAGAACTTCCTCTAAAATTTCTTCAGTTTTTTCATTAAGACTCTTGAACCTTCTATGATCAGTAAAAATTTTATAGCCAACCTCTTCATGGGCCTGCATAGCAAGCCTAACATTCTCATAGGTTGTAAGCCTTGAAAATACATTGGTTAGCTGAAAGGACCTTCCCATTCCCATTTTAACTCTTTCAACAGGGGACAGACCTGTAACGTCTGTCCCTTTGAAAAAGATTTTACCTTCGGTGGGCTTTAATAGTCCACTTATTAGATTAAATAGTGTTGTTTTTCCAGCACCATTTGGTCCAAGAATAGTTGTAAACAAGCCTTTTTCAAGAGAAATGCTGACACCATTAACTGCTTTATGGGCTCCGAAGCTAATGCTTAAATTTTCTGTTCGAATTAATGTTTCTGCCATGTTATACATCCTTTCTTCTAACAAGGTTTTCTATCTTTTAGCATCAGCTGGTACACTAATTGGTGGTGCAATATCTTCTGCTGGAATCACACGCAGGAGCTTTGGAATAGGATGATCTGAACCCTCCGTCAGTTCAATTTCAAATAAAGGCTGAATTGCCTGATGATCATCTTCTCTAAAGTAACGCTTTCCTGTTGGACTTTCAAATTCCATACCTCTTAATGCTTCAATTAATGCTTCTGTATCTGTATTTCCACCAGTCTTTTCTAAAGCAGTAACAACTGCAATAGCCGCTGCCATCCCACCGGATGTAAAAATATCTGGAGGAGCATTATATTTTTCTTTATGATTTTCTACCAGCCAATCATTTACTGGGTTTTCTGGTACACTATTGTAATATACAGTGAATCCAGTCATACCCACCATTGGTGACATAGACCTTAATGCTGCTATTTCTGGTGCTCCAGTTGTTATTTGTATACCATACTGCTCTAGGTTAAGCTCCATCAACTGACTCCAAGGATTATTGGCCCCTGCCCAAATAACATATACATAATCAGGAGCTGCTTCTCTAATTCTTAGAATGTAGGATGTAAAATCTGTAGTCTCAGCAGGAGGGAACTCCTGTTGAATTAAGTCTCCACCTTTATCTGCTAAAGCTTGCACAAATGGGTCCACCATTGCTCTACCAAAGGCACTATCTGGTGCTAAGGTTGCTACCTTTGCGCCAGGCTTATTGGTTGTGATTACATCCGCCATAGCTGCAGCATCCTGTGCTGAGTTTCTTCCGGTACGGAATATATACCTATTCCAGCTTGGACCTGTTAAAAAGTCTGCGGCGGCTGGTTCAATCATTAGAATCTTTTGGAATTCCTCTGCAAGCTCTAATATTGCAAAAGCATCTGAAGAGGAGGCTGGACCAACGATTAAATCTACTTTCTCTTCATCCAGTAGCTTAATAGCCCTCTCCCTTGCAACCTCTGGCACAGTTGTCGTGTCTTCCCAAATCACTTCTATCTTTCTTCCTGCCACCTCCATGGTTCCATCAGTAGCATACTCTAGCCCAAGCATAAAGCCTTTTTGCATTTGATCACCATAATCCTGTAATGCACCACTTAAGGAAGTCAAGCCCCCTATTTTAATTGGGCCAGTTTCATCACCTGCTGTATCACTGCTGCCACAGCCAGTTAAGAACATTACTGCTGTCATCATAATAACTAAAAGTAATGATAATGCTTTTCTACTCAAAGTGTATTCCCCCTTAATTTTTTAATTTCTTTTTTTATATAATTATTACTGCACCCTATATATAAGCAAGGCCTATGCCAAAATATAAAAATTGCTATTATAGATTTTTATTAAATGTAATTTACAAGTAGTCAAATGTTCATATTTCAATTAAAAGTTATATTTTGAAGTATAATTTACATAGAAATTATTAGCAATTTAGGAAAACGTTTTTATTGTGTTAAGTGATATTATGTATTTTTTCTGTACAGCTGTATATTTTTTGCACAGTATTTAGCTTTTATAATTTCTTATTAATAAATCATGTTTAAGCCAGTGATGGATGAAAAAAATACTGATTTTCAGAGGTTTATCCGAAATTCAGTATTTACTGTATAAGCTATTAATTTATTAACTAGTGTCTGATAATCATACAGTAATGTTGTAGCGTTCCATTTTATCATAAAGGCTAGATCTAGATATCCCCAGCAGCTTTGCGGTTTTTAACTTATTTCCTTTTGTATCCTTTATATATCGAATAATTGTTTCTCTTTCCACTTCTTCTATTATCTCGCTTAATTGTCTATGTATTACATTTGACTTGATATGGGCTTCTTTCTTTGTTATATATCCCGGTAAATGCATTGATAGTATTTTTCCTTCTTCACCTAAATTCATGGCCCTTTCCAGTACATTTTCCAATTCCCTAACATTGCCAGGCCAGCTGTATGTCTTTAAAATATCCAATGCATCCTTATCTATGCCATCGACATATATACCAAGCTTACTTGAGAGCTTCTCCAATAGACTCTTTGTTAAAGCCTCTATATCTTCTAATCTTTCCCTTAAGGGGGGTACTTCTATGGTCATTACATTCAACCTATAATATAAATCCTCTCTGAACTCTCCCTTTTCAACTAATTCTTTCAAGTTTTTATTTGTAGCTGCTATAATTCTTACATCTATTTTAATGGGATTGGCTGCTCCAATCCGCTCTATTTCCTTTTCTTGCAAAACCCTTAAAAGCTTAACCTGCATCTTCAATGGCATGTCTCCTATTTCGTCTAAAAAAATACTGCCACCCTCAGCAAATTCGAATTTACCAACCTTACCTCCCTTTTTTGCCCCAGTAAAGGCTCCTTCTTCATATCCAAATAGCTCTGATTCAAGGAGGTCATGGGGAATAGCCCCACAATTTACTTTAATAAAGGGCTGATGGCTTCTTCTGCTTTCATTATGTATAGCGTGGGCAAATAGCTCTTTACCAGTACCACTTTCTCCTGTAATTAAAACTGTTGAGCCTGTTTTCGAAGCTTTTTTCCCAAATTCCTTCGCCTGTGCTGTCTTTCTGCTTCGTCCTATGATATTATCCCAGCTGTAATAAGCCCCTTGAATTTTTTGAAGAACCTGCTTATAGTGTTTTATTTCTGTTTGAAGCAGCTTATTCTTAACTATTATATTTTGAAATTCTTCCATATTATCAAATAAAACCATTCCAAACCCGTAGAGGACCTCGCCTTCATTATTTAGGATAGGAATTCTATGTACAATAGCAGTATGTCCATTGGCAAAGGTGTGCTTCCAAGCAATTTCCGACTTTTTGGTTTTCATGACTAAAGGAAATCGAGAGTTAGGATTAATTTCTTCAACCTTCTTGCCTATGGCCTCCTCCTTTGTCACTTCCAGAAACCTACAAAATTCGTTATTAATCATCATGATGTTAGTCTCTTCATCCACCAATATCATAGATACTGGTATAGGATCAAATATCTTGTAAAACCATTCAATTGTATTCTTATCCATTATTAGCTCTGCCTGACCAATTGCTTTGGGAATTAAATCTTCATTAGTATTAGTCATAAAAAAACACTCCCATCGACTTCTGATATTAGGAATATTATAACACAACTGTAAAAAAGAAATAATCAGTAATTAGAGCAATGAGTAATTAAAGCAATGAGTAATTAGTAATTAGTAATTAGTAATTAGTAATGAGTAATAAAAACAATGAGTAATAAAAACAATGAGTAATTAGTAAGGAATAATAGAGACTATGAATAATTAATAAAGAGTAACCAAAGGGAAAATTATTGAAAATGGAAAATTGCAAATCAATAATCAAAAATTAGAAATTATTGCGAAAAATCAAAGGACCGAATCTGTCGGCCCTATCATAGTTTTCTTTTCACTTTCAACTTTCTATTCTAACTTGTTGTTATTTACTTGGCATTCTCCCAATCCTTTAAAAATCGTTCTATTCCGCTATCTGTTAAAGGATGCTTCAGCATTTGCTTAAAAACAGCATAGGGAACAGTTGCTATATCTGAGCCAGCCTTAGCTGCTTCAATTACATGTATACTATGTCTAATACTGGCACTCAAAATTTCAGTAGAAATATTATGCATAGCAAAGATTGTCACTATTTCCCGTATCAATCCCATTCCCTCATGGCCGATATCGTCAAGCCTTCCTAAAAATGGACTAACATAGGTTGCTCCTGCCTTAGCTGCCAAAAGGGCTTGGGCTGCTGAAAAGACTAAAGTCACATTTGATTTTATTCCCATCTGCGAAAGGACTTTTACAGCCTTTAGCCCCTCCTCTGTCATGGGAACCTTAATTACTACATTGCTATGGATTTTTACCAGCTCTTTAGCTTCCTCAACCATTTCTTCTGAAATCAAACTTATAACCTCTGCACTTATGGGGCCATCCACCAGCTCAGTTATCTCTCTTATTACTTCCTTTAAGTCTCTTCCTTCCTTTGCAATTAGTGAAGGATTAGTTGTTACTCCATCTAAAATTCCCCATTCTGCAATTTCTTTTATTTCATTAATGTTAGCAGTATCGATGAAAAACTTCATATGATATTACCTCCCAATTCCTAATATATCACGGGCTTCGTCTGGTGTTGCAACTTCTCTACCCATTTCCCTAGCAATTCTAGCTATACGTTCAACTAATTGTGCATTAGAGGTTGCCAATCTCCCCTTTTCATAATAAATATTATCCTCGAAGCCTACCCTAACATGACCTCCTAGTATAATACCCATAACCGACAGTGGCAATTCATGTCTGCCAATACCGGCAATAGTCCAGGTTGAGCCTTTAGGTATGAAGCGAATCATATGCATTAAATCCTCTGGAGTGGCTGGGCATGCTCCTGGTACTCCAAGCACGAAGTCAAAATGTAGGGGCTCCTTTAGAAATCCTTTCTTCACTAGCTTCATTGCATTATCAATCATGCCTCGTTCAAAGATTTCCAGCTCTGGCTTTACGCCCAGTTCCTTCATTCTATATGCAAATTTCTCAATATATTCTTCAGTATTCATAAATACTTCACTACCAAAGTTGCAGGTTCCACAGCTGAGGGTCGCCATTTCAGGCTTAAGCTCAACAGGCTGTAGTCTTTCATCAGGTGTATGCCATACTGCGCCACCTGTAGAGGGTTGGAAAATGACATTGCATTTTGCTTGAATTTTTTCTTTTATTTCCTTATATATATCAAAAGATTGTGTAGGGTTTCCATTTTCATCCCTGGCGTGAACATGAACAATAGAAGCCCCTGCTTTATAGCAATCGAATGCAGCTTCTGCTATCTCATCTGGTGATACTGGTAGACTAGGCTGTAATTCACGAGTAACTTCAGCTCCTGTAAGAGCAGCAGTGATAATTAATTTTTCCATAAAAATACCTCCATTTACTTTCTCTGTTTATCCTTTGGCACTACACAGGTGCCTACTGCCCTACATACGACTATAGGCTCTTCCAAAACATCACAAGCAGATTCATTAATATCTGGTCTTGGGATAATTACTTTTCTAGCCTCAAAGCTCATTTTTCTTGAGCTATTGCCGATATGAGTGATTTCTCCTTCTGCTTCAATATAGTCTCCTGCATATACAGGTGCTTTAAACTCTACGCTTTCATAGGCAACAAAAAGACCCTCGTCACCATCTTGTCTGATTAAAAGCTCTGTGGCTACATCACCAAACAATTGAAGCATTTTAGCTCCATCTACAAGGTTACCTCCATAGTGGGCATCGTGCATACTCATTCTTATACGAATTAAAGACTTCATGAGTGTATCTTCCTTTCCATTTAATTTTAACCATCTAATAATAGATTATATTCGTTATATGTTTTTAAAAACCTTCCCATTTTATCCATTAACTTTATAAATATCCTTAAGGCCTATGAAAACGTTTCACCTAAATAAATACAACATTTTACCAGTTGTTAACTGAAATTAATAGATGTATGTTAAATATTTAACACTTGCATATATGGCTTTGCAGTTGTATAATTATTTAAATATAAAATATTTCAAATTTTCAGAACCTTTTAACAACTTAAATTTCTTATTAAATAATACATACTTTATATTAGGCTGTTAAAGGGCTCAATAAGCTTACAGGAGGTGATTTCTCGGGGAAGGGAGCTTTTAGTAATTATTGTTTATAATTTCAAATGAAAGGAGATTTTGCCATGAATTCAAACCAAACTAAGACTCTTAATGAGGGTACTAGAGAGCAGTGGGGCTCCCGTATAGCTTTTATTCTTGCAGCTGCTGGTTCTGCAGTTGGTCTAGGTAATATTTGGAGATTCCCGTATGTAGTAGGAACAAATGGAGGGGCAGCATTTGTTATCGTTTATCTTGTAATTATATTTTTAATTGGTTATCCTATGATGATTACAGAAATGTCTTTAGGTCAAAAAACCCACAAAAATGCAATTGGTGCCTTTAGGAGTTTAGCTCCAAATAGTCCTTGGTGGATTACTGGTGCTTTAGGAGTATTAGCAGGATTCGTTATCTTATCCTTCTATTCTGTTGTTGCAGGATGGGCTATGTCCTACTTCTTTAAAACCATTAGTGGTGCTCTAGGAGCGGGTACAGACTACGTAGGAACCTTCGTTGGTCATATAACAAACCCTGTTGCGACTGTATTGTGGCATGCAGTCTTTATGGTAATCACCCTAGCCGTTATCGCTGCTGGTGTTGTTAAAGGTATAGAAAGAACAGTTAAAATATTAATGCCTGCACTATTTGTATTATTATTGGCTTTAGTATTTAGATCAATGACTCTACCTGGCGCAGGTGCAGGTATTGCCTTCTATTTAACTCCTGATTTCAGTGAGTTAAGCGGTCAATCAATTCTTGGTGCCGTTGGTCAAGCCTTCTTTACTCTAAGCTTAGGTATGGGCTGTATGATTACTTATGGTAGCTACTTAAGTGATAAAGAAGAAATAGCTGATAATGCCGCTTGGGTTGTTGGCCTAGATACAGCTATTGCATTAATGGCTGGTTTTGCAATATTCCCAGCAGTGTTTGCTTTAGGCTTCGACCCAGCTTCTGGCGCTGGTTTAGCATTTATGACTTTACCTGGAGTTTTCGCTGCTATGCCTGGTGGAACTATATTCGGTGCAGCATTCTTCTTGCTATTGACAGTTGCTGCATTGACATCAGCAATATCTTTATTAGAGGTTGTTGTTGCATGGGTTGTTGATGAAAAAGGTTGGGATAGAAAGAAAGCTTCTTTAATAATTGGTGGATTAATCTTCGCTGTTGGTATTCCTGCCACCATCAGTATGAATGAAGTCGATTTCCAAATGTTTGGAATGCCATTCTTTGATGTATTAGATATTTTCCAAGAAAGTATCCTATTACCTCTTGGTGGTTTATTAACAGCTGTTTTTGCAGGTCATGTATATACAGCTAAAAAGCTTAAAGAAGATGCCAATAAAAACAGAGGAAAAATATTTATTGGTGGATGGTTTGATGTATTAATCAAGTACCTTGTTCCAATCGGCATTGCTGTAGTAATGGTTGTTGGCTGGTACGACGTATTCTTCAAATAGACTTTTAGATTAAGAGCACCGTTGCAAAGCGGTGCTTTTTTATTTCAATTATACAGAACAATATTTTTGTATATAAAAATTTAAAAATACATAATTTTGGTTAAATATTATCGAAGCACTACCGCCTATATATTTCCATTGTTTGTAATTTCAATAGCTCGAGGGCATTATGTTTAAATTTTCTGATTTGTTAATATATTAACCCTTGCATATTTTAAACAACAATAATATAATAATATACTATAAAGGTATGCGTTTTCTGAATATTATAATATTCTTTGAACAACACTAATTATTATATGCATCTATGTTTAAAGAAGATTCATAATTTTATTTTGCTTTTAGCTTAAAATATTTTAATAAGTATAACAATTTTTTCCTAAGCCCCCTTTAATCTAGGGGCTGGGAGTAAATAGCTCTTATATATTTATGAGCCAAAATTCAAAAGCGAGGAGGATTTAAATGAAAGACAATCAGATTCAACAAAGAGATCAATGGGGTTCTAAAATAGGCTTTATTTTAGCAGCCGCTGGATCAGCAGTAGGATTAGGTAATATCTGGAGATTCCCTTTTATGGCAGGAGCCAATGGTGGGGGCGCATTCGTATTCCTATATTTTGCAATCTTAGTTCTTGTTGGTTTTACTCTAATGATGGCAGAGTTAACTCTTGGTAGACATACACAGTTAAGCCCTGTTGGTGCCTATAGAAAGCTTAAAGAAAAATGGGCATGGGTTGGTGGACTTGGAGTTATAGCCGGTTTTCTAATTCTTTCTTTCTACAGTGTTATTGGTGGATGGGTAATTAAGTATATTGTACAAGCTCTTACAGGTGCCTTTACAATTGCTGACCCAGAGGTTTTAGGCGGAATATTCGGAGGATTCATTACAAACCCTACAGAACCACTTATTTATCATGCTATTTTTATGATTCTTACTTTAGGTATTGTTATTGGTGGTGTTAAGGGTGGTATAGAAAAGTATTCAAAAATATTAATGCCTGCACTATTTGTTATGATGATTCTTATTATGTTCCGTTCTTTAACTTTACCAGGAGCATTTGAAGGTGTTAAGTTCTTATTAGTACCAGACTTCTCTAAAATAACTGGTGGAGTAGTATTATCTGCATTAGGTCAAGTATTCTTCTCCCTAAGCTTAGGTATGGGTACTATGATCACATATGGTAGTTATTTAAATAAAGAAGAAAACCTTATTGATAGTTCTTTACAAATTCCATTATTAGATACAGCTATCGCTTTAATCGCTGGTCTTGCAATTCTTCCAGCAGTATTTGCCTTTGGATTTGACCCAGAGGGAGGCGCAGGACTATTATTTATCACATTACCTGCAGTATTTTCTCAAATGCCTTTAGGTTCTTTATTCGGAGTTTTATTCTTCGTACTTGTATTATTTGCAGCTTTAACTTCTTCAATATCTCTACTGGAGGTTGTTGTTGCATATGTCGTAGACGAAAAGAAATGGAATCGTAAAAAAGCAAGTATAGTTTTTGGTGGACTAATATTCTTAATGGGTATACCATCTTCATTAGGTATCGGTGTATGGGAAAAAGTTACAATAATTCCTGGTTTAGATATTTTAGACTCTGTAGACTTTGTTGCAAGTAATATCTTATTACCATTAGGTGGATTGCTATTATGTATCTTCATCGGATGGGTTTGGGGACTTGATAATGCCTACAAGGAAGTTACAAATGACGGTAAAATCAGCTTCCCAATGATGAAAGTATGGGGCTTCCTAGTTAAATGGGTTGCACCAATAGCTATTGCAATAGTATTCGTACAAGGAATTATAGACGTATTTAAGTAAAAAGTATAATTCAAAAGCACTGTTGAAAAATCAACAGTGCTTTTTTTATTCTCTTTCTTCAAGTATCTTTAATATATCTAGCGGACCCACCAACGGTAATAGATCATTTTCCAAAATAAATTCTGATAAATATATCTCAACCAAAGCCCTTTGGTACCCCGCCCTAAAATCTTCTAAATCCATTTCTTCTCCAGTAAGTTTATTCCACCCACTACTATTTTCAAAAACTCCATCCTTCGACATTATAAATACCTTGTCATTATCTATAAAGGACCCCATAGCTGTATGAATGAAGGTTGCAACAAATCCCTCTTTGTTATTTAAGAGATCTTTACCCATTTGATGGGTATTTTCTATAGTAATGTTAAGTAGATTTGCCATGGTGGGAAAGAAATCAATCATCCCACCAGCTATTGTAATTTCTTCGTTGATATCACCATCAGGAACATGAATGATTAAAGGCACCATAAGCATTTCATCCACTCGAAGCTCTTTATCAAGGAAATCTTCCAAAAGGGCTAGAGTTTCTTCGTCCTGTGTTTTTAGTCCATGATGATCTCCATAAATTACTATTACTGAATTTTCATAAAGACCTGCTTCCTTTAAGTCGTTGATTAATTCACCTATTGACCTATCTAAGTAGTTCACAGTATGAATATAGTCACCAAAAATTGTGTCTTGATAAGGTTCTGGGACAAATAAGGTCTTATGGTCCTCCTCCATTAAAAAGGGATAATGGGAGGTTAATGTAATAAAGAAGGAGTAAAAGGGCTGATCAATAGCACTTAAATATGGAATCGCTTGTTTAAAAAGAGACTTATCGCTTAACCCCATGCCTATTACTTCATCTTCTATTAAATCCTCTGTGCTTATAAATGTGTCGAAGCCCATATACGGATACATTGTTCTTCGATTCCAAAACTCAGGTTCATTACCGTGAAATACAATAGTACTATAACCTTCTTCCTTCAAAACATTAGGCAGAGATATAAGGTTTTTGCCTTCATAGCTTTTATAGCTATAGTTTTTTAAGGATGAATGAAGACCATTGTGGGATACAAACTCTGCGTCTGAGGTGTTTCCCCACCCCACCTGTTCATAATATTGGGAGAAGTAAAAACTGTCTTCTTTTATCAGCTGATTAAGGACAGGAGTTATGGGCTGTCCATTAATATCTTCATTAATAACAAAGGCTTGTAGCGATTCGGCTTGAATTACAATAATATTTCTTCCAGCTATTAACCCGGTATATTCCCTTTCATATAGATCAGTTTCTTCTATAATAACCTCTTCTATAACATTGGCAAAACCAGCGGGAATTGTTTCGTTTCTAAATGCTTTAAGAATATCATATATGTGATAATTTATCACACCAAGGTTATATGGTGTTAGAATCACATCATCTGTTCTTTTAAGCATAAAATGCCCAAATACTGAGGTGAATACCATTACAAAGGCCATTAATAATGTAAGGGCATGTCTTGGTCTCGTTGAGAGGGTGCTTCTGCCCTTATATTTGCGATTAAAGTACCACATTAGAGGAACTATATCTATAAAGAACAAAAGGTATTGAAGCCTCAAAATAGAATAAATACTTCCCCCTACTCCTCTTAAATGGCGTATTTGGTAAATGATATGAATAGGTAGTACCGTACCAAAATGTCTAAAATATAAGCTATTAGCAAAAAAAAGAAAGGATATTATAATATTTATTATTAAAAAGGTTTTAAATCTATTTACAGTTTTTAATAGCGAAGTCATTATTAATATTGCCATTACTGTAAAAGTATTTAAAACTGAAATAGCAATATAATTTCGTTCAATTCCAATAAAGCTATGAAAAACTAATAGCTTTAATAGAATTAAACCACTGAATAGAAATAAAACTTCATTTTTTTTGTCCTTTGAAAAATGTTGTTTTATCATCATTAGTCCCCCTGATGCAGTTAAAATCTATTTTAAAACTATTTTAGCATATAGGGCATGTTTTTACCAATCAAGATTGCTTCTTTTCAGTTAAAAATTTCCAATACCTAGTAGGCATAAAGTTTTTTTGGAGTTTAGGATTTCTTCTTTCACTTATTGATATACTTTTAAAATATGTTTTCCATAGTTCTTGATACAATTCCTCTTCTGCCCCTACTGATGCCTGTAGCTTCATATCAACCTCCGTCAAAAACCATTCCTTTTTATCGTACACAGCAGCAGCTCCTCTTTTTACATCATGTATCATCCAATGTTGATCTGCCATCCGATTAGCAAAATGAGGCGCCAGCAATCCTATAATATGATAGTCAGGTTCGATAGGTGCATAGTAAAAATCCTCTTTAATCAATTGAAATCGGGTAAGTCCCAACATCCTATGCTTTTCACGACTTACCTTTTTACTAATTTTATGCATATTTAATACATGTTGATTTGTTAACAGAAAATCCACCTGATAGCCCATCCTAAAGGCTATTAGTAGGTATTTGTATATAACCGTTGGTGCCTCCTTTAGCTCAGAAAGAAAGACATGATAAACATGCCTTAGAGCATCTTGAGAAATCTTCTTTTTAATTGCTTCATATACCTTGTTTGATTTAGTTATATCACTTTCAATATAGATTCTATTGTCTATAAGGTTAGGTTCATAATATTCATCTGAAACTATTGCTCTAGGCTTTATATCGGTATAATATGCTTCATATATAGCTGTTAAGAGCCCCTCAAAGCTATTGTCATAAACAAAAATAATCATGGCTATAACTCTCCTGTTATAATTGATTCCTTTAGTTGGTATACATCAAATAATGACAGCTGCTTTTCTTCTGGTTTATTTTGTACCAATATAGGTTTGGAAATTAGACACTGCCGTATAAGCCTTTCTTGCAAACCTACCTCTCCGTAATACTTTCCTTGACAGGTTATAAAATAACGTGCCCTTTTCATAACAACACCTATTTTTTTTAATCCATCATAGCTTATTGGGGCCATCCGCCTAGCAGCTACTATTCTTCTGGCGGATTGTACTCCAATTCCTGGTATCCTCAAAAGCATCTCTATCTCAGCTTTGTTTATCTCTATAGGAAACAAATGCATATTTCTTAACGCCCAATCACACTTTGGATCTAATAGTGTATCGAAATTGGGCTGTACTTCATCTAATAGTTCTGTAGCCTGAAAGCCATAAAACCTTAATAGCCAATCTGCTTGATATAGTCTATGCTCCCTCAGGGTGGGCGGACTAGCTAAAGTTGGTAACTGTGGATGAATACCTATTGGTACATAAGCAGAATAATATACCCTCTTTAATTGGAAGCGATTATATAAACCCTCTGATAGCTTAAGAATTTGATAATCATGATCTGCCGTTGCTCCAACTATCAGCTGTGTACTTTGGCCAGCTGGAACAAAGGAGGGACTACTTTTGAAGATTTTTTTCTCTTCCTTATGCTGTTTCATTTGCCTCGTTATGAGGCTCATGGGCTTAATAATTTCTTCCTTTTTCTTTTGTGGAGCCAGAAGCTTTAATCCTCCACTACTGGGTAATTCGATATTTACACTCATACGATCAACATACTTACCAGTTTCATAAATAAGCCTACTATCAGCTCCAGGTATTGCCTTAACATGAATATATCCATTGAACCGATGTTCATTTCTTAATAGCTTAACCGTAGTTAGTAATAGCTCCATGGTATGGTTTGGATCCTTCATAATGGCAGAGCTAAGGAATAACCCTTCAATATAGTTTCTTCGATAGAAATTGATTGTAAGCTGAGCCACTTCATCAGGTGTAAAGGCCGCCCTAGGCAAATCATTAGATGACCTATTAACACAGTAGGCACAATTATATATGCAATAATTAGTCAATAAGATTTTTAATAGAGAAATACAGCGTCCATCATCGGACCAGCTGTGGCAAATACCACTTATGGCTGCATTTCCAATGCCCCCCTCCTTATTCTTTCGGGAGCTTCCACTGGAGGAGCAGGAAACATCATATTTTGCAGCATCTGCTAAAATTGTCAATTTATCTAGAATTTCCATGCAAGGACCCTCCATGAGAAATTTAATAATTAGGAATTAAGAACTGAGAGTTAAAGGTTTAAATTTTTACCTATTAGATTGTATAAGTAAATTGTATCATATTATTATTATATGTCAAACATATGTTCGAGAAGTCATTACTAATGAGTCCTCAGTAATTAATAATTATTAAATGAAAAAGTAAATTCCATATTGCACCAGTAAATTCTGTATAGATGGAATTTAAATATGCATACCCATTCCTGTATAATTAAAGGGCGGTTGATTGCCTGCCTGTGCAGGAATGAGGTTAACATGAATAAGAAACCAAGAGGCAATCAAAAACATTTAACATTATCACAGCGAATTGAAATCGAGAAAAGTCTTTTAGCTGGAGATTCTTTTGCGGCTATTGCCAGAAAGATAGGTAAAGATCCAAGTACCATTTCGAAAGAAATAAGAAAACATTCTAAAATTGCTGAAAACAAAAACACAATAATAACAGGTATGCTCCCACTACCCCCTTGTAAGTTAAAATTAATTTAGTTCTTGTAACGAAATCATTAATTACTAATTTTTTTGTTAAATGGTTTACAAAATCTATTTTATTTTCTTCTTATTAAGTGTAAGACAAAACGAAATGGCCATTGAAGTGAAGTCTTATTATGAAAGGATAACGATAAAAATATTTCAAAAGAGAAAGGATTGATACTATGAGCTTACAAGGCAAAAAAATTTTAATCGACCCTGGCCATGGTGGTTGGGATTCAGGAGCAGTTGGTACTTTAAAAGGAAATCAAATTTTAGAAAAAGACCTTGCTTTAATGTTTGCATTATCGACGCAAAGTTACCTAGAAAATGCTGGAGCCACTGTCATTATGACCAGAGACTCTGATGAGTATATTGGTATTAATGACCGTTGGGAAATGGGACGAGATAATAGCGTGAATGCTGTAGTTAGTATTCATTGGAATTCTGGAAGTGGATCTGCTAAAGGTACCGAAACATATTATGCACAAAATCGTCCTCAAGACATGGCTTTTGCTCAAACTATTCAAAATAAAGTGATTGAATGGATGGGTACAGAAAATCGTGGTGTTAAAGATGACACAAAATCTGCTCTTGGTTTTTTAGGTGTGTTAAGATATCCTTCAAGTACTAGTTACCCTAGAGCTTTAGTGGAAGTAGAGTTCATTAGCAATGAAACAGCTATGAATAGATTAGATTACCCACTTTATGAAGCTTCTTTAGACTTTGCTGCTGGCATCTTAAAAGGTTTGGAAGAGTACTTTGCTTAGATCCTAAACGTACTTTTTCAGACAGAAATTTAAAAAAAGCATCAAATAAAGCAATTTAAGCGTAAAAGCTTATAGCATGTACTAGGAGAGTATCTATAATAAACGATCTTTTTTATTATAGATACTCTTCTATAGTTTGTAATATTTTCTGGTATTTCTCATGTACTATTGTTCAATAACACATCAATAAGTTTCACATACAATGAATAATATTTAATGACTATACATCAAACTCTACAGATATGATCTGCCACTCTTTATTAATTAATTTGAACCCTAATTTTAAGAATGTTGGTGGTGATGCTACCTCTCTTTGTTCATCAATATAAATTTCTCGTATAAAAGCTTTTGCAGTTTTATTTTCAATGTCATAATCAAACCCCTTGATATAATAATAATCAAACTCATAGTTAGAATTAGATCGGTATAAAGGCATTTGAATTTTTTCATTTGCATATTCATAAAAGAGAAAAAGGTCACCATTTCTTTCTTCTAAGCGAAATTCATCCGACAATAGTTTTTCTAATTCCTCTTTTTCACCATTTGTATGGGCTCTGATGAATAAACTAGCGAGGTTGAGAATGTCGATAACATTCGTATTTTCTTGTATGAAACCCTCAATCACAGATGTCAGTTCTACCTTTTCCTGTTTTAATGCATTAGTAACCAAAATGTTATTGTTGTAAAGAAGCGTAATACGTAAAGAATAAATCCCTAATAAAAGCAATAGAACAATTAACACTTTGACAATATGTTTTCTCATTATATTTACCTCCTAATATTCAAGTACTCCATTGATAGCATATGCTAAAGTTTATTTTGTTTAAAAAATGAAATTGAAATTAACTTTTTTTATAAATTTTACCATATATAGGAATATGAATCAAATAAAGTTACTCATCCTCATACTAAAACTCAATAAAGTCCATAATTAGATGAATCATTGTTTTCAGTAAAAAGCCTCCAGCTCGTTAAAAAAAACAGGATTAGTTAATCCTGTTTTAGGTTGTTGAAAAAGCCAACAATGTCCAGACTGTTCAAAATTCTTCAGATTCGAGGCGCAAGAAAACCCAGCGAACGTAGCGTATACATAATACGTGAGGGTGCTGGGTTTTTGCAGCAACGAAGAAGATGGAGGATTTTCAACAGTCTGAAACAGGATTAGTTAATCCTGTTTTTTTACTATCACAGAACCGTACTTAACGTATCCGGCTCAAATACTCCCTAAATTTATTTTCTTTCTATATGCTTAATATAATATTCACCCCATCTATTCATAACATCCATAACCTTTAAAAACTCATTTCCTATCTCTGTAAGGGAATATTCCACCTTTGGTGGAACTTCTAAATATGCCTGTCTATGTACAATTCCATATTCCTCAAGCTCTTTTAATTGTTGAGTTAGATAACTTTTTTGAATTTCTGGTAAAGCTTTTTGTAATTCGTTAAACCTCATAACACTATTCTTTAATAGACATATTATTGAAATTTTCCACTTGCCATTGATAATATTATGGGTTATCTCAAGAGGACACTTAATATTTTTTATTTCCACCTTCACTCCTCCAACATGGTGCAAAATTTTGTACTAGGTACTATTAAAAAAACTACTGGTTAATATTGGCCTTGTACATTACAATTATATTAAATTATATATAATTTATCAAACAATATAGGAGGTAGGTATATAAATGATTAATACAGTATTAGGAACTATCAAAAATAATGAATTAGGTTTAACACTCTGTCATGAGCATTTTGTTGTGGACTTCGGTGGTGCTGATACTCCTACCCACTATAATAGAGAAGAAATTATAGCTACTACTCTACCCTTTTTAAGTTATTTGAAAGAATTAGGATGTAATACCATAGTTGATGCTACTCCCAATGGTCTAGGAAGGAATATAGATTTACTTGTTGAAGCTTCATCAAAGTCAGGAATTAATTTCATTACATGCACTGGCGGTTGGGATGGACTTCAATTTGATGGTAAATACATACCATCCACCATTAAAAACATGTCTACTGAAGAAATTGTTGATTTCTGGAGTAATGAGTTTTTTAATGGAATTAATGGTACTTCTGTTAAACCCGGCTTTATAAAGATAGCCTTAGGAGACTCCGGCTTTCTAACCGACTTCCAACTTAGAATCCTCCTAGCTGCCATTGAGACAAGTTTAAAGACTAACCTTCCTATTCACTGTCACTGTGAGTCTTCAAAGGTAATAGAGGAAATATCTCATATGTTAGAAAAAGAGAATTTTCCACTTAATAAATTTGTTTGGCTTCATTGTGATATTGAAAAAAATACCAGGTTAATCAAAAAATTAGCACAGGAGGGTATGTGGGTGTCCTTCGATTATACCTTAGCCAGAGCTAATGACTTTACATGGTATATTGAAATGATAAATTCCATGAATGAGTCAGGCTTAATAGGTAGATTGCTTATTTCCCAAGACCATTGTATTTATGATCTTGATGAAAAAATATGCAAGAAATCTATGGATTGGGTTTTTAAGGATTTAATGCTCCTATTGAAGGACAGTGGTTTTTCTCAGGAAATACTTGATAAAATATTTATTAAAAATCCTTCCATTGTTTTTAATATTTAATATTTTGCACAAGTAACCAAACCATATAATTGCTTTGGTTACTTGGCATATCGTTTTTCCAATTCACCAAATACATCTTCTGGTTTTACATCCTTATGGCATAGCAATACCAAGAGATGATATATTAGATCACTGCTCTCATATACTAATTCCTCTTTATCAGTATTTTTTGAAGCAATAATTACTTCTGCGGTTTCTTCTCCTACCTTTTTTAAGATTTTATCCAGGCCCTTATCGAATAAATAGTTGGTATATGATCCTTCCTTCGGATTCCTTTTTCTTTCAGTAATAGTTTCATAAACCTTTGTTAAAATATGTTTTTCTTCATTATAATTAGATGAATCATTGTTTTCTGTAAAAGCCTCCAGCTGGTTGAAAAAACAGCTCTTTTCTCCAGTATGGCAGGCATTTCCCTTTTGCCTAACTTTAATTAACAGTGTGTCGCCATCGCAATCATAGTCAATTGAAATTACTTTTTGGATGTTACCAGAAGTGGCACCTTTATTCCAAAGCTCTTGTCTACTTCTACTCCAAAACCAGGTTTCCTTTGTTTCTATTGTTTTTAATAGTGAAGCCTCATTCATATATGCCATCATTAAAACCTGCATCGTATCTATATCCTGTATAACAGCAGGTATAAGGCCTGCCTTATCAAATTTTAGTTCTTTTATTTTTTCCATTTTGTCCCCTACCTTCTTACTTCGATTCCTTCCGTTTCAAGATACTCCTTTAGCTTTGGTATTTCAACCTCTTTGAAATGAAAGAGTGATGCTGCAAGGGCGCCATCAGCGCTTCCAGCTTTAAAGGCATCATAGAAATCTCGATAGCTTCCTGCGCCTCCTGAAGCAATTACAGGTATATTTACTCCTTCGCTAATATCCCTTGTTATGGCTAAGTCATAGCCTGCCTTCGTACCATCTCGATCCATACTGGTCAAGAGTATTTCTCCTGCCCCTAAAGCTTCAACCTTTTTAGCCCAGTCTAAGGCATTAATTCCAGTATTCACTCTGCCTCCCTTTACATACACATTATATCTTCCATCCTGCTGTAGCTTTACATCTATTGCCACCACCACCGCCTGACTACCGAACCTTTTGGAACAATCATATATAAGGGATGGGTTTTCAACAGCTGCCGAATTCATAGATATTTTGTCTGCTCCTGCCCTCAAAGCTTCTCTAAAATCGTCGATACTACGGATACCACCACCTACTGTAAGGGGAATGAATACCTCTTCGGCCGTTTTTCTGACAATATCCAGTATTAGCCCTCGATTTTGATGGGAGGCTGATATATCTAAAAAAACCAATTCATCTGCTCCAAACCGATTGTATTCCCGTGCAATGGCGACAGGGTCTCCTGCATCCACCAAATTAACAAAATTCACACCCTTTACCACTCTACCTCCATCCACATCCAGACAGGGTATAATTCTTTTAGCTATCATCCTATCACCCCTCTAGCCTGCTTCAAAGTAAACCTTTCCTCGTATAGAGCTTTACCCACGATGGCACCTTCAACATCTAATTCCTTTAGGCTAATTAGGTCCTGTAAACAAGAAACCCCTCCAGAGGCAATAAGTTTTATCTTTGAAGCCTCTTTTATAGTTTTAATGCCATTAAGATTTGGTCCTTCAAGCATTCCATCCCTACTAATGTCAGTATAGACAATGTGGTCTACTCCCATAGTTTCCAGTTCCCTAACAAAGTCAACTGCTTTCACATTACTAAGCTTCACCCAGCCCTCCAGGGCAACCATGCCATCCTTTGCATCTATGGAGACGACAATTCTATTCCCATATTTTTCAATAGAATTGACAAGCATTGCTTTATCCTCCAATGCCTTTGTTCCTAGAATAACTCTTTCTGCTCCAATCTGAAGAAGGGCTTGAATTGTTTCAATATTTCTAATCCCCCCTCCTACCTGTACAGGAATATCCACCTCACTAATTATTGCTTCTATAGTTTTTAAGTTCTTAGTGCTTCCAGTGAAAGCACCATCTAAATCAACCAAATGAAGACACTCTGCCCCCTGCTTCTGCCACAGTCTTGCAACCTGCTGAGGAGATTGAAAATACACCTTTTCTTGATCAATTAAACCTTGTGTTAAGCGTACACATTTTCCATCCTTTATATCAATTGCTGGATAAATAATCATTTTATCACCTGCCCAAAGTTTCGAAGTATTTTCAAACCAATATCACCGCTTTTTTCTGGATGAAATTGCATTGCAAAAACATTATCCTTTTCAATAACAGCAGGAATTTCCACACCATACTGTGTAACCCCTTTAACAATATCATTAGCATCTGTTTTAACATAAAAGGAGTGAACGAAATAAACGTACTCATCTTCCTCTAAGCCCTGCAGCAGTCTACTGTCTTGCCTTCTATGCAGCTTATTCCAGCCCATATGAGGTATTTTAAACTTAGGTGGTATTTTAATTACATCTCCCTCTAGTAAGCCTAGTCCATTACATGCCTCAGTTTCGCTTCCCCGCTGAAATAATATTTGCATACCTAGACATATTCCAAGAAGGGGCTTTCCTTTATTTACTTCATTTATAATTGAATCAATTAATCCCTTTTCTTTAAGATTTTCAATGGCATTGTAAAAAGCTCCCACACCGGGTATTATAATGGCTCTGGCATCCATTAAATGTCTTTTTTCATTTGTAACTATTGCATTAATCCCTATATAGCCAAAGGCCTTTTCAACGCTTCGTAGATTTCCCATTCCATAATCTAATATCGCAATCATAAATCTAACCTCCAAACTTCTAGCCTTATAGAATCCCTTTTGTTGACATAACACCTTTTATTCTATCATCTATGGTGTAGGCCTCTCTCACGGCTCTACCAAATGCCTTAAATATACTTTCAATAATATGATGGTTGTTCCTTCCATAGAGATTATTTATATGGAGGGTAATTTCTGCCTTCATTGCTACAGCTCTAAAGAACTCCTCCACTAGCTCTACTTCAAAGGAGCCAACCCTTTCACCTGTATATTTTACATCGAAATAAATAAATGGCCTTCCACTAGCATCTATTGAAATCATTGAGAGGGCTTCATCCATAGGAGTATAAATAGTTGAATATCGTTTTATACCCTTTTTATCTGTAGTTGCTGCCTTAATAGCTTCGCCTAATACAATGCCAACGTCTTCCACTGTATGATGAAAATCTACATTAAGGTCACCGACTGCCTTTAGCTCTATATCTATTAAGCCATGTTTAGCCACCTGCTCCAGCATATGATCAAAAAAACCAATACCCGTTTCAATAGTACCATTTCCTTCACCATCTATATCTAAAGTGATTTCAATTTCAGTTTCGTTGGTTTTTCTTTTTCCAGTATATCGCCTTTCCATAATAACCTCCTATCTAGAAGCAACTAATAATTAGTAATGAGTAATGAGCAGTTCTTTATCTTGCCATCTTAAGTGGTGCTTCCTTCTGTAATCCAAAGTATCTTCTTACTACCTCCATAAAGCCTTGATTTTCTGTAGCCGTACCCACTGTCACCCTAATACAATTTTTTAATAGACCTTCCCCTTCATAGTAGCGAACAAATATCCTTCTGTCCTTTAAATATTCATAAAGCTTTTCAGCGGAGTCAACCCTTAATAATATGAAATTACCATAGCTCTCGAAAGATTCAACTTCTGGAATTTCATTCAAGCCATCCATTAAGCTTTTTCGTTGCTCTATAATCTCATTAATTGCTCCATTGAATAACTCTTGATTTTCAAGACAAATCTTTGCTGCTGTTTGATCGAGACTACTAATATTATAAGGGGGCTTTACCTTCTTAAGTGTAGATATTAATTGCTTAGAGGCAATGGCATATCCAATTCTAGCCCCAGCCAAACCATATGCCTTTGATAGGGTTCTTAAAACTATCAAATTAGGATAATAATGAATAAGGTCTGCAGCAGTGGTTCCATAAAACTCATAATAAGCTTCATCCACTACTACAATTCCGTTGGAATGCTCAATAATTTTAATGATTTGCTCCCTTGGAATTATTCCCCCAGTTGGGTTATTGGGGTTAGTTAAGAAAACAACCTTGGGTTGTACCTGCTTAACTACTTTAATAAAGCTATAGTAATCAAAGCTAAAGGAACTGCCCATATCCACTTCTACAGTTTCTCCCCCCATAATCTGATTAGAAATCTTATACATGGAAAAGGTAGGGGCTTGAGTGACTATTCTATCACCTTCATTAATAAAAGCATTTAAAATCATACCAATTAATTGGTCAGATCCACTACCGATAATAGCCTCATCTAAACCAACTCTGTTTTTTGCTGCTACTAGCTTTATCAGCTCCGATGAGTTTGGATCAGGATATCTATTTACATTAAGCTTAAGTAGAGCTGCTGCTATCTTTTGATTTAGTAAATAGGGTACAAGGGTATTTTCATTGGAATCCAGCCTAATGCCTTCTCCTTGTTCAACAGGCTCATAGGCTGATAATTGATTTACACTTTTTTTAATCAGCTTTTCAATCATTTTTCAAACCTCACTTTTATTGCATTTTTATGGGCTGTTAATGCCTCCAGCTCTGCAAATATCATGATGTCATCCTTTGACTTTTCCAACGCTTCTTTTGAGTAATAGATTATACTACTCTTCTTTACAAAATCATCAACTGATAATGGTGAGAAGAAACGTGCCGTTCCACTGGTGGGTAATACATGATTGGGTCCAGCCATGTAATCTCCTAGGGGCTCCGGCGAAAAATTTCCTATGAAAATGGCACCAGCATTTTTAATTTTGTCTAGCCATATAAAGGGATCTTCTATACATAGCTCAAGATGCTCTGGCGCAATTTCATTAGAGATTTCTATTGCAGCCTCAAGGGTAGAAACTACTATAATACTTCCATAGTTTTTCAGAGATTCTCTAATAATTTCCTTGCGTTCTAATAGTTCAGTTTGCTTTACTATTTCATCCTTTACTGCCAAAGCCATCTCTTCAGATGTGGTAATGCAAATAGCTGAGGCTAAGGTGTCATGCTCTGCCTGTGATAACAGATCGGCTGCTACATAAGTTGGGTTTGCCGACTCATCTGCAATAACTAAAATCTCACTTGGTCCAGCAATCATATCTATATCTACAAAGCCATATACTTGTCTTTTAGCTGTTGCAACGTAAATATTACCAGGGCCTACTATTTTATCTACCTTTGGTATGGATTCAGTTCCGAAGGCTAATGCACCTATTGCCTGAGCTCCACCGACACGATATATTTCATTTATTCCAAGCTCCTTAGCAGCTGCCAAAACCCCTTCATTAACACCTCCGTTGGCTAATGGTGGAGTAACCATTATTATTTCCTCTACTCCTGCCACCATTGCTGGGATTGCATTCATTAGAACCGACGAGGGATATGCAGCCGTTCCACCTGGTACATATAAGCCTACCTTTTCTAAGGATGTTACCCTTTGCCCTAAAATTCCCCCACCAGCTACAGTGGTAAACCATGAGTTTTCCTTCTGCTTTTCATGAAAGCTTCTTATATTTTCAATAGCCTTCCTCAGGACCTTTATAAACTTTTTGTCAGCCTTCTTCCAACCAGCCTCTATCTCTTCAGGGGTAACCTTGATTCCAGCCTTTACCAGGTCTACTCCATCAAATTTATTAGTATATTTAATAATGGCCTTGTCTCCATCATCCTTTACATCCTGCAATATCTTTTCCACTGTACTGTTATATTTTTTAAAATCTGTATCATTTCTTTTTCTAAACTCTTCTTTTATTTCACAAATATTATTTCTATCTCCATTTATTATTTTCATCATATTTCCCCCTTGTGTTTTACTTCAACAAATATTTCCCTTTCTTAGGGGAGGCTCTCCTAAACATTAAAGCTTTGTTTATCAACCTCTGTATTAATTCGTTCTATTAGCTTCCGTACCATATCCTTCTTAGTTTTATAGCTGACCTTATTTAGTACTAGCCTTGCACTTATTTCCATAACATCCTCCATAACAATTAATCCATTTGCCCTTAAGGTGTTTCCTGTCTCAACAATATCTAGAATAACATCTGAAAGTCCAAGTATTGGAGCAAGCTCCACTGATCCCTCCTGCTTAATAATCTCAACCGATTGAACCTTCTCTGCAAAATACCGTTTAGCTATATTGGGATACTTAGTTGCAACCCTTAAATGCTTTTTACCCTCCATTGTATCCCCGTCCTTCCCCGCTACAGATAAACGGCACTTGCCAAGCCTTAAATCAACCACCTCATAGAGCTGCTTTTCCTGCTCTAGAAGTACATCCTTCCCCACAATACCCATATCTACAATTCCGTGCTCCACATATGTAGGAACGTCAGGGGCCTTAAGCATAACAACCTGTAGGTTATTTTCAGGAATCTCAAATACCAGCTGTCTGCTTTTGGATGTTAAAACGCTACAGTCGACTCCAATATTTCTTAATAATTTAATCTCTTCTTCTAATAAACGACCCTTCGCTAGGCCTATTTTAATCCATTCCATTGTAGCTTCCCCCTATAATGCTTCAACTAATTTCTTATCTTCATGGTCTATATATATTACCTCATCTACATTCCTTCTGCTGCAATAATCCCCTTCCTCTCCTTTATCGAGCAAGGATATTTCTACAATATTTCCACTTTTCCTTAACTCAGCAGACAATTGAAAGGCTTCTTTATATTTACTCTGTGGTGCTACTATTAAGTAATGCTTTTCTGCTTTTTTCACCTGGCACCCTTGAAGCTTTAATGCCTTGGTAACTTTATTAACAATAATTGCAAAACCTGTAGCAGGGCATTCCATCCCATATGTCTCCATAAGCTTGTTATAGCGTCCTCCACTGAGGACAACAGCGCCAAGTTCCTTGGTATAACCTTTAAATGTAATACCGGTATAATAGCCTAAATGTGCAACCATACCAAAATCAACGGTAATGAAGCTTCCGTAGCCGCATTCCTTAATGATATTACACACTGACTTTAGTTCAACTACAGCTGCCTTCATATCTTTATTTAGAGGGAGCAATTCTACTTCCTCCAAAACCTTATCAACATCACCAAATAAAGTAGGGAGTTTTTTTAATATAATTGCTGTAGCTTCATCTATTTCTAATGCATCTACCTCCCTCTCAAGTAGAATTAAATTTTTATTTGCCATTGCCAATAAAATTTTTTCTTCCTTTTCCTCAGGTAAATTAATGTTTCTTAATAAATGCTTGATGATCTTTATTTGACCTATTTCAATTTGAAAATCCTTCAGTCCTAGTTCCAGTAAGCTTTCAATAGCAGTAATAATCACCTCTACATCAGCATTCAAAGATTCAACTCCAAATAGCTCTACTCCAGCTTGCCGATATTCTCTTTTTCTCCCCGATTGTTCTTGATCCATTCTAAAAACATTCTGTATGTAGCATAGTTTGAGGGGATAAATAAAATCCTTCATTTTAGTGGCAACCATTCTTGCAATAGGAATAGTGCAATCGGGCCTTAATACCATTAAGCTACCATTGGTATCAATAAGCTTAAACATTTTATCTCCGTACTTTGACAGGTATTCATAGGAAAACAAATCGTAATACTCTAATGTTGGGCTACTGACCTCCATATATCCAGATTTCATAAAGTAGCTACTTAACTGATTTTCTATTTTTCTTCTGTAGATACAATCATCAATCAATAAATCCTGTACTCCCTCAGGTAATAAAACTTTTTTCGATACCATAATCTCACTCCATTGCTTTAATTAATTAAAGTGCTAAACTATTAAAGTATATGTTGTCTATTCTAATATTTTTACTTTTATTTGTCAATATAAAAAATTATAAAAATTTGAATGCTTGGTTTCCAGTAAAAAATATTAGAAAAATTGCAAAAAGTGTGGTAATATAATTAATAATGATAATTATAAAAAATGATATACTTTTCATTGAAACCATCATATACTAAACAATCAAATCCTTTTTTAAATGGAGTGATATATATGGCAATCGTAAAGAGCTACGACAAAAAGACTAAATATTCACACTATTCTGATTTATTCAGAAATCCATTTTGGATGTTTTTACTGGGTATTTGTGTGATTTTCTTTATTGCAGCCAACAGTGTTGCAATGTATATCATGTCCACTTGCCTATTGGTTTTGAGCCTTTCCATTCTTGCTTATGCTTATTTTGGTGAAGAGCTTAATTTACATAACCGGATATTCAGACACTTAAGCAAGCTGGATGAAGGATTTATAATTCTCCCCTCCATGAAAATTACTGATGGCTATGAGCATGGATGTACTAGCTTTGTTGTAATATCTCCGAAGGGAGTCTTTAATATTAAGGTGTTGGATTTTACCGGAATTCTAGAAGGGCAAGAAAAGGATGGTGTTTGGAATTACACCGATTACTCTTTTCCCTATCAGCCACAGCATAGACGTATTAGAAACCCAATTTTCAAGCTGGAAAAGAGCCAAAAAATACTTGAAAGTCTATTGAAAAAAAATCATATAAATTATTTATTTCTGAAATCTATATTTATCGTTAAAAATCAACATGCAGTAGTAAAATGTGATACAGATATTCCAATTATTAAATTGAATGAGTTAAACGATTACATTTTAGGCTGCTCTGATAGGCAGCATACACCATCTTTCTTAGAATCAATTACGGCTGCTATCATGAGTGGACATTCCGGCAGCTGCTGTGAAAAATTTATATGTGCTGAGTAATTAAACAATTAAAGCTCCCTTTTGGGGAGCTTTTGTTGTTGGCGACTTTGATGATATTATCCTATAAAGATGACCAGTGTCATAGTTCTAAATTTAAATGGGTTTGCTTTAATATAATGAATAGCATAGGGTTTTTCGTCAATATGTGTCGAGTACAAATTCATAACTACATGCATAAATTTTATGATAGTGGGTATTAAATGAAAAAGATAGTAAATAGTATATTAAATGTTGAATGTTGAATGTTTAATGTTTAATGTTGAATGTTGGTAAGAGTTAAAATCCATGAAAATAAATATAAAATTAAAGATTAATATGATAGAATTCAGATCTTTAAAGAATTAATTACAGGGATTTTTGTATTAGAAAAGGAAGGAGTTGACTGTATGTTAAATACAAAGAATAGGGGAAGCAAAAAAACAATTGAGAGATTTATAAAAGATCCTCTCTGGTTATATTTTTTAGGGATTTCATTCTTTGGATTTATCCTTGCAGAGAGCTCCTCTGGCTATATGCTGGCTTCAATTCTATTGCTTTTTACCATTGTAGCAATTTATTATCTATATATTGATAAGGCAGAAGCCCTCCACAAGCAAGCGATGGATCAATTTAGTAGCTTCAATCAAGAATACACACTTTTATCTGCTGTTACACTTCAAAATGAAGCTTCAAAGGGATATTCAGATTTTATTGTTATATCACCAAAGGGAATCTTTAATATACGTGCCCTTGACTTTGAGGGTACAATTAAAGGGTACGAGAGTGAAGACACTTGGTCTTACACTAAGCTTACAGGGCCCTATGATATTACTCAAAAGCTTATAAGAAATCCTGTTCATTTCCATCAAAAAACCCATGACATCATTCATGATTTGTTGATGAGAAATAATATCCGATATATTCCCATTCAATCTATAATTGTTATTAGAAATGAGGATGCAGAGATTCACACCAATAGTAACATACCTATTGTTAAGGTTAAGAACCTTCACCAGTACATAACCCAGCATTCTGATCGTCATAATATGTTCTCTTTAATTGATGAAATTGTGGGTATTTTCAAAAGTGAAGGTCACTATAGCTTAAAGACTATGGAAAAAGCAATGAGTAATTAGAGAATTATAGTAAAAAACCAGCGAGTTAATATTCGCTGGATTTTTATATTATTTTACCTTAGCCTTTTTGTTTTCCATACTAGCTTTATTAAACTCCTTCGCCAGCAATGCGGCTACTATGGCAGTTATTGGTACAGTTAAAACTATTCCAATACTTCCCGCCAATGCCTGTATAAATTCTATAGAAAAAAGATCAAGATTTATAAATTGCACATAGGGCATTCTATATGCCATAACAATAATTAACATATTTAAGAGTCCACCTGTAAAGGCTAAAATAAGAGTATTGGTCATTGTACCAATAATGTCTCTACCAACATTCATAGCAGATTGGAATAGTCCTTTTTTAGATAACTCCTTATTTACACTGTTTATTTCAAATACCGATGAGGTTATTGACATTGCAACATCCATAACAGCACCCAGGGAAGCTATTAGAATTGCTGCAAACATAAGCCCCCGCACCTGCATACCGGTTTCATCAGCAATATAAATTAGCTGATCTGCCTTGTCCATGGTCATTCCAGATAGCTGTGCCATCCTGCCAGCCAAATAAGATATACTTCCTGCAATTGTTACCCCTAAAACTGTACCTGTAGAGGCAGCTAGAGTTTTTTTGCTCCATCCACTGGTCATATAAAAGGTAACTATAGTTGATAATATGGCTGTTATAATAGCAATTAATATTGGATTATATCCCCTTAAAATCCAGGGTATTAAAAAGAAAATAATCATAATTCCAGTAAAAACTAAAGAAATAATTGATTTTAGTCCCCTCATTCTACCTACAGCAACTATTGCTAGTATGAAGAGTCCCACTAAAAAGTAAATTATTTTGCTTCTTTCATAGCTATAAATCCTGACACTTTCTATGTTATTACCATCCCTGTAAATGGTAACTACCACTTCCATATTTTCATCCGTATGAACATTATAGGTTCTTCCCATTGGGTTTCGTATATTATGAATTTCACCCTTAAAGTCTCCAGTAGTGATTTCTATCTGTACATCTTGATGTCCTAGGTACATATCCTTTATTGTTCTATCTGCATTCAGATTTTCTGAATACACCTCCAATATTCTTGCTTTTTCAAAATCTATATCCATTCTCCGAAAATCAAAGCTTCTATAGAAAATCCCCGAATAATAGATTACTGCAATTGCAATTAAAGCTATACAAGTAAATGATAAAATATTGATTTTGTTTTTCATATGTACCCTCCATAGGTTGAATAAGAATAGGTTGAAGCTCCTCAGTTTTACTGAAGAGCTTTCAATTATTCCTGATTTTATATTACTTCATTTTTCTTAAGGCTTCAATTATTACTTTAGCTGCCTCTGCCCTTTTTGTATTTCCTTGAGGTTTGAAGCTGTTATCTGGATACCCACCAACGATACCATTTATGTTGGCTGTATAAATGACATCCTTAGCCCACGATGAAATTGCCTCACTATCCGTGAATTTATTTTCACCACTTACTATGTCTAGTTTTGCTGCTCTAATAACGATTAACACCATTTGTTCTCTGGTAATAAAGTCATTTGGACCAAATGTTGTATCGTTATAGCCGTTAATTATACCATGGGCCTGTGCTGTAGCTATATAATCCTTAGCCCAATGATCCTTTGTATCTTCAAACACCTTACCAACTTTCGCCTCTAATTTAAAGGCCTCAACAATAATTTTAACGAATTCAGCTCTTGTTATGTTGTTTTCAGGTCTAAATGTTCCATCGCTATAACCACCGATTGCTCCTAGAGCGACTAGTTCTTTGATATAATCTTCTGCCCAATGTCCAGCAATGTCTGTTAAATTAACCTTTATTTCTCTCGCTGGCTCTTCATCAATTACCTCTGTTTCAATTACTTCTTCTGTTGATGACACAGGAGGTTGTTTTGTACTACCTGTACTTGGTGTAGAACCTGAACCACCAGTACTTGGTGTAGAACCTGAATTTTCATCTCTTTCTCTTTCGCTAGAACCACTGCTTGGAGCCGTACCAGTAGTTGCTAATACATTGTTAGAAAGATCTGAATGATAACCATCCTTAACAGCCCTTACCTGATATTCATAAGTACTGTTATAGCTTACTGTATCTATATACTGATTATTTTCTACTTGAATAACAGTCTCTGATGCGCCGGCTTTACGTATTAATTCAAAGGTTGCACCATTTACTAAATTCCAGCTTAATGTTACTTTGTTTTGATTGATGGCTGCTGTGTTAAGTGTAGGTACGTCAACCAATTCAGCTACTGCAATTGCACTTAAATCTGTTTCAAATTCAACTTCTCTAGCATCAGCATCAACACCAATTACACTTCTAAATTCCCACATATCACCATTTTTATGAAATCCACCAGCTCTTTCTGTAGAAACATCTTCTGGTATTGGAAGTTTTAGTGTAACCTTTCTACCATTTAGTCCACCAACCTCCAATTGAAGAACTAAGTTTTTGTTTGTTTTTTCGACATTTGAGATACTTAAGGAGCTACTACCCGAAGGTACAGTTATAGAAATAGGAACTTCTACTCTATTCTCACCTTCTCCTTTTGCATAGGTTACTATTACTATAGTATCTTCAGTTATATCTCCTAAATCTACTGTTGCTTTACCATTTTCATCGTATTGATCTTCAGTAAAAGTTATTACCTTCGCTGCTAAAACAGTTACAATTAATGTTTTGGATTCTGTTACTCCATCTACTGTTACTTTAAGCAATTTTTCCCCTGTGGTGTCAAATGTCCATGGAATCGATACCTTACCATTTATAAAGTCATATGTGTCTACTATTTTTTCACTTCCAACCTCAGTTGTAACAGTAGTTGGACCTTGCAATAAATTATTGTCCTTATCTTTAGCATTATTAATTGTAATATTAAATTGTGTATTTACTGCTACTTTACTTACTGATGTTAATGTAAACGTAGACGCATCTGCAAAGCTTAAATCACTATAGTATCTCACCCTTATTCTTGGTCCCTTTGAACCATAGGAGGAAATACCTGTCACAGATACTCTGTCCCCTATTGTAAATCGTTCCATGCCAAGACCTAAATAACCATCTATTTGAACAAGAGCATGACCGCTACCATCATTTATAGTAAAGTTTCCATCAATTGGATTATAATCAGTTATAACTCCCTCTGTTGTAATAAGCATTCCAGCATAATCCTGTGACATCGCTTTATTTGTAGATAAAGCAGTTGTTTCAATTTCACCAACTGGCCCAACAAACATTACTTCATAATCGTATGTTTCAAAGGCTAGTTCTAATTCTCCTTCAAAGTATGTTACTCTTCCTGTAGCAATTATTTCAGTTCCCAGAGGTAAATTGTTCTTGGTTTGAGAACCGTATACTGCTAAGCCTGATGTCTCATCTTGAATATATATAACATCAAAGAAGTGATCTGTTGGTGCAGTTACTATACCCCTAACCGTAACAATATCACCGGAATTAGCATTATCTCTAACATCCTTTATTGTTCTAATTCGATCATAATTTGCTAACCAGTCAATTGTTTGTAACGTCAAGGCAGTATTGCTATTGTCATTCCCAATTTCAAAGTCTGAATAGAAATGTCTACCGGCTGCTACAATTCTACCATTACCAACTTTTTCTTTCGCTATAACTGGAATAGTATCCCCGTCTAGCCCTCCTTCAAGATTATATCTATGTGCCTTTGACCCTGGATTGGCTGTATAGGATGTATCATTGGCAAATAGTAGTATCTCCAATTCCGATGCTGGATTATTTACTAATGGCCCACCATTTGCATTTATTAGGGAAGCCCCACTGAAAATTCTGATTGAGTCCATATTAGCGTTTAACCCACTTTTTGTCGGTGGCAGGTTACTCATGATAATTGACCATACATATCCACTATACTTACCCGAACCCTCTAGCTCATATATATTATCATCATTAAAACGTATACCACTTCCCATCTTTTCCATTAAGCCATTGAATAATGTACTATCTTGACCGTGATTAGATTTACCAGCCAGCATTATGGATCCACCGGCATTAACCCAATCGGCTATGGCATCCTCTTCAGCAGCAGTAAATGAGGCTGCTTTAGTTAATGGTATATTAATAATTAGCACATCTACATCATCTAATAGTTGTGGTGTATATCTTTGTGTATTTATAGTTGCTTCGTACCCATATAGCCTTAGCATTTCTATTATTTGCACTACGGTTCCCGGTACATCGGCATTATTATGGGCCCCATCAAATAGTATTTTCTTACCTATTGGTTTTACAACTTTTACTGCCTTCGATATTTCTGTTACAGTTGTTACACCTTCGATATAGGTTAGTACAGCATATACTCTTACTTCTCCATGAGTTTGTGGTAACCATGTTGCACTAAGAGTTTTACTGGAACCAGCATTTAAACTATCCTCTAATTCAACTGTACCAATTAAGTTTGACTCATGGATGCTGCCCTCATAAAATTTAACTTCTATTCCTTCAACACCTCTAACACCCATATTTGTTACTGTAGCTTCTATTTTGGTTTCAAAGCCTGGCAGTGTAGGATCAGGATTTACATTTATACCTGTTAGCTTCACATCGTTTTCACCAGCTACTGTGAAGATTGGTGATGCATGACCCCAGGCTCCATTACTATGGATTACTTTAATTACAAACCACTGGGCACCACCAGAAGCTTCAACTGTTAAGTTCCATTCGGCTTTGTTGGTTCCACCGTCAAATACCTTTTCTTCTAAAATATGTCCACCATTGGTAATTAACTGTAATTTATCAATAGATACTTTAGAATCTTCAGCTAGTATCTCTATATTTACATCATCTCCAGCTGATACATCAATTACACTACCCATCCAATGTCCATTACCCTTAACTGTAAGCTCTAAGGTTCGAGTTTCAGTTGAGTACATTCTCCTGGCATTCATTGCATCAATAATATTATTTGTATCTAGCTTTTCAGCAATAACAACTGTTAAATTATCAGGATCTCCCCAGTTGGTTGCATGGTTATCCTGTCCATTCATTGCACCAACTCTCCAACCATTATCAAGAGACTTCCAATAATGACTTTCTGCCCTTGAATAGCTATATGGCGGTGCCCCATTGGCTACTTCTATTCCATTAAAGTATCTGTCCAGATTAGGCACATATGCCAAATTATTAAAGGAGTCATCTGGCCAGTTTGGATGATTAAACATGTTAAACACATTTGCATCTGATCTTGTCGATACATCAACCACCCAGTCATAGTATTCCCTTAGGGGAACCATTTGCTTTTTAGCTTCGACATAGGTGTCACTATTTATAGTGTTTGTATGCCCCCATATACTGGAAGTCATCTCAAACCCTCTAACTGCTAAAAATTCTCCATTATATTTAGCATTAATTGCCTCAGCTTCTTTTCTAGTCTTGTACCACTGTGAACCATCTACTTCGATGTACTCGTTGGCACTGGCGTTAAATTCAAAGTTGCCATCTGAAACTCCATCCAACCAGTTGGAGTGATCAGACATAAATAGCCAATCTAACTTATTATTTTTTGCATAATCGAATGCTTGAGTTGGTGTACCTGCTCCATCTGAATATGCTGTATGGGCATGGGGTATACCATAATAGAAGTTATAGCTTGGATTTTCCTTTTCTACTCTGAAGAACCATTTAAATTCTTTAAGCCTATCTTCAACATCTGGAACATAAATTGCTACATCATGCTCTCCATAAGGTAAATTTTCTGCTTGATAGTATATACGATTATTATCTTGATCTAAAGTATGATCTACTCTAAGACCATTAACAAGTAGTCTTATATTGCCATAATCTATGTCTGCTTCTGTTCTTTCTAGTCTAGCTGATATTAACGGGCTTCTTTCAAATGTTGACACAAAATTACCCGGCTTTATATCTAATACAAGTGGCTCCCTTGGGTCCTGTTGTCCTGGTGGCACTTCAAATTTTAAATCAGCGCCATTTTCAAGCTTTAGCTGTGGCCTATTAAAATATGCAACTACACCTGTAGCCGAGTACCAATCTCCCACTTCAATTTCTACTAGATTAAAGTTAGCTGCTCGTCCAGTATAAATATATGTTTCAAAGTCACCTGACTTTGCAGTAAATCCATTACTGTCTTTACCTACTACCTCAAAGGGCTCGGTTGTAACAAGCATTCCCTCAACATCAAAGCTAACGTGATACTTCCCTTTTGTATTTATGCCAGTATTTGGGTCATACTTATCAACTTGTCTTATTGCTGGCTTGCTAAAATAATCTTTTTCTTGTCCTGTAACAATAACTATTCTGCCTTCGGCAGCTGGGTTGTTTTCTAGTGTTATACTAAAGTCCTTTCTGAAACCACCAGGTAATGCTACATCTATAGTTTTAGTTGGATCAGCAGTATCTGCTATCTGTATTGCAAATTCTTTATTAGGCAATTTATCTGTTATAACGCCTCTTACAGTGGTAGTTCTATCGTTGCCTAAATAATTAGCTAATGCCGTTGTAACATTAACACGACCTCGTGTATGATCAACATCCTGTATAGTTACTTGTAATGGCTCTGGTAATTTATTATCGCTACTTTCAATCGTTATATCATCTAGACTGTCTGGAACAAATTGTATCTCTCCATTATACTCATCAACTTTTCCTTTAACAGTAATGAAGTCTCCAGCTTTAACCTTAGTATTAATATTGGATATGTTAATTTGCAATCCAGCAACATCATCTTGAATATATGCTTCTCTATTTCCAGATAATGCAGTTACCACTCCACTAACAATTGCTGAAGTATTTTCAGAAAGCTTTTTGACTTCAAGGATAGATAATACTTCATCCTCCTTCATGGTATAGGAAAATGTACTGGTAATACTATCGTCTAAGCCTGCTTTAACAGCTTTTGCCTTAATTGTTGTAGCTTCAAGGATTTCTATTTTTTCAGTATATACAGTATTAGGCTCATCATCTCCAGTTGTATAGTAGATAGTTGCACCATCTGTAGATGTTGTTAATTCAACTTTTGTTCCAGCCTCAACTGCTCCTGCTGCTGGTGTTGCTATTATATCTGAAACCTTTGTCTCTACTTTAATTTCGTGAGTTCCTGCTTTAGGACTTCTTGCAGTATTATTGTCGTCCTGTGCTATTATGTAATATTCCATATCTTCTGTAACTTCAGAACCTGGTATAACTGCCAGGAAATTACCTGTTGGATTAATAATTGTATAATTTGATCCACCTGCAGGCCTATAGTAAACAGCAGCAGTTACAGTACCTTGTTCATTTTTAGTTGTAAAGTTAATCTCTATATCACTGCCTGCTACTGTTGATTCAACAGGTGTATGGGATATAGAAATAGCTTGAGGTGGTACTTCGCCGCCAGTACCGCTATAACTTGTCCATGTTATGTTATCTATGGTTAACTGTCTATTTGATGAGCCACCAGTAATATGACGGATTTCTATTACCACATTACCAGTAATATTTATATCTTTTACCTCAAATGTGTGAATAGTATCATCTGCACCACTACCACTGCCGAATGCTATTGATTGGCCAATTGATATATTATTTATAAATACTTCTATTTGTCTATCTCCAGTGCTAGTAAATGCCTTTCTCATATCAACTGAGAAGTTTCCTATCCCTCCCGGAATTGGGTCCGAAATAATTTTACTTCCATCTCCAGATCTCCTCAGTAACATCCCTGCTCCATCAATAGGATAGGATTGCTCCCCAGTCACATGAGTATAATGCCATGTAATACCATTATCTCCTTTAAAAGAACCATTAACATAATTTGTACCAGAAACCCCTAAGTTATCAAATGTCTCTGTAAATACCTGTGGTGCTTCAGCATGTACAATATGTCCATCAAAAAATGTAAAAAAGCTACTTAACACAAGGGTAAAAACCAATAAAAAACTAATACTTCTCCACTTTTTTCCTCCCAAAATCTTTACACCCTCTCTTTTCTCTAGTTGGTTAATGATAACGATTGCAAAAACTAAACCTACACCCTCCTTTATTTAATCTTTGTAATTATAATAATATGTATAAATTATATATATGCATAATTACATTTCAACGTTTTAAGACTTTTTTTCTTTGTGTTTTGTGTAAAAACTAAAGTTTGTAAACCTTAACATATCCTTGTTTCACCTGTTGTTACTTGTTTATAAATAAACAACAGCAATAATATGGAGCCTTATGTGTTTTCTAAACTACATACTCCAACACATATTTTCTGAAATGCCTTAAATCACTTACTATTTCTGGCAGTAGATTGTACAATTCATCCTTATTCATAAGTTTTAGGTAGTCATATTCCAATGTATAAATATACTTAATTCTTCCATTTATGTTAGCTGATAACCAATTGGGAAATACTCTATTACTTTCAAGGGTTTTTATTAAGTTTTTTGTATTGGGAAATTGACAGTGCTTTATGACTAGGGTGCTTACCTCAAGAATATTTTGATAACCCAAAATTGTAAATCGTTCTGCACCTCCATAAATCAAAGGATTATTTATAAAGTCTTCTTTACTATAGGTGGAGGCAACGGATAAGATTTCAGCGTACTCATCAAGCTTATTTAGCTTCCTTCTTATTTCTTCCACGCAACCATCTCCCTTCTCTATTTATATATAATTTGAATTGCAATTTATTTAATATAACTTGCATTGTTTGTTTGTATATAATTAGACTTTCAAAACAATTCTCCTTTTAGTAATCTTTATGAAAAATTTACCCATTTGTTTGTTAACAATTATACAGCTATAGTAATTTTGTAAATGTTAACTAATAAAAATAAAAAAAAGGCTTCTCGCCTAGATGATTTATCTATTTGAGATAGCCTTATTATTTTACTTTATTTTTCTAGTATCCCCACCACCATTTTCACAAAACCCTCCTTAAACAGAGGTAGCTTTGTAAATGGAATAAACACTGACCTAAGGGGTACTTCACGATAATAGACCAGCTTATATTTAGTTTCCTTAAGTAATCTGTTAAACCATTTAATAGTCATACCGTTGATATAGGAGAAATACTCATTTCCCTCCTTATCCTTGGCAATCCTAAAGCTTATTCTTTCATCTCCATCTGGCAATTCCTTTACTCTTTCTTTATAAACCTCTATAAGGGTTTTATCATCAAAGAATAGATGCACCCATGGAAATCCTATAGCATCACTCAGATGTGCTCCGAAGGGATGATAATAGGGAGGAAAGTTAACATATAGTTTTCCACCCGGTTTCAATACCCGGTAGCATTCCTTCAAAACAACCAATGGTTGGTCAACATGCTCCATAGCATCATTCATTATGATAGTATCAATGGAGTTTTCTTCAAAGGGAAGCTTAGCAGCATCTCCCAGTATAAATTGGAAACGGTCCTCTAGGCCTTTCTCCTGTGCAAGAGCATTGGCTTCCTCTTCGTACCTTGCCACCACATCAATTCCATAGACTTTTTTTGCTCCCTGGGAGGCATAATATAAAGTCTTTCCGCCAGCTCCGCACCCAATATCCAATATGACCTTATCCTCTAAAATTTCCTTCTTAGAGGCCTTCTCAAGGTAAAATCGAAGGGTTTCTTCCCCCCGTTCATACTGCCATTGGGCATAGCTCTTCAAACCCTGATTTTGTAGATTAAAGGGATGCACCGGCAATGGGAACAACCTATTTAATCCTTTACACAATGTTGTCTTGACTGACATTAGGAAACCTCATTTCCTGTTAATTATTGTTTGGACTTGCACTAGTCACAATAATGATATCCGCTGTAAATACACCCTTATTAGTTTGTCCAGTTATGCTTAAAACATCCCCTACTTTAAGTGATGTAAAGTTTGTCATAGCAGTATTCCCAGATATTTGTCTGATATAAATAGTGTTAGTCTTTACACTAACATTCTTAGCAATATCTTCTCCGTCTACTGTTTGAATCACCTCAATTATGTTCAGGTCCTTATGAATGTATGAAATGGTACCTATCATCGTAGCCTGTTCAAGTCTCTCGGAGGTAGTCAACCGCACAACCTCATTACTTTCTATTTCTAGTTCAGCATAATGGTTTATTCTTAAATCACTTATTGATATTAGTCTATTTTTCTCCCATATTCTTGTATCTACAGTAATAAAAAACTGTTCTTTTTCATTAGAGGTTGTTTCCAACTCAATATACTCTTCTTCGTCTGAAATAACAATCTTTCTTAAATATCCCTCTACCTTTCTACGTACAGTAGTTGCACTTAAGGTTTTAACTCGATCATATTCCAGTTGAACAGTAACTTCATCAGAAAGTCTGAGCCTTGTGAATCCAACTGTTCTGGCATCTCTACGGATAGTTGAATCAGTTTCCAGCTCTACTCTAACAACTGTGTCATCACTTTTTGTAATTTCAACGATTGGGTTATTTGGTGTGCCAAGATAAGATATTACTCCTTTAACTGTTTCAAGCTTGCTTTTTCCTCGTATCTCAACCAATCGATCGTCTTTAGCCATAACCCTAACTACATCGCCGAGCTTAAAATCATTTAGGGTTGCTTCCTTGTTATCTAAATATATCTCAATATCGTCAGGAAGTGTAAAGACTTTGTTTTCACCATTTAAATCCCTTAGGCTTAGTACTGTATTAGTTGTACCTTTATGAAATCTTTCAAAATAGCCCTGGTACAACTCTTTAAGATCAACCGCCTCAATTTCTACAACCAAATCGCTTACCAGCTTTAGCTTTACATCCTGTCCAGGTTTTAGAGCTTCTAAATTTGATTTAACCTCATCAAGATATACAATGACATCACTTCTAACATCATATATTAATACAGTATTGTTTGATTTTATTGTTATGCTGGTTCTGTTACCTGCCACAGCAAGGTTCTCAAGCATACCTTCCTTATAGGTAACATTCCCATTACTTACCTGACCATTTTCGTTTTCATTATCAGGTTTTGGATTTTCTATTGGTTTTTCTTCCTCTTTTGGTTTTTCTTCTTCATTTGGTTTTTTATTAACAATATCGTCAATAACACCATCTAGAATGTCTGCAGTTAAAGAAACTAACTTTGCAATTTCTCCACGAGTTATTTCATTATTTGGTAAAAATCTGCCATCGTTACTGGCAGCGTTTAATAGGTCTTTCTTCAGCATTAGGTCTACATAGGGTTTTGTATCAGCTGGAATAGACATCTCATCCTTATAAGGAAGTAAATAGCTTCTACTTACAGCTTCTCCAGCATAATTAACAAGTATTCTGCCGATAAAGTTTGCAAATTCAAATCTCTTAATATTGGTATTTAGCCCATTTAATACAAATCCTGATAGCTCAGTTTCCATAACGATATCCATGTCCATAAGATATGCAAGATACCCATGAGACCAAGCAGGTATTTTGTTATCAGTATATAGCTTTACTTGAGAGGCGGAGGCTTGGTTTGCTTGAGCATCATAACCTAAGAGATTTGCCAGCATTACTACAGCCTCTAAACCAGTTATCGAATTATTAGGTCTATAGGTGGCATCAACATATCCTGTTGTGAGCTTGCGGCTATAAATGTCTTCAATATACTCCCTTGCCCAATGACCCTCTATATCAGTAAATACTAATCCTTGTCCAAGGGCAGAGATACTACTGACCAGTATCATTACAAATGCTAGTACTAAAGTTAAATGTTTTTTGTGCATGGCAAAACTCCTCCTCATGGTTTTTTATACTATTTCTACATTCTCTTGCTATTTCCTGCATTTTTAATGATTCTTTTGTAATATTTTTCAAATATAAGCAGCATAGACTATAAAAGAAAATAAGGCAAAAATAATCTGCCTTATTAGTTATTTTTGATTACTTGTCCTTTTTAAAACTATTAACTACTGACCTTCAATAACCATTAAAGCCTTTTCATATACCGTCTTAAATTCATTCCTTATCTTCAGTTGAAATTGGAAGCTATATTCTCCTTCATGTTTTAATTCAAAATCTTCATAGTCAATTGTTTGATAGAAGCCTACTTTATTATCCTCATTAACAGCTAAATTAAACTCTTCAGATCTTTTTATGGTATCTCCCTTAGGGTCAATAACTACAATTCGGTAGGTGTGTCTACCCTTAGGAAGCTTATCCATTTGTAGGTAAAGTTGAAAGCTCTTCTCCCCTGAGTGGGATGCTTTAAAGGGATTCACCAATACGCTATCCCCAGCTTCATTTGTAGTAAGCTGATCAATAAACAGCATTTCTACTTCAGGCTTAACCAGATCTACAGTCCAGGTTTGACCATCCCAAGCTATGGCGGCATCAAAGGTTTCCCCTATATCTCGAACAGGCAACATAGTTTTACCAAAGAAATTTATTGCAGGAACCTCTGTCTTAAGTACCTCCCCGTTAACCCTTACTATTACTATGGGGAACCCTCGATACTCTCCGTTGATGGTGGTGGCAGCAGCCACTATTGTAAAGCCTATAAAAATCACCAGTACTATTAAAATTGCTTTCTTTTTCATTAGCTCCTCCTCCTTCTACTACTAACCGATAACATCCAAAATTATTATTCCTTACCACTCCATCGCCATACTACAGCAAATCCTAAAACAAATAAAATAAGAATAATTATATCCATCCGATAAGGCAATAGGGCGCGGGATGACCCAAGTATTAGCCCAGCAAAGGAATAGGAAATAAGACCCCGATGCTTTGAATATAGTCTTTCTAAAAGCTTAACTAGGGAAAAAATTCCAATAACTCCTCCAATACCAAATATGGCTAAATTAATAATGTCTAATTCCTTTATGTAAAATAGAAGAGAGTCATATATTCCAAATAAAATAAGTACTGAGCTTCCCGGTAGCCCCGGAATAATCATTACTGCACTTGCTATTGCCCCACCAATAAATAAAATAACCCAGCTCACTTCTTCATTGGCGGTAACAACGCTGATTGGTTCTCCCACTAAATAGTATCCAATTATAAACCCTATGGCTAATATAATCATACGCTTTGAATTAACCTTTGGGCAGTTCCTTAAAACTGGCTTAATAGATGCCAAAAGACAGCCCAGCAAAAAAGCTGCAGTAGCATCCCTATGGTTTTCGAAGAATACCGCAAAAGCCATCGCACCCAAAAAAATGCCGACAATTGCACCAAGCATTAGGGGTATATATGGCTTTATATTAAGCTTAACAAGATCCTTAATAACATTTTCATAAATACCCAAAATAACAAAAACTGTCCCACCACTCATTCCTGGTAGTACAATTATAAAACCTAAAATTAATCCTTGTAAAATAGGATGCATGATATCCTCCAGCTTCTTTCTTTTCTTAAGTAAAATATTCAGAGCTGCCCCTATATATTTTCAATAAAACTATTAAAATTCCTGCATAATTTGATTTTTTAATTCTGTCAACTAACATTATACCTATTAATTTGATAAATACCCATTAAAAAATTCTTAAATAAATGTTAAATGTTGAGTGTTTAATATAACCTTGCTGATTTAATATAAAAAATATATTATTAGTGTATATATATTAATAAGCAATTTAAGGAGGCATCCACCATGATGATTATAAATTTCAAGTCTAATAAATTATATAAGCTGTTTAAGGAACTATATCAGCAGTTTCAGCATCATGAGGTGCCAGCTTTAGGTGCTCAGGTAACCTTCTATCTTATTCTGTCCTTTTTTCCATTTTTAATATTCTTAATTACTTTAATCAGCTATACTCCCCTTACAAGTGAAGCCACCCTCGAAAGCTTACTACATTTTCTTCCCTATGATGCCTATGTTATTGTATTGGATATAGTTCAACAAATTGTTGGCGAAAAAAGCAGTACCATCCTTTCGGTAGGTATGATAACCACTTTTTTTGTTGCATCAAATGGTGTTGGTGCTCTTATTAGAGGGATAAATAAATCCTATGGATTACAGGAAAAACGACCCTTCTGGAAAAAACGAGGGCTGGCAATACTATTTACTATAGCATTATCAGTAGTTATACTTTTTTCTCTTATACTATTGGTTTTTGGTCAAATACTAGCAAATTTTTTAATTAGTTACTTTAGCCTTCCTGATAGCTTCAAGTTAATATGGTTTATGATTCGTTACATACTATCCCTTACAATAATGTGGTTTGTATTTGTATGCTTCTACAGATATGCTCCAGAGGTAAAGCCTAAATTCAAAAATGTCTTGTTTGGGGCAACCTTTACAACTATAGGTTGGTTTATAACTTCCTATGGCTTTTCTACTTATGTAAATCACTTTGGTAACTATGCAAATACCTATGGTAGCATTGGAGGAGTGATTGTACTCTTAATGTGGTTATATATCAGCAGTATAATCATCCTTACAGGTGCCGAAGTTAATAGTGTAACAATTAAAAGCCGCAAGAAACCCGATGCTTTTAATACAAAAAATATATCCCCTTGAAATTTAATGGGGATATATTTACACTACTATTATAGATTATCTGCCTGCTGAAGCTATTGTTGAGTATTAACTATTCAAATATAGCTGAAGCTATTGTTGAGTATTAACTATTCAAATATAAGGGTAGCTTTTGATCTATATTTAATATATGCCCCTTAAGCCAATCCATTAAGAAGGCCACTAATTCAATAGAAATATCCTCCTGCTGCTCATCTATATCCTTATCAAATATCACCTTGATTTTGCCTATAAATTCAAAATGCTGCTTTTTGTGATTTTTAAAGTAGCTCCAGAATTCTGCCAGCTTATCTTCTTCAATAATTCTTTCCATAGCATCCTTCATAAGCTTTTCTTCAATACTGAAGTGCTCCTCTGTGTATTCCCTTAAGTCTAGTAGAATAGCCATGATTTTGTCATAGTTATCATATTGAAGCTGTAGAAGAACCTCCTCATTCAACTCATTTAGAAGGCTAACTAAATGCTGATGCTGTTTATCTACATCTACTATCCCCGTTTCAAAGCTTTGACTCCATTGTAGCATTAAAATCCTCCTCTCTTTAACTAATTCCCTTTGTTAATCTTAATTCTAACCTCTGTTTCTTCACCGTAATGGGTTATGGTGTAAATGCCATCCTTATTTAATACCTCTAATCCATCATCTCCTGATATCTCTAGGCTAAGTACTGAAACTAGTCTAATCTGCTTCATTCCCTTACTATTCAAGCTTACAATAAGAGATTCATTTTCCCATTTGTAGTCAATTGGGCTATTCACCATAATTATGCTAATAGGATTAACACTATAATGATTATCGTTAACTAATTGCAGCTGCAGTTCATTTACTACTCCTAAATATATTCCATCTTGGCCTTTATATTGTATTAATCCATCAGTGGTTAATTTTGAGGCTTTATATTTTTCACCAAGTTCAAACTTCACACCACCAGTACCTGTGAACTCTTCGGCAAGATGTTGAGGTACCTTACTGGTGTCAGCAACTAGCTTAATGCTTCCATCCTTTATATACACCTCATAATCAGTATAAAAATTATTGATAAAGGTTTTAGCCATTTGATCTTCAGTCATAAAGGCATAATTATACTTATACCTAATTTCTTGAGCAAAGTTAATCATTCGGTTAAGTAAATCATTGCCACTTGTACCCTCTTCCATTTTATATTCGATATGTTCAAAGAAGCTAAGTGGTACATCCATGGCTGCTAAGCTTGAGTAAACACCCCTAAAGTAAGAAATAAATGGGGCTGGTTCAAATAATACCATTGGCAAAGCTTCCTCTTTATCCATCATCATAAATGGTAAAGGCCATAGGTAATCATAAGCAAAGGTTGGGTCGGTGGGGGCATTTGGTGCCTTGAATCCAAAATTATACCAAACGTTATACTCCATTAAGTTTTTAAAGCTTTGTACTGGGTCATCGATATTTACACGCCACGTATGCTGGTTAGTTCCAGTGTAACCCCAAGATAGCCCTAGTTTTTTAAAGTTTTCCATATGAAGCTCAATTTCTCTTTTTTCCAGTTGATTATCCTTATGGCTATGGAAATAAATATGAGGCATTACAGGAATATGGTGTTTTTTAGCATATTCCAGGCTTTCTAAAAGCTCTTTTCGATATATGAAGTCTTCATCAGAAGTGTCATAAGCTAATGCAAAGCTCAGCTGTCCTGTAACCAAATCCATTTTTCCATTATTATTATAATCCACAAGGAATGGAACTACATTCTTGCCTGTATACAGAATGTTTTCTCCGTAGATATTTTTTCTTTCTGTTGAAAGCTTTCCTTCGTAAAGGAAGCTGGCTCCCGTCCCTAATAAAATATGGACATAACCACTGCCATCCCCAATAAGAATATCCATTATACCATTGCCGTTAAAGTCACCTATATGGGGGGCAGCGTATCTATCTACAGGTATAGGGTTTCCTGCAAACATTAGCTGCTGAGGAGTATCAAAGACTAACACTTCATCACTTATGCCCTTATAAATGTATACCCCACCTTCTCCGTCACCTAACACTAAATCTACTACTCCATTTCCATCTAAGTCGGCAGCAAAGGGAGCAGCATCTGATGTCATTGATATTACTTTACCATCATTTGTATGTATTAGTTGGGGCAAAGCAAAGCCATCCCCTTTATTTTCTAATAGGAAAACCCATCCTGCCTTATTTCCTACTATAATATCTAAAAGACCATTACCGTTTAAATCAACAATAGTAGGTGCTGAATTCTCTCCAACAGAGACATCATCACCTCTTATAAATTTAAGATATTCTATATCATCATACTGTGGGCTTTCATTAGTACCTATATTTCTTAGCAAACCGATTCTTCCATCATATGTACCAACAACTAAATCAATAACATCGTTTCCGTCCCAATCAATAAAATATGGGTATGGCCTTAAATTTCCATTAAACTCCTGATAATAGCTTTTGTATTCTGGGTACTGACCAAAGGTTAAATAGTCATTATTTTTATCTCTTAGGAATATTCCGTTTGAATAGTAGGAGCTTTCTTCTTCACCTAAAAATACTGGTTTATTATTATCTCCTTGATTAATGTGGTATGTAATTGTTCCATGCCATTGCCCCCACTCATAGGAGCCTCTAACGAGGGAGAATGTAGGAACCTGATCATATTTCCTTAAATAGTCGATCCAATTTATCATATCCTTACTTCCAATGGCACTTAAAACCTCATAATGGTTTTGCCATGCCATAGCGGGTCGTCCGTAGGGCCCCATTACCTTCTTCATTGAAAAGCCATACTTATTTTTTGATATTGCCCCAACTATCTCATTTAAAAACTGCCAATTCCCAGCAGCATAAAAGAATTGAAAGTATCCTTCCTCCTCATCTCTATGCTGAAAATCAAAGGCTGTAATATATTTAGAAAAGTTAGGAAGAAAATCTGATAATACCATAACCAATCCTTTGTTATATGTATTAATAGTAAACAAAGCAGCTTCTCCCTGGGCTATAACAGCCGTAGCCGAATTTGCTTTAATGCTGTTAACCTCTAATGGTGTTTTTACATATGCCCTATAGTCACCTTCAAAGGCTTTAGCCACCTTTTGAATCCCCTCAAGGTCTTTATTAATTTCAGGATAGCTTAATTTCTCATTAAGTATATTAATTGTTTTTCCCTTTTCAACACCGGTAAGGTCCTTAGGAAAGCTATCTATGTTGGAATGACCTATAATCAAAGCTCCACCATTTTCTACGTAGCTTATAAGCATTTTTATATGCTCTTCCCGTAACCCCTCTTCAGTGGTTATGTAGAGATATACACCATCAAATTTTTTTAGTGTATTTTGAGTCAGTTGGTTAATTTCTATGGTTTCTACATTAGCCCCTACCACCAAACTTTGACTCAATTGCTGATATAATGGCAAATAACTATCATTATCGTCATAAGCAACAAGAATATTTACTCCGAACCCAGGCGTATTAGTAATTGACCCATCCATTGTGGCTGCTGTGGCCTCCATACCAATATAACCGCCAGTAAACGACAAAGTTAAAATAAATACAATTAAAATTATGTTGAATATTCTCTTTAGCAAAAAGCTACCCCCTTTTAAACAATTATTTTCAATTATACCATAGTTTATATCAGGCATAAATAACGCAAGCTTGAAAAAATATTAATGGAAATAAAAACTATGTCCGATTATAAAACAATTTTGTTGTATTGAATTGTCGAAATTGATATAATTTTCCTATAATCATGTTATTTTTTTACAGGAGGTAAACTGTGAAAAACGATATTGAATACAATAGCTCTGAAAGAAGAATTAAATATCAATATATTGTTGATGAATCTGAAAAAACCAAAAGGCTAGGAAGATTTGTTATATTAATCGGTATATTACTTATGCTTATAGCTTTACATTCAGATATTAAAATCTTATTTTACCCTTCCATAATATATAAAACTAGAATTGCTACAATTATTATTTACTGTGCCTACGTTTTATTTACCTATACCACTTATGCAGAAAGCCCCAGAAGAGTAATACGTTATTATAGCTACTGTCTTGTGATTGGAATGATTTTCGCTGTATTCTTTAATATTATCTTGTTCCAAACCCATGAAGGGATATTTGACTATAGAGGACCACAGCTTCTTTTAAGCTTTAGTGTCTTTATAATGGTATTTTCAATGGGAGCAAAGGATATGGCTATTAAGATTGTATTATATCCCATAGGCTTTATGGTGGCATATTTTGTTATGTTTAAAGATATGAGCATGTTCGAATGGACTAAGTACTTTAATGCATTTGTTACTATACTGATGGTTTGTTTTTATCATAGATTATGCAGCCAAAAAGATTTTGCAGAATTTCGCCTTAGAAAAATTTCGCAAATAAATGTGTCAAAGCTAAAGCGTGAAATTGAGGATAGAAAGGATCAAGAGAAATCCCTTAAGGTTAAGGCGAACCTAGATGAGCTTACAGGATTATTGAGCCGCAGGTCAGGTTTAGAGGAGTTAGAGAAGCTGTTTAAGCTTGCAACCGAGGAGAATAAGCCCCTTAGCCTATGCTATATCGATTTAGATAGATTAAAATACATTAATGACACCTATGGCCATGTTGAAGGGGATCGTTTTATTAAAATTGCAGTTGAAATTATTCAAAGTCAATTGAGGGATGGAGATTTGTTTGCCCGATTGGGTGGAGATGAATTTATAATTGGTTTATACAATACTACGCCAAACATTGCTGAAAAGATTTGGGCCCGTATAAGTGATGGGTTTGATCATTTTAACAGTCAGCACATATTAATATATAAAATAAATGCCAGCCATGGTATCGCAGGTTTACATCAAAATAATTATTCAAGTCTAAATGATTTAATAGAAGGTGCAGATGAAAAAATGTATGGAGAGAAAAAGCGAAAGCGAGTATTCATGAAATAGATTCTATTTGCACTTTTTTATAAAGCTTGTGTTATTTTCTTACAATGTGGGTATATATATACTAACTATAAAATTGGGGGATTGAGGAGGGGTTATATGATTCAATTTAAAAGCAAAGAAGACATATTAAAGCTATATGTAAGTAGATATCCTGAATTAGATGCCTTTGCACAGGCAGAGCTGGAAAAGGAGTACGACTACTTTATAAAGTCATTAAAGGATTGCACAACCCGTGAAGAAGTAGCGGCGGTTTTCGAAGAAAAAATTATAGTTAATGAAGGAAAATACAGGAGAAATCCTCAGATTACCGGAGTTGAATCATCGCCCTGTAAAGACTTCTATCAAATTTTGGCTAATTACGGTATGATAGTTTTTTTCAGAGATAACATTTTAAAAGACTAGTACTTCTATGAATTTAATTGTGATGCGGTACTAACTCAAGGGAGTGATAATATGGCAGAAGATATTAGAAATTGTAAAGCTTGTAGAAAAGAGTTTAATATTTCTAAGCAGGAGGATAACAAAAGTCTTTTTAAAGGATTAGTTTCCCGTGTTGGAAAGGGAAAGGAATCTGTTAAAAAGGATAGCACCCTCTACTGCCCAGAGTGTATAATTGAAGATACAAGTAGTCAGATAAGGCAGTAAGCAAACAGCTCAATTCGATACCTGAATTGAGCTGTTTGTTTTATCCGTCAAATTTTATATATTATTCAATTAGCAGGAAAGTATGATTTCCCTTTAATGTTACTGTAGCAGTAGCTTTATTGGAGTATGGGTTTACTCTGGTTTTCAGTTGCCTGTAGTCGTCATTTATAACCTCTACCATTTTAAGACTCCATTGAGAGCCCACTGGGGTTAGGTCCTTATACCAATTTCTATCCTTTCCTAAGTCGTTTCGATAGAACAATGTTAGCTCTCCAGTTGTTTCTTCACCATCATAATCTATAATCCACATGCGATTAATACCATTTATACCATCCTTCTCCATCACTTGAATTTTGAGAATTCCTATGATAGGCAGATGGTTGGGTGTCCACTTGGCGATTACAAAACCATTAGAGTCCACCAATAGAGCTGTATCTACTACTTCGGACAAATCAGCAAAGGCTTCATAGGTGTTGCCTTCAATAGTATTTATTTCCCTTTCTAAAAAGGCGTATCGTAGCTCAATGAAATCTAATAGTCTCTCTAGGTAATAGCTGAAATCACCTACATTACCATGATGATTATATGGATGAATAACAAAATTATCTTTATCTGGAGTTATTTCAACCCAATCCTCAATTACCTCTGAAATATGTTTTATTTTATTTATAAAATAACTAAGTGGAAATACCTCCCCCATCAGCTCATCTATACGCTGATAGAGTCTATTCATAAGCTCAGGTGTATCTTTAAATTTGACAATTAGCTCATTACCTAATACGTCTCTTGAGGTTATGGAGTTTTCATAGGCGAGATAATGGTTTGCAACACCTACGTCCTCCCTCCAGCCAGAGCCAAAGGTTAAATCCTTATCCCAAGGTATAAACTTCCATTTTGCCTTTGAATCTACATGGTCTAAATATAACCAGTAGTCATCGGCATATGAGTCCACATCTCTAACTAAATAATGAACTGCTAGCCAGTCTATGAAGTTATCAACATCTACTCGTTTCATGAAGCCCTTATGAAATTCTGGACCTGCAGGAGTATCATAAACCCACTGCACAAATTCTGCATATGCATCCCAATTGGGTTCTCCACGGTAGCTGGAGGCATTCATTAGGACTTCCGTTGGATCTTCAAGCCCGCTTAAATCCGTTCCAAAAACTGAAAAACTATCGATATGTTCATTGTCCATATTATGTCTAAATTCATCCCTTATCAAGGTTGCTTTTGGGTTTAAACCGGCTTCCCTTAAGAAGTTCTTGTCCACCCTTTCCACATGCAAATATAGTCCCTCATAAACCCCATTAATATAGAGATTAAAATATTGAGTTCTTGGAGCTGGCTGTCCAAGTTCTCTAAAAAGATCCATGGAAAGCCTTTCTTGCATCATGGTGGGGTCTGTATACATGGCATTCAAGTTTAGTCGGTCACTTCCATACAAAATATCCTGTGATTTATCAAAGGTAACACTTAAGGGCTTTTTAGGTAGCAGCTTAGTAGAGTTTCCTCTAAATCCAAGCTGTATATCTTCCCTTTCGAATGGATTATCCCCCCACCTTAAAGAGGCAGAAATAGTTTCATCAGAGCTGGAGCTTTCACTATAAAGTGTTATTATATCTTCCTCTTCAGCCTCAATGTAAATATCCTTTAGTGTGATCTCTACTAAATCGAATATTTTTGTAATTCCAGTATTGCCGCCAGAGTTCATATAAACCCTATCGGTAAAATGCCAGCCCTTTGCTGTGAATATAAATAAAACAAAAAGGATGGGAATAACCATCCAAAGTATTGATTTATTTCTAGTGGTAGTTTTTTTCTTCATATATATTCCACTCCTTACCACATCTTTACATATATATTCCCTGTTGATCCATTAAAATAGCTACTCTTAAATTTGCATTCCTACAGCGAATTGCATCTATCAATAGCTTATCACTGTTTTCTTTGCTGCTTGTTATTTGGTATGTTATTTCAAACATTGTTCCTAGATTAGTAGTTTTCACACTTATAAGCTTATATTCTTCTAGATGCTCTTGAAAAATATCATCGAATATGCCTTCAAAATTAAGGTTTTCAGGAATTGTTATTTTTAGTATTTTATTTGCTATAACTCTATCACCATAGTTTAGCTTATATAACCCATAGGTTAATAAACAAAGTATGCCAACGAATACAAATCCTATAAGGTAGTTACCAGTACCTGCTGCAAGCCCTGCCCCCATCGCAAAAAATATAAAGGCCACATCCTTAGGGTCGCTTATGGCACTTCTAAATCGAATAATTGATAATGCTCCCGCCAAGCTAAATGCTCTGGCGATATTGCTTCCTATCACTACAATTATAACCGAAATAATAACCCCCATCATAACAATGGTATGAACAAAGGATTGAGAGTAGGTATTTCCTTTATAAGTCTTTTGATAGGTCCATGTAATCATGATTCCAAAGATAAAACTCACTAAAACTGCAAATATTGCATCCCCTACAAATTCAAATGTTAGTAGATTATTAAGCTCAAGCGTTTCATTTAATAACCCCTCCATGTCACTCCTCCTCTAAATTGCCTCATATGCTGGCATTTCCAAATCGTCATTTGGATCACCATACCCTATACAATATTTTGATACACCTTGTTTATAGCATTCACATTCACTTAAAATTCTTGTAAGCCAATAGGGTATTCTAGAGTTAACCTTAACCTCAAGCACATAAAGTCCTGATTCCATAATTGGCTCTCCATTTTTATAATCCTCTATTTTGCTACAATTTTCATCTTTTCTTAGGTCGGTATCAAAGGTAACCCTTAAGTCCTTTTCTTCTACCCCCTGAAAGGCTTGTCTATCATAGCTAATTATTATTTTAGGCTTAAGCTCATAGAAATTTTTTAAAAAATGTATTTCGTTTAGTATTTGTTTATTGGACGCTTGAAAATGATCTATCCTGCTATTGCTATGCTGTTGATTCAAGAATGCATAGGCTTCCCTTAAGGGTAGCTTTGTTCTTCTTTTATTTACAACTCCATCATGTTTTTGCTTAACCTCCAGAAAAACATCACTGTTTGGATTAACATTATTATATGCCCTTAATCTAAGCTTTTGTCGAAAAACTGTACCATTTAATGTTTCATGGAAAAAGGTATCCTCTGGAGTATCATAGTAAAAGCTTAATATTCGATAGTGACCTTCACCGTTTCCAAAGGGGTCAACCGTAAGCCGTCCTTTAACTTCATCGTATACCTTTTTGTATTTCTCATGATCAATTATATATTTAAATTCGTATCTATTAAAAACCTCTTGATCCAAAGTTTTCACCACCTTACTAGCTATAATAGGGACAATATACCTAGTTCTTTCTTTATTTTACATGAACTCCATGAAGTTTACAATAATTAAAACCCCCATAAGTACAAATGTGTATTATAGGGGTTTCATCAAAATATTAATGTATTTATTTTCATAACTTATTGTTTTATAGACTATTTTTCCAAATATATCTGTATATGAGCCTTCATAGCATGCATAATGATCTGAGTTTTAATAGTGTATGGCTTTTAATTATTATTGACATGTTTTAGCCAAGCAATAGCACCCCAGGTTTTTTCCCAAGCTTTTTTGGCATAGGAGGCATAATTAATCGCTTCCTCCTTGCTTCCATGAGAAATATTATCTGGTAATATTTTAGGTATAGGTTTAATTTGCAACAAATAATCTGCAACATACTTATTATTCTCAATGGCCTTCTTAAGTAAATTCTCTGCTCTTTTATTGGCTCCCTTAGATTTAAAAGTATACAAAGCTTTGTTAAAAAGCCAGTCACTTGATTCCTCATCATATTCATTCATAATACCAATAGCATCTGCAAATCTACCATTTTCCATTAAGTAGGGCGCTAATAAATATCTAACACCTTGATTATCATTGGGATTTAAACTCAACATATCATAGAAATTATTAATAGCTTCTTCTTTTCTTCCTTCCTCAATAAGACATTGGGCAAGTCCCATTTTTGCCCTCATGTATGGACGAGTTTCCAGTAAACCCCAGAAATGACCTTTATTCTCTTGAAAATATGATTTGCCCAATACTCTTTCTGAGATACTCAAAGCTTTTTTAAATAATTGAATTTTTTCTTCAAGGGTATTTGTTTCAAATTCAGCCAAGATATTATATGCATCAATACAATTTTCATCTAATTTTAATGCCTTATTTGCTAACCTTATTTTTTCTCTTTTACTATTGCTGTCCCATGCTGAGTATATTAATTCTTTTGCTTCATCCTTCTTGGACAAATTACTTTTGTTTTGCTCTAACATTCCATTGTTCAAAATACTATTCATAAAGCTATTGGCATCTTCTATTGAGTGAAAGTCTTGATTTTGTAATATTTCACTTATATCCAACATGCTTTTTTCAGTTTTAGGTCTGTTTATTATATTAGCTGGTGCTCTTAGTAATTCAGGTTGATTTTGTTCCTCTTCATAAGAATACATGACCCTATACATAAATTGTATCATCATTTGACTATTACTTGAAACTGTACTATGGCTTACACCATATTTTTTCGCTATCTCCTTTTGTGTAGGCTGATATTGACACCAAGCTTCATCCAGCATTATATATTCAAGTACTGAAGCCCAGCTTCCACTTTTTCTAATTATTGGCTTCATATCACTGGTATACAGATACCATAGATCTATTGTTTTTTCTATATCATATAAGAATATTTTTCCCTTACAATTTTTAATGAACAGTAGTGCTTCATTTTTGTAGGTTTCATTATCAAAGGGAACACTTTCAATATCTGTCAATATGGAATTCTCACCATATAATAATGAATTTATTATATCTATATGATTTGAAATGTCAATGGCTTGTAGTTCTTTATCAATTTCTCCCTTTTCTATTTTATCAATAAATTTTTTTAGTTTTTTACTCATTTTAGGATTATAGCTGGCTTGTAAAGGACTCATTCCATCCAATAGCCTATGGGGCATACTTAAAAATTGTCTTATATGGAGTTCTTCATCATAATAATCTTCATTTAATGGAATCATAGTCTCATCTACTATTTCATCCAATAAAACCTCTATAAAGACATCTCCCTCATTTTTTAAGAACTCTTTCCAATTATTATACTTTTCACCAAATATTTCTTTATTTCTTCTAGTATACTTAATTTCATTTATTAAAGCCTCCTTATTTTGTGAAGGCAATATAATACACCCGTTCAAGTATTCATTCCATGACTCCACAGGTAATAATCTTCCAATATGTAGGTCTTTTTTATTGGCATCCCCATTAAGCCCATAAATTTTAACCAATTTCTCCTCTTTTGTTAGTAAATCAATAAGAATTAAGCCTTCATCCTCATAAAAATCTTTAACTTCATATACACTTAAATAGCTATCCCGCCAGCTATGAATGATTCTCAATACTCTATCTTTTATTTCTCTTTGTTTATCCTTTAAGTAAAGGTCAAACAAAGTCATTTCATCTTTTACTGGGTAGTCAAAAACAATCAAGTCCATAGTAAACTCAAATAACTCGTTAATAACACTGTCTATATTGATTTCTATTTTATTTGCTATATCTACAATAGCTTTATCCACCAACTGTTTTTTTGACAACACAAATTGTTGTAGCCCTCTTCTGATTTTATCTGCTTCGGATTTTGTTATAGTATTTGGGTTAAGTTCAATTATATTATTGTTTTGACCGCAGCATCTTTTGTATTTTTTACCACTGCCACAGTGACAGACCTCATTTCTTCCATGTTTTAACATAGTTTAGTACACTCCTTAAATAGTTTTAAAACTTAGGATTTCTAAGGTATGTTAAGCAATCCTCTTCATCATGAAATATCTCCTGTCTATTTGCTCCTCTTATTATCACATGATATATACCGCTTTTACTTTTCTCCCTGGCAATTCGTGGCATGCTAATTGCTCCTTTTTTTTTTCTCTTATTATACTTTATCACAAGTAACTAATCAACAGAACCGTCCCTTTGATTTGGTTTTTCATAAAATACTTTCCCAAATTTATCTATATGATCCTTCATGCCATTATGATCTAAAGTTTCATAGTGTACAATATCAAAATAATATGGTAAAGGTAATATTTCATTTAATTCTGTTCTGATTTTATTAAGTATTTCTGATGTTATATTTACACCATAAATGACAATATCAATGTCTGATCCATTTTTATAGTTTCCCATACTGCGACTTCCAAAAATGGCGGCACTTTCAATCTCTTTCTTATCAATAAGAGCACTAATTATCATTTCCATACTTTTCAATGAAATTCCAAAGCTCATTTTATCTCTCCTAGGTAATCATGCACTTGTGATATAGCATAGTAATATTCTTCTTTTATTTTCTTTAATGCAAAATTGAAGCGTTCTTCGTTATATGTATGGGCTAGTATGTTCCTTTTTTCCAGCATATCCATCCACACATCTCCATCTTTAATGAGCTCATAGTGGAATGCTGCTTTAATTACATCTCTTGGAAACCGAGCCTCTACCTCTTTAGCTTCTAAGTAGTCCTTTAATGTTTTCCATGCTAACTCAAAGGTATACTCAAACCGCTGAATTAAACCCTCTTTTTCCAGTACACTTAATTTCTCAATATCGACTACTGCAGCATGGAGCTTCATATAGGCCTTATTAAAGTTTTCATATCTTTGACGCCATCTAATATCTTTATTCACCATTTTGCACCCCGCTATTTCTTACTATAATTTAACATGATATATAGCTTTATTATATATTAACTCCATATTGGTATCAATAAATAGTGGCTTTATTTTGTATTTTTTACCAATATATTATGGGACCTTAAGTCAGAAGTTTGATAGAAGCCCTTAAGAAAGTGATTCCTTAAGGGCTTCTATGTTATCTAACAAATTCCTGCTGTCTTTCCTCTAATTACTATAGATAATAAATTACATTTCGATATTCATTAAAAATTTTATTATTGTGTTGGTCTCCACCATCGATATTGGCACTATATAAAATGGGTGGATGGATATTTTTTCCCATTAATATTTCAGCTGCAGCGGCTACAATGCTATTTGCTATGGCAGCACCAACCACAGTAGAGCTTGGGCTTACCTTTTGTGGCAATCCTTTAATTTCTACACAAGCATCTCCCTTTTCCCCATGGTTATCGATGACCACCTGGGCCAAATCCATAAGCTTTTTTCCAGAGGGATGCCTGGACTCTACCCCAGAGGAATAGGCCACATTGCTTATGGCAATCAACTTAGCACCCTGCTCCCTGGCCTTTAATGCAAAATCAATCATTACTGGATTTCTGCCGGATACGGAGTGACAAAGAATCACATCCCCCTTCCGAAGGGGAGTTTTTTCTGCTATGGCTTCACCATATCCTATAAGCCGCTCCATCCTACTGGTAAAGGTAATTGGGCGAGTATTCAGCATAAGGGATGACTCTAAAATGGGATTAATAACTGCCAGCCCACCAGCTCTGTAGAATAGTTCCTCTGTGAGAATTCCTGCGTGGGATGCCCCAAATACAAATATACTTTGTTTATTTTCAACGGCTTCACAAAATAATGATACTGCCTTTTCAATATTTTCCTTTTCTTCTGATTGTACTTTTTCAAGAATTTCTATTATTTTACTGAAATAAGTAAGATGCGCCTTCATCAGAACCTCCCTTTAAAAAGCTCCTAATAATCTAGCAATATACTGGCTGACAGTCCCCCATAGGGAAAGATCATTTCCACCGAATATTAGTATCCAGTTTTGAATGGTATTGGAATAAATTAAAGCAGAAATCCCTACTAATCCCACCATAACAGCTCCAGAGACTGATGTTCCAATAATAGCACCCCTCAAGCCCCCTTGACCTTCTCCTATTACAGCAGCAGCACCGCATTCAAAGAAGCTGGTGATTACTAAGGGAATAAGCATAATTCCAAAAATATTAAAGCTATTGGCAAGCATCACACCTATTGTGGAAACTATCATTGCAGTAATAAAACCAAGAATAGCTGCATTGGGCTTGTAGTTAAATAAAATAGGAGCATCTAAAGCAGGAACAGAATTAGGAATAAGCTTTTCTGAAATCCCCTGGAAGGCTGGTAAAATCTGATTAACCAGCATACGTACCCCTTGCAACAGAATGACCAGACCTGCACCAAACATTAATCCCTGATTAATGGCATAAAAGAATACAGGTTGCCCAGCATCTGCAAATGCCCCTTCCACAGTGTATCCTAAAAATGCAAACATTAAAAATACAACCATTCCACCCGTTATAGAAACCTCCTTAAAGAAGGATAATCCCTGTGGAATTTTAAGACTCTCGGTTGACCTTTCTTTATTTCCAAACCTACGGGCCAGCACACCGGATATTAATGCCAGAATCCCTGAGGGATGGCCTAAGGTAAAGGAGTTATCCTCTGTAACAGCATTGACGTAGGGTCGTAAAATCCAGGGTACTATAGACCAATATAGGGCAGATAAAATTGCAGCAAACACTATTAATGTTATTCCACTGAGTTTACCCTCGACTCCAGCGGCTACAAAGATGAATGGAAACCACCATAGGAAATGTCCTGTTAAAAATATAGTTTTAATGGGGGTAAATCGAGCAATGAGAAGATGAAGTGCCAGCCCCAATAGCATGGCCATGCCTATTTCCCCGCCAAATTCTGCCGTGAAGGTGCCATCATTCAGACCACCGGCTACCTCTGCCCCGGCAAGCTCCTGGAAGAGATTATTAATGGGAGCAATTGACCCTACTAAAATGCCAACTCCTTGTTGTAAAATAAACATTCCTATGGCTGCCAATAATCCTCCCTTGATGACATCTCCAATCTTTTTCCCTTGTAAACCCAGTCCTACAGCTGCAATTAGTCCAAGTAGGACAGGAGGGTTTCGAAAGACATTATCAATAATATAATTCATTTGATACTCCCCCTTTATTTATAATTTTCTAAAAATGCCACCACAGATTTCTTTACTTCCTCCTGATCCATATACTTTGTAATACCGTATACAGGTGACTTTGTGGCTCCTTCAAGGTCCTTTGCAATTTCCTTTGAGGTAAAAATAGCATCAGGACTGCTGCCTTTTGCTGAGGTAAGATCGGTGTTTTCCACTTCTGCATCTATTCCCAATTGTTTAAACACTCGATCTAAGGTCATTTTCAAAACCATTGATGAACCCACACCAAAACCACAAACCGCCAGAATTTTCATACTACACCTCCTCTTCATTTTTATGAATCATATGTATAATTTCCTGGGTAGTCCTGCTGGCAATTACATTTTTAATGTTCTCTTCCTTTCCCATAAACTCCGTCAAAGAAGCTAAGGCCCTTAAATGTGAGGAATTATCGATGGATCCCAATACCACAAAAATGTGCACTGGTTTACCCAATAAATCTACTGGATCTTGTAATATCAGCATTGACATGCTTAACCGCTGTACTCCATCTTCAGGTCTTGCATGAGGCAAGGCAAAGTAATCTGTTAAAACAATATAGGGTCCATGTTTATACACACTTTTAATCATGGCATCCACATAGCAAGTGTCCACAGATTTATCTTCAACCAAGGGAGCTGCTGCTGTTTTAATGGCCTCTTCCCAATCATCAGCCCTCTTTCTATGTATAATATGATTTGCTGTCAACAGTTCTTTTAACATGGGCTCCTCTGACTCCTTTTTCTTTAATTTATATATTTTTTGTAAAATTTCTTGTTTGAGTTTTTTTTCATTGTGGATGGTGGCATACTCTCCCACAATAGACATCAATAAATTAATATCAATTTTGATTCCTTCTCCTCCATAGCCCATTAGCTTTTCATAGAGAAGCTGTAAATCATATTTAGTGAAGATGGGATTCACCACAATTACCTTTTCCTTCTCCTCTAAGTCCACAGTGGAAATAATAAAATCGTATTTATTGTTATACCTTATGATATCTTTGATGGGTACTGCTGCTATAATCTGAATAAAGGGGAAGTATTCCCTTATCTGACTTTCTAAAATTTTAGATAGAATAACTCCCTTATGACAAACAATTAATACTGTTTTTTGCTGTTTCTTCTCTTTGATGGTGTCCTCTTTAAAGTAGGCTCCAAAGTAGGTGCTAATATAAGCAATCTCATCCTCTCGAATCCCCTTAAGCTCTGGAAATAACTCTAAGTCTTCCAAAATTAGCTTAGTCATTGTAAAAAGATTTTGGTACTTTTCTTTAATCTCTTCCAATAGGGGGTTGACCACCGGTATTTGAAAGCGTATACGGTTATAGGAGGCAAGAAAATGCCCAATTAAGTTTTGCTTTAATTTTTCTTCATTCTCAATATATATGGAAGTCTTTTGTTTGAATTGCTCCACCAGCCTTGCAACGATTTTTATAATTAAATTTTCCTTTATATGGGGATTCCGATTGGACAGGGAGCTAATATATGCAGATAGATAGGCTTTTTCATATTCATTAATTTCTATATATAAAAGTTTTTCAACATCATGAAAATATGGTAATTTTTTAGCTTCAGTACAAAAATCATACCTTTGTAAAGCAGCACCTCTTTCTATTCTAAGGGAAATAAAATCCAACAGCATTGATAGATAAAACAATGAAATATCAGTCAAATGGAGCTTAAAGCCATGATCGAATGTCAGGATTTTTAGATCTTGAACCACAAAAAAGTCTTGGGTATCCAGATGAACTATAAAAAGCTCTCGAATCTTATTTTCATCCCCCTCCAGACGATAATATCCATCGTTACGCAAGGTAATTCCCTGGGAGGATAGTTCTTCTTTTATAGCAGTTATAGTATTAAATATGGTGTTTTTACTGACCAGAAGCTCCTCCGCCATTTGATCTATGGTAAACTCTTCCTCCATAAATATTTTCTTCAATAGAAATGCTTTTCTTTTTACGTAGTCAAAATACATATCCTGTGGCGGTGCCTCTATAATCTCTTTAAGCTTTTTCATATCTCCAACGAAAGTGATTTTTTTATCCACCCGCTTGACCATACCAGCGACTCTAATATAATCATTGATCTCCTGAATGGAATAGTAGAGGGTTCGTTTAGAAATCTTAAAGATTTCCAGTAGTTTTTTTAGTGTCATCCCCTCCTTGTTAAGAATTTCCTCTAGAATTTCTCGATCTCTTTCCTTCATTTTAATTCTCCTTTTATTAAGCATACTATTCCTTCTGAAATTTCAAAATACCAAATTGTTGCACAGACTTTGCACAGTAATTATTCATATATACCCTTTTCATTCATAAACTTGACTTCGTCAGACATTAAAAGGATCTAATAGTTTAGGTTTACCTAATTATTAGATCCTTTTTATCACATGAAAATCAATAGACTAGTAATTTTTTTCAATTCCCCTGAATAGTTCCCTTTGCTTTTTATCTTAAAATATTAGGTAACCATAAAGATATTTGTGGCACAAATGTAACCAGCATAAGTGTAATCAAGCTAAGAATGATAAAAGGAATTACACCTGAAACTATTCTACTTATCGGTAGTTTTGAAACACCTGATGCAACAAAGAGGTTTAGCCCAAAGGGAGGTGTAAACATACCTATTGCTCCATTAACCACCATAATTATACCTAAGTGAACTGGATCAATGCTAAATGCCAAGGCTAAAGGTAAAAATAACGGTGCTAAAATCATAGTGGATGATGCAGGATCAATAAACATACCTACAATCAATAATATTATATTCATCATAAGTAAAATAGCAATTTTAGAGTTACTGATGCTTATTAGAGTTTCCGCCAGAGCCTGAGGCACTTGTTGTCTAGTAAGTAACCAGGCAAATACAGAGGCTGCAGCTAATAGAACCATTACCTGTGCTGTTCCAACGGCAGATTCAATAGCTTCTTTCATTAGTGATTTAATATTTAAATCTTTATATATAAATAGTGATACAAATATGGCATATACTGCAGCCACCGCAGCAGCCTCTGTTGGTGTGAAAAACCCACCATAGATTCCACCAATTATCACTACTGGTATTCCTAATGCCCAAAATGAATCTTTAAATGCAAGCCATAGCTCTTTAGGAGAAGAGGATTTTTCCGGCTTCAGGTTATTTTTAACTGCATAGTAGTAGCTATAGCCTATAAATGCAAGTCCATATAAAATTCCTGGCCCTATTCCAGCCATAAACAAATCTCCTACAGAAACCCCTGTTACTGAACCATATACAATCATTCCTATACTTGGTGGTATTATTACAGCCACAGCGGCACTAGAACTAATTAATCCTACAGAGAATTTTTCTTCATAGCCTGCTCGAGTTAGTGCTGGAATCATCAACCCTCCAATTGCTATAACTGTAGCAGGACTTGAACCAGAAACAGCTCCAAAAAACATACAGGCTACTACCACTGTCATGGCAAGACCGCCCTTAAAATGTCCTACTGCAGCATTTGCCAGTTTAAGTATTCTAGCAGATAATCCTCCGCTTTTCATAACATTGGCAGCTAATATAAAGAAGGGTACCGCCATCAAAGAAAACTTATCTATACCGGCAAACATTCTCTGGGGAACTACCTCCAACGGAATAGATGTAAACAAGCTCAATGTTATAGCAGTAGAAAAGGAAAGGGCAATATATACTGGGACAGTAAAAACCAGCAAAAAAGCTAAAATCAAAAATAAAGCAGTAACCATTATTCCTTCCCTCCTCTAATACACTTAATAGAATCAACTAATTTTTCTGAATATCTAATAAGCATTAATAGCCCACCCAAAGGCATTGCCCCATAGATATAGATCATTGGTACTCCTAGAGTAGAACTAATTTGCCCTGTAGAATATACCCTATAGGTTATCTTGAAGGCTTGATATGTAAATAAAGCTGTGAAAATTATTGAAATTAGTATAACTATAGATGAAAGTATGTTTTTCCCTTTTTTAGGTAGAAAAGCCGTAATTGCATCTACTCCTATATGTGCTCCTTTATAGATACATACACTGGCACCAACAAATGTTACCCATACAATACCATACCTGGCAAATTCTTCAGCCCAATCCAAAGACATATTTATTCGTCTTAATATAACGTTTATAAATAGAATAAATGTGATTGTTAATAACAATGATCCAATAAACCACTGTTCGATCGTGCTTAATATCCTATTTAATGACTTCATTTATTCTCCTCCTTTGCTAGGCTATTGTAATGAACAAAAGCATTTCATGCGTTAATTATCAATGGATAAAATGCTTTTGTTTTCCAAAGGAACCCCTGAGTTCCTTAGGACGCTTCGCTGTATCCTCCTCATTAATCATAAGGGGGACCGCCCCCTTAACAACCCCGTATTTAATAGGAAAGTAGGACTTTCCTATTAAATAAAAAAGGATGACTAGAATGCCTCCAGTCATCCTTTTAATCTAATTATTTAATCTATCGATTTCTTCATATGTTTTATCCAGAATATCATCACCAAATAGCTTTCTATATTCATCATGGACAGAGCGTGTAGCATCTCTCATTACATTTCGCTCCTGCTCTGTTAAATGAATAATGGTTGTACCTGACTCTTCAATAGTTTTTAAGTAAGCTACTTCTTCCTCTTGAACAGCTGCCCTTTGCCATTGTGCAACATCTCTTCCTGTGCTTACTAAAATTTCTTGAATATCTTCTGGTAAAGAATTAAACCAGCTGTTACTGAATATTAATACGTGACCCAGGTAAGCATGTGAGCTTATCATTAAATAATCTTGTACCTCATAAAATTTCATATTTAAAATAGTAACAAGGGGATTTTCCTGTCCGTCAACTACACCAAGTTGTAGAGAATTATAAAGCTCTGAAAAATCAATTGGTACAGGATTTGACCCAAGAGCCCTAAACTGATTCATGATTATTGGACTTTCCATAGTTCTAAACTTAACACCTCTAAAATCTTCTATACTCCTTAATTCATTATTTGCAGTAAAATGCTTAAATCCATCTTCGTAGAAGGCAATACCTTTAACCTGTTGACTTTCTAGATTGTGCAACAATTCATCTCCAACCTTACCATCCATTATTTGATATGCAATTTCTCTAGTAGGAAATAAAAAAGGCAGGTCAAAAAGCTGTAACTCAGGTGCAAAACCACTTATTCTGGCAGTGGGTACTAGAGCAATCTCCTGTGTCCCCATTTGTAACCCTTCAAACATTTCACGGGCACTACCCAATTGACCTGATGGGAAAAGATTTACCTTTATTCTGTTATTAGATTTGGCTTCTACATCCTCTTTAAATTTTATAGCTGCTTTATGGTGAGGTGTTTCTGGCATAAATCCGTGACCGTAGCTTATTTCAATCACTTTTTCATCTTGGTCCACTGCACTGGCATCACCAGCATCTTCCTTGCCACAGCCTGAAAGGCTAACAATAGAAACTATTAATAGTATTACTAATCCTAAAGCTATCTTTTTCTCCTTAAACATATTAGTATCCTCCCTTTAATCTTAGTTTGTACCTTCGATTCATCTTTGTATTATTGCAAATATAGTGCCAAGTTAATAATAGCAGCAATTAAGCTAAACTACCCGCTCACTTATATTGTCTTTTATAGTAAAACTCTGCAAACCTTGCAGATGTGCAAATTTTGCAGAGTCTTCTAATTATTATACTCCTTAATTTTATACTGCAGATTCCTTTCACTAATTCCTAAACAATTGGCAGTTTTTCTTCTATTTCCATCATAATAATCCAGTGTATTAAGAATTATTATTTTCTCTGACTCCTTAAGATTAGTCCCTATGCTAATCTCAATTCTATCCTTTAAGTTTACCTTGGATGGTATCTTATTAAATGTGACTATCTCTGGCAAATCATCTATTGATATTAACCGTTGATCAGCTAGTGCAACAGCCCTTTCAGCAAAATTTTCAAGCTCTCTAATATTCCCTGGATACTCGTAGTTCTCCAATGCTTTCAGAGCCTCAGGTGTAAATCCTTCAATAGATTTTTTTAGCTTTACATTATATTTATTTATAAACCACTTTAACAGTACTGGAATATCTTCTCTTCGTTCCTTTAAAGAAGGCATCTTTATAGAAATAACATTTAAACGATAATATAAATCTTCTCTGAATTTATTATTTTTTACTTCTTGAAGTAAATCCTTGTTGGTGGCTGCAACTATTCTCACATCAACCTTCTTTGATTTTTCACTACCTAAAGGAGTTACCTGCATGTCTTCAACTATTCTAAGGATTTTTGCCTGAAGCTGTAAATCCATATCCCCTATCTCATCTAGAAACAGTGTTCCTTTATGAGCTAATTCTATTTTACCAAGCTTTTTTTTGTCGGCACCTGTAAAGGCACCTTTCTCATAACCGAATAGCTCACTTTCCAATAAGTTTGAAGGTATTGCAGCGCAATTAACTATCTCAAGTGGCTCATTTCTTCTTTTTCCTTGAAAATGTATAGCCTTGGCTATCATATCCTTTCCCGTACCACTTTCACCGGTAATCAAAATTGTGGTGTCTATGTCTTTAACCTTTTCTATTTTTGTCAGTATGTGTTTTAGGGCAGCTGAGTTTCCCACAATCCCTTGTATGGAATATTCTTTATCAATTACCTGCCTTAAATTAGTTAAAGAGTTACTCATTCTTTTATACTTTAAAGCTTTTTCTATATATATAATAAGCTCTTCAGTATTTAATGGTTTAGTTAAATAATGAAATGCCCCTTCTTTAATTGCTTCTACAGAGGATTCAATATTTCCGTAAGCAGTCATCATTATTACTTGAGTATCCTCTTTTATACTTTTAATCTTTTTTAGAACCTCAAGACCACTAATATTACCAATTTTCAAGTCAAGCAGTACAATATCAATAGCTGTATCATCCAATATTCCCATACCCATTGCAACATCTTGGACAGCGTATATTTCATAATGATCTTCCAGAGCAAACTCTAAAGAATTACATATAGCCGACTCATCATCAATAATAAGTACTTTGTTCATACCCACATACCTCTCTATCCTTTTTATTAAATACAAGCTTTACCTTTGTACCTATGCCTTTCTTGCTATCTATTGTTATCTCTCCATCATTTTCTTTTATATATTGATAGCATAGAGATAACCCCAGACCAGTTCCGTTAGACTTGGTTGTATAGAAGGGTTCTAGTATTTTATCTGCATCCTTCTCATCGATTCCTTTTCCATTATCGTTAATAACTAAATAAGTTTTATCTGAGGTTTCAAATCCACTTATTTCTATACTTCCATTGTCGGCTATAGATTCTGCACTATTTAAAAGTAAGTTTATTACCACCTGTTTTATTTGCTGCTTATCAGCATATATAGTTAAGCTGCTATCACAATTTATAGCAATATTAACACTATTTTTATCAAACTCAACTTTAAAAAGCTCCACAGTATTGATAATCAATTCATTCAAAAGAAAGCTTTGTTTCTTCATTTTTTTAGGCTTTGCATAATCAAGCAAATCACTTATAAGGATGTTAAGTCTAGATATTTCTTGTGGAATTTGCAGTGATATATTGTCTCTAAATTTTCTGTTGTCATATTTAGTAGGTAAAAGTTCAATATAAGTTTTTATTGAAGTTAATGGGTTCCTAATTTCATGTGCAATGCCTGCAACTAACCTTCCTAAAGACTGCATTTTATCCTTTTGTGCCAATGAATCCCTTAGCTTTTTTTCTTCTGTAATATTTCTAAATGTCAGCACTCCCCCTTGATGCAATAAAAGGTTTCCTTCTAATGGAGATATTAAATAGCTATATATATATTCCCTTCCCCCTATATTGAAAACCCTCTCTTCCATACTGGAGCCCTTGTTATATTCAATACAATTATCAATATCCTCTTTATTGAAATATTCATTTAATCCAAGTTCCTGAAGGCTTTTACCTATAATTTCTGTTCTATTAATATTAAAGATGCTCTCAGCCATTGAGTTTAATGCTGTTACTCTGCACTGTTTATCAAAGGTAATTAAACCGACTCTTAAACTATCTATTATTTGTTGCTTAAATTCATCGCTATCTTTAATTATTTTCTGTTTGGTTTCTAGTTCTTTATTTATTAAGTCCAGTTCTTGAGTTCTAAGAATTACTTTTTTCTTCAGTGATTGGTTCCACTTAAAGGATATTAATATTATCGAACCAGTAACCAATAGTACTATAAATAATAAATTAGTAATATATTTAAGGTTTTTCCATGGAGGTACGTCTTCTTTTCCAAACCACTTTTCATATATTTTATTGTATGTTCCATTTTTCTTAAGCCTTTGAAGTCCGTCATTTAATTCTTTCAAAAGCTCTTCATTGCCTTTTTTTACAGCAATTCCATAATCAGTTTGATTTAATTCACCACCTACAATTTTCATATTATTTAGTTTTTTTTGTTTCATAATATGTAGGCCTGTTAATCTATTTCCAACAACAGCATCTATTCTGTTTGCTGTTAATTCACTAAATGCAACCTCTAAATCGGAAAAAAACATAACTTCAATTTCACCAATCTCTGCTAAAATATAGGCGGCAGCATCGCTTCTTTGAACTGCTACCTTCATCCCCATTAAATCCCTTAGCTGAGAAATATTTTCTGTATCTTTCTTAACAAAAATTACTGATGAATTTAGAAGGAAAGGAGTTGAAAAATTATAAATCTCTTCTCTTTGCTTATTGAAATTCATACCCTGTACCGCATCTATCTCTTGGCTTTGCAAAGCTCTATGTGCCTGTAACCATTCCATAGGCTGAAGCTTTACTTCAACACCTAACTCTAAGGCTAAAGCCCGCATTAGATCCACATTAAATCCCCTGTATTCTCCATCATCATCTACAAACTCATAGGGAGGAAAATTTTTATCTCCTCCTATAATCAGCATGCGTTTATTATCGTTTACAGCCTCCGGTTTGTTTTCTGCATAAGCAAACTGAATCAAAGAACCAAGCATAATTATAATTAAAAGGAAAAAAGCTAATTTTTTCAATTTTTTCTTCCTTTCTTAATGGTTTTTAACTACAAATGCAGTTTCACCAACAGCATTGTCTTATTATTTCATAATTCGACAAATTTTGTATCATTTCCTGCTGTAGCTCTAATGTTTAAATAAGGAAAACCCACTGAGTGAATGTATAAATATTTACACATTAACATAGTGGGCTACTTTGTCCTTCATCTTTATTCATCAGATGCTTTTACATTTTATATTTCACAAATACTATCTAGCTGGTTCTTTTATATGTCGGTACCATCTTAACCATGTATTCTTTTATTTCTTCTCTATTTTCACCTATAAGTTCCTTTAAAATATCCAATTCCCTATGCAAGAGCTTTAGGTCTGTGAACACGGGTTTGCCGATGAATATTTTCTCATGCTTTGTTGACTCAAGCCCTTCTTCCTCCATTAAAAGCTCTTCATAAAGCTTTTCACCGGGTCTTAGTCCAGTTACTTTAATAGGCATATCAGTTTCAGGGTCGAAGCCAGATAATCTGATTAAGTTTCTTGCTAAATCAATAATTTTGACTGGTTCTCCCATATCTAAAACAAATATTTCGCCACCCTTGGCCATTGCTCCGGCTTGAATAACCAGCTGTACTGCTTCTGGAATTGTCATAAAATATCGGGTTACCTCCGGGTGTGTAACCGTAACAGGTCCACCTTCTGCAATCTGTCTACGGAAAAGAGGAATAACACTTCCATTACTACCTAATACATTTCCAAAGCGTACTGCAACAAATTCTGTTTTACTAATTATATTTAATGACTGTATTATCATTTCTGCAACCCTTTTAGTTGCCCCCATTATATTGGTTGGATTAACAGCTTTATCGGTGGAAATTAAGACAAAGCGCTTTACTCCATATTCATGGGCACATTCTGCTACATTTTTTGTACCAAAAACATTATTCTTAATTGCCTCCTGAGGATTATTTTCCATTAAAGGCACATGCTTATGGGCAGCTGCATGGAAAACCATTTCGGGAAGATATTGTTTAAAGATTTCTTCAATACGGGTTTTTTCCCTAACAGAAGCAATTAATACCTCCAGGTTTAAGTCTGGATACTTTCTTAATAATTCATTTTGAATATCATAGGCATTGTTTTCATAAATATCTAAAATTATTAGCTTTTTAGGATTAAAGCCTGCAATTTGTCGACAAAGCTCTGAACCTATTGAGCCACCACCACCAGTTACCAGAACAATTCTATCCTGCAGATAATCACTTATCTCATCTAGGTCTACCTTTACAGGATCTCGTCCAAGTAAGTCTTCAATATCTACATCTCTGATCTTTTTAATGCTTACCTGTCCATCGATTAGCTCATAGATGCCTGGTACGATCTTTAACCTACATTTGGTTTTACTACATTCTTCAACTATTTCTTTAATTTCTTTTTTACAAGAGGAAGGTATAGCTATAATGATTTCGTCAATCTTTTTAGCTTCTGCCACCTTTTTAATATGATATCTATCACCCAAAACAGGAACTCCATTAATTCTTGCCCCCAGCTTAGAATCATCGTCATCTATAATTGCAACAGCTTTACTATGTAGGTTATCATGGTTTTTAAGCTCCTTAATAACTAAAGCCCCCGCCTGTCCTGCACCGATAATCATTACTCTTTTAAATTCTTTCCTCCTACCAAAGCTAAATAAAGAGTTTTCCTTTATGCCTCTAGTGGCTCTAATGCTAAGGCGCATACTACCAATTAAAATTACATCCATAATAAAGGCAAGTATGTAGATGCCCCTAGGGAGAACCTGCTGCGAAATAACCATGTAGGTTACAACACCGGCATTGGCTACGAAGGAGGTTAATACTATTTGAAAGAGTTCTTCTATACTTGCATATTTCCAAAGGTTTTTATACATGCCAAAAACATAAAATATAAATATTTTAAGCATTGTTAATGAAAATATATTATCTTTATACACATCCCAATAGGGGGATGCAATTCCTGTGTTAAAAGCTCCATCAAAACGTAAATAGAAGGCAAGAAATATTGCTAGATTAACAAGAATGACGTCACAAGCAATAAGGAAAACCCCTATCATTTTCTTTTTCATATATTCACCACCAAAGCTTTATAATTAATATTTTTATATGTAAATGCATCTGTACTATAAATATTATATCATCAAAATACATTTAACAATAGCTTTTTAAGGTTACAAAAGTATTACATGAAATTATAGATCAAATTTAACCTTCCTTCTTCTCATCAATAAACCAGCAATACAATATATGCCAATACCAATAGCAGCGCCTGAACTATCAATTAATACATCTCTAAGCTCGCCACTGCGGCCTGGGACATATATCTGATGTATTTCATCGCTAATGGCATAAAGGACACAAATTAATAAAGCTAAAGCAAAGCCTTTAGCTCCCTTTATGCCACTTTTTCCAACTGCATTTATAGTAAGCATTCCTAAAATGAGATATGCAAAGAAATGAGCATTTTTTCTTATTAAGAAATGTAACCTTGATATATCCAGCCTTTCAGCTCTATTTGGGGAAACCCGTTCAACCGTCTCCACAACAGTATCTACTACACCTTTACTTAGCTCTCTAGATTGGGCAGCAGGCTGGGCTGAAAGATGGAATATTAACCCCATCCATAGGATGACTGTTGTCCAGGAGAGTACTAAAATTGATTTTTTACTAATAGTCATAATCTGTTCCTTTTCTTCTCTTTATTTATACTTAAAATTCCCCCACTTAAATACTATAGCCCCTCCTAAAATAAAGGTAATAATAGTTAACACTCCTATTTCACTGGGAAAGAGCAGTCGCGATGAGCCTAAAATTAAGCCTGAAAAAAAGTATAGAATCTGAGACTGATATTTTGAAAATAGAGTATTTAATACCTTTGCTAAAATAAACACTCCAAAAAATGCACCTATAACAAAAATTAAAAGATTAGCGATTTGTATTTCTTTTATCAACAAAAGCATTTCTTCATATATTCCCAATACTATTAAAACAGCACTCCCGGATATACCTGGAATCATCATTGTACTACTGGAGATAAAACCAGCCAAAAAAGTATTCCCTATAGATAAGCTTCCACCCTCCATTAAGGGAGGCATGCTTACTAAACTTAAGGATACTACTCCACCGAAAATCAATAATAGCAAATTTACAACACTATTGCCGTTACTGCGTTTTAGTACAAAGGGAATAGACATTAAAAGACATCCTAAAATAAAGGTATAGGTGGGATCCCTATATACCTGAAATAAATATGAGAGAATAGTCCCCCCCATAAATACTCCTATCACTACACCAAACCCCATAGTGAGATATGGCTTAAAGTGAAGCTCTAATATATCCTTTATTAATCTTTCATATATACCAAAAATAACTAAAATTGTTCCGCCACTCATGCCGGGAATTATAATTCCTATACCTAAAATAATACCTTTAATAAGCAGCAGTGCTTGATCCTTACTTGTTCTTTTAACTCCTTTAACTGTCTTTTCCATTTAATATCCTCCTGCTGCATTGGCGTAGTGTTAAACATGTAATTCTTCATAATCTTCTTATTACCCCAAAACTAATTCCTGTTAGTCTTTCAATTTGTCTTATTGATAATCCTTTATTTTTAAATTGCTTAATTAACTCATTTCTCTTTTCACTTTCAAAATTCTGAATTTCATTTAAATCTATAACATCTGCTGTTTTTTTTATTATTTCTGTTGCTTCTATATCATTCAATCTAATTTGTTCGTAATAATCCAAACACTTATCATTATTTTTTTGTGCATGAAAGCTTTCAAATAATGGTATTGCTCTTTTTTTATCCCTCGAAAATAGAGTTAACACATATTTTGTTTCACAAAGCTCTTCTCCTTCTATGTACTCCTTATAACTAGTCCATAGATACTTTTTTATATCTTTTTCAATTCCTGCTTTAAGGGGATTTTGATGTATATACCTTAATACTGTTAAGAAGTAACTATCATCCTCTACCACTTCACTTTTATATCTATCTTGAAATAGATGTCCTCTTCTTTTATATTTCCAGTTATACCAGTATACATATTTGGCTCCTATTCTTCGAAAAATAATACCTAAGTCTTCTTTCCCTTCTTTTATCAGTAAATGTATATGATTACTCATAAGACAGTAGGCATAAATTTCATAGCCGCTCTTTTCTTTATACTCTTTAATTATATCAAGTAATTTTCTATAGTCTTCATAATCTTCAAAGATTTTTTGTCCGTTTATTCCTCTTAACATTACATGGTATGTTCCTGTACTACTTTTATCTCTTGCCCTTCTTGGCATAAAAATCACCTCTAGTTAAAATTAACATAAACTAAAGGTGATGTCAACACAAAAGAACCGTCCCTTTGTGTTTGTGTTCTACACTTGATTTTTAATATTATTAAGAAATTCATTAAAATACAATATATACTTCTGCTTTATGTGTTCATAAATCTCTAACGCTGTCTCTTCATCATAGGTATGGGAGGTTTGATTTCTATCTTGAAGCATCTGTAGCCATCCTTCACCATCTTCTATTATACCTTCCTTAAAGGATTCTTGAATTGCTTTTCTTGGACTGGTTCCTTCCAGGTTCCCATTATACTCCAAATAAGCCTTCATTAACTTCCAAGATAATTCATATGTAAATTCAAATCTCTGAATGGTGGCATCTATAACAATATCATCCTGGGTGTGATCTCTACTTAAACTATCATGTAGCTTTTTGATGGCTCTCTCCAAGTCATCTATTTTGTCTTTAATTTTATTAATATTCACAACAATCCCTCCCTCAGCATCTGAAGAAAATATAACCTTACCTTCTTTTATAATATCACTTTTAAGCTTGTTGTTACTAACTTTATCATAATCAATAATATCTAAGGTATATACTATATTTTGCTGTAAAAGCTCATCTTTAATTTGGTACAGCCTTAAATCATCTTTCCTAAACTTTATTGCAATATCTATATCAGAGCTTTTCTTATAATCTCCTCTGGCCCTGGAGCCGAATAAAATGGCTTTTTCAACACATACTGAATATTTCTTTAATATGTTAATTATATGGTAAAAAGTTTTTTTGCTGAGTCCATATCTCTCTGCCATAGCTCCATCGCCTACCTTTCTCTATTCTTCTTATTGCTTTTCTATAACACATATTCTTTGCATATAGTATATCATTTTTATTCAATTTCTAACAACAACAAAAACCCTCATCAACAAAGATCCCTTTGATGAATCGAATTCTTCAAAGGGTTTTTTCTTATTGAAGGTCATCATTGTCTTTACTATTTTCCACCTTTAATCACTTTTATTTCGACTTCATGCAGTTCTACCTTATTATTCAAATCAGTAATTATAGATTCTACCTGACAAAGCTTTTCTGTATTCTGCTTGTAGCCATCATATAGGGCTTTAAAATGATTATCCATTTTATTCTCAAGTCTTACTATATCTTGTTTAAGCTCGCTTTTCACTTCTTTAATCTCGCCTCTTATTTCTGTAATATCGCCTCTTATTTCTGTAATATCGCCTCTTATTTCCCTAATATCGCCTCTTACTTCTTTAAACCCCTTTTGCATCTCAAAATACATTTTTTCCAGTAATCCAAAAATATTATCATCCATTACACTTACCCCTGTTTCCCATTCTCTTTATAGCTACATTATATCATTAGTATAAGTCTGGTTACAATAATAATAGTCCTTTAGGATTTACTGTATAATAATGCTATGACAGGACTCTAAATACTCCATTTGTCAAAGTCATGACAGCAAAAAGATTTTTTGTCCGTTTATTCCTCTTAACATTACATGGTATATTCCTGTACTGCTTTTATCTCTTGCTCTTCTTGGCATAAAAAATCACCTCTAGTTAAAATTAACATATACTAAAGATGATGTCAACACAAAAGAACCGTCCCCTTGTGTCCAAACATTTTCTTCAATAACCTAGCTTTTATTCTCTTTTTTGATCTTCTCCATCAGTTTCAACTGTTGTGCAATATAAATATATCTGTCCAATTCTTGGCTTATCTTTATTACTTCCTTTGTATTTCCTTGTTTTTCATATGCTTCATTTAGCTTTACTCTTAATACATTTACTCTACTTACTATATCTTCCTTGCTTTCAATTTTTAATAAATTTTTCATATAATTTCACTCCTAGAATACCATTATATGTCTTTGATTGCAAAAATGCAACTAATGGCAGTTATAAATTAATCCTAAAATAGATAAAATTCTATTATAGGATTAATTTATTGAAGGAGTGTTTATTTTGAGTAAAGATACTTTAGCTCAAACCATTGGACATCGTATACTGCTTAGAAGAAAACAGCTTGGCTATACACAGGAGCAAGCTGCTGAGAAGGCTGGCTTAAGTCATCAGTTTTTTTCAACTGTAGAAACCGGAAGAAAAAATATTCGTGCCGATAGTATTATAAAGGTTGCAAGGGCTTTAGAAGTAAGTACAGATTATCTATTACTGGGTTCTGTTAATCAAGTAGATATTAATAATATTAATGAATCTCTTTCTCAGTTAAATGGTATAGAGCTTCATTGTTTGGAAGAAATCGTAAAAAACTACTTAAAGGCTTTAGAACATAATAATACTAGAAGACTGTAATATGGATTACCCATTTTTTCTCAAGTTTACTATATACTGTTTTTAGCTCTCCTCTAACTTCTTTAAACCCCTTTTGCATCTTACTCTACATTTTTTTCAGTAATCCAAAAATTCCTGCTTTAAGGAGATTTTGATGTATATACCTTAATACTGTTAAGAAGTAACTGTCATCCTCTACCACTTCGCTTTTATATCTATTAAAATAAATGTCCTCTTCTTGGCATAAAAAATCACCTCCAGTTAAAATTAACATAAACTAAAGGTGATGCCAACATAAAAGAACCTTCCCCTCGTGTTATGTGCTACGTGTTATTTAATCAAGCTTTGTAGCAGCAACCTCTTTTAATACTCCGGTTTCCTTCTCAACCACTCTAACAAGATAGTCAAGGAACTCATCTCTTAGATCTTCTCTTCTCAGTGCCGTTTCAACAGTAGCCTCTAAAAACCCTTGTTTATTTCCAACATCATAACGTTTCCCTTCAAAGCTATATGCGTACATATCTTCTTTTAGAGTCAGTTCTTTTAATGCATCTGTGAGTTGAATCTCCCCACCTTTACCTGGTTTCGTTTCTGCTAAAATATCAAATATACCAGGATTGATGATATATCTTCCCAATATAGCCATGTTTGATGGAGCTTCTTCTACGGCTGGCTTTTCAATTAAGTCTTTAACAGTATATACACGATCTTCCACTTTCTTACCATCTACTATACCATACTTACACACATCTTGTAGAGCCACCTCCTGAACACCTAAAATAGATGTTTTATATTTATCATAGGCTTCTATCATTTGCTTTAGGCATGGCTTTTCTTCATTATGGACTACATCATCACCAAGTAATACAGCAAAGGGTTCATTCCCTACAAAGGTCTTTGCGCAGTAGATGGCATGGCCTAACCCTCTTGGGTCCTTTTGCCGGATATAATGGATGTCCACCATTTCCGATACATTCTTTACTACCTCAAGTAATTCTATGTTATTCTTCTTTTCAAGCTCTTGTTCCAGCTCACAGGAGCGGTCAAAATGATCTTCAATAGCACGTTTGCTTTTGCCTGTGATGATTAGAATTTCTTCTATCCCAGATGCAATAGCTTCTTCAATTATATATTGAATTGTTGGTTTATCCACGATTGGTAACATTTCTTTTGGCATTGCCTTTGTAGCTGGTAAAAAACGGGTGCCTAAACCAGCTGCTGGTATTACTGCTTTTTTTACTCTCATTTGTTATGGATCTCCTTTTCCTGAAGTATTTAGGTTGTTAATCAACAAATTCTTCTTCATATTCTTCATATTATACTAAAACTAATTCCTGTTAGTCTTTCAATGTGTCTTATTGATAATCCTTTATTTTTAAACTACATGATTTAACTTGTTGCTATTTTCACTTTCAAAATTCTGAATTTCATTTAAATAATTCCCAAACCTTATTTCCCTTTTTTTTATCAGTAATGTATACGATTACCACAAGACAGTAGGAATAAACTTTATATCCGCTCTTTTCTTTATATTCTTAAATTATATCAAGAAATTTTCTATATTCTTTATAATCTTCAAAGATTTATTTGTTCGTTTATTCCTCTTAACATTACATGGTATATTCCTGTACTGTGTTTTTGTCTACCTCTTCTTGGCATAAAAAATCACCTCTAGTTAAAATTAACATAAACTAAAGGCGATGTCAACACAAAAGAACCGTCCCATTGTGTTTCGTATACCTTTCCCCTTCAAAGATATGCTCTTCTATGGGTGTTGTCGAATAGCCCTTATATGAGTTCATTTTAATTACATCCTTTGGCAAATTTCCATAATTCATAGTATTTAGTATGTAATCGATTATTTTTAATCTGCCAGAAGTCGTGTTTTTATCGATGTGTAAATGATATTGTATTAGTATACCACTTGAATCCATTTCGCTACTGAATTTGTTTACCACCCAACATTAAAATCCTGTAAAATATATTCATATATTTTGACAGGGGGATGAAAGGTGTGAAGGTAGAAATGGACATGTACAAAGATATTCGCAAGAGCTATCTTGAAGGCGAATCTCAACGATCTATTGCTCGGAGATTAGGCATCTCAAGACCCACAGTAAAGAAATACTGTGAAGGTTCTGCTCACCCAGATGTAAGAAAACCTTATGTTAGAGAACCTGATACGATTACCGAGGATATAAGGTTATTTATCCTTGATTGCTTTAAGGAAGACAAGGATGAAAACATTAAAAAACAAAAACATACGGCTAAACGTATTTATGACCGTCTTGTTGATGAAAAAAGCTTTACTGGTGCTGAATCCACCATACGTAAGGTAGTTAAGTCTTTACGTGCGGAGCAATCGGTTCCCCCACAAAGTAATGTTCCCCTATCCTATGAGCCTGGTGAAGCAGTACAGATAGATTGGGGCGAAGTTACTGTTTACCTCGATGGTGAGAAAACCAAACTCTACACTTTCTGTGGAAGGCTATGCTATAGCTGTGACATATTTGTACAGGTTTTTAGGTCTGCCAATGAGGAATCATTTCTAGAAGCCCAGCAGCTCATGTTTGATTTCTTTGGAGGAATACCCAAGAGACTAATCTTTGATAATGCTAAAATAGCTGTAAAGGAAGGCTTTGGTCTTTACGCAAAGCCACAAAACAGATACCTTTCTTTTAGTGCCCACTATGCCTTTGATCTGGATTTCTGTAATCCTGCAAAGGGTAATGAAAAAGGGCTGGTAGAAAATCTCGTTGGTTATTCAAGGCGTAACTTTTTTGTTCCTGTACCCAAGGTATCTAGCATTGATGATTTAAACCAGAAACTATGGGAGAAATGCCTTAATTATCGCGAAAGACATCAGATAAAGGATAGAGTTCATTCTGTTAAAGCCATGTATCAAGAAGAATTCTGTATGTTAAATCAAGTACCTTTATTTCGATTCGACACCAGCAAAACAAGCATTGCTACCGTTGATGATTATTCAACTAGTAGTGATAACATAAAAGTTGACCATTTTATGCACAAATGATAACAAAAAAGTTGACCACCCCGAGAGCCCAATCCTGTATGATAAAAGTTGACGAGACTTTATCGTATAGGGGGAAAGGACATGATCGGAATGGTCGATATTGAGTATATCAGAAAAAAGCACTTTGTGGAAGACTGGTCAATAAGAAAGATTAGTAAGAACTTAGGAGTAGCTAGACAAACCGTCCGTAAAGCATTAGATAGCTCCGAAATACCAAAATATAATTTAACCAAACCAAAACCTAGTCCAGTATTAGACTCATTTAAAGATGTAATTATTGAGTGGTTAAAGCAAGATGAAACTGCTCCTAAGAAACAACGTCATACTGCTAGACGTATTTACCATAGACTCTGTGAAGAGCATGATTTCACAGGTAGCGAATCTACAGTACGTCGCTTCATTAGATTACATAAAGATCAACAGAAAGAAATTCATATCCCACTATCAGCTGACTGGGGCGAACAAGCTCAGGTTGATTGGGGTAGAGCAAAAATATATATTAATGACAAAGAACGTGAAGTATCATTATTCTGTATGAGACTTAAAGCCAGCCTAACACCTTTTGTTTGGGCATCACCAACCGAGAAGCTTGAAGCCTTTCTAGAAGGTCATAAAAGGGCTTTTGAGTGGTTAGATGGTGTACCTAGAAACTTAGTTTATGATAATCCTAAAACAGCAGTAACTAAAATACTTAAAGGACCTAATCGTGAAGAACATGTTGTATTTTCTAGTTTGAGAGCTCATTATCTCTTTGACAGTGAGTTTTGCAATCCCGCTAGAGGCAACGAAAAAGGCACAGTAGAAAATTTAGTTAAGTTTGTAAGACTAAATGTTATGGTGCCAGTGCCCCATGTTAGTTCCATAGAAGAATTAAATCAAAAGCTCATTAGCTGGTGTGAAAAGCAATGACCACTACCGTCCACTCACTTCAGATGTTCTAAAACAAAAATGGTTACTAGCAATAAATTTCTATTAATTGAGTTTGATAGAAATCATTATTCAGTACCCTACAATTATGGATTTAAGCCTTTAAGGGTAGAAGCCTTTGTAGATAGAATAGAAATTTATGGCTCCTCTAAGCTAATATCTGTACATGATAGGTGCTATAGTCAAGGTGAAAAAGTAATGAAGCTTGAGCATTATCTGCCTATACTTGAAATCAAGCCTAGAGCTGTTAAAAATGCTCTAGTAGTACGTAAACTCCCACAAGTATATCAAAGTCTTAGGGAACTTTTATGTAGTAGAAATACTGAAGGATATAGAGAATTTGCTAAAATACTGCTATTGAACCAAGAGTATGATTTTGAAGAAGTTCTAATAGCCATTGAAGAAAGCTTTAAAATTTCCAGTCCCAATTTAGCTACAATTAAATATCTACTAGCAGCTAAACACATTAAGAAATCATCAGTAGAGCCAATTGAATTATTAAGCAATCCAAATCTTGAAGTTCCAGTAGATAGCCCTACCAAATTTGATTGTTTCTTAGGAGGTGTTACAGCATGAGTGAGATACTAGATCCTAAAGAAGCAATGATAGATATATATTGCAAGCAGCTTAAACTACCAGGACTTAAAGGAGCCTACCGAGATTTAGCCCGGGATGCTATGGCTCAAAATCAAACACCAACAGCATTTTTATCAGCTTGTTTAGCCATAGAAGTTGAATCAAGATCCCAAAGAAGGCTGACCCAGAGACTAAGACAAGCAAAGTTCATAGAAGCTAAAACCATAGATAAATTTGATTTTACCAGCATACCTAAATTACCTAAAACTACAATCATTTCACTAACAGAGTGCCAATTTATCAAAAAGAGAGAAAATGTAATATGTGTAGGTCAGTCAGGTACAGGTAAAACCCATATTGCTATAGCTATAGGTGTAGCAGCAATACAACAGGGCTTCAAAGTACGATTCATCAAGGTAAATGACCTTATTCAAGAACTACTAAGAGCTGAAAGTGAGTATCGCCTACCCCGTTACCTTAAATCGTGGAGCAAATTCGATTTAGTTATTTTAGATGAATTAGGCTACATAAACCTTGGAGCAGGAAGCCCATTACTATTTCAATTCTGCTCAGAAAGATATGAACGTGGTAGTCTAATCATTACAACTAATCTAGAATTTGGACGTTGGGGGGAGGTGTTTGGTGATAATGCTTTAACCATAGCTCTACTAGATAGACTCACTCATCATTCCTATGTAATTCCCTTTGTTGGTGAGTCTTACAGATTCAAAGAAAGCAATCAGAAAATTAAACTAGTCAAATCAGAAAACTAAAAAACTGCCTTGAGGTGGTCAATTTTTTGATTATCACAGTGGTAAACTTTTTGATTGACACTACTATTCAACAGTACGATTTGAAAAGAACTATTATTCTGTACCCACTAAATACCTCCGAAAAGATGTAACTGTCAAGGGTTACGGCAATTACATCCGCATTTTTTATCAAAGTGAAGAAATCGCCTCACATGTTAGATGTTATCATTCAGGGAAAACCAATTATTGCCTAGCTCACTACATTGACCTACTTGAGAGAAAGCCTCGATCTGTATTCAATGCCAAGCCGGTAAAGCAGAATATTACTGCTGAACTTCTTACTTGGGGGAGACAGCTTCCCGGTGGTAATAGAGAAATGGTAAAACTATTGCGTCTCTGTGTGGACTATGGCGAAGAATATATTCTTAGTATTAAGAATCAAATACCTGGTCACATAATACCAACTGTAGATATGATTAGAGCCCATTTAAATAAACCTACTGAAACACCAATAATATATCTAAAGAAAGAAGTTCCTGTAGAGTCAGTGGACCTTTCACAGTATGATAAAAAATACGGAATGGTGGTGCAGCAATGAATTCAATAAATTTAAATGCAGAAACAATTGCTCTATATGCAAAACAGTTAAGACTGCCCTCCTTTAACAGATTTGAAGATGTGATCAGACAATTAGATAAAAACAAAAGCTATGAGCACTTCTTAATTGAGCTATTAAAACTAGAATCGCTATCTAGGATGGAAAGTAGCCAAAAACGCAAGATTAATGCTGCTAAATTCCCATACATAAAAACCTTTGATGAACTTGATTTAAGCCGATATGAGCATGTATCAGAAGCCTATTTTCATGAGCTGTCCACCTGTGACTTTGTAAGCAAGAGACAAAATGTCGTTATGATTGGAAATACAGGTAGGGGCAAAACCCATTGCTCTATTGCATTAGGTATTAAAGCTTGCATGCAGGGTATGAATGTAAAGTTCTATACAGCAGCCAACCTATCTAATGAATTAATTGAAGCCATGGAATACAAGCGACTTTTAAAGCTCGAAAAACAGCTTGATAAGGCTGACTTATTAATCATAGATGAAATGTCCTATTTAACATTTAATAGACACCAGTCAGAGCTATTATTTAAAGTGGTGGCTGATCGCGCTGAAAAAAGGAGCGTTATAGTATCTACTAACCTAAAATTTTCTGAGTGGACAACTCTCTTCGAGAATGAAACGATGGTAGCTGCTTTGGTTGACAGGCTTACATTCCGTTCCCATGTACTAAATATGAATGGCACCTCCTATCGGAGTGAACATTCAGAAGAGCATCAATAAAAAAACCTTCCCGTTAGGGATATACACAATTCTATTCTTGGGGTAATGCCTATTAAGGTATTCCCCATTATTAAACCACTTAGTGGTAAACTTTTTCAGTATCAAAATTCAATAATGGTAAACTTTTTGAGTAGCGTTACTGGTAAACAAATTCAGTATCGCGTGGTAAAGAAATTCATTGACATTCGCACGATGTTTTCTTTTTCAATAAAGCCTTTGATTTCTTCATAAAAAGTGATGTATTCTAACTCATCAAAAAATGTATTGATGGATTCAGTATCTATTTTATCATCTAAGTATTTATAAAGATCTTCAAACATTCTAGTGGCTGCACCACTGGCAGGTATAAACTTCACACATTTCAAGTTTAAATAGCCATCACTTAGATGATCTATAGAAGTTAAATGATCTCTTGTTACTGCAGATGCTATGTTGATGTATTTTGCTCCCTTTTTAAACCTATTTATGTTTTGATCCATCACTATCCCCCCATTGTAAAAATAGCCCTAAACAGTGTTAGGGCTTATTTCTACTTAATCTCTACTAAATAAATCTCTCGTATAAACTTTGTCCACTACATCTTTAATTTCATCAGATAATCTGTTTGCTACGATAACATCTGAAATTTTCTTGAATTCATCAAAGTCTTTGATTACTCTTGAGTGGTAGAACTCATCTTCATGAAGGGCTGGCTCAAATACCACTACTTCAATCCCTTTAGCTTTAATTCGTTTCATGACACCCTGAATAGCAGATTGTCTAAAGTTATCAGAGTCCATCTTCATGGTCAGTCTATAGATTCCTACAATCTTAGGTTGCCTCTTAATAATCATGTCAGCTATATGGTCTTTTCTTGTCCTGTTAGCATCTACAATTGCCCCCATAATATTTTGAGGGACATTTTCATAATTAGCTAATAACTGCTTTGTATCCTTCGGTAAACAGTATCCACCGTAACCAAATGAAGGGTTATTATAGTGAGTGCCAATACGTGGATCCAGACCCACACCCTCTATGATTTGTTGTGAATTTAATCCTCTCACCTCTGCGTAAGAATCTAACTCATTAAAAAACGTAACTCTCATTGCAAGATAAGTATTAGCAAAAAGTTTAATAGCTTCCGCTTCAGTAGCATCAGTGTAAAGAATATCAATATTCTCTTTGATGGCACCTTGTGCTAGAAGTTCAGCAAATACCTTTGCCCTTTCAGACTGCTCTCCTATAACAATTCTAGATGGATAAAGATTGTCATATAAAGCTTTTCCTTCTCTTAGGAATTCCGGTGAGAAGATAATGTTCTCTGTATCAAATTTCTTTTTTATTTCTTCGGTGTATCCAACAGGCACCGTCGATTTTATAATCATTACAGCATCAGGATTAATCGCAAGTACATTTGCAATAACCGCTTCTACGGTCCTTGTATTAAAATAGTTCTTCTCTGGATCATAGTTTGTTGGAGTTGAGATAATAACGTAGTCTGCATCCTTAAATGCTACAAAATTATCCGTCGTCGCTTTAAGGTTTAATTCTTTATTTTTAAGATAGTCTTCAATTTCTGCATCAATAATCGGTGACTTGCGATTATTAATCAGGTCTACCTTGTCCTGGATAATATCTAAGGCAGTGACTTCATTGTGTTGTGCCAATAGAACAGCGTTTGATAGTCCAACATAACCTGTTCCGGCAACTGTGATTTTCATTTTCTGATTACCCCCTTGTTTTTGTAAGATCATCTAATCATAAGACCTCATTATGTTATTTGACTATGGCTTTCATTATCATTTAGCCTGCTTCTCTACTTTATAATACTCTTCATACCATTCAACGAATTTCCGAAGTCCTTCTTCAATGCTCGTAGATGGTTTGAAGTTGATATCTCTTTCTAAATCACTCACGTCAGCATAAGTTCTAAGAACATCTCCTGGCTGCATATCCATATATACTTTCTCAGCTTCTTTTCCAAGAGCTGATTCTAATGCATTAATAAATCTCATAAGTTGTACTGGGTTGTTGTTTCCTATGTTGTATATTTTATAAGGTGCAAAGCTTGTGCTTAAATCGTCCTTGCTTTCGTCCCACTCTTTATTGGCAATAGGAGCTTTATCAATCAGCTTCACAATACCTTCTACAATGTCATCAATATAAGTGAAGTCTCTTTCCATCTTTCCGTGGTTAAAGACTTTGATTGGCTTTCCAGCTAAGATGTCTTTAGTAAATGAGAAGTAAGCCATGTCTGGTCTTCCATAGGGTCCATAAACTGTGAAGAATCTAAGCCCAGTTGTTGGAACACCATAAAGATGACTATAAGTATGAGCCATCAATTCATTTGACTTCTTGGTAGCAGCATAAAGTGAAACCGGGTGATCCACATTATGATTTGTAGAGAATGGTGCTACCTTATTGCCACCGTAGACAGAGCTAGAAGATGCATAAAGCAGATGCTCTACCGGGTAATTTCTACAAGCCTCTAAGATGTTCATAAAACCAGTCAGGTTAGAATCCACATAAGCATAGGGATTCTCAATGGAGTACCGCACTCCTGCTTGAGCCGCTAGATTTATGACGTGTGTTGGCTGGTGGGTTTCAAAGATATGATCTACTGCAGCCTTATCTTTTAGATCTACTTTATGAAAGTTAAAGTTATTGTATTTGCCTAGGATCTCAAGCCTTGACTGTTTTAGGCTTGGATCATAATAGTCGTTCAAGTTATCAATTCCAATTATTTGATAGGATTGATCTAGTAATTTTTTTGAAAGGTGAAAGCCGATAAAACCAGCTGCACCTGTTATTAGTATTTTCATCTTTTCCCCTTTCTTTTAATTCAATCAACTCTTAATTTTTCTGCAAAACAATAATTATTATAAATTTTATTACAAAGTGAACAGTGAACAGTTCAAACCAACATTATATTAAATCACAAAACTTTGCATTTTAATTGATGTCTATAACTTCTATCAGTTATATTTTCTTAATTTTTTGCCTAAACTCTTTGTAAGCATTTCAGAAATCTCTTTATTCCCTTTAGCAAAAAACTCCGCAATATTCACATCTAAATCCTTAAGTACCTCTTTAGGCCATTTCCAGTTGTTATAACTCCCTTGTACTAAACCTTGAGCAATCAATAATCCCCAAAGTCCCAAGTTTAGAAAAACAACACTAATCAGAGATAGTCCCAAGATTAGAAAACCTGAAAATATGGCCGGTTTTACAAACGGTACTATATTCTTAGTCGTAATTAGAGTTGCAAAATTAGTGTGGTTCATTTCTAAGAACAGAATAATAAGTAAAAATGAAGTCTGATTAGTAGGCAATAATAAAATATTGCTGCCCAATATTATTAAGAATCTATTTCCAAATAAAAGAACCCCTATTGCTCCCGCCAAATAAGTATACGTCATTATTGTTATGCTTTTTGAAAACTGATTAGTTATTTCATTTGAGTTTCCAATCATTCGGTTTTGATTGAATAACGGCATATAAGTTCTAAATAGAATACTTGAAAATACTACTAGTAAATTAGCTATCTGCAAAGTTAATCCATAGTTAGCAACAGTTTCTAACGTTAGATATCTAGCTGCAACCAGAGTATTCCCTTTAGTTATTAAAAAAGAGCCTAAAGAAACTAGTCCGAGCTTATATGCATTTGTCCATAGTATGGAAAAAATATCATAATCCTTTTTCTTTACGGTTTTTAAAGCCATCTTTGTTTCTTTATCGTAAAAGAAATAATATGAAGACACACGATTTACTATGCTTCCAACTAAATTTCCAAATGCTACACCAGCTAGTCCGTATCCTGAAGATAATCCAATAACTGAGAATAATAAAAAAGATATTTTAGATAAAACTATGGTTTGATTAGATTGTGCAATTCTACCTTGTCCTGTTAACAGCGGAGTATAGTAATAGAAGTAAAAATTAAAAACCACTGATAAAATATAAATATTCCAAGCATTTAATATATCTGCTTGATTTACTAAATCTATTGTTATGCCCTCTAAATATCTAGTTCCAACCGTAAACAAGACTAGAGCTATTATTGTAGCAATAGCAAAATAAATTTTTTTCACTGATGAAATTAATGTTTTTAGCAATGAATAATCAATGTCAAGACTCTCTTTTTGCTCTACAATCCCCTCTTTACATAAATTCCTAGCGCCACTATAGACATATGAAACATTTCTCATAATTGTTGGTTGTAAACCGAAGTCTAGTAAATTAACAAGTGCGGTTATAGATAAAAAAACATACCATATAGCAAGTTCCTCAGAAGGTAACAGCCTGAGGATTAATGGCAATAATAGTATACCTGCGCTAGTTTGAAGTATATATGATGCATAACTCCACATTATATCTTTTTTAGTTATTTTTATTCCCATTATATTTTAGCAACCCTTCTTCTAAACTAACTTCTATTATCCAGCCAGGTAGCGTCTCATATTTTCCCCATAATTTCATAACTTCACGTTTTCTGTAATTCCTACCACCCCAAATAACATTCAACTTTTTTCCTGTTATAAACTCAAATTTATTTATCAAATCTTTTAATCGGATAGGTTTTTTTGAACCCACTCCAAACTCTTGAAATCCTATTCCTTGTTCTACTAAATACTCATATGCCTTTACATAAGCTTTAACTACATCATTGACATGAACTAGGTCTAATACTTGTTCTCCTGGTGACATATTGAGTTCCTTATTTTCATCCGCAAACTTATGTAGTAGATTGATTAGTTTTGGTCTTTTATCAAACTCCCCGTAAGTGTCAAATAACTTTAATGTAATAACCCTAATATTTTCAGCTTCTACATAGTATTTAACCAAACTTTCAAATGCTTGCTTCGTAGCAGCATACAAATCTACAGGATTATATTCATCAGAGTGATAATGTTGCCAAGAAGTTCCACTATTAATCAGCAGTTTGGTTTTAGACTCTTTCATTGCTTCAAGAATATGAAGGCCAAATTTAATATTACTATCCACCAGACCATCAATTTGATTAGATTCATGCTCTGCAATAAATAAAGATGCTAAATGAAATACAATCTCTACATTTTTTTCATTGAAATAATCAATTAGCCTCTCAATCTGTCCATCATATTCAAAAACATCTATCTCATTAAGTACACTACTTATATTTGAGTAATCTGAGGACGGCCTTGTAATTACAGAAACTTCCCAATCATTCTTAATTAGGAATTTACATAAATTTGAGCCTACAAACCCTGTGCCCCCAGTTACAATTGCCTTTTTCATTTTATGCTCACCTCCTAAAAAGGATTTCTATCTTTAAACTCTTCAAAAGTAATTAAAGCTTTATCTCTATCAGAAATAATTGGGCTTTTCAATTCCCAGTTAAAATTAAAACTGTCATAGCGAATTCCAAAATCTGATATATTATTATAAACTGTTGCAACGTTGTAAATCATTATAGTATTATCTTGAATTGATTTGAATCCATGAGCTAAGCCCTTTGGTATATATACAGATCTTTGATTACTTTCATTTAATAATATTGAAATAGCTTTCCCATATGTTCTAGATTCTTTTCTTAGGTCAAGTATTACATCCATAACTTCCCCTTTTGCCACATACACAAGCTTTTCATGATCATGTGGTGGTAGCTGAAAGTGCATTCCTCGGATTACATTCTTCTTTGAAACAGAAAAATAACTTTCTCTAAAATCAGTACAAAGTCCATTTTCCGAAAAAAATTCTTTGTGATATGTTTTTGTAAAGCTTCCTCTGTCATCTGAAGCGTTAAAATTTTCTATTATAAAAACTCCTTCTAGCTCTGTTTTAATTAATTTCATGAATATCCCCCTTTTACAGAGAAATCCATAATTTGCTTCTTACATAAATCATATACATCTATATCATTATAGTCTTTATACCAATCAACCGTTAACTCAATAGTCTCCTCAATATTTAGGGTTGGTATCCAGCCTAATTTAAACCTTGCTTTCGAGATATCCAATGCTAATAGCTTAGCCTCATGTACAGCATTTGGATCAGAAACATCCTTCAACTCTCCCCTTCCATAATAATTAAGGACAGATTGAGAAACATCCCAAACAGGAATTATTGAGTTGAGTTCAGGTCCAAAATTCCACGCTTCTGCATAGTCAACAGGATTATTATACATTTTTTCCCCTAACATCAAATAACCACTTAAAGGTTCTAAAACATGCTCCCAAGGCCTAACAGACTTAGGACTTCTTATTTCAATTGGTTTATTAGCTTCTAATGCTTTTATGCAATCTGGTATAATTCTATCTTTAGCCCAGTCTCCACCACCTATTACATTTCCCGCTCTTACACTTGCTATAGATTTCCCATGTTTTTTATAATCTTTAGGATTCATAAAAGATAATCGCCATGAATTAATGGCTATTTCAGCAGCGCCTTTAGAAGATGAATATGGGTCATATCCTCCCATTGGATCTGATTCTCTATAGCCCCAAAGCTGTTCCTTGTTGTCATAGCACTTATCAGTTGTAACCATTATTCCAGCTTTCGTGGCTTTAGTCTTTCTAATAGCTTCTAAAACATTAATTGTCCCCATAACATTTGTCTCATATGTCTCAACAGGATTCTCATAAGAAAGTCTTACTAGCGGCTGGGCTGCGAGGTGAAATACAAGCTCGGGATTATATTTTGCAAATACTTCTTCAAGCTTGGCTTTATCTCTTATATCCCCTCTAATATCAACTATCTTTTCTCCAACTTTTGATAAAACAAAATTATCCCTATCTGTATATGGATCTAAAGAATATCCGATAACCTTAGCCCCTAATTCATGCAGCCAAATAGAAAGCCATGAACCTTTAAACCCGGTATGTCCAGTAACTAATACTGTTTTGTTTTTATAAACATTATTGAACCCGTTCATAATTACCACACTTTCCAAAAAGCTTCGTCATTTTTCCATAATTTTTCTAAATGATTTAAATCTCTTTCATGATCCATACATGCCCATAATCCATCATGTTTATATACAGCTACTTTTCCTTGAGTCGCTAAATCCTCTAAAATTCCTGCTTCAAGATCACAATTCTCATCTTCAGTAATATAATTTAATAGTTTCCTGTCAAAAACCATATAGCCACCATTAATCATCCCTTGAGATGTCTGTGATTTCTCCTCAAAAGAAGTTAATATATCTCCATCAGCAATTAGTTCTCCGAATCTAGCTGGTGGATGCACCCCTGAGATAGTAACCATCTTGCCTGTTTTATTATGGAACTCAATTAAGTCTTTTATGTTAATATCTGCTACCCCATCACCATATGTTAAAAGATTTATATCTTCATCTAGATATTTTTCTATTCGTTTTAATCTGCCACCTTTTAGTGTATTTAATCCAGTATCTACTAATGTAACTTTCCAATCCACCTCATCATGTCCATTATGAAATTCCACACTATTATCTTTAAGGTTTACGGTAAAATCATTATTATTTGAATCATAATGCAGGAAGTAGTCTTTTATAACATCACCTTTATATCCTAGGCAAATTACAAATTCTTTAATTCCATAATGTGCATAAGTCTTCATTATATGCCAAATTATCGGTTTCCCCCCAACTCTAACCATTGGTTTTGGAATTGAGTTTGTAAGGTTTCCCAGTCTTGTCCCGTAACCACCCGCTAAAATAACTAATTTCATATTCTTCACTCCCATTCATCCATATAAATTTTTGTATATCCATTTTTTATAAGTAATTCTTTATAGTCACTGTTAAAAGTCTTACTCCCACATATATAGATATTGGTTTCTTTATCAGCAACTCTACTAATGTCATCTATACTTATCCTGCTATTATAACAATTGTCAATCTTTTCTCTAGTAACAAATACTTCCATGTTTTTACCTAGTGTATTCTTAAGGCTTTCATAATGCAATAAATCATCAAAAAACCTAACACTATAAAATAGGTGAATATTTTTTGAAAGTCCCTTTAACTCAAAATATTTTATCAAGCTAAAATACGGAGTTATACCAACACCACCTGCTATAAATAAATGTCTCTCATTTTCTATTTTTTTGTTAAATAAGTCCCCAAAAGGATATTTAATTGTGCATCTATCCCCTATATTTAGTTCATTAAATATTCTTGATGTATATAATCCGACATTCTTAATAATAAATCGCATTAACCCTTTTTCATAAGAGGCTATACTAAAAGTTCTAGAGTCAGGCCATATATCAGAAGCTGTAACTAAATCTAGAGTAAGTTGCACAAATGACCCTGGATTATACTTTCTTTCTTTTTCTAGCCTAAGTACATATTCTCTAATATCTTTACTATGCTCTATAACTTCTATAACTTCTGCTTGAGTTACAAAGTTCATTATGCTAGCTCCTTGAAGAAACTTTCAAATGCCTTTGCAATATAGGCTATTTGCTCATCATTGATCCCTGGATATACCCCTATAAAAAAAGTATTGTTCATAATATAATCAGTATTTTTTAAATCTCCGATTATTCTACATTCAATATCTAGATACGCTGGTTGCTTTGTAACATTTCCAGCAAAAAGTAGTCTAGTCATAATCATGTTTTTTTCTAAATACAAAGTTAATTCATTTCTAGAAAACTTGTCGTTTTCCTTTACTGTAATTGGAAACCCAAACCAAGAAGGATCAGAATTTTTTGTTGCTTCCGGAAGTATGAAATAGTCTTCATATTTTTCTAGTTCTTTTTTTATCTTATTGAAATTTTCTTTTCTTTTTTCAATGAAACTTGGTAATTTTTCAAGTTGAGCCATACCAATTGCCGCCTGCATATCAGTAACCTTTAAGTTGTAACCAATATGGCTATACACATATTTATGGTCATATCCAACCGGTAGCTTACCATACTGCATACTAAACCTTCTCCCACAGGTATTATCTGAGCCAGGCCCACAATAACAATCTCTTCCCCAATCTCTAAAGGAAGTAGCTATCTTCATTAATTCATCATCACTTGTAAGAACAGCTCCACCTTCTCCCATCGTCATATGATGGGCAGGATAAAAACTCACTGTAGCCAAATGCCCGAAGGTTCCTACTTTTTTACCATTGTATGTTGATCCTACAGCATCACAGCAATCTTCTACAACAAATAAATCGTGTTTATTCGCAAATTCCATAATAGCACCAAGATCAAATGGATTTCCAAGTGTATGTGCAATCATTATAGCTTTTGTTTTATCTGATAAAGCTTTTTCAAGGTCTTCAACTTTTATATTATACGTTGACAGCTCTACGTCAACGAATACAGGTACTAGCCCATTTTGTATAATTGGATTTATGGTAGTTGGAAATCCAGCTGCAACTGTAATAACTTCATCACCTTTTTTTAAACGTCTCTCGCCTAATTTGGGCGATGTGAGTGTTGTAAAAGCTACCAGATTTGCCGAAGATCCAGAATTCACTAATAGGCAATGATCAACATCCATAAATTGTGCAAATTCATATTCAAAATCTTCAGCATACCTACCCGCTGTCAGCCAAAAGTCTAATGATGAATCCACAAGATTTACAAGTTCATTTTCATCGAACACTCTCCTCGCGAATGGGATGCGGTCACCTTCCGAATATTTTTCTGATGCAAATTTCAATTGGTAATATTCTTTTGTTTTTTCTAGAATAAGGGTTCTTATTTCTTTATTGTTCATCTACAAAACCTCCATCTCATTATTAAACTAGATTTATTATCTTTTTTATCTTCTTATAGAACTTACTCATTGATTTATAAAAAGCAAACTTTAAGATCCTCTTTTTGTAGATGCATATATAATTAAAACTATTTTTATCAAGACCCGAGCTTTCAATTAAACTTTCTAACTCTGTTATTTTTAACGTGTGCTGCTCTTGTTTAAATGTTTTGTATAAAAATCTCCCTAGCTTGCAATAATTTGATCCAAATTTTCTCATAATTTCAAAACCATTAAAGAACTCATGAATAGTTATTGGTTTCATTGATTCATTTACTTCCCATCGATAATAACCAGTAACGAAGAATGGCTTATATATTTTATAGTCATTGTTAAATTTAAATAAAAAAAACCAATCTGCCACTGCGCCATATGATTCATCAAACCCGCCTAAGTTAAGTATATGACTTTTTCTTAATATTAGCCCACATGATGGCTCTCCATATGGGTTAGAATTTAAAAATATTGAATCCATAATTTTTATCTCTACTAGTCTGTTGGTTAAAAAGCTATTTGCATATTCCTTGATACTTTTAGTAAATACTAAGTTAGTTTTTTTCCATTTAGATTTACTTCCGAAATATTCAACATTAGAGCAGATACCATCAATTTTTAAATCACTTGTAATTAATCTTAATACTCTATTTAGGTAGTCTTTATGCAATAAGTCATCGTCATGCAAGAAAGAAACCCATTCCCCTCTAGCTAGCTCTATGCACCTGTTCCAATTTCCAAACATGCCAATATTTTCATCGTTTTGATAGTACTTAATACTAACGTGTTGAAAATCTTTATGCGCTAAGAAGTTAATTATTTCATCTGAACACTCTGAAGAAGATTTATTATCTAAAATCACTATTTCATAATCTAAGCTGCAATCTTTTTGGTTCACAGCGCTTAATATGGCTTCTTTTAACTCACAAACTCTTTGGTATGTTGGAATAACTATAGATATTAAAGGACTTACTGAATAATTTGTGTTTTCAAACAACACCATTGTGTTCACATTTTTATATCTCAAAAAATCATTTTTAGTTTTTAATAAATTTATATCATTATTCATATTAAATTGACTCATCACCTTTTAATCTCTTCTATTTGACTTAAGTTTTCAATAATATATTCCTTTAATTTTATTATTCCGTCTTCCAGGGCTAACATTTCATGATTGTTTGCTGATAGGTACCTACCTATATCTAGAACGTTGTATGGCACGTCATTATCTCTAGCTTTATAATGATTTACACATATTTTAAAACCTAATACTTTTTTCAACAACCTAATAATCTCATTTAAACTTGTACCTTTACCACTACCTAAGTTAAATATTTTAATATCACTTTTAGAATATATAACATTCATTATGCCTGTTATTGCGTCATCAATATATATATAGTCTCTGACAATTTCTCCATCCCCAAATATAATAATGGGCTCTTTTTTAATACTTTTTACTGTGAAATTCATAATTGCACCAACACCAGAATTAAGATTTTGAAATTTTCCATATGGATTAGATAGTCGAATAATCTTATAATCCATTCCATAAATATGATGATACAGTGAAATGTACTTTTCAATAGTCAGTTTTTGCACGCCATAAGAACATATAGGGTTAGTAGGATGATCTTCGTCAATTGGATTTTTCGGTGCTTTCCCATATACTGTTCCTCCTGATGAGATGAAAATGAATTTTTTAACACTATTCTTGACACATGATTCAAGTAACCTCACTGTTGGAACAATATTTTCACTTAAGTCAAGTATGTGATTCTTATTGGATGGGACAGTAGTACTTATTAAATGAACAACAACATCAATTTCATTTGTCAAGCTATCAAAGTCCATATCACAGTAATTTCCTTTTATATAACTAAATTTTTCAGGGTATCCTATGCTATCTAACATTGATAAGCTTGGAGCAGATTTTGAAAAACATAAAACTTCATTTTGGGCATTCTCGGATAATTTCATAATTAAATTACGTCCAATAAACCCTGTACCTCCTAAAATTAAAAATTTCATTATCTAACCTCTTTCATCACATTTTTGAAATGCTGCCAATAAATAATCGACATACTCCCGAAAACCATAATTATTAATAATTTCCTTTGCCTTGTTTCCCATTTCTTCACGTTTACTTTTTTCATTTACTAATAGTGTAATTGCTCTAAGCATTTCGTCTGAACTTTCATAATCTACTAAAAAACCTGTATGTTCATCTTTTACAATATCTTCGAATCCACCTGCATCTTTAAATCCTACTACTGGAGTCTTCGCATTAAATGCTTGTAAAACAACTGATGGAAAAGGATCTTCTCTAGAAGTTAACGCAAATACATCGGCAGCTGCGTAAATTATACTCAATAACTCCACATCAGAAATAAAGCCTACTTGATGCAGATTATCAAATTTAGACACACAATAATCTCGTAACTTCTTTTCATAAATTTCCTTTCTATAATTTCCTACCCAAACAAACTTAACTTTTTCATTGGTACAATTGCCTACTATATCCAGAAAAAGATCATATCCTTTTCTCTTGTCACCCACACCTACACCTAGTACAATTTTGCTACTTTTGGGAATCGAATAAAATTGATATATCTTTTCCTTTGCTTCATTGCGATTAATCGTGAATTTATCTGTAAGGTTAACACCCTGAGGTTTTATTAAACATTTCGATTTAATGCTGCAAATACTTAAGAAATTATTCATTACATACTTTGATGGGAAAATAACAAAATCAGAATGTTCAGCTAATAAACTAGCATTCTTTTCTAATCCGAGCTTCTTTATCGTAGCAGGTAATTCATGGACTAAGGATACAATATTAAATGAATTTTTTTTCAGGATAGGAGTTAGATCACCATTCACAGTTGTATTACATAATACATTTCTATAATTACACTTATACGCTTTTTTAATAATTTTTTCAAATCTTCGCTTGTTTGCAAACACTTCAACAAAAGCAAACTCAGATGCTTTTTCAATAAACGGACCGTAATCTCTCGAAAGAACTTTTACATTATACTTTTTCATGTATAATTCTTTGATTATTTCTAGAAGTAATATAACTGCTCCAGAGTCACTAGATTCATGAGAAATTAATATTATTTTCTTAGAATTATTTCCATATTTTGTTTTTTTCCTTATAGTATCTTTATATTTAAAGTATAATTTTTTATTTAAAATTCTTGCAATGTTTTTTTTGATTTTTAGCATATTCATAAATTTATTCTCCAGCCCTATCTAATTTAAAATTACACTCACATTTTGAGTTCTCAACTTGGTTCTTTCTCATCATAACATACTGACCAATACTACTTTTATAGTGAGGTAATTGCTTAAAATCAAATTCAACCATTTTATTTTTGCTCATTTTGCTATTTAAAGGCCTGTTAGCTTTAGTAGGATAATCCTCTGTATTTATAGGATTAACTTTAACATCCATTTCAGCTTGCTTAAATATCTCACATGCAAACTCGTACCAGGTGCAATATCCTTCATTAGTAGCATGATAAATCCCATACTTATCGGTTTCCATCATTTTAACTAGTAACTTTGCTAAGTCATAAGTATATGTAGGAGAGCCAACTTGATCTGCCACTACAGAAATTTCATCTCTTTCTTTTCCTAATCTAAGCATTGTCTTAACAAAATTATTTCCATTACTTCCAAAGACCCAGGATATTCTAACAATAAAATATTTATCTAAAAGTCTTTGAACTTCTAATTCCCCTTCATATTTTGTTTGTCCATAGTAATTTATAGGGTTTGGTTCATCTGTGACCTCAAAAGGCTTGTCACCTTCACCATCAAACACATAATCAGTGCTTATGTAGATCATTTTTGCGTCTATTTCATTACATACTTCAGCAATATATCTTGTCCCAAGTACATTCACAGCATGACATAATTCTCTTTCATCTTCTGCTTTATCCACCGCGGTATATGCAGCACAATGAATTACAACATTAGGGCTATAGTCTCTTATAACCCTTTTAACATCTTCTTCATTTGTAATATCTAAAGTGTCTCTATAAGTACCCAAATATCGAATTTCACTTTTCTCTAGTCTTTTTATAACATCATATCCAAGTTGTCCGTTTGATCCCGTTACTAATACTTTCACTAGTTATCACCTTGCCTATCTCCATACATCGTCTCATAATAATCTGCATAGTCTCCAGATAGAATGTTTTCCCACCAGTCACGGTTATCAAGGTACCATTTGATTGTCATCTTAATGCCTTCATCAAATAGTGTAGTTGGTTCCCAGCCTAAATCTCTTCTAGTCTTTGAAGGGTCAATTGCATAACGCATGTCGTGACCAGCTCTATCTTTTACAAAAGTAATCAAAGACTCTGGTTTCCCTAACTCTTTTAAAATTGTTTTTACTACCTCTAAATTTGTTTTTTCGTTATGTCCGCCTATATTATAAACTTCACCATCTTTTCCCTTGTGAAGTATCAGGTCTATAGCTGTACAATGATCTTCAACATATAGCCAATCTCTAACATTCTCCCCTTTGCCATAAACCGGTAATGATTCGTCATTAAGTGCTCTTGATATCATAAGAGGTATTAATTTCTCTGGGAAGTGATAAGGCCCATAGTTGTTAGAACATCTTGAAATGGTTATAGGCAATTTAAACGTTCTATGATATGCCTGTACTAACAGATCAGCTGATGCTTTTGATGCTGAGTATGGCGATGATGTATGAATTGGGGTTTCTTCAGTAAAGAACAAATCAGGTCTATCTAGTGGTAAATCCCCATACACTTCATCTGTAGAAACTTGGTGAAATCTCTTTACTCCATACTTCCTAGAAGCATCCATTAATACTTGTGTCCCTAATATATTTGTTTTTAAGAAAATTCCTGGATCTTCGATTGATCTATCTACATGAGACTCTGCAGCAAAGTTAACTATAAAGTCAAATTTTTCTTCTTCAAATAGCTTGTCTATTAAATCTCTATCCGTAATATCACCCTTTACAAATCTAAAGCTGGGGTTTTCCATCACTGGCTCTAGTGTTGATAAATTCCCTGCATAAGTTAGTGCGTCTAAACAAACAATTCTATATGTTGGGTGCTCTTTAAGCATATGAAAAACAAAGTTACTTCCAATAAATCCAGCTCCACCTGTTACTAATACATTCATTCCTTTTCCCCTCTTTCGTTAGTATTTAAAGTTCGCATCACTTTCAGATAACATCGGCGCATTTAAATCTTTCTCGGACAAAATTGGGTTATCCATATCCCAATCCACACCTATCTCAGGATCATCAAATCTTATACTTCTATCATTTTCCGGTGAATAATACTCATCTACTTTATATTGAACTTCTACATTATCCGTTAATGTTATAAATCCATGGGCAAACCCTTTAGGAACTAATAATTGTTTTTTATTTTCTTCTGTTAGCTCAACAGCTACCCATTTTTTATATGTAGGAGATGCTTTTCTAATATCAACAGCTACATCTAATATTTTCCCTTTAGTACATCTAACAAGCTTTGTCTGGGCCTTAGGATTAAGCTGAAAGTGAAGCCCCCTTAACGTCCCTTTCTGTGCTGAAAGAGAATGATTATCTTGAATAAAATCGATATCTATTCCTAATTCTTTAAATTTTTCTTTGGAATAGGTTTCTGTAAACCATCCTCGGCGGTCTCCAAATACCTTTGGCTCAATAATAACCACATCTTCAATTTCTGTTTTAACTATATTCATTCCTCTTACCTCATTTCTAATAATGGATTTTACCTTCAGCAACTTTCTTTAAATGCTCTCCATATGGTGATTTGCCATACTTTTCTGCAGATGCTAAAAGTGTCTCTCTATTAATCCATTCATTATGGTATGCTATTTCTTCAAGTGCTGAAATTTTAATACTTTGTCTCTTTTCAATCATTTGAACAAATTCAGCAGCTTCTACTAAGCTATCCATAGTCCCGGTATCTAACCAAGCAAATCCTCTACCTAGAAGTTTTACATTAAGAGTTCCATCTTCTAAGTACATTCTATTTAAATCAGTAATCTCCAATTCACCTCTATGAGATGGCTTTACTTTTTTTGCAAAATCGACAACTCTGTTATCATAGAAATAAAGTCCTGTAATACAATAGTTAGACTTGGGATTCTGTGGTTTTTCTTCAACTGAAATAACTTTACCTTTATCATCAAACTCAACAATGCCAAATCTTTCAGGATCATGTACATAGTAGCCGAATATTGTAGCTTTACCATTTTTAGCATTTTCAGCTGCTTCTTTAAGTATAGGAGTAAATCCATTCCCGTAATAAATGTTATCTCCCAATATCATGGCTACATTATCTTCTCCAATAAAATCTTCACCAATAATAAAGGCTTGGGCTAGTCCATCCGGTGATGGTTGCTCAGCGTATTCAAGATTAATACCAAATTGACTACCGTCGCCTAATAGCTTTTCAAAGTTAGGCAAGTCATGTGGGGTTGAAATTATAAGAATATCTTTTATCCCTGCTAACATAAGGACTGAAATTGGATAGTAAACCATTGGTTTATCATAAACAGGTAGCAATTGTTTACTTGTTACCATTGTAAGTGGATACAATCTTGTTCCACTTCCTCCAGCTAAAATAATACCTTTCATCTTTTTTATCATGATAAATCCTCCCTAATCATATGTTTTTTGATAGTTAACAACTATATTTATATTGTTTATATGGATAAATTTTCAATATGCTCAATATACTTTGAACCCCACACTTGATAAGAGTAGTTTTTTTCTACCCTCATCCTTGCTTTGCCTCCATAGGAAATACGTTTATTCGGCTCAGTTAATAAAAGCTTCAAATACTCGTACCACTCATTATCATCTTTTGCAATAAATCCTGTCTCTCCATGGATAATTATTTCTTCATTCGCTGGCAGTGCAGATGCAACTACTGGTAATCCTGATGCCATATACTGAATACATTTAAAACCACATTTGCCATATTCCCAAGGTGTTTCATGTAACGGCATTATTCCTATATCGCTCGAAAATAAATGTTCAAATTCCTTATCTTCACACCATGGTAAACATTCGATATTAAGTCCTTCTATGTCTATGTTTCCTCCAATTACTCTCAATTTAAATTGACACACTTTGATTAATTCGACTAACACACTCTTTATTCTATATATGTACTTTACGGTAGATGGAGACCCTATCCACGAGATGATTGGAATGTAATTAACGGGCTTCTTTATACCCTTTATTGGGTACTTATTTAAATCAACAACTGTTGGTAAATATACCAAATTTCCCTTTGTGATTTCCTCCCAATACCATCTATTCCCAACAGCTGTTGCTAGAGCATTTTCTGAGAGATTATTAATTTTATCTCCTAAAACCTTTTTAATAATACCACCTTTGTATTTGGTAGATACAGCATCATCATAGTCTAATGTGTAACGACTATTTTGAAGTAAAATCCTTTCAAAAATATACGGGAAATATGGGAAAAGTTCTTTTTCAATTATAATAATATCGTATTTGCTTTTGTTTTTAAGTAAATGTTTGGCTCTGTTTAATATATCTGATAATATCCTTGGATAATCCTTTGATTTTTTTTGGTATAAATTTTTAACATAACCATCATAAAAAAGAGGTTTTATTGTAACTTCATGTCCATTTTTAATAAAGTAATCAATATAGTTGTGTGTTCTATATCTAGAACTTGCCCCTTCGGGAAAATATTTAGGTAATAACAATATTTTCATCGGGATAACCTCGCAATATTAGGAATATCTTTTATTAACATACTATATGCTTTTAAAACTTCTTTTACATCTTTTAACGATAGCTTAATAATCCCTAAACATATTCTTGATATTGGTTCTATTAACAAAGTAGCAAAAAATAATATAGCGGCTGTGAAAAAATTAAAATGTTTAAACCCGTAAAGAATTCTACTTCTAATTGAGTAAAATAAGCGCTTAGCTTTTACTTGTTCCGATGTTCCCCCACCTCTATGAAAAGCATTAACCTCCGCTAAGTATAAGGTTTTATAACCTAATTTGCTAATACGATATGATAAATCTAAATCTTCCAAATACACAAAAAACCTTTCATCAAAACCATTCATTTTTTGAAATAATTCTCTTCTTATTAAGTAAAACGCACCGATAACATGTTCTACGACTGAATTTTCATTATGTTCCCAATCTGTCTTAAAATGTGTCTTGAATTTTTTAGGAAATAAGTAGTGTAAGCCTGTCATTCTGTTTAAAAAATGTTTAGTTTTTGGGAAATTACAACAAGATCTATGGATCGTTTTGTGTTCATCTATTAATTGAATTCCACATACTCCTATCTCATTACTTTCTTTTTTGCTCATTACTTTAATGGGAATAGATAGAGATTTATCAAATAATCTAGTATCAGGATTCAAAAATAGAATATAATCCGCGTTACTTTTACTAACACCCTGATTACAAGCAGCTCCGAAACCTTGGTTAGTATTATTCTTAATAGTTATAAGGGGCACCTCTATATTCTCTAATTTTTCTAATGAGTTATCTGTTGAATGGTTATCAATTATAATTACATTGCGTAAATTAAAGCCATCTTTAGAAGTCACTTGTATAGATTTTAAACAATCATATAATTGATTTCCAGAATTCCAATTAACAATTATAATATCTAAAGAACTGCTCATTTTGTTTGTCCTCCTTTATGGTCTCTTAATAACCATGTATTAATTATACATATAGGCAAAAAAATCACCCACATAAAATCATATTTTGCTAAATAAGGGTTTGTTGCATTAGCTAATAAAAAAGCGGTGCTTCCAACAATTACTGGTAATATATGAAATTTTAGTATGCTATTAGATTTAATAATTTTTATACTCATTATAATAATCCAAATTATTTGTCCTGAAAAAATAGAAAATCCAACCAATCCAGTGTGGTATAAATATGCTACATAACTAAGCTCATACGCCCAAGGTTGTTCAGTAGAGCGTATAAATTGAGGAGCGCTTGCACCATGACCAGAGCCAATCAGCGGACTTTCAGACCAACCGTTTAGGAGCGCCCTAAACTGACCACTTCTAAGAGAAGCGCTTGCATCCGTAGAAAATCTAAAAGCGTCTTTAATATCTTCAATTATCGTAGTTATATTTATTCCATAGGTCCAATTAAGAAGTAAATAAATCAACACTACACATAAAAAAAGTAATAGGAACGCTCTTTGACTCGATTTTTTACTCCTTTTTCTATGTAGATTAGAAAGGAACTTTTGATAAAAAACTATTAGTATTGGAGTAGCAACTACTAATAATTGTAGTATTCTTCTTCCACTAAGCAAGGTTAATAAGATTCCTAGCAATAGGCCTGTCACAATGAATAATTTGTTAAATTTCTGTTTTACTTCTTTAGGCCATGTCATTATTATACAAATCAAAAATGGTACTAAGAATATTAATGTTGCTGTATTATTCATGCTATATGCCATCATTCCTGAGTAAAATCCAATACTTTGGCGCAAATCTAATTCGATATATAATGCCGACGGTAACCAACCATAAGAATAAAGAATATAACTTAAAGAGTGAATTCCAATAATAACGCTTGAAAAGATTAAGACTTTTAACAGCCGCCTTATTATTTCTTCGTTAGAAGAAGCAATGATAAATAGTAGGTATACAATAGGCCAAAGTACATACACGCTTACTACTCTTAATGCCCCAGGATTATTATTAACTGAGCCAACTAACATAAAAAAAAGTCCAGAACATACCCATGTCAAAACCCAAAACAATGTTTGTGGCGCTAAAGCAACTTTTTTGCGCTTAAAAGTACCAATCAATATTAATCCAATAGTTAATGCTAAGATAATTCCTTTTAAGCTCTGATATGAAGTTGGAACAAAAAGCATCATAAAAAATAGAAGTAACCCTGGAATTAGGAATAGACTCTTTATTTTGCTAATTTTTGAAATCCCTTCTTTAGGGAAATAACTTCTATTGTTGGTAGATGATGAATGCTCATATTTATTAAGTGATTTCATTATTAATTCTCCTCATACAGCATTAGTGTTTATAATACTATCTCATTCTTAATATTTCATTTAATATTAAAACTGAAAAATTATTTTGCATATGTGCAATAACAGCACTGATTCTAAAATCACATTATTCTTACAACTAAATTGAAAAATCAATATTTAATTACAAGCCCTAGCAATTTATCCTACAATACTTTGCATATCTTTTTTCTTTAAACGCATTGTGTTTATCTGGATATTTTACCATCAATAGCTATTCATAGTTCAACTTGTAATTTACATCAAAATTTTATAGTCTCATACTTATATGCCTCAACCACTATCTGCCTATCAAAATCTCTTTCAACTTTAGCCCTACCAGCCAAACCCATCTGCTTCTTTTCTTCATATTTCAAGGCTAAGAATTTTTCAATTTTCTCAATAAGATCTTGGCTATTTTGTTCTTCTACAACATAACCGTTAACTCCATCATCCACAATTTCTCTACAACCACTTCTATTCGTAGTTATTATAGGTCTACCACAAGCTGCGCTTTCCAATAAAACATTGGACATCCCTTCAGGGTAATATGTTGGATGAATTGTACAATGAGATATCTGATGAAACTTTCTTACATCACTCTGCATGCCATGGTATTGAATAATACCCTCCTCATGCATAGCCTTTAATTTTTCTTCATATGATTCTTCGCAAAAACCAAGAATATGAAATTGGGTATTTGGATACTTTTTTCTTATGTGTTCGGCAGCATCAAGATACTGATCTATCCCTTTTTGTTTCATGACTCTTGAAATAAATAAAAAGTTAATAGTATCATCTTCAGGGTAATCTAAAATTTCATAATGATCTAAATTGACACCAGAACCAGGAATTATCTTTTGTTTTCCTTTAATTATTCCTTTGCTATTTATAAACTCCGCATTCTCTTTATTTTGAAAGAACACGCACGATGCATTCTTCAAAGCTAATTTGTATAAAAATATGGTGATACTTTGTAAAACACCACCATTCTCTACAGCAGTTCCTAAACCTGTTATGTTAGAGATGTATGGTGTTTTTGTGAGCCTACACATCATGCCACCATAAACATTGGGTTTAATTGTATATGACAAAACTACATCTGGTTTAACTCTATTTAGTATCTTTTTATACTCAAACATCAATCTTAGGTCAGTGATAGGGTTTGTCCCCCGTCTACTAATATTCGTATCTATGAATTCACAGCCCAAGTTAACGAGCTCTTTTACAAACTCTCCATTAGGTAACGATATAACCACTTGATTATTCTTAAGTAGTTCTTCGATTAATTCTTTTCTAAATTTATATAATCCAATATCGTTATTGGCTAGTATCAAGATTTTTCCCATCAGTCTACTCTCCTCACCGGAACCCCAACATACGTCCCAGGTTCAGTAATATCCTTAACCACCACAGCCCCTGCACCTACTTTGCAACCACTGCAGATGTTCACGTTATTGCTTACAATACTTCCTATTCCTAGCCAGCTCCCCTTGCCAACTTTCACCGTTCCAGCTAAGCTAGTACCAGGAGATATGTGTACATAACCTTCAATAACATTGTCATGATCCAAGCTAGAACTTGTGTTGATGATACATCCCTTGCCTATTCTGCTTGAGCTGTTAATCACAACTCCAGCCATTACTACAGTTCCAATACAGATCTCAACATCCGTGCCAATAACAGAACTCGGATGAATCAAACTAACTACATTTAGCCCTTCCTCGATTAATTTCTCTTGCACTTTTTCTCGAACAGCATTGTTTCCTATAGCAACAAAGAAATCAGCTTCATTTTTATATGTAAAAGCATTAGCAGTTTTACCGATGACTTCTAACCTCATAGATATCTTAATAGATTCGTCATCATCGAGGAATGCGATGCTTTGCCACTTATTCATTTTTATTGCGATGTCAGCCACAACCTTTCCGTGGCCACTAGCACCTATAATGATTAATTTATCTTTCATGATAAGTACATTCCTCTCTAAAACAATGATTTATACTTACACTTTATTAGCAATTTCCAAATAAAAGATGTATGATTGCAGTAATCTCTAAAATCTTAATTCTCTACCTTACTTCCTCTAAAAGCCTCCATCGTTACCGATGTGTCTGAACTAATACCTTCCTTAACAAATACCTTCTTTATAGTAAGAAAGATTATCTTCCAGTCTCCAATGAAACTTACATTATCAACATACTCAACATCAAGATTAAACTTATCTTCCCAACTGATGGCATTTCGTCCATTAACCTGAGCATGTCCCGATAGACCAGGCCTTACTTCATGTCTTCTCTTTTGATGTTCATTGTATAGCTCTAAGTAACTAACTAATAAAGGTCTAGGTCCTATTACAGACATATTCCCACGCACTATATTCCAAAGCTCTGGAAGTTCGTCTAAACTTGTAGCTCTAAGTATTTTCCCAAACTTAGTTAATCTAACTGAGTCAGGTAATAAATCTCCATTATCATCTCTTTCATCTGTCATCGTTCTAAACTTATACATTTTGAATATCTTCTCATTTTTACCAGGTCTGTCTTGAGTAAATATGATTGGACTACCTAGTTTTGTTCTAACTAAAATAGCCACGATTAAAAGTATAGGACTTAAAACTATAAGAGCAGATATAGAAAGAAAAAGATCCTGTGGTCTTTTTATAAACTTTTCATAGAACCCTTTCTTTCTCTTCATATTACTTCCACAGCTCCTTTTCAATTGAACATATCCTATTTAAATCTCCATCCGTCATCTTCGTATCACTTGGCAAGCAGACGCCATTCTCAAATAACTTCTCAGATACATCTCCACCAACATAATCATACTCAGCGAAGAATGGCTGCATATGCATCGGCTTCCACACTAGTCTTTAAACGATAGTTTAACCATTGTTGAACTACTGTTGAACTACTGTTGAACCATAGTTTAGCCATCGTTAAAAGACCCATTGTTAAAACAAACTTTTTATTATTTCTACAACCCTACTTAAATCTTCCTCAGTCATCTTAGTATCACTTGGCAAACACACACCATTCTCAAAAAGCTTCTGACTTACATCGCCACCAACATAATCGTACTCAGAGAAGAATGGTTGCATATGCATTGGTTTCCAAATAGGTCTTGATTCAATATTTTCCTTCTCCAGTGCCTCCATTATATCAAGTGGCTTAACGTTGCCACTAAGTGTGATGCAGGTTAACCAATAATTAGGTTCATTCCACTCGTTTATAGGCATAAATTCAATACCTTCAAATTTACTCAGTTCTCTCTTGTAAAATTCAAAAATATACTTTTTCTTTTCTACTCTATCATCCAGTACTTTAAGCTGTCCTCTACCAATGCCAGCTACAATATTGCTCATTCTATAGTTAAATCCTAGTTCGCTATGTTGATAATGCCTTGCCTTATCTCTAGATTGAGTTGACCAAAATCGCACCTTGGAAATTCTCTCCTCATTGTCTGAAACCAACATGCCACCACCAGATGTAGTTATAATCTTATTTCCATTAAAGCTGAATATTCCATACTCACTAAAGGTTCCTGTATGTTTACCTTTGTAGTGGGTACCTAAAGATTCTGCTGCATCTTCTATAACAACTACATTATGTTTCCTGCATATTTCCAAAATTATATCCATATCTGCAGAAAGACCATAAAGATGAACAATAATTACAGCCTTTACATTCGGATATTTCTCAAATGCCTTTTCTAGCGCTTTAGGGCAAATATTCCATGTTTTGTAATCACTATCAATAAATACAGGAGTTGCATTTTGATATATTATTGGATTTGCTGTAGCGGAAAAGGTAAGTGTTGGACAAAATACTACATCTCCATCTCCAACCCCCGCTGCTTTAAGGGCTAAGTGAATTGCACCTGTTCCTGAAGATAGGGCTGCTGCTGCCTTAGCTCCAACTTTAGTAGCTAACTCGGTCTCAAACTGGTTAACATTATTACCAAGGGGTGCAATCCAATTGGTTACAAATGCCTCCTTTATATACTCCATCTCATAGCCTTCATCGCTCAAATGGGGGGAAGATAAATATATTTTTTTACTCATTTCTTACACCTCTATTCTTTACTTTTATAGCAATTCCATAAGATTAAATACTTTGTTATATGAATTGCAATATTTCTCATACTCAACAGTACTTAAAAAAACTACGGGAGTCTCACCATAAAAACTACTATTTTTATTAATGAGGGTAATATTATCTATATTTTGAAGTTCAGCTAGTGCAGACTTGACTAAATCACTTATTTCATCTTCTCCGAGTACTATATGTATACTGCCATTCTCTCTAAGTAAGTTTATAATCTGATTTTTTATTTTCTCCTTAGTTTCATTAATATAGGTATAATGTAATTTGATGTACTTATATGTTTTACTTATTTTTTCAGTCATTCCCTTTGGTGTTAACATATAAACAACTCTATTGGCAGGAATGCTCTCTACTTTTATTAGGCCTTCTTTGATCATTTTTTTCAAAAGGATATTAACACTACCTAATGAAAGTCCGGTTTTTTTTGCTAATTGCCTTTGGGAGATATTTTCATTTTCATTAATTAATTCAAGTACTGTATATTCTTTGTCCATAATAACACCTTTTTTCAAATATTAAAGCGTTCATTTAATGAACGCTTTAATATAATTATATATCTTATACATTTATAGGTCAACCCATCCTACTAATTGTAATCTTGTTGTAATATTTGAATTGAGTTTATTATAATTAATCCATTAGATATACCTTTATGCTCAATTATAAAATATTGATTTCCAGGTTCTATATCTTCTGCAGTTGTAAACTCAAAGCTTGTTGTGTAGTCCTCGAGACTATCTTGTCGATGTTGCAATAAAGTTTCACCACTCCTGCTATATATCCATACCCTAGCATTCTCTATTATCGAATTATCACTAAGCTCTAACTCTACTGTATACTGTGTATTGGGCTGTAATGAGAAATCATATGAGAAAATACCCCGTCTCTGTCCCTCTATATTGTTTATTTCCATTCCACTAGCTACTACTGTAGTATTTTTCTCATGATTTGGAGTATTCCATAATCTCCATCCCTCTGGTATGTTATTACCTACAATATCTATATTAAAGTAGCTAATATATGCAATGTTGTTAAGGTTTTGTAACTTCAACATGTCGTCAGAACTATTCAAGAAATATTTAGTTCTATTTATAGGCTGCAATGAATTATTTGTTATATATATTGGTTTTTTTGAGGTTTTATTTACATCAGTAATGTTATCAATTACCTCTAAAGCCTTTTCGTACATTTCTTCCCCTAAATGCTTTAAACCATTTTCCATATAAAAATTCCCTACTGCTAAATAGGAGTTCAGCTTAAATTCGTAGGTGTCTTCCCTTAGGGGTGCATTAATTAGTATTTTATCAATTAAATTAAAGGCTTTTTCGAAATCTCCTGTCATTAGATAGTAGTTTGTAGCCCCAGCATAAGCAATATTATTATATGGGGCGTGTTTAATCGCTTTAGAATAATGGCTTTTTGCTTCTTCTAATAATTGATTGTCGTTTTTTTGTATGCCAACATTGGTTAAAATATTTGCTAAATCTAACCGATAAGTTTCACGAAATGGGTCTCGTTTCACTGCTCTTTGAAAATGTTCTTGAGCTTCTATTACATTACCACTATTTATGTCATTTATAGCTAAGTCACCATTTCTTTGCCCACTATATAGAGATATAGAAAGAATTAGTAGTGGTAGAACAAAAATACTCACCAATACTGCAGGAATTTTCACTTCTTTTTTTGCAAATTTGATGCTTTCTTTAGTATCTAAGCAACCAATAATTACCCACACAGTTAACATTATAGATAGAAATGAAAAATTAAAATCTAAAAAGCTATGGGCAAATAATGATAATGTGGCAATGATTACTGTCATACTAAGAAATTGTTTGTTTTTAACAGCAAAATACAAATAATATAATAAGGTTAATAACAGGGTTATTAAAAGAAATAGTCCCAATGTTCCTACTTCAACCATTGTTTGAATGAAATAATTATGAGCTTCTGTTGTGTTATAGGGTTCAGACTGATATTTAGGGTACAAGCTTTTCCATGCTCCACCACCTGCGCCAATAATAGGGTGATTTTTAAATATCTCAATACCATCCTTATAATAGGTTATTCGTGTTGTTGAGCTGTGTTCAGCTATGCTTATAGAATGTATTCTATAAACTATAGCTTCTGGAATATATTTATAGCTTAATTTAATTTCCTGTAGTTTTTCTCCAATACTACTGTATAGGGCAGCATCATAAAAGGTGGCTTTTGTGTTAGGATAAAGTACAGTAAAGTACACAGCTATTCCGCTGGTGTCTTCTAAAGTTTCTATATCTAACAGAATTTCTCCAGATTCATTTGCCTCTCCTCTTCTTTGTATAATGGTACTTCTTTCATTTTTATCATTAATACTAGCTACAGTTACTTGCCAGGGCCAGTTATTTTCATCGTTATTTATTCCATCTACATTGAAATTCAGTACATATGATTCATTTGGCATAACATTTGCTATAGGTCTTATAATTTGATTATATATATTTTCTTTAACTGCAGTATTATCTAAAACCAGGGGTTGTGTTATATTTAAAGCTGCAACTATAAAGGCTGCTGCTACTAAAGCAGTGCCGCCAAGAAATATATATATATACTTATAGTGGGTATCTGCCAGCTTGTTCTTTATATACTCAATAACATTAAATAATATTGTAAACAAACCTAATGAAGCAATAAAAATCAATAGCCCTTTAAGGCTTGCTCCATCATTACTTAATATTGTAGTAAAGGGTTGCATTGCAATTAGACTTGGAACTCCCACTATAATTAAATAAAGTATTCCATTAATACGTGCTTTGCCTGGCAAAAGAATTATAAATGCCAATGCAAATATAGGAAACAATAGCCATGCTCCTCTGGAAAAGGTGAAAATAAAAGTGAAAAACATAATAAAGCCCGAGACAGAATATAGGGTTTTTTGCCAGGTTTTATTGCTTTCATTTAAAAGATAAAATGCAATAAAAAACAAGGTCATGGTAAAGGCTGCTAAGGTATTTGGATATTGAAAGGTTGAGGATATACGATTTCCTAAAACAGCATCAGCTAAAGAAAAATAGCCAAAGGCTGCCAGTAGCCCTATTAATGAAACCGCCACACCACTGGCAACCAGGGTGTTTAAAATAGCTTTTTTATATTTTTCTTCCTTTGCAAAGTCCTTCACCATAAGGTAAACTACAAATACATTGATATATCTTAGTAATTCTCCTATGGCATCCCTAAGGTTAGCCCATTGTCCAAATATAATCGGCAAGGCATAGGCAATAATTAACAATAAGCCAATATAATCAAAAACACTTGTAAGCTCTATTTTTTCGTCTTGTAGTCTTTTATAAATTAGATAACTAAGGAATAGTGAAAAGGATAATATATGTGTTATTAAAGTAGCCCTTGGAAAAAACAGTCCCCTGAAAAAGGGAGGATAGAATATTAAAACACATAATAGTGAAAATATTACTAACCCAAAGGTTTTATTATCTTTTTTACTCATTTCTCTTTTTCTTGATGTTTTTGAACCCATATTCACACCCCTATTATTATGCCTTAATGTCACTTTCTTTTCCGCTGGTTTGCCAATACTCAATAAAGAAGGCAGCAAATACACCCATCATAATCCCCAATACACCTGCAATAGCAACGTTTAATGTTTTGTTTGGTGCAACAGGTGTTGTGGTTGGGAAGGCTCTAGAAATAACAATCATGTTTGACTCGCCTATTTGTGATGACTCTGTTACTCTAAGCTCTTCATGTTTTTTAGCAAATGCGTCGTAAGTATTTTGAGACATTTGTACTTTTTGGTCAATTAGTCTTTCCTCATGCTTTTTATCTGCCAATTCAATTTGTAATTTATCTATCTCTTTTTGTGTTTGCCCTATTTGAAGCTGTAGATTTTCAATACGAGCTTCTTCTTCCTGTAACTCTATTAATAGGATTGATTTCTTGTTTAATAGATATATATATACCGGATTTATTTCTTCATTTTCCATCCTTATATTTGCCAGCTGGTTAATAGTAAGGTTATTACTTCCCTTTATTACATCAGATAAAATATTATCTTCTAAAATCGACTTAGTTGTTATCAGCTTTTCTGGGGCATTGTTTAGTTCCCTTTCGGTAGCTTGAATTGACTCTAGTAGTATTCCTTTATTAAGCTGACTATCCACAATCTTTGTTTTATAATCTGTAATTAAGTTAAGCTTAGCATCAAGCTCCTTTGAAAGCTCTGATGTTCCATTGGGCTGTGCTAAAAATTCCTTTAATTCTATTAATGCATTATCCAGCTGTTGTTTTTCTTCAATTATTTGCTCTTCTATATACATTGTTGTTGCAGTAGCCTGTTCTCTAGCCTTATCAGACACAAATCTAACAAATTTTTCTCCTACCTTGTTTACTATTTCAGCAGCTTGCTCTGAATTAGTGCTTTTCATTTTTATGGTAATAAGGTTTGTATCTCTGATGGTTTCCAGTGTGATGGCTCTTGCTAAGGTTTCAATATCGTATTGACCTTCAAGCTGAAGGTCAGCAATTGTTTCCCTCATTATTCGCGGTGCTGTAATTTGCTGTTTATAGGTTTCCATAGTCATGCTAGGGTAATGGGATAAATTATTTAGGATACCATCCACACCGTTACCCTGTTGTTGGCTTGTTTGAAGGCGATCGCTGAAGTTTGACGCCATTAATACCATTCTTGTTTCATATACTGGCTCCAGCATGAAAAAGCTCACAACCGATGAAGCTATAACCATTAAAATAGTAAGACCTATTATAATTGATTTTCTTTTTATAAGTACCTCTATAAGTTCTCTTAAGCTAATTTCTTCCACTATTAATACCTCCATGAATTGTTTTTTCTACTTTATTCAGAATGACACATCGAAAGCGTATTATAAGCAACGCAAAAAAACTTTTTAAAAGTCTTTTCTTTTAAAATTATAACATACTCACCTTTATAAAACCTCAATAATTGTATTACAATTTTATTACAACAAGAGTAATGAGTAGTGAGAAATTCGATAAAAGAAAAAAGCAAAAAAGAGAGGGTTAACCCTCTCAGAATAAAATTTAAATTTTTAGTTCATGGCTGTAACCATAATTCCATTAAGCATTAGCTCCATCTTATTTTTTGCATTTACATAGTTAATCATATCTTGCTCTAAACCTCTTAATTCTCTATTTAGCTGTTGTTTTTGTACTTCATATTCAAATTCACTAATAAAGCCATGCTTATAATTTGCTTCTATAATGTTTAGTTTATTGTCATATAGGTTATTATTGAATAGATAATTGGCTACCAAAGTATCTCTAGCTGTTTGATATTCATAATAGGTGTTTTTTGCGTATAATTCTAGCTTTCTTTCCAAATTAAACAATTGAATTTCTGATTTCTTAAATTCAATTTCTGATATTTTTATCTGGTTTTGCTCTTCTTCATATTGTTTAAGAGTAATCTGATTTTCATTCCACTCCTCTATTCTTTCATATGCCAGAGTAACCTTATTGAAGATACTTTCTTTAATAAAAACATTATTCTCCATAGCTGCTAAATCTAGATTATTCTTCTTGAACTTCGAAATAGAGTCCTGCAGGTTGTAGCTCTTTGGAACTGACTCATTGGGAATTTCTAGTTCGATTTTTAGTTGTGCACCGAGATCAAAGTTCAGCTTCGTTTTCATGTTCTCTAGTGCTAGTTCTAAACTATTTTCCAACTGTTTTTTTTGCTTTTCAAAATCTCTAAGCTGTTTCTCTGATTCTTCTCTAGCTGATTCCACCAGTAGTCCTAGATTTTCCTTTGTCATATCAATATTTATTTTTTTCTTAATGTTATCTACATCTTTTTCAATTAATTCTAATTCTCTATGTAGTCTTACCAGATTGTAATAATCTAACTCTAATTCATATTCAGATTTAGCTATACTTTGCTCCTTTTTAATCTCTGCCTGAGCTATTTGAAATATTATTGGCTCTAAGGACTGGGTCATCTGTACATCTTGCTTTACCCTCATTCTATAGGAACTTCTTGCACGAATGTATTCCATTAATAACCTATCTGCATTTTTTGTGGCTGCCTGTCTAGATGCTGAATCCTGAGCTCTTTCATAATCCTTTAAGGATTGCTCTCTTAATGCCTTCATTCCATTCATGTGATCTTCTGCATCATTAACAGTATCCTTAGAATCTCTATATTCTTTTATTTGATCCTTGTATTGAACCTGCAAAAGCTCTGTATCTAATTCTATCATTTTTACTTCAAAGCTTTCATTGATATATACTTCTTTAAGCTTTTCTAGGTCATATTTTCCTTCTGAAACTTCAGCATATGCTGTTGTATTTAGTAGCATAGTTATTCCTAAGCCTAAAGCAGCTAATGTTTTTTTTACCTTCATTTAATACCCACCTTCTTCTCGAATAGTTTTTGTTGTTGCTTATATTATAACATACGGAATAGATTATTAAAAAGTCTGCTAATTATTAAAATTTTGATGTGATTTGATAGAAGTACCATCTTTCAGCTTTTCATCAGGAGATATTATTACAAGTTCACCTTTATTTAATCCACTTATCACTTCAACCTGTTTTTGACTCTCAATACCTTTTTCTATTTCTCTTAGTTGTGCTTGATTATTTACATTAATAAATACATAGCTTTTATTTCCCTGCTGAAATACAGCATTTTCTGGTATTATTAATGTATTATCCCTCTTATCAGTGATTATTTCTATGTCAAGATCGTAGCCAGGTCTTATGTTATTAATGTTATTAAGGATTTCAATCTCAACGCTAATTCGTTTTTGTTCGATGCCTAAATCTGATATTTTACTAAAGGCTTGGGGATGAATTTTTTTCACAACACCTTCTGCATCCTTTATTCCCAGACTTTTATTGGATATTCTAACACTTGCACCTTCCTTTATATTGGCAATATCTCCTACTAAAACATCACTTTCTATATATAGCTCATCTATATTACCAATTTCCATTACCAGCTGGCTTGGTTGAAGAATGCTGCCCACCTCAACTGACTTCAGCATAACTGTACCCTTCATTGGGGAGGTTAATGCAAAATCTTCTTTTTTACTTGTTAGTTCTTCCATTTGAATATCCAGTTGACGAAGCTGGGCTTCGTACTGGGCTGCTATGTTTTGAGAAGTTGGTGTTTTTAACATAGCTAAGTCTAGCTTCGATTTCTCATAATTAGTTTTTTGTGATTCAAGATTTATTAATGTATCACGATAAGCATCAAAGCTTATGGCACCTGCTTTGTATAGTTTTTCTTTATTTTCAGCATTCCTTACTGCTTCTTCTAGTCTTCTTTCCATATTAGTAAGCTCTAATTCAAGCTTTTCGATCTCTTTTGCATCTATCACCTTTGTTGCTTCTTTATATTGGGCTTCTATTACTGCTCTTCGGGCCTGAAGCTCTAATTTCTGTCTTTCCAATTGTTGTTGATCTAGTTTAACCAATATTTCTCCAGCTTCTACTTGATCTCCCGTCTTCACCAATACCTCAATAACTCTACCTGCAGTAGGTGCATAAATACCTGCTTGATTCTTTGCTTTAACAACCCCTAATTCTTCAACATATTTTGCTATGCTGCCTTCTATTACTGTTGCTGTTTCCACTTCTATGGCTGTGCTTCTATTTACTATTAAAAATCCTACTGCTGCCAGTACAACTACAGCTAAAATGATTCCAACAGTCTTTTTTTTCATCTCATCCACACCCTTACTATTTAGAATAAACTTCCTATATAACCTCAAGATTTAATAAGCTTTCTAGACTTTCATTTGATTACTAATTACCCATTATTATTTTACTAAGAAGTACGATTCTTAAGTGCATCCATAAAGTTTAATCGATAAATCTTTCTAATGGTGGCCAGCTGTGCTAAAGCAACAAATATTATTGTTGCAACGGCAGCTATGACATAGCTGCTGGGATTAATTATCAAGGGAATGCTGTATAGATCTGTCGATAGACCACTAACAATACCTGCACACATTCCGTATCCTATTGGTATTCCTAAAACTAACCCTAGAACAGTCATTAATCCGTTTTCTTTACTAACCATTTTATAAATCTCTTTTTTATCGAAGCCCATTACCCTTAATGAAGAAAACTCCATTGTTCTCTCACTAATACTAATGATGGTTGTATTGTAAACAATGGCAAAGCCAAGGACGCCACCAAATATCATTAGAACCCCCACCGAGTAAATGATTACATCCATAAATTCTAAAAAGCTATTTTTCATATCATCCACCGATTGTACCTGCCCAATGTTTTTCACATTCTGTAGTTTTAATACTACATCATCCTGTGAGTCCAGCAGGGCACCTGTAATCAAACCCTTTTCACCCAATAACTCATTCATCATATTGATGTCCATATAGGCGTTAATACCAAGGAATTGTTGTGTAATTCCTTTGACTTCTATAATTTTATCCTCTTTATCCGGCATAAAGTTTTTTATTGCTATTTCATCTCCTACATTTGCCCCCAGGGATTTTGCCAAGCCCTCTGCCAGGATAATACCATTTGGCGGTATGTCAATAGCCTGACCTAATGAGTTTCTAAAGTGATAGAATTGCGTATCCCATTGTACACCAACTACACTTGCAACCTTCTTTTTCAACCCATTTACTAATTCGAAGGGAACTTCCGCCTTTGGTTCAATATGATCAACCTCTAGGATTTGTTGCAGCTCCCTTATGGCATTATTATTCATAGGCTTTGAAAAATCTATATTATAGTCCATTGTTTGAAATTCGCCATACTGCAGAAGAAATATGTTTCCCCAAACTGATGACATAAACACCGGTACTATGGTTATTCCATAGGTGAGGGCAATTCCCATGACTAAGAAGGCTGCCCTTTTCTTATTTCTTAGTATATTTCTAATAACCATTTTCCAGCTGAAGGATATTCTATTCCAGATAAATTTAATTTTTTCCAGCCATATTCTGCCACCTGACTTTGGTGCTTCGGGTCTCATGGAATCTGCAGGTAGTATTTTCAATACAGTTCTTGCCCCCAGTAGCCCTGATATTATGCAGAATACACTGGTTAATAGGATTCCGTATACTATATATATATAGTATACCTCCATCTGAAACATAGGAATATTAAAATAAAACATATATAGATTTGTAAATACCCCTGACAGTGGTATGCTTAGAATTATACCTATAATTGAACCCACCAATCCTATCAATAATGAAAACTTAGTATAGTGGGCTAGAACATTAATGTTATTATATCCTAATGCCTTCATAACCCCTATGGACATCCTATCATTCTTGACAATTCTAGATAGCATAATATTAATAATTACAGCTGCCACTATCAAAAATAGTAGGGTTATGGCTGTAGACATTGCTTCCAGTTGATTTATTTCTTCCATCATCATGCTATGGCTTAAATGGTCTTCTCTTTTGATGGTTCTTTTTACCCCATATCTGTCCAATTGATCTTCAATTTCATCTACAATGTCATCTATTTGATGTATATAGTCATCCTTGATTTTAATCAAAACTTCGTTATAGCTGCCTTGATATCCCAAAGCAGACTGAGCGAACGCCTCTGTCACATAGATTACTCCAAATTTTTCTGGAGCCGGTAATAGGGTTTGTTCATTTTCCATCAAGTAAATATATTCTGGGCTGCCTACTACTCCAATAACCTCTAATGGATACTCTCTACCTGCTATATATGGGGTTATTCTATCTCCCAATTGTATACCTCTAGCATCAATGAATTGTTCGAGTACTGTTGTTGTTCTAGGGTTATCTTCTACTTCTCTTCCCTTTATGGTATATAGGCTATTAATGCCACCTTCTTCTTTAGGAAGGGATACCACCCTTACTCTAACCTTTTCATTGGGGTCTTCTACCCTTAAGGGTACATCGCTGCTGATTCTACCCTGGGCGCCTTCTATCCCTTCTATGGTGTACAGATTATCTATGGCAGCCTTAGGAATTCGTACTACCTCCACAAAGACGTCTCCGAAGTTTGTGACATCATAATAATGGGATATTGTATTATTTAAGTTGTCTGCCACCATGCTAAAGGATATATAAATGGTAAGGGCTAAAATTACCATTACAGAGATTGAAATGAACTGTCCCTTAGATTTCTTAATAACCCTCAACAATCTTACATCTAACTTTTTCATTTACCATTCAATCCTTTCAGGATGGATTGGATTCTTATTTATCTTTGTCTCAATTATCTCTCCACTTCTCATTTTTATCACCCGGTCTGCCATTTCGCCAATTGGCATATTATGAGTAATTATGACAACAGTTTTATTAAACTCTTGATTAACCTTTTTCAATAGGGATAGAATCTTTATTCCTGTTTGAAAATCTAGGGCCCCTGTAGGTTCATCACATAGCAGCAGGGATGGATTTTTTGCTACTGCCCTTGCTATTGCCACCCGTTGTTGCTCTCCACCACTCATCTGGGCTGGAAAATGATCTTTCCTATCTTCTAGGCCTACGGCCCCCAGTACTTCATCAATATCCAGTGCGTTTTTGCATATTTCTGTAGCCAGCTCTACATTCTCTCGTGCAGTTAAATTGGCCATCAAATTATAGAATTGAAAAACAAATCCGATCTTTTCTCTTCTATAAACTGTAAGCTTTTTGTCGTTGTAATCTGTTATGTCTTCACTTTCCATAAATACCTTTCCTTCTGAGGGTAAATCCATTCCACCTAGAATATTCAGCAGTGTACTCTTTCCTGAACCACTTGGCCCCAGTATTACAACAAATTCTCCTTGATATAGTTCTAGGTCTACCTCCTTTAGGGCTGCCACTGTTACTTCTCCCATTTGATAGAGCTTACTGATATTTTCGCCCTTCATCAAAGTATTATTTTCCATTTTATTATTTCACCTCATTTCCTCCAAATAGACCATATTTTAAAAAGTCATAAAGAATTGCAGCTTTAACTTCCAATTCATCACGATTGTTAATTTTATCAAAGTAATTATGTGTTAGGGCTTCTATTATAACGCTAAGTATTTCTGTCATACTTGCAATATCACACTTTCTTATTTCTCCCTTTTCTATTCCTTCTCTAATTATTTTTTCAAAAAACATATTACTGTATTTTGTTTTTTCCTCAAGCACCCTATTTCTTATATATGGGTTATCCATTATATCTTTATAAAAGGCAAAGGAATAGTCTTGCGATGCTTCCAGACTAAAGCTCAGCACATAGTCTATTTTATCTATGGTATTGCTGAATTTCGTCATTTCCGACTCTATTATTGCTGTATACTTCTCCATCATCATGCTTATAATCTTTAAAAATAGCTCTTCCTTAGATGGAAAATATTTATATATTGTCATTTTGCTGATTCCTGCTTTACTTGCAATGGTATCCATAGATACAGCTTTGTAGCCCTGCTCTAAAAACAATTCCTCTGCCTTCTCCAATAACCTGTTATACTTTATTTCACTTTGGTTTGCCAAGTCATATCACCCCATAACAGTTATATATAATTTGTACTATTTTACTTTATTAGTATAATATTATATTACTATTAGTTTTTTATTATGTCAATTATTTTTTTCCTAATTTATCATTTGTATATATACTGAAAGCATTGTATAATATTTGTCGAGGAGGTGAATATTTAGATGAAGAAAATTATATATGTATTAATGTTTTCTATGATAGTCGTTGGCTTGGCAGCATGTAGTCCTAGTACTACAGAAAACCCCACTGGTAGCAATTCCAACACCATAAACTATTCTGAAGAGATTCCGGATTTGCCAATACTTGAGGGAATGACTCTAGAGGAATTTACTGAAGGAGAAGATGAATACTTTAGTGATGCTCATTTTCTTGTCGAGGGTAAAGAATTCGAAAGTTTTCTTGCTGATTATAAAGAAATTCTTGTAGGTGAAGGTTGGGAAGTTATTGATGAAGAATTGCCAATAACATTATCAGTACAAAAAGAAGATAGAATTTCAGTTTTTCTTGCAAGTGAAGCTGATGAAGGTATTATTTTAATGGTTTTATCAAAATAAAGTATCAACCATTGTATTAAATGGTTCAATTATGTTGGGGTAGATAATACTCCAGCTTTTTTTTGGGAAAAAAAAGCACTTACCAAGATACCTGCTAAAATATAGTTCTTCAAACCGATAGAAATGATATATATTGATAAGTGCTCTCCCAAAACTGCTTCGTATTGATGATTTATAGATAATGCCTACTGAAGGCTATTCAACAAAACTTGAAATACTATAAGCGAAGTAGCAAACTAACACATACTCGCTGCCATAAGCTTTAGGATTATAAACAAAAGACTGTAGACCTGATATTTGTTATACAATGATGATCTTCGAATAGCTCATAAATATAAAAATAGCTTAGGATAATAGAATATCCTAAGCTATCTTTAAATTGATTATTGTGTGTAAGTTAAGTTAAAGTTACTTAATTACAATCTTAATAACTTTTTGTTGACCATTAGCTGCTATAGCTGTAATAGTAAACTCTCCAGTATTAGGAGTAGTATCTCCACCAGTTAAGGTTACTAAACCAGTAGAAAGGCTTATGTTTACATTGCTAGCACCAGTTTGACTTACAACTAATCTTTCAACAACACCTGAGTTAGATAACCCATACTGTGTATTTACTCTGAAACGTACACCTGCTTCAGTAAGCTCATTTCCTTCTTTATCAAAGGATAGTAAGTTTTTATCTACTACTAGTGCATTAAAGTCAGAAGCAGAAATAGTAATTATATCATTATCGATATTCGCTGCTCTTTGGAAGTCTTCTGAGTAGCTAACATTAACTGCAGTTGGAGTTGGTGCTACTGTACTAGCCTTAATTTCTGTACTAGCTGCCAACACACCACTCTTACCATATACATACCCAGTAACTGTTGTAGATGCAGTTGTTGCACTTCCGATGCTAATTACTTGAACTTGATTCAAATCATCACCAATCAATTTGAAGTTGGTGTTACTTGAGGTGTATCCTGCTCTCATTGTTGATGGTAATCGTACTTCCATTCCATTGTTAAGAACACCAAGAACAGAAAATTCATTTACCATTTTATCGCCAAGTTTTGTAGCAGTAAGTGCAGTCTTATTTCCATAGCGAGTCAATTCTCCTACTACAAATAAGTCTCTATCGTGATCTGTGGTAATTTTTGCTTTTCTGATGTCTTCAGGCTTAACGTTGTAGGCAATAGTTGTAGCTGAATCAATTCTCTTAAGAGCTGAATAACCGTTGTCTACTTTTTCCTTACCCCATAATTCATATGTGATAGTTGCTGTACCAGTAGTTTTCCCTGCTCTAAAAGTTACAGAATTGTCTGTATTTCCTGTAAGGATAACATAATCTCCGTCCTTCACAGCTCCATGACCTTCTTCTACTCGAATTATGTCTTCTGAAGAGGACTTAACTCTAATCTCGAAAGCAGTACCGTCAAGGATTGATTCTGAATCAACTCTTAAATTCACGTTTCTATCAAACTGATCTTTAACAGTAAAGTGGCTAAGTCTTCTAGACCAAGATGAAGCTTCATCAGAATCGTATGGCTTATCTTTGTCACCATTATAAGTGAATGCTATTGTATGTCTAAGTGCAGTTATTGAAGATGGCACAGATGCTTCTTTTACATCTATTGAGATTTGGCTGAAGGATCCTGTGATAGTACCATCTACTGTTGCTGTTATATATACCATTCCTTTATTAAATTTACCAGTTAACTTAGCACTGCCATCTGATTGTCTAACCCATTCTATATCGTCCTTAGGACTAAATGTGATGAATGGTTTAAGATCATCATATTGTGTTACTTCTTTTCCATCTTGATCAAATGCAGAGAATGGAATTTCTATTCTTCTACCTTCAGTTGCTGTTTCTACAGGTGATTGTAGTGAGAATTTCTCAACTCTCGCTGATCTTGATAGAGTTGCATTGAATGTTGCCGTTTTACCTGTAAAAGGTGCCATAAGGATAAATGAAATAGGTGTATCATAAGTTACTGTAGCAGCTCCATCTAACTCTAGTCTAATGGCAGCTTTACCAGTATCAGGGTGTTTCTCTAATTTTGGTGTTACTATAGTATTAGTACTTCTTACACTGAATACTTCCGTACCATATACTTTAGCATCTAAAGCTGGCTGATAGGTTACAAGTTTTCCAAGTCCATCATATGCTTCAAAATCTAAATAGTACGTATTAGCGGCGTTAAAAATAAATTTAACTTCATTGCCTTTCTCATCAACGATACCATTTACTTTAATATCACTTACTATTGATACAGTGTCAGAAACACTAAAGGTTTTAGTTGCTACAAATGATGCAGTAGTATCTCTTACTGTAACAACAACCGATTTTAAGTCTTTCAATTCATTTAACACTTGCTCAGTATCATGTCTAAACTCAATAACACCTGATTTGTATTCTACATGGTGGTCTTTAGTTGAGGTAATCCAGTTAAGTCCTCTTCCTAATGGTGTATCAGTAATATCTTCACCATATTGGTTTCTTGTAGTAAAACCTACAACACCATGTGTATCACTAATTCTAGTAATGACCTCAGAGTCAAAATCAACAGAAACTATTTTTTCTTTAGTAATTTCTCTTTCAACTTTAGCCATTTCAACTGCATCTTCACCTGTTTTATCTGTAACTGTAATAGTAAAGATTCCTTCAGGTAATTTAGCAGAAGCTTCTAAAGTAGCTTCAGTTTTAGCATCATTCCACTTAGTTGTTATAGTAGTTGTTGCTGTACCACGCTTAACAGTAAAATCAAATTTAGCTGTGTCTTCAACAGGCTTGTTAAAGGTAACTAAGAAGCTTTTTGCTGTGTTAGCTTCAATTGACTTAACTTCAAGTGTAGCTGGAACTACATCTACAGGCTCTTTTGGCTCGATACCTAGCTTGTCAGCTAAAGTAGTATCTTGACCATTTAAGTTAACGTCTAATACTTGCTCCATAGTTTTTCCAACTACTTGTCTTTTAACAGGAGCTAGAGGATCGATAGAAAAATCAACTTCGATTCCTACAGCAGCAGCTTTAACAAGGAAACCATTTGGCCATGCTAAGTCTGCCATTTCTTCTCCATAACCTAATGATCTTAACATAACTGTCATTAATTGAGCATAGTTTGCAGAATCAGCAGGTCCGAAGAACCCATTTCCGTATCCTTGGAATAAACCTTCTTTAGCGGCTAATCCAACGAAAGGAGCTGCCCAATGTCCCTCTGGAACATCTGTAAAATCTGCTTTTTCGTTTAATGCTTTGATTGCTTCATCGGTATAACCATGAAGTCTTAACACGATAGTTGCTAATTCTGCTCTTGTTGCAACATCGTTTAATCTTAGTCCTCCTACTCCAAATGCGCCGGCTTCAACAACTCTTTCCATACCAGCTGCTTCATTAGAAGCGAAGGCAAATCCAAAACTTCCTAGTACCATAGAAAGTACCAGTACTAATGATAGGATTTTCTTCATTATGTCTTCCTCCTTTTTTTTCTTTGTTTGAAGTGAGTTAAATTTAGGATATGGTTGTAACCCCTTCTCAAAACCAACCAATCCTTTAAAATTCTATAGAACCGGTGTATCAGTTTATGTACCCGCATTCTATAAAGTTGATTATATCATTGACACTATTGAAATGTCAACGACAGAGGCACTTTTGTAACATAACTGTAATAAATTCTTATTACGATGCCTGCTCAACCTTTACAAATATCATTATACACTTGTAGAGGCAAAAATACCATTACAGTTATATTACAAGTTCTTTTCAGGTAAGTGACGAAAAATGAAATCCTTCCCAAAAAACTTTGTCCACTTCATATGTATTCTAGGTTTATGAAAAAAATCCTTTTTTATATGAAAAAATTTCTATATTTTTCTATACTATGAGTATAGACTAGTGAGGTTGATTAAATACATAGTAGTTTAATGTTGAATGTTTGTTGTTAAATGTTGAATGTTGAATTGAAAATTGAAAATGCAAAGTTGAAAGACTAAAGATATTGATAATTGAAAATGGAAAATTGAAAATTGAAAATTAAAAGACTAAAAGACCGAATATTAAAGCAGAACCTATAGACCTTTACTTTACATTAAAAGCCGCTGATTATATCAGCAGCTTTTAGTTGTATTCTCTTTGGTTTTCTTTATTATTGATATTAGAAGATAACGTAAGTTGTTGCACTCTTCTAATAGTGGCTCAACTATTTCTTTTTCAACTTCATGGCTATCTCTAATTAATCTTAACCAGTATCTTGTTTCATTTGCTTCTTTCAATGATATAGACAGCTTGTGTATGAAGTCTTTTTTACTCTCGGCATCTTGTGCCTCCACAATATTTGCTCCCACACTTGTCCCCGAACGTAGTAATTGTCTAGATATATCGTATTCTTTCTTACTATTTTTCATATATCTTGAGAGCTTTACTATTTGTAAAGAAAACCTATATGACTTATTCTCTAATATATTATCCCCCATCGTTTACCCCCGTGTTTAATTTTTTTCTTACATTTATATATATAATATATTATACATTATAAAGTTGTCTTTTTCAGTGATGCGGCTATGAAGTCTCTAAACAACGGATGGGGTCGTGTTGGTCTTGATTTGAATTCGGGGTGAAACTGGGCTGCTACAAACCAGGGGTGGTCCTTCAGTTCTATAATTTCCACCAGTCTTTCATCGGGGGAAATTCCACTTATTATAAGACCAGCCTCTGTTAGAAGCTCTCGATATTGGTTATTGAACTCATATCTGTGACGGTGTCTTTCGTAAATTAGATCTTCTCCATAGGCTTCCTTTGCTTTAGTATCGGGGTATATTTTACATGGGTATAGGCCTAGCCTCATGGTACCACCCATGTCTTCAATATCCTGTTGCTCCGGCATTAAGTCTATTACTGGGTGGCTGGTATTGGGGTTTAATTCGGCGCTGTGGGCATCGGTTAGGTTTAAAACGTGTCTTACAAACTCAACAACAGCCAGCTGCATGCCTAAGCAAATTCCTAGTAAAGGTATATTGTTTTCACGGGCATATTTTAAGGCTTCAATTTTTCCATCTATGCCTCTGTCGCCAAAGCCACCGGGAATTAGTATTCCATCGGCACCAGCCAATGTATCTACTGCTGAGCCGTTATCTAATTCTGATGAGCTGATCCATTTTATATTAATTTTTGCATCGTTATGGATTCCGGCATGGATTAAAGCCTCTGATACTGATATGTAGGCATCTCTAAGTTCAACATACTTGCCTACTAAGGCTATATTTACTTTTTTTATTGGGTTTTTATGCTTGTCTACAATTTGAAGCCAGTGGTTTAAGTCTGAAGCTCCTGCATTAAGCTTTAATCTTTTTATTGCTATATTGTCCAGGCCTTCTGCTTGAAGCATTAAAGGAACTTCATATAGGCTTTCGGCATCTAGGTTTTGTACAACACTATTGGGGTTAAGATTGCAAAAGAGACCTATTTTGTCCTTCATTTCCTGTGAAAGGGGTTTTGCTGTACGGCAGACTACTACGTCTGGTTGAATTCCTATGCTCCTTAATTCTTTTACACTGTGCTGTGTAGGCTTTGTTTTTAACTCCCCTGCCTTTTCTAAAAATGGTACTAGGGTAACATGTATGTACATGACATTTTCTATGCCAACGTCATATTTAACCTGTCTAATTGCTTCAAGAAAGGGTAAGCTCTCAATGTCACCTACTGTACCTCCGATTTCAGTAATTACTACATCGGTTGTTCCTTCTTTTGACACCCTGTATATTCTTTCTTTTATTTCATTCGTTATGTGGGGTATAACTTGAACAGTACCCCCTAGGTAGTCACCTTTTCTTTCTTTAGTAATAACAGACCAGTATACCTTCCCTGAGGTTATATTACTATTTTTACTTAAATTAATGTCTATGAATCTCTCATAGTGGCCTAAATCTAAATCTGTTTCTGCTCCATCGTCAGTAACAAAAACTTCACCATGCTGATATGGACTCATTGTACCTGGGTCTATATTAATATAGGGATCGAATTTTTGTATTGTTACCTTTAGGCCTCTGCTTTTTAAAAGCTGACCTAATGATGCAGCGGTTATACCTTTTCCCAGGGATGATACAACTCCTCCGGTAATGAATATGTACTTTGTGGACATGTGGAAAAAACCTCCTATCTTTTTAATGTAGAATGTTGAATGTTATATGTTGAATGAAAAACAAAACTAAGTTGAAAATTGAAAATTGAAAATGTAAAGGAAAAAAATATAAAACATTAAAGCAAAGAAAAATTATAAAAAAGTCAACTTATAAGAACCAAATGATTAGAAGAGAAACATAAGATTCTTCGCTACTCTCAGAATGACATACTGCACCCCTTATACTATTATTGCTATTTGTTGGCAGGTCTTATCCAAAAAAAGTGAGAAGTCACCCCGAGGGGTGACCTTTTTAGGGGCACCCTGTCGGGTGCGCAATTTTGTTATATAAATATGTCGGTTTTAATATTTTTTAATTTTATATCAATGGATGGTTGGTGTCAACATAAAAATTAAAATTTTTAGAGTTAAGAATTAAGAGTTGAGAGTTAAGAATTGAGAATTGAGAATTGAAAATGGAAAATAGAAAAACTAAATTGAAAGTTGAAAGTGTAAAATTAAAAATTGATAGAAAATCCACAAAAATGAAGAAAAGGGCGGACAGAAACGTCCACCCTTACAATAAATATCCTATTGATTTACTGCTGCTGCTTTAATATCTTTATTTTTAAGGTAGTCCAGTGCAAATTGTAGCTGTTGGTCATTTTTTTGTTTGACACTGTTAGTCTGAAAACAAAGTCTATATCAAACTGCATTTCTGGTGTTAGTTGTGTGGTTTTAATTCCATGTCCCTTTGCAAAGGCTTCCACAGCTTTTTGTGTGCTTTCACCATACCATCCATCTTCGTCTGTTATTTCGTAGCCTATTATTCTTAATCGCTGTTGAATGGCCAGCACTGTGTCGTTGTTATCTTCTTTGTTAAGGGTCTCTACTAGTGATAATGGTAGTAGTTTTTCGACATGGAATTCCTCTGGATATCGTTCTACTTCATAATCTGGTATTACTCCTACTCCATCGATAATTGTTTTATTGGGAGAAAGGTATCGTGCCTCTGTTATTTTGTAGCCGTCGCCATTGAACATTCCATATAATCTTTGTACTGAGCCTTTACCATATGTTGTCTTTCCCACTACAACACCTGCTTTAGTGTCTTGTACTGCTGCTGCAAGAATTTCTGATGCGCTGGCACTTCCTTCGCTTGTCAAAACTACTATATCTTCAAAAATCGGTTTACTTAAGAAGGAGGAATAAGTGAGCTTATAGCTTCTAAAATCAACAAAGACTACCGGGCCTTTAGGTACTAAAAGTCTACTTATATTCACCACCTCATCTAGTGAACCTCCTGGATTATCTCTAACATCTACTATTATCTTATCTATTTTTTCTTCCTTCATATTAGTTACAGCTTTTGAAAAGTTATTACTGGCCTTTTCATTAAAGCTATCAATTTTAATGTAGCCAATACCGTCTATTGTTTCCCATTGTATTGGATTACTTTCTATAACTGCTCTTGTTATTGTATATTTTAATATTTTATCAATTCCAGCTCTTTTAATTTCTAATGTAACTTTGGTGCCTTCTTCTCCCCTTATAAGGTTCACTGCCTCTTGTACAGTCATCCCCTTTGTAGGTATACTATCTACTGTATAAATTTCATCTCCAGCCTTTAAACCTGCCTTCTTAGCAGGGGAATCATCGATTGTTTCATCAATATATACTTTTCCTTCTTTTTCTTCTATGTATGCTCCTATACCCGAAAATTCGCCCATAATTTGATCTAAAAAGGCGTCAAACTCTTCTCTTGTATAATACTCACTATGGATATCTAGGTTGTCAAAAATTTCCTGTGGTGTATCTCCCTTTAGATCTTCATACTTTAAAGGGTCTACAAATTTTTGTAATATAACATCCTTTAAGCCCTCTAAAATGTAGTCTCCATAATCATCTGCATATGTGAAGGGTGTAGTTAAGAATACCATTACCATCACCATTGCAGCTATTACTGCCAGTTGCTTTTTCCAGTTGCTTGGTCTAGTCATATTTTATACCTCCATGATTTAGTGAAAAACAAATGTTAAATGATAAATGTTGAATGTTGAATGAAAAAATAAAAAAAATAAAATTGAAAATGTAAAATGGAAAATGGAAAAAAATCAAAATAAAATTAAGAGTTAAGAGCTTAAAAAATAAAAATGAAAATTAAAAGCTAAAAAGCTAAAAACCTAAAAACATAAAAACATAATTGAAAATTAAAATTTCAAATTCTAATAAAAATTAGAAGCCTTGTTAGAATTATACCATCTTAACAAGGCTTCTAGCAACTCTCTTTAAAAGTTTATTATACTCTCTCTATAATCATACCTTAATTCCTTCTGTAGGTAATGAATTAGGTTTGTTAAGATTGTTGCTACCTCGGCCTTAGTGATGTCTCTATTGGGTTGAAAATAGTTGTCACTTGTGCCATCTATTAATTCAAGCTGGCTTGTGATATAAACAGCATCCTTTGCCCACGTAGGTATTTGACTATCATCTTTGTAGCCTGTGCTGTAGCTTTGTATTGGCGCTAGGCTTTCAAAGCCCAATAATCTAACAAGTATTGCTGCTATTTCAGCCTTTGTAACAGAACGGTTGGGATAAAAACGTCCTTCGCCAGTTCCGTGCATAACTCCATTGTCTGTAATTGCCTTTATATATTTAAAATTAGGGTCGCTATTATTTACATCTACGAATAGTGCTTTTGTATCCTTTGATTGTACACTTCTTGATCGTGTTTCCTCTTCTTCTACTGGTATCCCCATTGCTACTGTTATAAAACGGGCAAAGTCTCCCCTTGAAATAGGTAGGGATGGCCCAAAGTTGGTTGTATTGGAAGGAACTGCTCCCAGGCTTGCCAATAGAAGTATATCTGATTCTGCCCCATGTCCAGATACATCTCTCATTGAAGGTATGGTTAATCTTTCATTGATTGGGTTTGTATCTATACTATAGCTATTTACTCCAACATTTCTTTGGCTTTTTAAGCTTCCGTCATCACCCAGCCGGGGAAGGTCATAGCTTACCTTAAGTACATTTTCCTCCTGCTGTGTCATTAGAAAACCACCTCTAAAGCTGATTTGTGTAGGTGCATTGCTTTCATAGCTATAATCTCTTGTACGATTATGAACTGCCTCTACTCTAGCAGTACCCTGCCATTTAACTGCATCGTCTCCCGTACCTTCAAAGCGAATAAAGTGCTCTATGGTTTGATTTTCTGTCGTACCCCAGTATTGGTGGTAGCCCACTACATCCCCTCTGGTTTCAACCGTCACCTTACCTCCGTTATTATTAACTGTATAAATTTTTCTACCATCCCAGTTTCCTGCAAAATATGTAACCCCGGGTTTCATTTCAGAAATATTAGACTTACTCCACTGGCTGCTTTTTTGGTCGGTATCGTATTTTACTCCTGCAACCTCAATTGTTTCCTTATAGGAGGTAACGCTATAGACCTCTTGACGTTGCCCATCCTTTTCTACTATATTTGTGCTAAGATTAACAGTTCTGGTAAGCTTTGCATCTTTATCTGTGTTTTCAAGACGATAGCTATATCGCTCTGTCCCCCGCTGATTTCTCTCTGTAATTCGAATGTCGAGGGTTCCTTCCATTATTATTGGCTCTCCTGTAATAAAGATAACCTCCATATAGGTCATTTCATTCTTAATTCCACCCTCGTAACCAGGAATTTCTAGTCCGAAGCCTTGAAGGGTGAGTAGTAGCATAATTAAAACTACTAATAATGAAACTTTTTTATTCATTTTGGCAACCCCCTTTACTGTTCAACAATAACTACGTATGCATTATCGCCAGTTGAAACATCCTTATTTTTGATTACATAAACCTTTGCATTCTTTTTTAGTGTGTAAAATTCATCTCTATTTAATGGCTGATCGTTAACCAGAATGACTGCCTTATCCATATGGATGGCCTCATTCTTGGTGACAGCCTCCCATCGTTTTGATAATTGATTCCAATGCCTTAGATTTGTTAATGTAATTTCGTTGGTATCAAGGTCGATGCTGGCTATTTCGCCGATTGCACCATGGTCAGTATTAACTCTATTGGTTATTACCCTATGATGTGGTGTAAGGCTAATTGCCAATATCTCTTCCACAGTCTGGGATCCATTACTATATTCCTTTACCACAAAGTAGGCAGTTTTTCCTACATAATGGCGATTTTTAATTCGTTGTCTCAGGGCAGCATCCTTAATATCGTCTGGATTTATATATCTAGAGTTCATAAAATATGGTACTCCTATTTCCAGCTCCAGTTCACTGTCGAAGATATAGGTGTCCTCCGTCATGGATATTTTTTTAGATCGATCCATATTTACCCAGGTGTTGTCCTGAAGCTGTAGGTAATCCAGCTGATAGGCCAGTCTGCCTATTGTTACCTGATATTCACCTATGGTATCGATTCTTCCTCTATATACAAGAAGCCTTGTTCCATCAATACGGTCATCCAGCATACCATCATATTCAATGTTAATAAAGGCAGCATTTCTGCTATTGCTTCTGGCATCGAAGTCTGCAGTAACATGGATGGTTTGTTGTGCTTCTAGGTTGTATGGGTCTATAAGTCTATTATTTTGAACTACTATGGTGCCATCATGGAAGTTAACTGAATTATTATTTACCACCATACGCCCTAACCCGTACTGAATATTGGTTATTTTGTTGTCGTATTGCTGTGTTCTACCATCCTTTAGTAGTAGCTTTGCAACTCGCTGTACTCCAAAGCTGCTTTCAGTTGCTACATACACCTCTTTACCTTTAGCCGAGGATAACTCCTTTAGGGTTATTTGACTCCCTCCTGAATATAAGTTGTTCTCTGCCTTTAGCTTAACCTTTGATTCAGTGTGGCTCACCCATCTGTTATTTTCGAAAACCTCTACCTTTTCCAAAATAACCTCTTTATTTCTTTCGCTTACCTGCTCTATTGTTCCTCTATAAATGGCGGTTATATGTCTTTCTTCATCCTCTACTCGAATTTCTGATATTTCTGCACTGTAAATATCATCGAAGGATAATATAACCCGATCGCCTTTTTTCACTTCAAAGAGGTTTGCAAATTTACTATTTCTAGTAATATCTGTATCGGAGGTAATTTGATATATTTCTATTCCGTCTCCTGTTTTTAAGGCTACCTCTTGACTATTTATAAACAGAACATCCCCCACCTTTATTCTACTGCCTGGCGGTATGTATCCATGTAGGTTAGGATCTTCCTCAAGGTATCCTTCTATCTTTGTTACTCTATCATTAGTAAGGGTAACTACTACCTCTTGTCCATAGTATAACTCTCCAAAGCTAACATTTTTACCATTTGTTGTGACTGGAGTGTTACTGTGTACAACAAATAAATGTTGTTTATCATCAAAATCCACCATTGCCAGTCGGTTATTCTCCACATCAATGAATTCTACAAAGCCTTCAACTACTGTTGATGTAGCTTGTATAGTTTTAGCATAAAATGCCTTATTATCTTGATTTATAAAATATTGTATTCTATCACCCTCCCGAAAACCATCGGAAAGATGTAGTATTCCATTCTTTTGGAGTAATATATCTTTTCCCTTATTTGGTTGTAGAGATATTAAGTTATAGCTGTTATCTCTATTTTCTATTGTAATGATTCTTTTATCTTGTCCCTGCTGTTGCAACTCTTCTATTTTAGTTACTCTTCCCTCTAGTTTTGATACTCCACGTTTTTCTAGAAGTTCATCCCTTATGTTCATCAGTATTTGTGCCATCTGTGCCCTTGTAAGATTTCCATTGGGAACAAATCCATTTCCCATTCCAGACATAATTCCTTCTTGTAAAACTGCTTCTATGTAGGCAATTTTATCGGTATCTATTTGTCGCCAATCGTTGAAGCTATATACCTCTACCATTTTATCACCATATAGGGGCTGAAGCTCTAATGCTCTAGCTATCCACATGGCTATTTCTTGTCGGCTAATTGGACGATTCCATCTATTAAGCTCAAGCTGTTGATTAATCTGTCTTTCTAATGCTGCTCTTTCCTGTGGGGTGATGTTTTCTCCGTAGGAATCTAGTCGCTGCTGAACTTGATTTTGTAGGTTTTCTGCCTGTTGCTGTGTAAGGTTGGTTATTGCATTTGCCTCTTGGTTTGTAATAATGTTGTTTTGTATTGCCAGCTGAACATAGCCTCTACCCCATTCTTCAACAACGCTAAGTATTACAAAATCTCTAACACTTGGTAGTGCTTGGGTTTCTGCAAATTGTTGGGCTTCTTCCTCTAAACCAATTGCCCTTACCAGTACCGTCAGAGCCTCTAGATAGGTTAGGTTTCCATCGGGCTGAAAACCATTATTAGAGCCCCTCATAAGAGAAAGAGCTCCTGCTTCTTGAATAGCTTCTCTACCCCAATGGTTGGCGGTATCATTAAAGCGTAGATTTTGATATTGTGTGGCTGCATTATCTATTCCTTCATAAACTGGGTGTGATGTAAACCCGTCTATGGCAAATGCAGAAAAGATATTGGCTAGGAATATGATGATTATAAATATGCTTATTTTATGTTGGCGCTTTAGCATGGAATTGACCTCCAAATTTTAAAATGGAATACTATAAAACATAATTGATAATTGAAAAACTAAAAATAAAGAGTTAAAAGTTAAGAATTAAGAGTTAAGAGTTATGGGTTAAGAGTTTAAAACATTCTAAAGATTAAAACCTAAAATATAAGATTCTTCGCTAGGCTCAGAATGACTAAAACTCTAGAACTTCCTATGCTCAGAATGAGTTTTAGTAAATTGGGTGGAGGGGGTCCTCCACCTCTACTGAGAATTTCTTTATCTGTTTGCCATCAGCATATATCTTCCTTTATTTCTAATGCTTGCTGATGTTCCATCTGCTACTTTAGTAAAGTTATGGTTGGAAGTACTATATTCTCCTATATAGAGCTTGTCTTCATTTACCAGTGGATATGCCATGGAGTCAAACTTAATACTAAACTCACCACTTCTTACCATACTGTTAATATCACTAGTATCTCTTCCTACTCTTAGCTGGAAGCCCAGCTCATATATATCTGATGCCCTTCTTTGGGCTCGGCCTATTGCAGTTTGTAATGGCTCTACAGCTTCTCCTGTTAGTCTGTTGATGGTGACTAATACAAAGGAGTCATCCATATCAGTAATAGAAACCTGACTTACCTCTCTAGTATATAAATCCCTTGGTAGGAAGGTAAACTGCATTTTTCCATCGGTTATGGTAATCTTCCTGTTTAAGTTTTGTACTACTGAAACAGGTATAGCAACAGTATATATGTTTTGGTTTTTATAATCAACAAGCGAAAAATCTATTAAATATGGAGCTACTCCGTTGGGAATTTCTTCGGTTCCTATTGTTCGAATAACTTCATCCTTAATGATTTCTACCTTACCTTCCTTTTTCAGCTTGTTTTCTTCCTTTTCCAGCTCCTCTAGCTTTTCCCTTAACTGCTGATCTTCACGTTCATTGAAGGTTCTTACCTTTACTTCAGCAAACTCTATTGCGCTACCATATTTATTCATGGCCCTTACCATAAAGCTGTATTGCGTGCTGAGCTCTAAGTCTTTAACAAGGAACTCTAGATCTCTAGTATCTCCAATAAATGTGTACTCCTTATCGCTTTGCTTTTTTCCATATATCTCATATCGATCAGCTCTATTTAATACATCCGGGGCAGAGCCTGACCAGATAAGTGTAACTGTTGATTCTGCTCCAGGAATTGCTTCCAGCACCAATGGTCTTGTTGGAATAGGAATCATATATTCAAAGTCTTTATACTCACTGGATAATCCTCCGTCAGGATTTACTACAATAAGGTTGTTATTTGTTAGATCTACAGCTTCATTAAATTTGACCTTAAGTATGTTTTCATCTTCAAAGGCTACAGAAGCAGCTTCCATTCCTCCCACTATAACCATCCATCTACTTTCACCTTCATCGGTGACTCCCCTAATACCTCTGGCCAATATTGTTTGACCTGGCTGTACATTCTTTTCAAGCATTAACTCTCCACCAATGAAAACCTTAGCCCCATTCATAAACATTTTTCCACTTATTACTACCTCAGTATCTATATCGTTGGTAAAGAGCTTTCCTGGATTCACAGTTGAAATTGTTGGTTGACTAATATAGGTAAAGATGTCTGTTCCGATTGCCCGGCCTTGATCATAATTTATTACTTCGATAGTTTGCTTGCCAACTCTACCGGCAGGTGTTATAACCTCTATGGTTTGAGGATTAATGTATTTTATATTTTCCTGCGGTACTGGGACCCCACCTATGAGGACTGATACATCCTTTGGACTTCCAAAGGTGTCTTCATCTTTAAATCCTGTTCCCCTAATTGTTATTTTTGCTCCACCTGTAACTGGCCCGTAATCTGGGTATACATGGTCAATTTTAGGGAAGCTACCCTCTGCTATATATCGGAACCAGTAGGGGTTACGGCTTTGGTTTTCTGGCACTACATCTCCATAGGTATAGCCTCCATCATCGTTTAGTACAAGTATTCTTAAGTATGGACCTATTGCATTGGCTGCAGCCTCAGGAACAATAATTATCATCTCGTCGTCATTTGGGCTTTTTGTTCTTATTTCTGCTTCTATATCGCCAATAAATACCTTTACACCTGAACGGAAATTGTGTCCTTCTATAATTAAAGGAGAACCCCCTGGTGGTGGAGCTGTGGCCACATCAATACTTATTGGTGGTGAATAGGTTGTGCCATTTATTTCATTTACTTCCATGGTTGACGCAGGTGTAATTTTTGTAATTACAGGTGGCCTAAAGGGGTTAGTGTAGGTAAATCCAGATGTAGCAAATTTACCATCGTAATTAAAGACCCTCAATTGGACAGGACCTACAGCCTGTGCTGGTGGAGTTTCGAGAATAATTCTTTCTTCTCCTTCAACCTTTTTAATTACACCAAGCCTTCTGGTAACTATTAAGTCGTCATCCTTTATTTCAATTTTTATATTTTCATCCGCCATATTAACTGTATTCTCATCTGCCAAATGGGCTGGCAGCTCCTTCCATGGTACACGAACAATTTTAAATTCTTCCTCTTCTACTATGTAAAAACTGTTTAGCTTTTCACCATCAAGATAAACATCTAATTCATTTTCTGGAAGTGCTTCTTTATAGAATAGGGTAATATTTTCTGGTGCATAAGCGTTATATCTAACTAGTATATCTCCAACCTTTACCTCTGCCTGTCCAGATAAAATATCTGCCTTACCTACTTGGTTTCCAAATTGTATATGAAGACCATTGGATACAAAGTCCTTACCTATTATAGTTATTTCGCTGCCTCCTAGAAGTGACCCCTGATTTGGGAGTACTTGTGTTATGGCAGGTTGTTTGGAACGATACTCAAAGCCACCTTTGAAGTTGGCTGTCGCTCCATCGAAGTTTATAACTGTAACATCCACCTTACCAACGGGATTTGGTGGTGTTCTTTCTACAATTATCATGTTAGTCTCTTCAGGGTGGTTAAAGGTATCCTTAGGTGGTAGAACAAAGGTAATATACTCGTCTGGAACCCTTACTCCACCAAAATATACTGCTGGCTTTTCTGAAATTGCATTGTTCTCTACACTGGCACGGAAGTTGATACCAGTAATAAAGATTCTATCGCCACCTGATGTATTACCAGTATTAGGCGTTAGCTTTGAAATGATTGCATCATAACCTGGATTTACATAGGTGTATCCATCATATTTAGTAAAGGAGCTTCCATTAGGATTCATTACCGTTACAGGGACCAAAGCTCTGTTTTTCATCTGTAATGCCCCACCATAGGCAGGAACATATACCCATATTGTTCTAGCATTATTACTTCTTCTATAAACCTCTGCTTCTTGGGTGCCAAAGAATACCTTAACACCCTGTTGAAAGTTTTCTCCATTTATTTCTACGATATTTCCGCCTCTATAGTCCCCCAGTGTGGGTGTAATATTGAATATTTCTGGTTTTGTGGCTACATCAATAAACTTAAACCCATTATTAACCTGGTGGCTTCCTAAGTCAGGATTCACCACCCTAACATTCAAAAATTCATTTCTTTTAAATTCTTTTTCTGGATCTAGTGGATCCGGAATAATTACGTAAATAGTATTATTATCTACGACGGCAACATTGCTACCATAGGTAAATATAGGGGTTGGATCACCATTGGCATCTAAATGTGGCCCAAATATTGGTTGTCCATCAAAGTAGTTTGCAAACTCCCTTAGATCTAATTGTGCATCTGGATCTTCACTTTCTCTAAAATATTCTTTATTAATATCTCTTCCATCTATATATACCTTTGTACCAATTTTTCTATCCTCTGTTGTTTCTTCGGGGTCAGCAGCAAAGAAACCATGACCTTTGATGATAACAAGGCTGCCCTTTCCCCCTGTGTTAGGTATAATTCTTTCTATAAAGGGCTGACTATAGGTTTGAATGTATTCAAAATTTGCCGATGCAAAACCACCATCGGGGTTGATAATTTGAACTTTTGTTTGCCCTACACGTCCATTGGGTGCATTAAATGTAATGGTGTTGGGCTGCTGATTTACATTGATGACTCTATTTTCAATAACTTCTCCATCAACGGTTACAATTGCATTTGGTTGAAAGTTTCTACCCTCTATTCTAACCGGTTCATTTTTGCCCACTGCAACCTTATCAGGGATAACAGTGTCAATACGAGGTTGGATGACTTCTCCATCCTCTGGCGTTATATATTCAAAGAAATTTGCCTTTATATCTCTTCCTCCAGGTTGCCCAGTATGTGTTGAGTTATAAACAGTTACATCAGCAAAACCATTGTAGAACTGATGTCCAGCTGGTATAGTAAATTTGATTCTATTACCGGATTTTCTACCTTGGCCATCTACAACATTATTGGCAGCATCCAACACCACAAAGGTGTAACCGGTTGTATCAATTATATTGGCCCCATCCCGCCCAGTACCATCTGGATTAGCTGCGAAATAAGCATCAATTTCACCGGTTGGTGTTCTGGTAATTACCTTATATTTAAATTCTCCAGCAACTGAAGTACTACCTATAATAACTTTAGGATAGTGTCTATCGGTACCTGAGCTTTCAACTCTAAATTGACTACCTATAAGGGTTGCTGAAATGTTCTGATTAAATGGTCCCTTTTCTGGAGTAATAGCATTGATGATGGGTGTTGTAGTATCTGGTTCAAACTCAAACTCAACCCTCTGATGATGGTTAAGGGGAGCTTGTTCTACAATATATTGCAGCTCTGTAATTTTACCATCTGACTCAATCCTATAATAAACCGTTTCTGTTCTGGCTGTAACTGTATACTTTCCAGCCTGACTTACCCGATCGGTTGTAATCTTAACTGTGGTAAGTTGAGAAGCGTCAGCTGAAAGGTCAACATCCCTTATCATGGCCTTCAATCCAATGGATACATCAATTTTACGCTCGACAAAATGATCATTACCCATGGGATATTGAATATAAAATGATTTAGAATCTAAATTTTTAAAATACTTTAAATTACTAGCATCACCTTTTACTGGAGCTTGACCACTGGGTATATTACCTAAACCTATACCTTCAAGGTTATTTATGGAAAATACATTACGAATTCTTAAGTTGTCAATTTCTTTTTCTTCATTGGTTTTTGCTACTGCTGGATCGATATCAAAAACCTCTAAAACAGCACCTGTTGCATTAACATATTCAAAGGGTGAGCCATGATGGTATGCATCCCCTTGAAAATTTCTAATACTAATAGGCTTTGGTCCAACACTTGTATGTCTTGGTACTACAACCTCTAACCCCGTTTTAGTAACCCCACCTTCAACATATTTAAAGGTTCCATCACTAAATTCATTTATATTACGTCTAGCCTCAAGTCCTCCAATATAGACCTTAGTACCTAAGTCCAACAGCTGATGATTGTTTTGTTCCGGTTTAATACGTACTATGGTGCCTTCTGTCCCCTGTAATGGAGAAATAATTGTTCCCTCACCTATATTTAAAGGATTGGCAACGTTTATGGCTCTTCTAACTATGTATCGAATAGAAACGTCTCCCACCTTTTTTTCAAAGATAAGATTCTGATTATAGCCAGAAGTAATGGCTAAAGTCTCTGTATCTACAACTACTTGTTTAGGTGCGCCATCAACATAAACAATATCATATGGAATTGGATTAGCCACTGTACTGCCTGTGGTTATTCCTAATAAGTAATCGGTGTGAAATCCTCCACCTTCAACAGTGAAGTTTTCTCCTATTACAACATTAACCGGCCAAGAGGCAGGGCTGAAGCCGTTAATTTCGTCCACCTTCATAAGGCTTTCATGTGGAATATTAAACACTTTATTTGAATACTCTATTGTGCCATCTTTTTTTACAACACCAAAATATATATCTCCCGTTGTACCAAAGATGGACTGAAGGGTTTGCCCATCATCCTGTGGTGCATAAATAAGATTTGTGGTGCCATCTAAATCGAATTTCTCAAGGGTTTTTATAGGATTACTACCATCTGGTGTAGTGGAAACAATAATAACATCAACATTGTTTAAAAATATACCATTGAATACAACCTGATATTTTGTTTCCTTGTTGCCATTAACTACACTTACCTCCTCTTGAATTGTAATGTTGAATATTGATGGTGATAAGGCATATACCTCGGCTATATTAAAACTACTAAATAGTAAATTAAAAAACATGATTAATAAGGTTGTTATGGCCAATTTTTTTCGCATAGTTATGTTCCCCCTCATAGTTCTTATGATATATATCGACAAAAATACCAAATTTATATAGTTGAATAATATGGAAATATAGGTTTTTTTATCATTATAGCACAGGTAATTTCCAACTTCTGCACTTTTAAGGAATTGTCATAAAAATGAAACAAAAGACACAGTTTTAAGACAATGAGTAATGAAAACAATGAGTAATTAGTAATGAAAAGGGAACAAAATGGAGAATTGAAACAAATATAAAACATTATATTCTTCGCTATGCTCAGAATGACTAATAAGATAATGTTGAATGTTAAATGTTGAATGAAAAGATAAAATTTAAAAATTAAAACCCTGTTTAATTACAGGGTTGGATTATTGAAAAAGCTATTTAGCAGTTTTTAGGACTTGTAGCCTAATTTCTTGATTATCTACCTTTTCAGTTAATTTATCAAGCTTATAATTTATGCCAGAAATACCTTCTACACATTGCTTGTATCTGTCATACAAACCGCGTATATCATCCTTTAGTTCATTTTCCATTTTAACCATGTTATTTTCTAGTCTCTTTATGTCGTCCTTGGTTGCCATGTTCTTTATGTCATCTTTGGTTGCCATATTCTTTATGTCATCTTTGGTTGCCATGACTTGTTTCATTTCTTGCATTTCAATGTACATTTTTTCTAATAAATCTAAAACTTTATCCTCCATAAATCCTCCCCCACAATTACTTATTTATTTTTAAATTATATCATATTAAGATAAGCTTAGTTTGAATTTTTTTCGATGCTATACCCATTATTCAGCAAATATCAAATCGAAAAGGTATCTTCTAATCATAAGTAATGTAACAAAATTATTTCGAAATGTTTTGTAATTTTGTCAATTTATGGTTATTTTGTTTTGTTTATTATAGCATTAGTTTTTAGGTTAGACAACGGTAAAATTAATTGCAAAATATAATTCATAGTATTAGTAAAAATCCACTATAGTTTTTTGACAAATATTACGATATTATTATGAGGAGTAAATTACAACGATATCAATTAATTATAAATAAGGGGGAACATCATGGTGAAAAGGTCAACATTGATAACAGTTTTATTAGTGATACTGATATTTTCTTTTACCACCAGTGGCTATGGACAATCTTACAGAAGAACTATAACTGCATGGTTTAACAATATTCAGGTTGAGGTGGATGGAGAGAAGCTGGAAATGGCTAATGAGCCTTTAATATTTGATAATAAGGTTTATATGCCTATGGAGGAGCTGGCAGATGCCCTTTATTTAAACCTAGTATATGACGAAAAAGAGTCCAAGGTTAGAATTAACACAAACCGTATTTTTGAGGTTGACCCTGACACATCCTCTGTTCCTGTAACCTTTCAAAAGCATTACGAGCTGGAATCCTTAAAAAATCAGGTATCAGAGCTGCGAGGTATAGTTAATCGTCTTCAAGGAGGTCGCATTGAATATAAGGAAATTAAAACAGTGGCTGAAATGGAAAAGTACATAAAGGAACATTTCAAAGAGCTGGGAACTTTAACAATGGATATAGAATTTAAAGAATTGAGTAAGGACTCATACTTATTAGAGGCTTCATTTGGTCATGATATCAGGAAATGGGAAGACTTGGACAGAAGGACTATAGAAAATTGGGTGGATGATGTTTTCTATGCTGTTCGTCTATTATTTAATTCCAATGCTGTTATTGAAGGTAGTATAAAGGATAGAAGTATTACAACTGGAACACGACATGCCAGTTACTACACACGTGGTAAGCTTTTATATTTTGATTTTAAACTGGCAGAGCATAAGGAAAATCAGCTGGTTGATGGTGCTAGAATAGAAAGAGCTTTAAAGGATAGATTGTCAACCTATTATCACGAAAATTTCAAATATGAAGTATTTGTGAATCGTAAAGATGTTGATGTAGTAATCAGTTTGGATGGAAATAACTTTAATAATTGGTCAACTCAAATGAAGATGCTTTATTTGAAACGTATTAAAACCGAGATTTATAGAATTGACGACACGGTTAATATAAATGGTCGAATTATTAACTCAAGAAACAATGATATATTACTACGCTTCTCTATACAGGATGATGTTATTAGATCTGCAGATTTACTAACTGATATAGAAAATGATTTAAAGAAAAATTATAGTAGATTGTATTATGATAAGTACCTTTTCAACTTAAACATTAATGTTTACGAAGGCTATAGTGGCGCCTTTGAGGTTATAGTGGAGATTGATGTTACAAAGGATGATGCAAGTCTAAAGCTTCTTAAGGATAAGGGCGAGTATATTCTAAGAAATCATCTGAATGGTGCCTTTAAATACATTGAAGGGATATATGACGTAGATATATATGGGGAAATTGTTGATAAGAACTTAGATTTCATATGTGATTTGGAGTTTTATAGGCCAAGTGCTGGGCATGCAAGAAGCTTGCAACCAATTATATTTCCATAAAAGCAATAAGTGATTGGATAAATAGCTTTGTAATATAACCTTAATTTTAAAAATCCCCTTTCTCTGATATAATTACAGTGTATAAAGAGAAAGGGGGATTTTTATGACAAAAATTCTAAAAGGAAACTTTAAATACTTAATAATAGCTCTATTAGTAATATACAGCATTACCTCTGTTTATGCTAACGGCACCCCTAATGTCGAAGCTGCTGGCAATTATTTAAGAGAGCTTGGCGTTTTTAAAGGCTATGAAGATGGTTCGCTTGGATTGGATAGAAATATAACCCGTGCAGAATATGCTACTTTAGTTGTTAGGATGATGGGCCTTGAGGAAAGGGCTAAAAATAGAATGGGTACAACTTTATTTACAGATGTAGCAGGTAGTTTTTGGGGTTCTGGATATATAAATGTAGCAAGCGAAGAAAAGCTAATAGCAGGCTATGGAAATAAGACCTTTAAACCTGGAGCTAACATAACCTTTGCTGAATCGGTAACTATTCTGGTACGATTATTGGGCTATGAATCCCAGATAACCGACCCATGGCCACAGGGGCATTTGCAAAAAGCACAGGAATTAGGGATTACTAGTGGCTTAGATTACAAGTCTGATCATATTGTTACTAGAGGTGATATTGCTATAATGATTATGCAGTCATTAAAGGTAGAGCTGGGACAGTAAAATTGAAAATGGAAAATTGAAAAAGCTAAACTAAAATGTTGAATGTTGAATGTTGAGTGTTGAATGAAAAAAAATTAAAAATCAAAAATTTAAACAAATTGATAATTAAAAACATTAAAATTCAAATCCATTTGAAAAACCTAGCAAGAGCTAAAGCTCTAGGCTAGGTTTTTTTGTGCTCTTGTTTGCCATACCTTTGTTACAAGAACTGTCATATCATCTATTGGTCTATTCCCTGCAAATTGTAGGGCTTGATGTAGAATTCGATCGGCTAATTCCTGAGGGTTTCTTGTGGTGGCTTCCAGCAGAAATTCATACAGCCATTGTTCGCCAATTTCTTTATTAACTTCAATAATTCCATCGCTAATCATGATAATAAAGTCCCCATCATTTAGGCTTCGCTTGTTTTCTTGAACATCTATTTCTGATAATATTCCTATTGGAAGGCTTGTAGAGGCTATTGTTTGAACATCTCCATTGTCCCTTTTTATAAAGCAGGGGGCACTTCCAATTTTTGCGAATCGAGCTATTCCTTTTTGTAAATTTATTAGGGTCATATCAATAGTTGAAAATATTTCTTCTGATGATTTTAGCATTAGTATGGAGTTTATAGTTTTTATGGCCATTTCTTGTTGAAAGCCCGCCTCCATCATCTTTTCCAGCATTGAAATAGTTGCACTAGATTGACGATTTGCTTTTTCACCTGTTCCCATTCCATCGCTCAAGGCGATCATATAATAATTATCCTTTATCTCCATAAATGAATATGTATCTCCAGAAATATAGTTTCCTTCCTTTGTTGCTTTAGCTAGCTTAGTGGTGGCCATGAAATTATTTGCTTCTACCAATGTGAAGCTACAGCTTCTATTATGATTATATTCATTACAGGTATGGTTCTTTTTAATTAGCTGATTGCCAATAACATTTGAAATAACTGGAACATACTTTTCTATACAGGCTTCTCTTCCATAGCAATTTTTTCTTTCAATGGTTATTTCTGTATTACCCTTGCTGTTTATGGTTACCAATAGCTTTTTCACCGGCAGACCTTGTTTATCTAGAGCTATATATATTAAGTCTTCTAATTCAGTATCAAATTGAATATCATCATTTATATCTAGAGCTAGCTCTTGAATTCCTTTTGATACCCCCTTTAGCTGTTCTCCTACTAATTCACGGCTTTCCATCAGTTTTTTCTTCCAGGTTAAATCTATTCTACTTAATTCATATAAAGCTATGCTCTTTTCTATTATTTTACTGGAGTACATACATTTCTTCTTTATATTTTCTGGTATGCTTTCGTAGTCTAGCTTCTCCTTTGTTTCTATTAAAAATAGTAGTTCGGAAATGCCTTTATAGGTATTCATAAAATTTTTATCCCAACAAGTTCGCTTCATTCCACAATCTAAGCATACACCATCTGCAACTTTTTCTACAACCTTTGTAATATCTTCATTTCCAAATAGTTTTACCTGCTCAGTCATATTTTCAAAGGTGGTAGACAAATCATAAAAGGTTTTTGAGAAATCCGTCAATTTCCCATGAATCCTTTTCTTAATTTCATCACCATAGCTTCTGGTGCCATGTATGAACCCTACTACTGGGCTTGTATACTTTTGAAGCTCATTGATCCAGACAACTGGAATCAGTAAAAAGAGTATGAAGGCTATAGCAACCTCCTTTAATTGAATAAATACCTCATGGTAACCATTGCTGTAGAAGGTTAGAATAGTGTTTCCCAACAGGAACCCAAATGCACTACCGATTTTGCCGAGATCTTTAAAGATTCCCGAAAGCAACCCGGAAAATCCATAAATTCCAATAACAATAGGGGGCATACCACTATTTGACATAGTACTGATTAGCCCCAGCGTTATACCCACAGAGGCTCCTATGCTAGCTCCTCCATTATATGCAAATATTATAGTGATTAATATTCCAAGTACATTTTTTACTGATAACCCTAATATAGTAACCTCATTAACCCCTGATAATGCTACAGCCATTATTATTGCTACACATATTACCTCTTCAGTTGCCAATACCTTTCTATTACTTCTATGAAGAGTTATAGGTAATGCATAGGAGGATATATATACAACTGCAAATATAACCAATGCTTCAAAGGTGATCATCATAAAATCATATATATAAAATTTACTGAATCCTAAAAAAATTAAGCTTATCCCCCAATAGATTAAGCTGCTGGCGAAGGAGACTGAAAATACATTTGTTTTCCTTAAGCTTAGGGCATAATTAAAGAGCATTAAAATTATTCCTAGTGCAATGCCATAGGGTAGACTGACAGCTAACCCCTGTATGCTTAGTATTCCTAAATACGTTGTAATAGCTACTGTAGCATATTTTTTATTTCTATATGCAACGGCAGCATAAAAACCTATTCCAAAGGGTGTTAAATTGTCTAATATGCCAGCCCTACCCATAAGAAACCCCAGAATATGTAATAACAAAAAGCTTTTTTGGTTGAGAAATGAAAATACGTTTTTTTCTACTGTGTATACTGTAGATCTTTCAGCCATTATTGTCACCTTCCTTATCTATTTCTAATATGTAGTGTAACAGAGGAAGGCCGAGAGATTTGTCAAGAATAGTGGACAGGCTTTAAGAATATTTAGACAATTCCAAAGGGAGAAAGACAAAAAAGAACAAAGTATAGAACAATGAGGAATGAGTAATTAAAAATATAAAGAAATGATGAGTTGAGTTAAGAGTTAAAAGTTAAGAGTTGAAAACATAATATTAAAATTCAAATAAACTAAGGCTTTGAACCCTATAAAGCTAATGTATGAGGGAAGAGAGCCCTACATTAATACATAGAAATATCAACCTTAAAAGAAAAATAGCATGAGTGGTTTGGCAATTACTAATTGGTAAAAATTACAATGAAAAATATGGAAATGCAATGAAAATTGGAAAACAAAAAAAATAAGCAGTAGTTTGCACTGCAAATTCTGCTATATTACTCATTTATCACATTATTTTAAGTCAAATTGGCTTTTTAGCTTTTCTATTAATAGTCCCTCTAGGTTATCGTACTCACTGAGAACTAGCTCTGTGGCATTGATTTTCTTCATGATTTGCAGAAGTATTGTGGCACCTGCAACGATAATATCCGCTCTTTTAGGACTAAGTCCTTTTATTGTTTTTCGTTCCTCTAAAGTAAGGTTCTTTAGTTTGTCAGTTATCTTTTGTATATCAGCCACCGTTAGGGTGTATTTATGTATTTTATCCATATTATAAACTTCAAGCTGCTGATGTATAGCGGCTATGGTTGTGGCTGTTCCACCTATTCCGACTAAACTACTTATATTTTTAATTATATATTGGTCTAAAGTTTTTTCTAATACATTTGCAACCTCATTTTGTAGAGCTTGATATTGAAGCTCTGTTATTGGATCTGTTGTTATGATTCTTTCCGTCATTCTTACAGCACCGGCATTAATGCTTGTTATTTCTAAAATACCAGTAGTATCTCCAATGATTATCTCAGTACTGCCACCACCAATGTCTAATACCATTATTTTTTTATCTTCAATTGAAACTCCATTGGATACCCCAACATAGCCTAATCTAGCCTCTTCGATGCCAGATATTATTTCTATTGGTACACCAGTTGCTTCTAAAGCTTGTGAAGCAAATTCTTTACCATTTTCAGCATCTCTAACGGCACTGGTGGCTATAGCCCATATGGCTTCTGCTCCCCATTCCTTTGCCTCTGAAACAAAGTTTATGTAGGCATCCATATTTCTTTTTATTCCATCATCTGATATCAACCCATTTTTATCAACAGCACTTCCAATCCTAGTAGAATTAACCTGCTTTTTTCGCTGTAGAATATTTATTCCCTCCACTTCAGCCATTAATAGCCTCATGGAGTTTGTTCCTATATCAATAGTTGCATATCGTTTCAAATGTAATACCTCCGTATCTATATACATTAAATATCAATGAATAATGATAGATTCTTCACTTTGTTCAGAATGACAGAATACTTTTAAAGCCCAAAAAAATCTTTATAAATCAATAAAAGCCGGAATCCTCCGGCTTTATTTATTCTTTAAATGCTCTTTTAGCATGTCCATTGCTTTTCCGATTACTTTTACTCTTGCTTTTTATAGACTGAATTTTTTCGTCGCTATCTTTTAAAAATCTATTAAGCTTATCTTCAAAAGACACGCCTGTTTCTTCATTACGGCTCCAGTCATATTCAACTGGCTTAATAACCCTCTTTTTAGGTGGGATAGCCTGCTTAATCGAAAGACTAATTTTACCGTCCTTTTCAATTGCTAACACCTTCACCTTTACTTTTTGATCTGCTTTTAAATACTCATTGATGTTTTTTACATAGTCATTAGCAACCTCTGAAATATGAACTAGACCTGTCTTACCTTCTCCTAAGTCGATAAAGGCCCCAAAGTTTGTTATTCCTGAAACCGTGCCTTCAACAACGTTACCTACCTCTAACGGCATAAATTTACTACTCCTCCTTTAAAGTCTTAAAAATTAGTTAATTTTTATTCAAACTTATTATATCACATGTATTGAAAAAGGTACACTTTTTTTTAGTTTCCTCCTTTTCCCATGTCAATAAATATAATTTCATCGGAACCAATCATCTTCAGCTGCTCTCTAGCGACTTTTTCTATGTGTTCGTCGCTATCGGCATTTTCTATGCGATAATTAATATCTTCAATTTCCTTTTCAGCTTTATCTATTTTTTCAAGATAGTATGCCTCTTGTCTTTTCAGCTCAGCCATTTCCTTCTGCTGCTCAAATAGGGTGAATAAAACATAACCGCAAAGTAAAATAGGTAGTAGCATCATTATTGTTCCACTAAACCTCCGTCGTTTCTTCTTTGCCATTTTCCACCCTCCTATTATAGGTTTATCTTTTGCTGAGGTAATTACCTACTGTTTTTTTTATATCGTATACTATTCTACGGGGCATTGTTAAAACCCTCCTTGACTTATAGTATACTGGCTTTGTCTTTTTTTTACAATAGGAATATGGTACTTCTATCAAAGAACCACCCACCTGAAATGGGTAAATAATCAGTTTCCATAGGTCAGATAAAAATTCTTTTGTTATCTTTAAAATATAGTTAAGTGCTTTACTAATGGGTTTACTCAGTATATATTGATACGCCAGTATTCCAATAATAAATCCTAAAAAATTATAAAATCTTAAATCTCCCTGATTACTAAAAATCAAAACGTAAAAGGATACAGCTGTAATTATAGTCCAAAAAATTGCATCCTGTAGGGTTGTTGCAAACTTTTTGGGCTTTAAAATACTTCTGAAAATTTTGTAAAGCTCATAAATAAATGCAATAAGTATTCCCCCATAGATTGTTGCAAGCAATATGTAAGCTTCTTGATTAATTGAATACATATACATATTATCACCTCAAAAAGGTATTATTTACTCCCTTCCATATTATGCAGAAGTATATAAATTGGTGTATGTACTTTTTTTAAAAGCTCTGTTAAATTTTGATGTTAATTTGTTTAGTTAATAATATTTGAAAATCATAGTGTCATCAGCGTTATTTATAAGATTCTTCGCTAATGCTGAGAATGACACAACCCAGCATATGATGCCTTTAATATATATCAACATTTGTCTTTAACAGCGCCCTTTAAAAAAATGGAGAATAAAAAACAGGTAGAATTTATTTGGAATACAAGCCTTTAAAGAAAAAAAGCTGCCATAAATATATGGCAGCTTATTACAGTTACTTGAACATTTTACCTAAAAACCCTGAGCCTTTGCTCCCTAGGCTATCTCGATTGCTATATGCTAATGAATAGACAATGCCAGTCACAACTACATTTCCATCCTCTAGGTTTAATTTATTAACATCTAGCTCCTGCCCCTTTATTGTAAGAACCCCTTCTATGGTTTCTAAAACAATAAGCTCACTGTTAAAGCTATTAACATGCTCTACACCAGATATTGATAATTTTTCTCGGTTCTCAAGTATCATATTATGGGTTTTACTTTTACTTCCTTTACGATCTTCCAAAGGCTTCACCTTCCCCATATTTACTCTCATGTTATCCTATGAAAGTATGAGGGGAAATAGAACAACATTGCTAGTACTAATCCCACAAATTAATTATATTAACATCTTTAAAGTAGAAGGTTACTATCTCCTCTGCACTTTTTCCATCATTGGCCATTTGGTATGCACCCCATTGACTCATTCCAACGCCATGCCCATACCCTGTACCTTCTATCGTAACCTGATCACCTTCAACAGATATGTTTCTAATCATAGTTGACTTCATTCTTGTACTGTCTAGAGCAATTCTAAAGGCGGGTGCATTTACAGTGGCATCTCCAATTTGTAGAACTGTTGCTCTGCCAGATGGACCCGTTTCTGCTACTTCAATTGTATTAAAATCTGAAGCTTCTTGCCCTTGCTCCTGTAATGCCTGAATTATTTCTGCTTTAGTAAAGGTTTCTGACCAGTTAACATCATCTTCTGGTGCTTCCTCTGAATCTGGTGACTCTATAACCTGAATATATGGAGGTTCTTCTGCATCAAAGCCTAAGCCTTCTTGAGCTGTTGCTGTTTTTCCTCCTGCATGGGCATGAAACCATGCCTTAATGTATTCATTGTTATGTACTGCCACCATTCCTCTTGTTCTATTTACTGCTTCCTTAATTCTGTCATTAATTTGCTCTGCATCCCACGCCTGGGCTTCTTCAATATCTGTAGAAACATGAGCCCCTTCGTATTTGGAGCCACCTTTGTCAGTTATAAACTCCATAACAAAGCTTCTGGCTAATATTGCCTGGGCAGCCAATGCCTCCTCTGGCCAGTCATTGTGCATTTCTCCCGCTAAAACTCCCTCAAGGTATTCTTCAAAGGCCATTTCCTTAATTTCACCTGTATCTGCTATGTATACCTTTAGTCTAGGTTCATTCCCTTCACCTTGACTTATTTCCTCTGGAATTGGTGGAGTCTCTTCTTGCCTTTGCTCTTCAGGCCGTTCCTGTGGACGACAGGCTACTGTAAAAAATATCAGAAATATGACTAACATTATTAGAGTATACGATTTTATCCTTTGCATAATAATCCTCCTTGTAGTAATTAATGTTGAATGTTGAGTGTTTTTTTATTATTTGTTTTCAATAGGATTATATGCAATTTTTTCTAATTATTTATCCTTCTATGATATTATACATTTCCCGTGCATCGTCCTTTGATACATGCTCTGCTACACGTGTAATTTCTGCCTTAAAGATTTTATCTCCAAAATGTATTTCAATAATATCCCCCACTTTTACTTCTGTGCCTGGCTTTGCATCTTTATTATTAATTTTTACCCTTCCATTTTCACTGGCTTCCTTTGCTACTGTTCTACGTTTTATAATTCTTGACACCTTAAGATATTTATCTAGTCTCATGTTATTTCCTCCTAATACTTCAGATTATTTTAATTCTACTGTAAAGCTATTGTTTTTTCAAGTTTGTTGATTGCTAGTATTGTGTCATAAAAATAAGTTCTACATTTTATAAAATATAGAACTTACTTTTTATATTATATATTAATTTATTATTATCTAGCTATAGGTTGCCCTGGTAGTCTTTCTTCGGGTCTTTCTTCATCTATAATTGGGTCTCCAGGTGCTCTAGCTCCCCCTGGAACTGGCTCTCTTGGGGTTTGTCCTGGTACCACATCACGTTGGTCTTGTGCCGGCGTATCTTGGGTTCGTGCTGGTGCTGGTACATCTTGCGTTGGTCGTGCTGGATCTGGAACTGGTCTTTCAACTGGTCTACAACCGGTAATAGCTATTACTGCAATTAAAATAATACATAAAACTAATAATACTTTTTTATTTTTCAAAATTCTCACCTCCTGAATATATTTTGTCTCGATATCTTCTTTTTATCTTGATTACATTTTTGCAAATTCTCCATGCTTTTACATTTAGGAGACTACTCGGTGAATTTTTGGTAAGCATTGCAGTTAAAAGACAGAATAAACCTTCGACTATGCTTAAAATGCCAACAGCTTTAGCAATTTAGAAAGCATATGACTTTTAAACAGTAATTCATAAATTATACAAATTTTAAAAAATTAATATAAGCTTTAATCTATTGCTATTTTTGTTAAATAGTAATATTAATGTTATTAGTTTATTTTTTTGTTATAATAATCATAATAAAAAAGTAATTAGTGGTGGGTAGCTATTACTAAAAGAGATAAATGTAAAAATATATTTGTCGATTTCGGGAGGTTTAGTGATGGATTTTGAAGCTATATTTAAAGCTTTAGGTGAAGCAACTCGGATACGAATTATTAAGCTTTTATCCTATAAGCCTATGTATGTATGTGAGCTGGAGGCCATTCTACAAATTAGTCAACCTAGGATCTCGCAGCATTTAAAAATATTGAGGGCTGTAGATGTGGTGGAAATGGAGAAGGAGGGTCAAAGAGTTGTTTACTCATTAAACAAAAGTAATATGGACTTAGCTTTTTCACTATTCAACAATTTTTTGCAATGTCCACTTGAGGAATTAGATGATTTTAAAGAGGAGTCCCATCGGATTATATTGATAGAGGATGACCCCTTGATAAATACATGTAAGCTGAAATGTAGTAAAGAATAAAAATGAAAGTTGAAAATTAAAAGTTAAAAGCGAAAAATGGAAAATGGAAAATGGAAAATGGAAAATGGAAAATGGAAAATGGAAAAAAGCTTAAGGAGATTAAAATCCCTTAAGCTTTTTTATTGTATCTTTAGACTATATTAAAATAAGTGACCATATATCATTCCCGTAATTGTAGCCATTACTATTACAAGTGTGACAAATACTGCTGTTTTCTTTGTTCCTATAATGCTTCGTATTACCAGCATATTAGGTAAAGATAGGGCTGGCCCAGCAAGCAATAAGGCTAAGGAAGGTCCTTTTCCCATTCCTGCTCCTATTAACCCTTCTAGTATTGGTACTTCTGTTAGTGTAGCGAAGTACATAAATGCACCTGATACAGAAGCGAATAAATTGGCCCTCAATGAATTGCCACCAACTAGCCTTACAATCCACTCTGAAGGAATGATACCTTCATGTCCTGGTCTACCTAGCAACACTCCTGCGATTAATATACCTGCAAACAATAATGGCAGTATTTTCAGTGCAAACCCCCATGTTTCCTGATACCAGGCTTCTCTTTCTTCCTTTGAGAACCATTTAATAACTGCATAAACTACAATGGCTAGAAAAAATCCAGAAAGCAGCCATTTCAAACTAAATAGAGTAGCCCATATTCCTGTTGTACTTACAGGCCTTGCCCAATTGGCAAAAACTAAAACTGCCACCATTGAAAAGAAGTAAACTATTGTCTGCCAGATGGGCTTTGATTCGGCATCTACCTCTGCAAAGGCAGCCGACTCACCCTCCATCCTTTCAGCTTCTTCTTTTCTAAAAATTAAATGCATTAATAATCCTATTACTATACTAAATACAATAGCTCCTATAGTTCTGGCTATTCCCAGCTCAAGTCCTAAAACACGTGCAGTAATGGTGATGGCCAATATGTTTATTGCTGGCCCGGAATATAGGAAGGCTATAGCAGGCCCAAGCCCTGCTCCCTTCATGTAAATTCCTGCAAATAGAGGTAGTACAGTACAGGAGCATACAGCTAGAATTACGCCAGAAACTGAGGCAACTGTATATGACACCCACTTTTTAGCAGTTGCACCTAAATATTTTATTACTGAATCTTGAGATATAAAAACCCCCACTGCCCCAGCAATAAAAAATGCTGGTACCAAGCATAATATAACATGTTCTCTTGCATATTCATTTAGTAATGCAAAGGCTTCAAGAATTGCATTACGAAAAACGGGGTTGGTAATTGGCATGTAAAATGCAGCTAAGAAAACCCCTAAAATTATTGCAAACTTCTTTTTATCGCTCATGGTCTCCCTCCAATGCAGCTTATTGACAGCTTAGAGTAGCTCTTTTATTTCACTTGGCTTTAATACCTTGCCTGACGATACAACCTTACCGTCAACTACAAGGGCCGGAGTCTTCAATACACCATGCTCTACTATAGCTTTAAAATCGGTAACCTTCTCAACCTCAGCTTGAATATTCAATTCCTTTATGGCTTCCCTTGTGTTTTCCTCTAATGTTTTGCAATTTTTACAGCCTGGACCCAATACTTTAATTAACATTTTGAACATCTCCCTTCAATATATAAGTATATGCTTATATATTTATGTTACTCCTGTAAATATTAATTGTCAATAGTAGCTAGCATTATTTATATTTAATACAAGCAAAAAACACAAAAACCGTTACTATAAATTATCTTAGTAACGGTTTTTGTGTTTTTTGCTTTATAATTTTTTTAATACCATATATAATCTATTGGTATCTATTTTCCCTGAAAATGCAGGCTTACCTGCAACAAATGTAATGGGCAGCTGATAGCCTTTATCTATAACCTTCTTCTCTGCTGCATAAGGGCTTAAGTCATCTTCCATTAGATCAATAAAGGTAAATTCTACTTTATCATTGACATCACTCTTGCTAATAATGTTTTTTACTTCTTCCACCATTTCAAAGGTTGTTGGATCCTCACTGGGACCACAGCTTACGCTGGGACCTCAGCCACAAGGTGCTGCCACTACTTCATCCTTTACACCAAAAATTTGAACCTTTACCTTTTCACTCATAATTATCATCTCCCATTAAAATATTCTATCACTTATGCTATTTATCATATCAATACCTTTAATCTCATCTTCAAACATTGGTACCTTTAGAAGCTCTGCATCCTTAAAGGTGTCTTTAATTTCTTCTATATATCCAAGCTGCATACCTCTTCTCTTCTTGTAAAAGGGTGATATAGCCTGTTCTTCAGGAATTATTAAGTTTGCCACCACCAGCTGTGTCTTAATATCTAATGTCATTAGCTCTTGTGAAGCGCGGTAGGCTTCGATAATAGGTGTCCTTTCTGGATACATTACAAATGCAAATGTAGTTGTATTCTCATCCTTCATCATATCTATTACTCGATCGAAACGTTCTTTTTGCTTTTTATCTTCTTCGCTGATTTCAGTTGATACTCCTGCCTTCAATTGAATTTGCTTACTCCAATCCATAGGAAGCTCTAGCATCCTTAGGGTATGACCTGTAGGTGCAGTATCAAATACTATAACCTCGTACTCCTCTAAACTTGCAAATTCAACAAACTTTTGAAAGGATGCCATTTCTTCAGTACAAGGGGAGTCCAGCTCCTCCTTCATGGCCATAATGGTATTGGCATCAAACTTTGCCTCTGCATCCTTTAAAACGTTTTGTTTATACTCTTCTGTAGCCTTCTTTTGATCAATTTTTGCTGCATATAAGTTTTCTACTCCATCGATAGCAGTAATTTTATCTGAAACTGGCTTATCTAGGACGTTACCAATATGGGCAGCTGGGTCGGTGGTAAGTAACAATGTTTTAAAGCCTTTCCTTGCTGTTTCGACGGCGGTAATGCAAGCCATAGAGGTTTTACCTACGCCTCCCTTTCCAGAAAAGAATATGTTCTTTCTTCCGCCTTTTTGTGGATATATTGCTGTTTCTAGTCTACTCATTTTGATCACTTCCTTGAAATAGTTTGCTGGCACTTTTTTTAAACATCTCCACTCCCTTAAGCTCTTCATCAAACAATTCCATAGTTTGGAGGCTTATATGTTTAAAGATTTCTTTTGATTTTTCTAATGTTTGTAGTTGCTTCTCATACTTTTTCTTGAAGAAGGGAATAGCTGCCTCTTCTTCAGGGATTAAACCATTAACTATAATTTTAGTAGTTTTAATACCCAGCTCTTCTAAATCATGGGATGAGCGCATTGTTTCCTCTAATGATGTTTGCTCTGGCTGCATAACAAATACAAAATCTGTTACAGAGGTATCCCTTAGCTTAGCAATGGCATCGTCATACTTTTTCTTGCTATCTTCAATTAAGGCCACTGGTCCCATGCAGGTTTGACCACTACCCTTAGCACTTTCTTCAATATGTTTACTCCAGTCAACAGGAAGCTCTAACAAACGAATAGTATGCCCTGTAGGTGCAGTATCAAAAATAACTATATCATATTCTTTACCATCCATAAAATCGATAAATTTATCGAATGCCGCCATTTCCTCTGTACACGGACCACTAAGCTGTTCTTCTGCCACCTTAATTAAATCTTCATCAAATAACTCCCTCATAGGGGCTAAGGATCTTTCTTTGTATTCTTCTGTTGCCTTATCTGGGTCTATCTCCATTGCAAATAAACCGTCTAATCCATTTATTTTCGTAACCCTATGACCGATTTCCTGTTCAAAAACATCCGATAAGTTTGCAGCTGGGTCAGTGGTTACAATTAGTGTTTTCTTACCTTCCTCAGCATAATGAACAGCAGTTGAGGATGCCATAGATGTTTTACCTACTCCACCCTTACCTGAAAAAAGTATAAATTTTGTCATGATTTATTCAGCTCCTATTTCTTTTTCTAGCTCTTCTAAGCTAGGGTATTCATTAACTTTTATTATTCTACCGTTAACGGTTGTAATTGGAAGTACTTCTCTTCCCTTTTCTTTAACTAACCTAAAAACCTCTTCATTGTCTCTAAACTTCAGTGGCTGCTGGCTTATCATATATCTTTCTATGCTGATGCCTTCATATTTTCTTTTTAGAGTATCAATATTTTCACTAACCTTTATTAGTTTCTCATCTACACTAGGTCCACAGATTCCTGATGAACAGCACATTGGTGGGTCAAAAAATTCTATTTTCATATAACTTCCTCCTTAAAATTTGAAATGATTTATATATATAAAAAGGATAGATAAATCATATTGAATTGAAAATTGAAAATTGAAAGTTAAATAAAACTTAATTTAGTTTTATGAAATGATTTATTCCATAATTTCAAATTCAAATTTACCATATCCCTCTATAGATATTAACAGTGTATTTTTCTTTACATAGCTTTGTAATATACTCTTTAAAATATACAAAGTTATATCTTCTACTTTAAACTCTGCATATTCTTCTAAAGCTTCTGGTTTTCCCACCAAACCTGACGGGGCATTATAGGCTGATCATCAGCCGTCAATGGTCATTCTTACAGATACAGTCATTATTCCTCCCTTTTCTCGAATGTAATTCTTTAGCCATTGGGAAGAAATTTTACCATTTCTCATTTTAATACCCCCCCTTTGCAGAACAAATTTGACTACTATCAGATATTTACCTGAATTCTTCTTTCAGTATTACACAGGTCATATTACTGCTTCTAAATTTCGTTAATTCTTCAGCATCCTTTAAGTATATGCTTGTTTTCTGTAGCTGTGTTTGTATATATTCATAAAGCAGCTTGTTTTCGTCAATAAAGGAATTATCAATTTGATAATAAACCCATTGGGCCTTCTTTACACAGGTAATAATTCCTGCCCCTTTTAATTTATTTAAATGTCTGGAAGCATTAGACTGTGAAACTTTAAGTATTGCTTCAATTTCACATACACACAGCTCTTCTTTTATTAGTAAATTGATTATTCTTATTCTGGTTTCGTCACCTATTGCTTTAAAAATATCCACCAACATGATTTCACCCTCTTATATGCGTATATTCACTTACACTCATATACTATGCCAGTTATTGTTTTTTGTCAATGTTTTTTTAAGTTTTTTTTATTGTTTCTTTAAGTATGTTTTTATATACTTGTAGAACCCTCTGGAATAAACAAATTATAAAAATGACCTATTGGCTTAATAAGCCAATAGGTCATTTTATAAACTGTAAATTAATTACGTCATTGATAATTTTGCTAGCAATTATCCGTTGATCTTTTCTTTAAGGGTCTTACCTGCTTTGAACACTGGAGCTTTAGATGCTGGTATGTCAATTACTTGCTCTGGGTTTCTTGGATTTCTTCCTTGTCTAGGCTTTCTTTCTCTAACATCAAAAGTACCGAAACCTACTAATTGAACCTTGTCTCCAGCAACTAGTGCTTCTTCAACACTCTCCATCAATGCGTTCAATGCTAATTCAGCATCCTTTTTAGTTAGTGCACTTTTTTCAGCCATTTTAGAAACTAATTCAGCTTTGTTCACTTAAATTACCTCCTTATATTTTAGAATACGTATAGTCATATTCTCTTTAAAATTTGAAAATCCTTCTTTTTATAAGATTTTCTATAACTTTTTTCCATTTTTTTTAATATTTTGGTACTATGGGATTATTTTTTTGATGCTTCCCACAATTCGTCCATTTCAACAAGGGTCATTTCTTCCAGTTTTTTACCAGCCATAACTGCATTTTCTTCTATGTAGTTAAACCTCTTTATAAACTTGCTTATTGTCCTACTTAATGCATCCTCAGGCTCAACTTTGTAGAAACGCAGAAGATTAACCACAGCAAATAATAAATCTCCACCCTCTTCAGCTATTTTGTCGAAAATTCCTTCTTGATGGGCCTGCTTTAATTCTTCTAGCTCTTCATGAATTTTGTTTAATACATCATTGATGTCATCCCAATCGAAGCCAACCTTAGCTGCTTTTTGTTGTATTTTGTTAGCCCTCATTAATGCCGGCAACTGTTTTGGAACCGATAGCATAGATTGGGTATAGCTTTTTAGTTGTTTTTCTTTTTGTTTTTGTTGCTCCCAGCTTTCTAGTGCCTCTTGGCAATTATCTACCCTTGTATCTTTAAATACATGAGGATGCCTAAATATGAGTTTTTGTGCTATCCCTCCAATAACATCTTGAAGGTTAAAAGCATTTCTCTCTTTTGCTATTTGACTGTGGAAAACAACTTGCAAAAGAAGGTCGCCCAGCTCTTCTTCTAAAAGATAATCATCCTTCAAATCTATTGCCTCAATAACCTCATAGGATTCTTCGATTAAATATGGCTTAAGACTTTCATGAGTTTGCTCTATATCCCAAGGACAACCATCTTTATTTCTTAATCTTTCCATTAAGGAGCCTAAATTATTCATATTATAATACTTTTTTTGAATCATGTCAATCCTTGGAATATAAAGACTTGTCAGATAATCTATCCAGTCTAAGCGATCTAGCTGATAAAGAGGCAGCTTTTCTATTTTTTCAACCCCAGGTACCCCTGCAGCCCTTACAACTACAATCTCTTGTTCATCGTCATAGTAATCCATCAGCCTTAGCTTCACCTGTGAGGCTACAAAGGTATCATACACTTGAGTAATAATTGTTGCCGAATCTGTATCTGGCTCTTGCTTGTCCAGCTGCAAAGCATCTATCAGTTTAAATCCATCGACGGGATCAACCCCTAGCACAGGAAGTAACACATCTAAAAAACTCATGGCAGGTAGTACGTCGATTTGTATGTCGGTCCCCTCAGCTGCCTTAATAAGGTGTTGTACTGTAGTTTCTGCTACGTAGGGATGTCCAGGTACTGCGTATACTATTTCTTTGCCTCTCCCTTCTTCTAGGAGGGCTAAAGCTATATGCTGATATACTTCTTCAAAGCTATCTATTTCTGAGTATGCATAGTCAAAGCTTTTAAAGGATATACCTTCTTCTGTTAAGAATTCTACAGTAGGATGTTTTTCTGTTCTTAAGTAAATTTCTTTATCTTTTTTTAATTCTGTTAAAACAGCGAAGGTAAGATGGTCCTTAGCACCGGGCCCAAGTCCTACAATTGTAATTCTCCCCATAATAATTCTCCTTCCTATTTATGTGAAAAGGTAGACAGAATCAGTTTATCTCATAACTCCTAATTTACTTAATATCTTAACAATCTTAGTTCCGCCTGGTATCAGCTCAAAATCTTCTTCTGTAATAGTACTTGTATATAAAAGCATTCCTCCATATACTAGCCCTCCAATACCTATTGCAACTACAGTGGCTAGTCTACCTCCTAGTATTCGAGAGAATTGACTATAGGATATTCTAGTAGCTATAGCCATTACAGTTACAGCTACTATTGGTTTGTAAAACATCCTCCTCATATTAAAGGTTACTTTAGTATATTTTCTCACTGCCATCAAATTGAGAATGGCTGCTATTAGATAAGCAAGCACTGTTCCTAATGCCGCACCCTTTACATTTAAAGCTGGTATACCCGTCAATATATAAGTTGCTACTAATTTGAAGGCAGCCCCTATCATTAAGTTCCTTACTGGAATAATCTGCTTTCCTAGACCCTGTAGAATTCCTGTCATAACCTGTACTTGTGTTAGGAATAAAACAGCAAATGATAGATACAGTAATATTTGCCCAATGCTGGCAGGCTCCCGTGGAAACAATAGCTGCATAATAGGTGTGGCTAATACAGCAAGTCCTACAGCCGAAGGTAGCCCAATTAAAAAGGATACTCTAAGACCAGATTGAATATCGTTTCTAACCCCTTCCCAGTCCTTTTTAGCCCGTGCTTCAGCTATTACTGGCACTATACTCATTGACAGGGCTACAGTTAAAACCTGAGGCAAATTAATTAAGGTTACTGCCATTCCTGTTAATTGACCAAAAAGACTATTTGCTTCAGCATAGGTAAAGCCTATAGCCTGTAATCTTCTTAATACAATTAGTGAATCTATCATATTGATTAAGGGCAAAATCGATGCACCGATGGTTATTGGAATAGCAATATGCATAAGCTCTGTAATTACTTTACCAACTGGGTCTTTTTGACCCTCCATTTGCTGATTTAGTGCTGATTTTTTCTTTCTATCATTAAAGTAAATGTATAATATAACTGATAGCCCAGCAATTCCTCCTGCTGTAGCTCCAAAGGAGGCCCCAGCTGCGGCATATTCAACATTTTGTCTCAATAAAACAACTGCTAGACCTAAGCCAACAATAACCCTTGCAAGCTGCTCAACAAACTGAGAGATGGCGGTAGGCACCATATTTTTCATGCCCTGAAAATAACCTCGGAAGCCTGCTTGCATTGAAACGAAAAACAATCCAGGCGCTAAGGCTAATACTGCATAATATGCGTTGGGGCTCTTTACAATATTGTTTACAAAAAAGCCTGCTCCTAAATATAAAATTATGGCACTAACGCTACCTATTCCTAATAACACTAGGATAGAAATTTTAAAAACCTGGTGGGCACCGACATAATTTCCTTTAGCCCTTTTCTCTGACACTAATTTAGAAATAGCAGTGGGAAATCCTGCAATTGAAAAGGATAGTAGAAATGTAAATATGGGATAACCTACTTGATAGTAACCAAATCCCTCTGATCCAATAATATTCCCCAATGGTATTCTAAAAAAAGCACCTAAAATTTTAACCATTATTCCCGCTATACCAAGTATTGCCGCTCCTTTTAAAAAGGAATCCTTTTTCATGTATACTCCTCCTACTTGCAATCAAGTCAAGGTTAATTATAGCAGACTTTTATTATTTCGTACAGCCGAATAGAAGCATTAAAAGCAATGAGTAATTAGTAATGAAGAACAATGAGTAATGTAAAACAATTAGTAATTACTGATGAACACCAAAAAGATAAAAAAGCATATATAAGAGCAATAAGTAATATAAAATTCAAAATTATGTAAGTAAATAAAAGGTACCTTCAAGATAAAAACCCCGGTTATCCGGGGTAAGTATTCCTATTGCTCCATTTGTTTAGATAAAAATGCTGCTGCAGTCATTGCTATTTTCTTTTCAGTCTCTCCCATTGCAACACCTTTTTCTTTGGAACAGAGTACAACAGTTCCAATTGGGTCTCCTTGTGTTACTATAGGTGCAATCACTTGTGCAGAATATTTGGTGTCATCTCCTTCGTCTGAAACAATGGTGTAAAACTGTTCTCCTTGATTTGCCAAGATAACCTCTCTTTCATCCATTAGTTTCTCTAGATTCTTGCTAACCCTTTTATCTAAGTATTCTTTCTTTGAGGCACCTGCCACCGCTATTATTGTATCTCTATCAGTTATAATAGCCATATGGCCCAATGCTTCTTGAAGTGATTCTGTATACTCAGATGCAAATTCGCTTAGCTCTCCTATTGGTGAGTATTTCTTTAATATTACTTCTCCTTCTCTGTCAGTAAATATTTCTAAGGGGTCACCTTCACGAATTCTTAGGGTCCTGCGTATTTCTTTGGGGATTACTACTCTACCTAAATCATCAATTCGTCTTACTATTCCTGTTGCCTTCACTTCTATGACCTCCTAAGTTAAGTAATAATTTATTGTAATCATATTATTTAACTGTTTCTTCTCTTTTATGCATTTTAGGAAAATAATTAATGTTAAGGAAGAAATGTAATGGATAAAAGCTTATATAAAAAAGCATATGCTCGATTATATTATCGATCATATGCTTTGTTTATATTTTTCTCATATTTTTGTTAATTATTAGTACTAATAATATTTAATTATCTTTTTGTGATATTGGCATTTTCCATTAGCTCGTCTATATGCTTTCTATACTCTAAGGTCATCAAGTAATTGATAATTTCATGTTCTACTTCTTCAAGGCTGAAGTTTTCACTTATTTTATCTTCTAGTAAAATTATATGATAACCAAAGGCAGATTGCACCGGCTCGCTAACTTCTCCTATTGCCAGGGTAAATGCTACATCTTCAAATTCAGAAACCATCACACCTCTAGGGAAATATCCAAGGTCTCCACCATTTTCCACAACACTAGGATCTTCTGAGTATTCTATAGCAAGCTCATCGAAGCTTTCTCCATTTTGAATACGAACATATAGCTCATCAGCTAATAGCTGATCTTTAACCAATATATGCTTGGCGTTTACTTCCTCAGTAATAAATAAATCTGGGTTTTCTTCATAAAATTCCCTTGCTACGTCACTATCAATTCCTAGACTATCTGCATAGAAAATCTCGTACTTTGCTATAAGACGCGATTTTTTAAGAAAATCTTTAATAAACTCATCAGAAATATCGTTTTCATCCATATAATTCTTTAATAATTCGTCATTATTCATTTCTTCCTTAAAATCGTTAAATGCATCTTGAATATCTTCATCACTTACTTCGATATTATTCTTTTTTGCCTCTTCAATAATTATTGCTTCTAATACGAGTTTCTCCATTACATGATCTTTAATAGTCTCTAATAGGGTTAATCCCGAACCATCGTCTCGATTTAATACATCACTACTATAGCCGTATGAGAACAGTGATAAATTTTTGCTAAATTCGTCCATTGAGATTTCTGTGCCATTTACCAGTGCTGCTGTATCATCACTAAGCTTATTGCCACCACTGCAGGCAGTAAGGAATAATATTGCCATTATAAGGATAGCTATACCCTTTAAGACTCTTCCTCTATTCTTTTTTATCATCAATTTAATCATCTCCTATCCATATCGTCATTTATAATTATATCTAATTTGCTGTTTTTTGCAAGCCACTAATTTTTTCTATTATATCCTTAAGCTCAGATAATATCTTATTTTGATCCGTTTCAATAACTTTATAAACAAAGTAGGGCACCTTGGTTCCATGGAAACTAAGTCTCCTATTATAGGTATGTAGTGCTTCTCCTATATTCTCAGGCATGAGCATTATACTATCTTTGAAGGAGATTGTAATTTCTTTTGATTTTTGAGTGATGGAAGTAATTCTTAGATTTTTAGCCATGGCTTTAATATAAGAAATAAGCAGTAGATTTCTTACGCTGTTGGGAATATCTCCAAATCTATCCTCTATTTCCTCTTCTACACTGTAAAGATCTTCTTTGTTTCGTATTGATGCAATTTTTTTATATATTTCAATCTTTTGACTTTGATTAATAATATATTTATCAGAAATATATGCATCGATACTCAGTTCAATTGTTGTTTCTTCAAATCGTTCTACTGACTCTCCCTTTAGCTCACCAATGGCCTCTTCCAACAGCTTTACATATAAATCATATCCAATGGCTGACATATGTCCATGCTGTTCGCCACCCAATAGATTGCCTGCACCTCTAATTTCTAAGTCCCTCATGGCTATTTTGAATCCTGATCCAAATTCGGTAAACTCCTTTATAGCTTTCAATCTCTTTTCTGCAACCTCAGATAAGACCTTATCCTTTTCGTACATTAAGTAGGCATAGGCTTGTCGATTAGAGCGGCCTACTCGACCCCGAAGCTGATATAACTGTGATAAACCTAATCTATCTGCATCGTGAATAATTATTGTATTAACATTTGGTATGTCCAGTCCAGTTTCAATGATGGTGGTGCATACCAACACGTCGTATTCACCTTCATAATATTCCAGCATAAGATTCTCTAATTGTCTTTCGCTCATTTGACCATGCCCTACTCCAATTCTGGCATGGGGAATAAGATTAGTTAATCTGGCTGCCATCTGATGAATTCCTTTAACTCGGTTATAGACATAGTAGACTTGACCTCCTCGAGCAATTTCACGGGTAATAGCATCGGCTATAATTGACTCGTTATGGGCCATTACATATGTCTGTACCGGGAACCTTTCCTCTGGCGGATCTTCAATTACGCTCATATCTCGTATTCCAATCATGGCCATATGTAATGTTCGAGGTATAGGTGTTGCTGTTAGAGTTAATACATCTATGTTTTTCTTTAAATGCTTTAGTGCCTCTTTATGCTTTACTCCAAAGCGTTGCTCTTCGTCAATAATTAGTATTCCTAAGTCTTTAAATTGGATATCCTTAGAAAGGATTCTATGGGTTCCTATTATAACATCTACGTTACCGGTTCGAACATTCTCTAATATATTTTTCTGCTGCTGTGGTGTTTTAAATCGGCTTAACATATCTATTTTAACTGGAAAACCTGAAAACCTTTGGGCAAATGTATTATAGTGCTGTTGTGCTAAGATGGTTGTTGGAACTAGTAAAGCCACCTGTTTACCATCCATTACGGCCTTAAATGCTGCTCTTATGGCCACTTCAGTTTTGCCATACCCTACATCTCCACAAAGAAGACGATCCATGGGTAGATGATTTTCCATATCAAGCTTTACCTCTTCTATACATTTCAACTGGTCTGGAGTTTCTTCATAGGGGAATAGATCTTCAAATTGCTTTTGCCATTCAGTATCTGCTGAAAATATGTGTCCCCTGCTTTTCTGTCTTTCGGCGTATAGCTTTAATAGGTCTTGTGCCATATCTTCAATGGCTTTTTTAACCTTTGCCTTAGTTTTTATCCATTCACTTCCTCCAAGCTTGTTTACCTTAGGAGGGTGATCTTCACTGCCAACATATTTTTGAATAAGGTCCATTTGATCGGTAGGTACATATAGGTTGTCTTCACCTGAATATCTTATTTTTAAATAATCCTTTTTCAATCCATCTACCCTAAGCTGTTGGATCCCTACATATTTTCCTATACCATGTCCCTCGTGTACTACATAATCGCCAACCTTAAGATCAATAAATGATTTTATTGGTGCTGCATCCTTACGCTTAGTGATCTGCTTTTTTCTCTTATGAACACCATATATCTCATTATCAGTAATAAGCATATATTTTGCTCCAACATATTCGAAGCCTCGATGTACACTTCCTTGCATAATAATTACTTGACCAGACATTAAATCTTCTTGAGGGGTAACCACAAAGCTTACATTCAAGCCCCGTTCATTCAGAAGCTCTAAAAGCCTTAATGCCCTTTCTTTTGTTCCTGGTAATAATACAACCTTGTAGCCCTTGTATTGCAGAAGTTTCAATTCTTCCACCATAAAATCCATTTTCCCATTAAAGGTTTGTACACTTCGGGAGGCAAAATTAATTATTTCCTTGGGCTGAAAATCGGGATTATACTTTGGAAGAAGATTTAGTGTCACCACTGGATGTCTCACCATTTTACCAAGTATTTCATCATAGCTGAACTGAAGCTTACATTGGGAAGGAAGAACCTCGCCTCTTTCAAGTAAGGTCTCAAAGTTATCATTAAATTCCTTTAAAACTCCTTCGCCTTTTTCCCTTAAACGCCTAGGCTCGTCTAGAATCAGGGTTGCGTTTCTATCTAAGTATTCTAAAAGGGAGGCTTCTCTACCCTCCAAATACGGCAGTAACAGCTGGGCTGTTTTAGTATCCGCAAGCTCATTTAGCTTTTCCAGTATCTCATCAAATTTTTCTTTAAGTCTTTTTCCTGGATCTTCATCTAGCTTCTCTAAGGTTTTTTTCAATTCCTTAGAAAGCTTTTCATTTATAAATTTATTATCCTCTGGTTCTATTATCGTTTCTATTGTAGGATATATTTTTATCTCTTCTAATTTATTTATAGAAATTTGTGTGTCCACTTGAAACCTACGTATAGAATCTACCTCGTCATCAAAAAGCTCAATACGATATGGTGCTTCCTCTGAGGCAGGGAAAATATCGATTATTCCTCCACGGATGCTGAATTCTCCGCTTCTTTCTACCCTGTCTACCCTCTCAAACCCCTGAATTAATAATGTATTTAGCATTTGCTGCAGCTCGATTGTCTCTCCTACACGAAATGTAATATGGTGGTAAATATAGTATTGGGGTTTGGTAAGCTTTAAAAGCAGCGCATCAATAGAGGTAATAACTATATAATTACCTCCTTCAGCAAGCTTTTCTAATGTTTTAGCCCTTTCAGCCTGTATAGCTTCTCCTGTGGCTTCTATTTGATAAAATACAACTTCCTTTGTTGGGAAAAATAATATTCTTTCTCCCATATAGAACTTTAAATCCTCGTATATTTGCCTAGCCTCAAGCTCGTTATAGGTAATAATACACACCTGACCATCGAGCTCTTCAAATATTCCAAAGGCAATATGGGGTTTTTGTGATTCACTCAGGCCATGTATAACTACCGGTGTCTTTCTCCCTTTTATAGCACCTATTATCTGATTATATTCTATTGTCTTTTTTATAGGCGAAAGTAGTACCTTGCTAAGCATTGTTGTCACCACCTTAACATCTGTTCATTGTTGACACTTTCAACAACTGTAAGCCCGGATCTTTCACCGGGCTTGTGTTACTATTATTTTTTTTAAATATACTTTGTAATATACCAATTCCAGCTACTATGTAAAACCCAAGCTATTAGTATGCTAACAGATATAAATCCTGTTTTGGAGTAAACAGCATAGGTAACCCACCCAAAAAAACTATGGCTTACTATACTGGCCAACGCAGCCAGCTTGCCAATTGATTTTGATGAGGTCTTAATATCGTATATACCCTCAATTACACCAAATACACAGTGGGCTCCCAATATTGAAGCTCTAAGCATTAGTGCTATTAAGGTTTTTGAAACTTCTTCGATGAAGGGCACTAGTAAAACCAAACCCTTATTACCTAATTGCTTTAAAATCCACTTATTCCATAAATAAGCGTTTATTGCTGAGAATATACCAGAAATAAGGAACATTTACAATCTCCTTTTTAAAGAAATAATATCTTGTATAATTCTCTTTAACCATTGAACTTATTCATAGCAAAGGATAGATCCCTATCAATAACTGACTCTACAGCCAATGCTGCGGTTTCAATAGCTTCTTTAATTAATGGTATTTCTTCTTTACTAAAATTACTTGTAACAAAGTCACTTAATTCCATGATTTCAGGTTTTCCTATGCCAATTCGTATTCTGGGAAATTCGTCCTTCTGAAGTAAGTAGATTATGGATCGCATTCCATTATGGGTTCCTGCGCTTCCCTTTTCCCTAATTCTGATGGACCCCACCTTAATGTCGATGTCATCATATATAACAATTATTCTATTTAAATCTACTTTGTAATAATTTACAATATCTAATAAGCTTTGTCCACTAAGATTCATATAGGTTTGGGGCTTAACTAATAGTACCTTTTCTCCAGCAATTACCCCTTCACCATAAAGAGCCTTATGCTTTAACTTATTTACTTTAATCTGATTTCTTTCAGCTAGTAGGTCAATAGTATGAAAGCCCACATTATGACGTGTATTTTCATACTTCCTGCCGGGATTTCCTAGTCCAACTATAACATACATCTTGTTTCACCTCATATTAACAACACTTAATCAAATATCTTGCTTACAGAAATGTTCTTATATATTCTTGTTATGGCCTCTGCAAAGACCGGTGCAACAGAAATTACTTGTATTTTATCAATCATCTTCTCTTCAGGCAATGCTATTGTATTGGTTATTATCAGCTCTTCAATTGCTGAATCTTGTATTCTTTCTAAGGCTGGACCTGATAATACCGGATGTGTACAGCATGCATAAACAGCCTTTGCGCCGAAATCTTTTAAAGCATTAGCTGCTTGTGTTATTGTACCTGCTGTATCTATTAAATCATCAACAAGAATAACTGTTTTCCCGTCAACCTCACCAATTATATTCATTATTTCAGACACATTGGCTTTTGGTCTTCTTTTATCTATAATAGCAATTGGGGCATCTAAATGATTTGCAAAATTTCTTGCCCTCGTAACGCTTCCAAGGTCCGGTGATACTACTACTATATCTTGTAGGCCTTTACCTTTGAAATAGTTAGCCAATATAGGCACCCCTAACAGGTGATCTAGTGGAATATTAAAGTAACCTTGTATCTGGGATGCGTGAAGATCCATTGCCAAAACACGGTCTGCTCCTGCAGTAGTTATTAAATCTGCCACTAGCTTAGCTGTGATAGGGTCTCTCGCCTTTGCCTTACGATCTTGTCTCGCATATCCATAATAGGGTAATACAGCAGTTATACGACCTGCTGAAGCCCTTTTAAAGGCATCTATTAGTATTAATAGTTCCATAAGATGATCGTTTACTGGTGGGCTTGTTGGTTGAACAACAAAAACATCTGCTCCTCTTACTGTTTCATTTATGTTTACTGCTATTTCACCATCACTAAAGGTAGTAACCTCTGCGTTCCCTAATGGAACCCCTGTATTCCGGGCAATTTCCTTTGCTAAGCTGGAGTTTGCATTCCCACTAAATATTTTAATCTCACTTCCACTGGTATTCATTCATCTTCCTCCTCATATGTTTGCATCTATTAATATTTATAAACAGCTTGTTTCTATGATTTGAAATCTTCATTATTCCTTTGAAAATCCCTTTGCTTGTGTCCACCCAGTTTTGTTTTCCTGTTTGGTTCGAGCTATTGCAAGGGCGCCTTTAGGAACTTCCTTAGTTATTGTTGAGCCACAGGCTACATATCCTTCCTCTTTAACAGTAACAGGTGCCACAAGGTTGGAATTACTTCCAATGAAAGCGTTATCTTCTATAATAGTTTTATTCTTTTCTTTCCCATTATAATTTACAAATACAACTCCACAGCCAATATTTACATTCTTGCCTACTTCAGCATCCCCAACATAAGCTAAATGAGACGCCTTAGAGTGATCACCTATAACTGAATTTTTAACCTCAACAAAATCACCAATTTTAACGTGTTTACCAATCTTACTATTTGGTCTTAGATATGCATATGGACCAATAGCTGCATAATCGTCAATTTGGCTATCAGTTACAGTGGAGCTTTGCACTTCAACACTATTCCCAATCGAAGAATTGCTTATTTTTGTATTAGCTCCAATTATACAATCTTCGCCGATGGTAGTAGCACCCTCCAATATTACACCAGGATAAACTATTGTATCTATACCTATCTTAACACTTTTCTCGATATATGTATGCTGTGGATTTATAAGAGTAACACCTTGGATCATGTGCATTAAATTTATTCTATTTCTCATAATTTCTTCAACCTGTGCCAGCTGTTCCCTGGAGTTTACTGCCATAATATCCTCATGTTCTTCAATTTTAAATAGCCCCACTTTTTTTCCTGCATCCTTTATTATTGTCAATACATCAGTGAGGTAATACTCCTTTTGCTTATTTTCGTTCTTTAGCATTGGTAGAGCTTCCTTTAAATCTTTTGAAGAGAAGCAATATATTCCTGAGTTTATTTCTTTTATTGATTTTTGATCTTCAGTTGCATCCTTTTCTTCAACTATTTTATCTAACCCATTGTGTGAATCTCTAACAATTCTTCCATACCCATGTGGGTTTTCTAAATCTGTAGTCAGCACTGTGGCCTTATAACTACCGGTAGTATGATACTCCATTAAAGCATTTAGGGTTTTTTCTGTAATTAGTGGTCCATCTCCATACAATACCAATACTGTACCATCTTCCTCAATATGATCATAGGCCATCATTACCGCATGACCAGTACCCAGTTGCTCAGCTTGTAGAACAGTTCTTACCTGTGTTGGTAAACTTTCCTTAACAGCATCTGCACCATGCCCAACAACTACAATGGATTCCTGAACATTAGAGCTATTGGCGGCATCAATAACATGCCCCAGCATAGTTTGTCCACATACCTTATGTAATACCTTGGGAATTCGAGATTTCATTCTCTTGCCTTCTCCGGCAGCCAATATAATAGCTTTTAATCCCATTTTCTCACCTCGAGTTTTTTTGACAATTTGTCTTGCTTAGCCTTCAACAATATAGAACTGTTATAAATAGTTTGTAGCTTTTTGAAGTTTTCATCCCTTTAATAGTTTATTATATTTTTGATAAATAATGAACCCCTAAATAAAATAAAAATGAAGTATTAGATAATATGGAACAAAACAAAAGAAAATGGAAAATTGAAAATGGAAAACTTGAAGAGTTAAGAGTTAAGAGTTAAGAGTTAAGAGTGAAGAGTGAAGAGTTAAGAGTTAAGAATTAAAAAATGAAAATGGAAAATTGTGAATTAGAAATTTTAAAAAATAAGAACGAAGAAGATGATGGGATTTCAACTATGTCTAGACTGTTCAAAATCCTTTATATTAGAGGCGCAATAAAATCCAGCGAACGCAGCGTACAATAAGCACGTAAGGGTGCTGGGTTTTTGAAGCAACGAAGAAGATGAAGGGTTTTCAACAGTCTAACTAAATACAAAAAGAGCCCCATTTATACCATGAGGCCCCCCCTAGTTCAAATTTTACTCAGCCATTATTTCAGCTTCTGCTACTAATTCTACTTCATCACCCATTTTCTCGTACTCACTAAAAATTGCATCTTGAATCTTAGCTCTTGTTTCAGAATTAATCGGATGTGCAATATCTCTGAAATCGCCTTCCCCCATCTTTCGGCTAGGCATTGCAATAAATAGTCCATTCTGCCCTTCTATAATTTTAATATCATGCACAACAAACTGATCATCAAAAGTAACAGAAACTATTGCCTTCATCTTACCTTCTGTAGCTACCTTCCTAATTCGAACATCGGTCACTTGCATTATCCCCTCACCACCTTCCTTATGTCATGCTGCAAAATGCGAAATTGTTTATTCCTCTATTCTCCAAAACTTGTTAATATCCTGCTTAAATTTTACAACTTTTCAGAATTATTTCTTTTTTGTCGCTTTTATTCTAACAAAAATTTTCTTGGAATTCATTAATTTGTTTGGATTTATAGTTGGGTTAATTTCTTTTATTTGCTTATAATGACTGAAAATAAAGGCTTTTTTTAAAAGGCAAACTGAAATTTATATAATTTCTGGGTTAGGATAAATATTTATGATTCCTTCCTCACCTTTTACCTCCTCCAAAATCAATAGAGGAACATATTGTTCTACCAGCTTTTTGTCAGGTGATTTTGTTGAAATTAATACACCAACATCCTCTACTTCAACGTTAAACTCCTTCATCATATCCATCATTCCCTTTGCAGTGCCGCCACCCTTCATAAAATCGTCGATAATTATTACCCTTGAACCTGGTTTTATTGCTCTCTTAGATAATGACATTTTTTGTATGTTTCCTGATGAGCCTGATATATAATTAATACTGATGGTTGATCCCTCTGTTACCTTACTATCTCTTCTTAGAATAACAAGAGGTAGGTTCATAGCTTTAGCCACCATCATAGCCAATGGTATTCCTTTTGTTTCAACGGTTATAATATAATCAACATTTTGATAGTTAAACTGAGAAGCAAATATTTCTCCTAGTTGTGAAGTTGTGCTGGGAGAATAAATAATATCTGTCATGTAAAGAAAGCCTCCAGGTAATATTCTATCTGAATTCTTAAGTTGATCGCATATTTTTGATAATATCTTTTTATTATTTATTTTAGTTGTCTGTGGTATATATTTCACCCCACCGGCAGCCCCTGAAAAGGTCTCAATTCTCCCTAAATTCATTTTTTCCATTGACTGCTTTACAATAACAATATCTTCACTGATTGTTGATTTAGCTGAATTGAACCTTTCTGTAAAGTAATTTAATGTGAATATTCTATTTGGTTGATCCGATAGAATTTTCACCATAGCAGCAATCCTTTCATTTCTTTTAAGTTTGCTCATATTACTCCTCCGAACATGAATTATTTTGTTTCTTATTTATATTTTATTCGTTTTTTATGTTATATACAATGGCAAAAATCAGTTTGGTATTTGAGAATGGAAAATGAGAAATCAAAAAGGAATTTGTTTACCAAATTCCCAATTAAAATCTATAATTCTATAATTTTTGATTATACATTTTTCATTTTACTCTTTTTAGTATATTTTTTCTCCGTTATATTCTGAAGCTAATTTATACATGTCCACATTTTTGTTATTTTGTACATATGCTGCATCATATGTAGTGTCGATGGTTTTCCATTGACCATTAATTAATACTTCGTTCCAAGCGTGGTATTCGTTTGGAATCAAGTCAGAGTATCCTTTAACCATTTTTGTTGGAACTCCAACGCCTCTTAGCATTGCTGCAAGTAATGATGCGTAATCATAGCATATACCTTGTCCACTTTCTAGGGTTTCATCTATATCTGGCAGATAAAAGACCGTTAAATTGCTTACCTTGTCATAGTCGTACTTTATGTTATTAACTACGTATTCATAAATAGCTTCTAGCTTATCTGCATCGTTATTCATTCCTTTTGTTAGTTCATTAGCTTTTAAAATTGCATTATCTGTACTGCTCCAATTTATTTCTTGAATAGAATTTAAGTATGTCACTGTATAATCATCAAGATTCACATTAATTTCTTTGCTTAATAGTGTCTTATACTTGTTTCCCTCTGTGTTTTCCATAACTCTTACAGTATAACTGCCATTACCCATTTGTAATGGAAATATCTGTACATCATCGTTTTCGTATAGATTGTAGCTATATCTTGTCCCATCCTTTTCAACAAGTAATCGAACTCTACTTTCAATGTTGCCGTTAAAGTAAATTCCTACTGTTCCCATATCAACACTGTCTTCTAATATTGATATTTGAGAATCTAATCCATAGGGTAAAACAGTAGCAGAAATAACTAATATAGAAATCAATATTATTGATAATATTTTTCTCATAATAAAACTCTCCCTTCGGTGGCTAGGCTGCCATTCTTTCGATTAGGCCCTTTAGCTTTGCGTCCCAGCCTTTCAACTGGTTTGCCTTTATCGGTGAAAAGTTTATAGATACTTTCACTGATATAATTTAATTTTTCAAAAACAAAAACTCTCCCTTCGGTGGCCAGGCTGCCATTCTTTCGATTAGGCCCTTTAGCTTTGCGTCCCAGCCTTTCAACTGGTTTGCCTTTATCGGTGAAAAGTTTACAGATACTTTCACTGATATACAATTTAATTTTTCAAAAACAAAAACTTTTCCTTCGGTGGCCAGGCTGCCATTCTTTCGATTAGGCCCTTTAGCTTTGCGTCCCACCATTTCCAGTGGTTTGCCTTTATCGTATAAAAAGTTTCATATTTTTCCTGTTATGCGAAATATATGTATATTTATTATATACTACAAGTATTACAAAGTAAATTATTTTTTTACAATTTTCTAATAAATTATTATGTATTTAAAAGAATTTGAAGAGATATAAAAGCTATAAGCAAAAAGGGTGGTTATTTTAAGGTTATTCATTTAATATTGCATGCACAATTAATCTATGGGTTGCCGTATCTATTGGGTGACAGGTTATTAATGTTAATATCTTGTCTTTTTGATTTCTATTTAACACCGAGGTATCCTCCGGCAATACTAAATCGGTTTTATAAACTATATACTTATAGGTTTTATTGTCTTTTTCAACAATTATTTCATCTCCAATTTCAATTTCATCTAGTCGATTGAAAAACCTTCCATAGGTATGACTTCTATGGGCTGCCAACGCTGTATTCCCCACTTCTCCTATTGGAGTTGTTGCCCTAAGCCACCCCGCTCCTATTTTAAGATTCAGCTCCGAAGTTCCTTCCAGTATAGGTAAATTAAGTTTGATTTTATCAATCTTTAATATGCCTATTGGTAATATGGTTTGCTTTGGTTTTTTAACTTCTTCCTCCTCAGTCTCTGGTTGGGTCTCCATAAGCTCTCTCATTTCATTTTCCAGGAGGCCCTGTAGATCTATAAAATCTTGAGTCATGGCTGAAGTTTCTGTTAATTCAGCTTGAAGAAGTATTCTTTCATATTCCTTCATGGCTTTGTTTTGCATATACCTTGTAAATCCCCTATCAATAAAGGGATACAAAAAAATAGCAATTCCTATAATAATAAGTAGTGTCGATATTGCTTTTTTCATAGTAAACAACTCCAAAATCATTGAAATTATGGTTTTAAGGTCAAACTAATCATTTTTTATGGGTTTACCCTTATTGATATATTACTATATGTATTTTCTTTATACCACCATCAATGTAGATTAAGCACATATAAAATTTAACGTTATTAAAAAGGTAACCGAAAAGCTTCCGGTTACCTTTTTAAATTAAGTACTACTCTTTTCTAAACTTAGCTCCGATTGCTACTATAAGGATTCCTAATCCATAGAAGATATATGGGGCTGTTTCACCAGTCTTTGGTAGTGAAGATGTGGCTAATGGAATTTCTTCTTCAAGTATTACTTCTTCTTCCTCTTCTTCTACAACTTCATCTAAATCTACAGTTTCCTCTTCAACCACTTCAACCACTTCAACTACTTCAACTGTACCCAATGGTATATCTTGGTCTTCAATAATTTCCTCTTCTTCCACAACCTCTTCTGTTGTAGCTTGAGTGGTTACAGGTGTTTCAACCACTGTTCTATCTGTTGTATCATCTTCTGATGGTGTAGAAGGTGTTGGTGGTGTTGGTGGACCTACTGGTGGAATTACTGGATCAGCTATTTTTTTATTTTTAACAATAATCTCCACTATTTCTTCAGCTTCAACAGAGAGTAAGTATTTGCTTGGCCCTGAAAATGCCCCCATTTCTGGTAGTAGTTCTACACCCTCTTTGGTAAAGCTAACAAATTTATATCCATTAGCTTCAGCCTCCCAAATCAAATATTCTCCTGGAGATAAAATAGTGGAACCATTAAATTCAAGTGAAGTCGGAGTTCCAGATATTTGAGTGCTGCCCACCTTTTGTACATTAATGGTAAATTGAACTTTAAAATCTTCATCACTGGAGTTTTCAATAACCTTTTTAAAGATAACGACAGCAGGTTCTGGTGTTGGTGGTGTCGGTTCTAATAGTTCGTTTGTTACTATAACCTGTAATGGGTTATCTGAATCAATGGTTATAATATATTCACCAAATGTATTGGATTCTAGTACTTCGCCATTGACTGTAAAGCTTGCAAATTTATACTTTTCTGCATCATATGCTTCCCTTATTACATAGACACCTTCGTCTAACTCAAGAGGCTTTGTAAAGTCGCCTATGATTAATTCAACGGGTGCAATACCACCATTTCTAATCATTGGAACCATTGCAGCTTTTGAAATATTGATGAAAAACTGGTCTCCTTCGTCAAATTCATCATCTACAAATTCCTTTTTAAAGGATATCGTCCCAGTAGCTGGTGGTGGTGGTGGTGATTTTAATAGTTCGTTTGTTACTATAACCTGTAATGGATTATCTGAGTCAATAGTTATAATATATTCTCCAAAAGTATTGGATTCTAGTACTTCACCATTGACTGTAAAGCTTATAAATCTATACTTTTCTGCATCATAAGTTTCCCCTATTACATAGTCACCTTCTTCTAATACAAGAGACTCTGTAAAGTCACCTATGGCTAATTCAACTGGTGAAATGCCACCATATCCAAACATTGCAATGTTTGCAGCATTTAAAATATATACAAAGAATTGATCTCCTTCGTCGAATTCACCATCGACAAATTCCTTTTTAAAGGATATCGTCCCGGTAGTTGGAGTTGGTGGTGTTTCAACTATCTCATAACAGAAGATAACATGACTAATTTTTGCTTGATTACCGGTATTACCCTCTGTTTTAGGTGAATACAAACCACCATCACTGCTGAAATTAGTGTCAGAGTAATCATAAATATAGGCTCCATTACTTGCCTTTACAATTACTTTCGTAACTTTTACACCTTCAACTGCCGCCCAATCAAATTGGAACTGTGAAGATTGAGTAATTGAAATAACCCCGTTTACAGTGACACTTTCAGGTGCTTCATAGATATTTACGTTGGTCTCTCCATCGAATACTTGGTACTCACCGTCAAAAACCTTACCCTCTATTTTATCAATCTTAAATGACTTGCCTACTGTACAGTGGGGATTTCCGTCTACATATTCAGGTATTACTCCCTCATTTGTTCCTCCTTCAACAGTACTACGAATTCCCTTATACCAGAAGGATACACTTGATGATTGAGTTCCTCCAACCCATTTTCTTTTGCCTGTTACTGAATTATTTATTGTAATGTTTGTACCTTCTTCTGCAGTAAAGGTATACTCACCTGTCCTAACAGCTGTAAACCAGCTATGGAGATCCTCTATGCTTTTATTCTTGACAATTGCTCCATCATTTACATTTAGCTTAATGTTTATAATATGTACAAACCAAGATGTTAGGCTAGGATTATGGGTGTTTTCCACCTTATACTTTACAGTATATTGATTGCCGGCAGTTAATTCTAGACCATTATTGACATTTGTCCAACCACCATCATCAGTGGAAATTTGTAATAATTCTAATTTTAGATAACCTTTCGAAATATCAACTACTGTATCCAGCATCATTACTAGCACATCTACAGCTTTTCCATTAACGGTTACTGATCCCTCAGCATTATGGAATCCATTTTTTGTTACAGTATAGTTGTAATCACCATCGATTAGATCAATAGTCGCTATACCATCAGAATTAGTATAGATTACAGTATTATTGATGCTTATTGCTGCATTTCCTAATCGATTTTCTTGGTAGTCTTCAATTATAAAGGTTACTTCATAGATTAATGGATCTATAGTGATTTCCAAACTTCCACTTATTCCAGACCCATCATTTGCTGTTGCAGTTACGATTACAGTTCCCGCACTTACTGCTGTTAATAACCCATCTTCATCAATGGTTGCTGCTCCTGTTCCATTTTGAACAACCCAGGTCACGCTTCTGTCAGCAGCATTAGTTGGTAGTACATCTGCCAACATTTGAAGGGTTTCACCTTCTACTACGCCACCTACTGCTGTAACAGTAATTCCTGTTACCAATATTGGTGTTACTGTTACTGTCACTGTGTCTGAGAAACCTCCATCTACAGTTGTTACCGTTATTTCAGCTTCGCCAACTGCCAACGCTGCAACAAGGCCGTTTGCATCTACTGTAGCTACAGCCGGAGCATCTGACGCCCAATTTACAGCTCTATTTGTTGCATTCTCAGGTGTAACGACGGCTGTAAATTGTAAACTACCACTCTGTACAATTGACTGATTACCTTCAGGAATACTGACTCCTGTAACTGGAACTGTTAGTGATTCTCCGTAGTAGCTAAATGGAACTTCAGATGATTCAGTTTTTGTCCAAAATATAGCAGATGATCTTTCACCAGTAGCAGTATTAACCAATGTATTGTTGCCCTCTAAAGCAGTAAATTGATAAGTACCTGTATAAGACTTATTGTTACTAGTATTTAGGGTTCCAATATCTTGCCAATGTGCACCAGCTGTAAATTCTACATTATAAAGTGTTTTCTTAAACAAACCAGAACTTATATTTTCTACTTTATACTCAACAATGTAGTCTTCTCCAGCATTTAAGGTATTTACGTGTTTTATATTGTTCCAATTACCATCAACCGCCTTGATACGGGTTAAAGTTAGTTCGATATAATTTCCAGCATCGTCATCCACAATTGCCATTGGTGCCATAAAAAATATATCCTCTAACTCTTGGTCTACCTCTTCGTCTACTTCTTCATCTACTTCTTCGTCTACTTCTTCATCTACTTCTTCGTCTACCTCTTCATCCACTTCTTCATCTACTTCTTCATCTACTTCTTCGTCTACTTCTTCATCTGCTTCTTCGTCTACTTCTTCATCTACTTCTTCGTCTACCTCTTCATCCACTTCTTCATCTACTTCTTCATCTACTTCTTCATCTACTTCTTCATCTACCTCTAATTCCTCGATTTTTTCTTCTGCTTCCCTTCCTTCTAACAGACCTTCAGTTGCTACTACTGCTGCAAGGCTGCTTCCAAGTACCAATGTAGTGACTAAAAGAAATACCAGTAGAAATCGACCTGCTTTTGTTACTTTTTTCATTTTTCGTTTTCTCCTTTCTTTAAACATAATTAGTTTAAAGAAAGGTCGGTTGCACTACTTGCTCCATGCATTTAAAGTGCCCAAATGATAAATACACTTCATTGCTCCCTTTCTTTTATTCCCCTGATACCTACTTATATTTATGCTTTTTCCAAAGACCCCCCCTCCACATGTTTGAGGCATCACTAAAAAATCACTATAAGTCAATTTATATGTCTACCTTTAGTGACTGCTTATTTTTTTAATTATGTATCTACTAAAGACTCCAAAGACTAGGAGTCGAAGCTACAGCGAAAAAAAACCTTCCCTTAGTGGCTAGGCTACCATTCTTAAGATTAGGCTCTTAGCTTTGCGTTCTACCGTTTCCAGCAGTTTGCCACTTTCCTGTGAAAAGTTTCTAATTTTCAGAATTTTCTGTTTTGTTCATTAATTATACAACATGAAAATTCATATGTAAACTATATTCTTATATTTTTTTACAGTTAAAAAACAGTTCAATTTACTATTGCAATTAAATAAAATATTATTACATTTATCTGAACCATAAAAATCATGTGGCCAATCTAATTGATGAAAGGAACTTTTCCTAACCTTTCGACTGGTTTGCCTTTTACATCTATATTTTGATTTTATTTTAAGCTTGATGTCATCTAGTTGCATGTAAAAAATATACATCTATAGTGTATTTATTGTTTATTTATGTTATTATACATAATAGAGTTTCATAATATTTATAGATAGTTTATTTGTAATTTATGGATTTTATGAATATTTGAAAATCATACCACTTAATTATGGATTTTTACAAAATATCTCATAAGTAAGTATAATTTCATAATAGTAATATAATACCTATTATTGGCAAAACTAATTAATACATATTTTGTTAGAGGAGTGAATAATGTGTTTTCCTTCGATTTATCGTTGCATGAAATTTATCATATACACCTTGTTGGTATCGGTGGGATTAGTATGAGTGCCATTGCAGAAATTCTTCTTAAGCATGGCTATCGTGTTAGTGGGTCTGACATCAAGGATTCTAATCTATTGGAAAAGCTAAGGAACCATGGGGCAGAAATATTTATTGGCCATAGCGCCGAGAATATTCATAATCCTGACCTTATAGTCTACACCGCTGCTATCAAAGATAATAATCCTGAGCGAGTTAGGGCTAAGGAGCTTAATATACCCGAAATTGATAGAGCTGAAATGTTAGGTAGTATTATGAAGAAGTACAAGAAGGCCATAGCTGTTTCAGGTAGTCACGGCAAAACAACTACAACATCTTTAATATCTTTAATATTAGAATATTCAGGCTTAGACCCAACTATTCTAGTAGGAGGTGAGCTAGATGAGATTGGAGGCAATATAAAAATTGGCGCAAGTCCTCATTTTATTACTGAAGCCTGTGAGTATGTAGAGAGCTTTCTTAAGTTTCATCCATTTATTGGGGTAATATTAAATATTGATGAAGACCACTTGGACTATTTTAAGAATATAGATCATATTAAAGAAGCCTTTAAAAAATTTGCCCTAAAGATTCCAAACGAAGGCTTTTTAATTGCTAATAATGATGATGCAAATGTTAAAGAGCTTTTTCCACATATTAAGTGTAATATTATAACTTATGGTTTATGGGAAAAAAGTCATTTTACGGCAACTGATATTAAATTCAATACTGATGGATTTCCAAGCTTTAGAGTGATATTTGAGGGTGAAACCTATGGTTATTTCCAATTAAGTGTTCCGGGATACCATAATATATATAATTCTCTGGCTTCAATAGCTACTGCCCATGTTTTAGGTGTTTCCCCGGAGGATATATGTAAGCATATATCTATATATAAGGGTATTCATCGACGTTTTGATCTGCTAGGGGAGGTTAATGGCGCTAAAATAATAGACGATTATGCCCATCATCCTGCAGAAATTAGAGCCACATTGGAAGCCGCTAAGAATTATCCCCATAGAAACATCTGGTGTATATTCCAACCCCATACCTATACGAGAACTCAGGCTCTATTAACAGAGTTTGCTAAATCCTTCGATGATGCTGATCATGTTATTATAACTGATATTTATGCTGCCCGGGAGCTTGATGAAGGGAAAATACATAGTAGTAAAATGGTAGAGCTTATGAGTCACCCTGATGCTAAGTACATGAAGAATTTTCACGATATAGTTAATCATCTTTATGATAACCTTCAACCACAGGACTTGGTTTTAACAATGGGAGCAGGGGATGTATATAAGATTGGTGAGGGTTTGTTGGAAAAGGAGAATGGTAATGGAATAAAATAAAATTATAATAATTTCTGTTTAATTAAAGGGGCGAAGGGTAAACTATTAATAAACATAACCCCCAACTCCCCTATCCATTTTCACAAACAGAAAAGGGCTGAACTCCCCCAGTTCAGCCCTTTTCTTTGATTGTTAATATCCAGACATATATATATAACTAAACCCTTTTTTATCTTTTTGTTAATCTGCTAGTCTTCTATACTTATAATTTCTTCCTCTACATCTTCTTCAGTTTCTTCCTCTTCATAGCCATAGATCTGAAGGAGCAAATCCCTTGTCTCTTGCAAATCATGGAAAAAATATGATGTGCCGCCTTGATACCTAGCTACTCCTGGCAGCATAACCATATTAACATTTTCCAATTCCATACCCACTGCCATTGTTGCATAAATAATTGCATCCTGTAGATCTATGTCGGTTCTGACGAATCTGAAGGTGGTTGTAACAACTGAAGGCAATCGCAAGCTCATGGTTTTTTTTATAGCATTTTTCATGAACTCCTGTTGTGCTCTAATTCTACCAAGATCCCCATCGGCATAGGATAACCCACCACTCCCTGGAGTAGCTTTACGGTATCTGAGGAATTTGACTCCATCTTTACCATTTAAAAGGTGATTTCCTGGTTCAAAATAGATTTTTAAAGGTGGATCATCGTAGGGGTCCTCGTAATCCATTAAATGAGATATGTAAACAGGTACTCCGCCAATTGAATTTATAATTGCTTCGGCACCACTATATGTCACTGTAACATAATGATCTACTGGAACATTCAACAGCAAATCACTTACAGCTGTTTTTACTCCAGCCGCTCCATGGTCTCCATAAACAGCGTTGAACTTCTTCTTTCCAGGTCCATCATATCCAACTCTAGGGTAGTATGTATCTCTTGGAATGGATACTATGTCCATTTGCTTATCATCTGGATCGAAGGAAATGAACATCATTGTGTCACTCCTAAATCCTTCTAAGCCAAGCAAAATAAAGTTTATTCTAGAGCTTTCATCTACCAATTGCATCAAAATGTCTATGTCTTCAGGCTCTAGATTATCCATATCTTCCTCTTCTGCCCGCACCACAATTCCACTTCCATCATGGTTATCCTTCATGTAATAATTGAAGCTCCATACTAATCCACTAAAAAGGATAAAAAAGCATAGAAAAGCAATGGTAAAAATCTTTATAAAAATTTTCATTATGTCACTTCCTGTCTATATCTTTAACATCAAAAGAACTGTTTATATATAAGCTAAATATCAAATGAATAAATATAGCATTATTCTACACTACTTTATATTTTAACAAATTCTTTTTATTAAATCTATAGAAGGATAGAAAATGTTACTAGTTTGAAACAATTAATAATATATAGTAAATAATGAACCCTTTACATATTTTATATATAAGTATCTCCAATATCCTAGTTGGTAACGGGTTTTTTTATCAATATATATAAAATATTCCATTATTTTTTGTTTGTCTATTTCATCGAGGTCAGTATTACTATATTTTGCAGATAAATAAAGATTTGATATTTCCCTTAAATCTTGTTTAGGTACATACACATTCACATTTACCCTTCTGGCATACTCGCTGGGGGTCTCACCAGTACCTATCGGATAACCTAAAACCTTTATTAATTCTAATATATTTTTATATAAGTATATTCCTTTAGTATCTTTGTTCTTTAATTTTTCAATATATTTGTTTATACTAAAATACATATAGGCCGCTCTAATGGGTAATATACCAAATAGCAAAATAATTATTATAATGGGTAACAGATGTTTAAGCTTATTCCATATTCCTATATCTGGGTCTTCTGAGGTTACAGCATTGCCCTCCCACGAGGCTTCTGGGTTATAGTATGCTGCTTCCCCCCTTGAGTTTTCCATCTGTTGTAATAGTTGATCCATTTCATCTACATAAACACTGTTATTTCCTGAGGCGGCTAAAGCTGTCAAGTCTGCCTGTGGCTGTTGTGGTGGGGTAAATGCTGGGGTTGGCTCAAATGTAACCCAGCCAACAGAATCAAAATAGGCTTCTACCCAGGCATGGGCATTTCTCTGCCTAACCTCATAATATCCATCTTCTGTGGTTTCAAACATTCTAAACCCCTCTATATATCTTGATGGTATTTCCAATGTTCTAAGCATCATTGCCATCGATGAGGCAAAGTAGGTACAATACCCTTCCTTCGACTGGAAGAGGAAGTATTCTATAAAGTCTTTATTTAAAGGAGTATGGGGTACTTCAAGGCTATATGTAAAATTATTTCTTAGAAAGTCTTCAAGTAATAGCGCCTTCTGGTGGGGTGTTTGTCCCGATCTAGTTATTCTTTGTGCTAAGTCTGATATGCTGGTGGGGAAATCCTCCGGAATCTGCAAAAACTGACTATGAATATTTGATGCACGTATATTCTCATGTCCTATTTCTATGTCTGTTGTAGGGATAATTGCTTTGACTTTATAGCTTTCATTCTTATATCTGGCACCCTGTAGAGTTATTTGATAATTTCTATCAATCCACATTTTACTTCTATTATCTATACTAACTTCTATTGGCTGATAGGGACTAAACAAGGTATAGGAGGCAAAGTTTAAGTTTGTTATTTCTATACTCACTTCTTTTCCTAGGAAGACCTCTCTTGGCAGGATATTACTAAATAGCAGTTCTTCTCTTTCACCAAACCACCAATTATTATCCTGATATAGGGTTTTTACATTTCCTCTTAGATACATTGGCTGAGGTGCCTTTACCTTCATAACTAACTGATCCTTTAATTCTACTGGCCCTCCCAGCTGACCTGGCTGATCCTGAAATCCAGTTTGAGAAAAATCAAATAGCTGTCCCTGTGCCATTCCTCTACTATACATAATATCATTTCTTAAGTCTGATATTGCCGGAAAATGCTGTGCTACTTTATCTTCTAGCCAATACCACTGTATTAGACTATCTCCCTTTGGTAAAAAAGAAGCTATCATAATTATTAAAAGTCCATAGCTCATACTAATCTTTATCCACGGTTGAAATATTTCATCTATTACAGTAGCATTTTCTTCCCTCCAGCTTTGACTGGCGAAAAGATATTTTTCCATACCGTATAAAAGAATATACAGGAAAAAGAAAACTATCATCATTATGTATGCTGCATCTACATAGTTATACCAATAATAGATGAATACCCCTATATATACTGGTAGAAGCATTGCTATTTTCTTAGCCTTAAAAACTATAATAAGTGTATATATACTAATTAACCCGATAAGAATTATCCATAATGGAGTAGTATGTTGAGGTAGTATAGTTTCGTAGCCCCTCATATAGCTCCAAACGTTGTCTACAAAGTTAAATAACCAATCGACTACTCCAAATACAACATCTGGTCTATAATAATTGAGAGCTAAAAAGGTTAAAAAGCCTACAAAAAGAAGTACATAAAACGCAAATGGGAAAAAAAACAAAAGCTGAACAGCAGTACCAACCATCACTGAAATAATAAGCTTGCCTATTCCAACTGTGGCTATACCTAAGACATTGCTTATAGTATAAGCAAGTGTAAAAACCATTAGTAAATATACTAAAGTATAATTGAATTTTTGGTTAACATTAAGCTCCTTTTTCATATTTTCCTCCCAGTACATCCCGAATATCCTGTTTGCCGTTTATTATATACAATGGGATTCCTTCCGACTCTAACTTTTTACTAATATTTTTATTTTCATTCCATATTCTTGGGCTATTAATTTCATCTCCAATAACGATGTAGCTAGGATTGTAGTTTTTCATCTTTAATTGTATACCTTGCGCTCCTGTGTTTTTAGTTAACACAGGGGTTATAATTAGTAGGGATGAGCCCTGTCTAACACCTGAAGCTAGTTTCTCAATTTGATTGGAAAAGGGTTGATTCCCCATGGGAGAAAACTCGACTAACGCTTCCATGAAATTCTTTAAGTAAACTGAACTATCTCCTTTAACATGTGTTCTTTCTGAATCACTGCCGAAAAATAGAGAAACCTGCATGTTACGTTTAAGGCAATAGTCGATTATAGAAAGTGCAACTTCAACTCCTGTATCCTCAATCCAATTATCTGTATCCTCTAAATAATCATGAGAATGATTATTTAAAATAATAACAACTTCTGTATCGCCTCGGAGTTCAAAGTTTTTAACCATTAGTTCTTCTTGCTTTGAGGAAGCCTTCCAGTGTATTCTTTTGACAGAATCACCCTCTTGATAGGTTCGCAAATCTGAAACGGCTGAGTAATCTTGAAAGGTTGGCTCTTTTACTATTAGCTCCCCCATCTGCTGACTAGCTAATATTTTAAAATAATTCAAAGGCACAATTTTGGGATATACCTTTAGGGAGATTGGTGCTAATATTTTTTTATTGAATTCAAATAGATTAAAAATATCTTTGATAATAAGGTTCATTTCACCAACCCTATAATGTCCTCTACGTCTACAGACCACTGCTGTTTCATCTCTATATTCTTCCTTGGTCATTAAGTAAAAAACCTTCTTCTTTGCCTTAACTCCCGTTAATCTAAATGCTATATTGTTCTCAAACTCTAGCCTAGGATAAGAAAATGGTAAATTGTTTTCAAAGTTATATTTTATCTTGATTTCTTCACCAGTCATTAGCTCTTTCTCTGGAAGATATACTGTTCCCCTTAGGAATAGCTTACCAATATACCCATGAATAGCAGGTATAGCTATTGTAGCTAAATATAAATAAAAAAGAAAATATGGTACTCGCCCGCCTATTAATAAAACTGATAGGAGTATAGGGCATCCAACTAATATTATAAGGGCTTTAGCCTTCAATAGCACTCACCACCGGTACATGAACTCGCTTCAATACATCCTTAATGATATCTTCTACCCTTCTTCCTTCTATTCGAGCCTCAGCAGATAGAATTAGTCTGTGGCCCAAAACATATGGTACTATCTCTTTAACATCATCAGGAATTACATAGTCTCTTCCTCTGACAAAAGCCAATGCCCTAGCTCCTCTATACAAGTCGATTGATACCCTTGGACTTGCTCCTAGATGAATGTCACTATGGCTGCGGCTGGCATTGGAAATTCCAACAATATAGTGTAGGATATCTTCATGAACATGTACTTCATCAACCTCATCCTGCATTCTAACAATGTCTTCCTCTGAAGCTACAGCTGATATCTTATTTAAGGACTTGCTCTCTTTATAATTTACAATTATTTCTTTTTCTTCTATAACTCCAGGATAACCTAGAGATACCCTCATTAAGAATCGGTCCAATTGTGCCTCTGGCAATGGAAATGTTCCTTGATATTCAATTGGATTTTGTGTGGCTAATACCATAAAGGGCTTTTTAAGCTGATAGGTTTCTTCATCTATGGATACCTCGCCTTCTTCCATAGCTTGTAATAAACTTGCTTGAGTCTTTGGAGAAGTTCTGTTGATTTCGTCGGCAAGGATTATCTGATTAAAGATAGGGCCTTTCTTAAACATAAATCTTTCTTCTGTCTTGTTATAAAGTGTTATACCAGTAATATCTGAAGGCATCATATCTGGAGTGAACTGCATTCGACTATATGATAGGTTAACGCTCTTGGCTAAGGTTTTAACCATAGTGGTCTTTCCAACCCCAGGTACATCTTCAATCAATAAGTGCCCCCTTGCTAAAAGACAAATTAATACCTTTTCAAGAACATCGTCCTTTCCTATTATTACCCTCTTCATATTTTCTAATATTTTTACAGCCTGTTCTCTTGTACTCATATTTTTCATCTCTCCTCTTTATGGACTTGGAGCTACTTTTTAATGTGTTAATAATTAAATCTGCTGATAGTAGTCTGCTCTTATATTACAAAATTCTTATTATATATATTAAAGCTTTATTCCTTAACTCCTTCAAACTATTTTGAATATTACAAATTGTTAAATAAGATACCACATCTAGTTAATAATACCCAAAACAAAAGAGCCCTCAAAAATCAAATGGGCTCACACTTTATTATTAAGCTGTATATTATTAATTTTGTTTGCTATTTATCTTTGATGACTTAATCCTAAAACTCTAACATAATCGGTATAGGGATCTTCTGTTCCCTGTACTAATGTCTCTTCTTCCTTTAGCATTAATATATGCTCTATCATTTCTTTAGTTATTCTTTCCCCAGGAGAGACTACTGGTATTCCGGGGGGATAAGCCATAATAGATTCTCCACTTATTTCTCCCTCAGCATCCTCCAGCTTTATCACTCGTTTGCTGCTGTAGTAGGCATCCCGTGGTGACACTATTAGGTCAGGATTTTTTAATATATTATGGATGACTTTTAATTCTTCATTTCTTCTATGCTTCATGGCTATGTCAGCTAAAGCATTTACCAATGCATTTAAAGCTTCTTCTGTATCTCCTAAGCTAACTATTGCCATTATGTTGTAGTAATCCGCCAATTCTACCTGTATATTATACTGGTCCCTTAAAAGATCATATACTTCAAAGCCTGTAAGCCCAAGCTTCCTTACATCTACGCTTAGCTTTGATTCATCAAAGTCATGAACTCCTGGAGTTCCAATTAATTCTTTACCAAAGGCATATAATCCATCTATCTCATTTATTTGTCTTCTTGCTTCTCGGGACAGCTTTAAAACCTCTTCAAGCAATTCTTCTCCATCTACCACCAGCTGCTTTCTAGCCACATCTAAACTTGCCATTAATAAATAGGAACCACTGGTGGTTTGCATAAGGTTAAGATTTTTTTTAACGGTAAATGGGTCAATTATTCCTTCTCGTAATAATAGTAGAGAGCTTTGGGTTAGGGACCCACCTGTCTTATGAAGGCTAACTGCACTCATGTCTGCCCCCAGCTCCATGGCGCTCATTGGAAATTCATGGTGGAATCCAATATGTGCTCCGTGGGCTTCATCTACCAATACTGCCATTGCATTTCGATGAGCTATTCGAACTATCTCCTTAATATTGGAGGTTGCACCATAATAGGTTGGGTTAATAATGAATATTGCTTTAGCATCGGGATGTCTTCCTATGGTTGACTCAATGCTTTCCACTGAAACCCCCATTGCTATTCCAAGACTTTCATTAACCTCTGGTTGTATATAAATTGGAATTGCACCACTTAATATGATTCCAGCTATGGCTGATTTATGAGCATTCCTTGGCAGTATTATTTTATCTCCAGGCTGACAGGCGCTCATAATCATGGCCTGTACACCAGATGTGGTACCGTTCACCAAAAAGAATCCATGATCTGCCCCGAAGGCATAGGCCGCCAATTCTTCAGCTTCTTTAATAACCCCTATAGGATTACATATGTTGTCTAGACATTTCATGGCGTTTACATCTATTTCCATAACTGTGCTACCTACAAAATCAGTAAACTCCTTTAACCCCTTACCATGCTTGTGGCCTGGTACATCAAAGGGAATTACTTTTCTTTCATGGTAATTCTTTAATGCTGTAAATAACGGCGTTTGATTTTGATTTAAGCTATAAGACATGATACCACCCCTCTCTGAAGAAGATAAGTATAGTTAATTATAATTACATACCTTTATTATCAACTACTTACCCGAAATTATTAATTAAAATCTTTAATATATTAGATGATGAAATTATCACCTAATATATTAAAGAACATTTTCACTTAAAATGCAAGGGTTTTATAAAAATAACAATCTGACACATAGTGCCAGATTGTTTATATGTCTATACTATTCTCCAAATATTTTAATTAACTCAAATACCATTCTACCGCTGTTGGTTAAATCTTTAATATGTAAATGCTCTTCTAAGGTATGGGGTTTTTTCTCACCGATTCCAAGGTTAATGGCTTTTATTCCGTTTCCATTAAATATATTAGTATCGCTTCCACCACCTGTAGATGTGGTATATGAATCTATTCCCATTCTATTGAAGATTTCCTTAGTTTTAAGTACTATTTCATCATTTACATCAATATTAAAGGCAGGGTACATTCTTTCAACATCAGGTTCAATTTTTCCACCAAGTTCTTCTGCTGCTTTTTGCAATGTTTCCACCATATGCTTAGTTTGTGCATTTAACTTTTCTTCATTTATACTTCTTGATTCACCCTTTAACAAAACCTCTGGCGTAACAATATTTGTAGCTTCTCCACCAGTTATAACACCGATATTTGCGGTGGTTTCTTCATCTATTCTTAAAAGCTTCATTCTATCAATGGCTCGAGCAGCAATCATAATGGCACTTACTCCCTCTTCAGGAGCAACCCCTGCATGGGCTGGTTTCCCAATAATTTTGGCATTTACCTTGTCTTGAGCAGGTCCAACCACAACAATTTCTCCTGGTGACCCTCCACTATCAAGTACAAAGCCATATTGGGCATTAACTTTGCTATAATCTAAATTCTTAGCACCAAAAAGCCCGCCTTCCTCCCAGATACTAAAAATCACTTCAACGTCAGAGTGCTCAATATTATTTTCTTTGGCTAATCTTATTCCCTCTAGTACAGCGGCAATTCCCGCTTTATTATCTCCACCCAGAATTGTAGTTCCATCACTATATATAACTTCATCCTTTATGATGGGCTTCACTCCTTCACCAGGCTTTACAGTATCCATATGGCAGCTAAAAAGAATTGTTGGTCCATTTTTTTTGCCCTTTAGCCTACCAATAACATTTCCCGTCTCTCCACCAACTTTTTCTCCTGAGTTATCAATAGTTACTTCAAGTCCTAATTTTTTTAGCTTTTCAGCTAATACCTTGGAAATTTTCCCTTCTTTACCCGATAGACTATCAATTTGAACCAGCTCTAAAAATTCATTTACTATCCGATCCCTATTCACCATGTATAATACCTCCTATATGTAATTAAATTTTATTATGCCTTCTATTCTATTATAATATAATATAAATAATAGTAAAATGTAAATGTACATCTGTTGTAGACAAGGAAAAGCCTTCTACACTTTTCTTATAGATTGCAAAGCCTATCAATCTTACATATACCCAATTGAACAAAAGCATTTCATGCATTAAATCCAATAGATAAAATGCTTTTGTTTTCCAAAGGAACCCCTGCGTTCCTTAGGACGCTTCGCTGTATCCTCCTCATTAATCATAAGGGGGCTCGCCCCCTTAACAACCCCGAATTTAATAGGAAAGTAGGACTTTCCTATTAAATAACAAAAAGAAATGCCTGCATTTTTTAAAATGAGGCATTTCACCATTTATTTGTTATTAAAATTACATTTGAATAAATGCTCCTGGTCCTAATGGTAAGTTTAGAGCAAACCATAGAACAAATAGAAGTATCCATCCTATTAAGAACATAATTGAGTATGGTATCATGGCTGAGATAAGAGTACCAATACCTGTTTTCTTATCATATTTTTGTGCGAAGGCTACTATAACTGCAAAGTATGACATTAATGGACTTATTATATTTGTTGTAGAGTCACCTATTCTGTAGGCTAATTGTGTGAACTCTGGTGTATAACCAATTTGCATTAGCATTGGTACAAATACAGGTGCCATTATAGCCCACTTAGCTGAAGCACTACCAATAAATAGGTTTATGAATCCTGCAACGATTATAAATCCAATTAACATTGGTATACCAGTCATGTTTGTTGCCTTAAGAAGCTCTGCTCCATTAACAGCTAATATTGTACCAAGGTTTGACCATTCAAAGTATTTAACAAATTGTGCTGCAACGAAGGCAAGTACTAAATATCCACCCATAGATGACATGGCCTTACCCATAAAACTTGCAACATCTTTATCACTCTTAACGGTTCCAGATGCTATACCATAGGCAACACCAGGAATTAAGAATGCAGCTGCAATAATTGGTACAAGTCCAGCCATAAAGGCAGAGTCTTTTAATAATTCTCCTGCTTCACTTCTTAAAATAGCATTTGATGGTACTGTTAATGCCATCATTACGCCAACAAAGGCTAATAATGATAAACCTGCCCAAATTAGACCTCTTGATTCGTTTTTACTAATACTTGTGATTTCTGCTACACTATCTCCTTCATATGCTCCAAGTCTTGGTTCAACAATTTTTTCTGTAACAATTGTACCAATAATTGTAATTAAAAAGGTAGAAGCAATCATGAAGTACCAGTTAGCTGTCGGTTGTACTAAATATTCTGGTTGAATTAATTGAGCTGATTGCTGACTAATACCTCCAAGTAATGGATCAAGTGTACTAATCATTAGGTTAGCACTGAATCCTCCAGAAACACCTGCAAAGGCAGCAGCTAAACCAGCCAATGGATGACGCTTAAAGCTTAAAAATACCAAGGCTCCAAGTGGCACTAAAACAACGTAACCAGCATCGGAAGCTACGTTAGACATAATACCAGCAAATACAACTACTGCTGTAATTAGCCTTCTTGGTGTACTTAATACAAGCTTTCTTAGAGCTGCTTGTACTAAACCAGTTCCTTCGGCAACCCCTACTCCTAACATAGCAACTAATACAGTTCCTAATGGGGCAAAGCCAGTAAAGTTTTTAACTGCCTCAGAGAAAATTTGTCTAATTCCTGCAGCAGTCAATAGACTTACTGCTGTAACAGTTACCATTGTTGCTTCTCCATCCACCATTCTCTCATATTGAACTTCAAGACCTAAAGCCGCAGCTATAGCTGAAATTACTATGACAGCAAGACTAAATATGGCAAATAGCGTAACTGGATGAGGTAGTTTATTACCAACTACTTCAATGAAGTTAAGAAACTTATTAAAAAGTCCGTTTTTATTTTTCTTTACACTAACACTCATTTGTCGTCCTCCCTTTCTGCGAATTGTTATCATATAATAATAAATATTAAGACACAGGTTTTAGTATATAAAACAAGTATTGTTTGGTCAACATTGAAAAGGCTAACTATTTTTGCCAAATGCCTTACTAGAGATAAATATTAATTATCACAAAAATATCCATTAATCTAAATGTGTTGATATTACTGAATCAGCATATAGTTGTTTTTTGGAATGCTGGAAGTACAAATTGTTTATGTAAATATTGTAAGTAGTTGAATATATTAATATTAAATACTTAATCTGTTAATAAGGCTAAAATAGGAGGATGAATAATATCGAAGGTTATGTTTAAAATAATTAAATAAATTTTACTTCGCAGGAGGTCCTAATGTACGTAATTTATCATGGAACTGGTAGATCAATAGTTGGTTCTCTTGCTACAAAAATCCACATTAATGGATTCAATCATAATCAAGTGAATCAGCTTTTAGATGATAATGGAATATATAATCTATATAGTATCGAAAGGCAAGCTATTGGTAGACTTGTCTTTCTTGGTATTGATGAAAATAAAAATCAAGTTTTTCTGTTGAACACTGCTTCAGCTGAAACAATTATTATTCCAGCACTCCTATCGGTTTTTGAGCTGCATAAGGTGGATAAGAAAAATGTATACCTAGTAGATACAACTCCAATTGTTGATTCCTATTTTGTTTTAGGTAATTTGTTCATGGGTATTTCTTTTCTTCGCTCTGTTGGTGTAAGATTATTGACAGCAGGAGCTAGAAGACAACATAGTAAAATAATTAGTATCTTGGATAGGACAAGAATAATGACTGCAAATAAAAACTGATATTTCACCAGTAATGATAATGAGTCAGAAAAAATTCTGACTCATTATCATTACTTATTTTGTTAAGAATTTCATTAAAAAAATCCTGGATAACCTCCGATGGGGCCATAGCCAACCCCAGGACCATATCCTCTACGTGGATAGCGCCTTCTTCTACCTATTAATTCCCTAAGAACCAATATAGTTATAAGATCTCTAAAGACTCCTCTAAATTGCTGAGCATATGGCTGACTCATCTCCATCTCATATATTTGACCCACCATTTCTTCTATCATTCTCGGATCTACTTGTGGATACATCCTTGGATTAGTTGGAACGTCCATATGATGACATATTTCTCTAACTCTTGGATATACCCTCCTATAAACATCAGGATACATATCTGTTAATCCCGAATGATCTTCATAAAAATCCATATACATATCTGGCATTCCCCAATATGGATAGCAGTGCATAATTTAACAACCTCCTTTCCTTTGCTTTATTTTATGCAATGATGATTTTTGTGCAACCATTTAATCATGTAGGTTTAGTTTTTTTCATATACTCAATATAAAGCAACCATTGATAAAGACAAAGAAATGTTTAATGTTAAATGTTGTATGTTGAATTAATAAATTGAGCGAAGTCTACAAAGCAGAAATTATAGTTAATCAATGTATCATAAATATTTGTTTGAAGGAGGTCGTTTCATGCTTGCTTTTTATCAAAATATACTTTATAACTTTTTTATATCATTAGGGGTAATGATAGGCGGTTGCTTATTTGGCGGAATTGCAGCTACCTTTAACGGGCATCCTCCTTTAAAAACTATGCTAGATTTATGCGAAAAAATCAAAATATGGGCTATTATTGTTGCCTTAGGCGGAACATTTCCATCTTTTAAGGTGCTTGAAATAGGTATTTTTAACGGAGAAATTAGGGGGTTAGTAAAACAGGTTATTTATATATTAAGTGCTTTATTGGGTGCCCACATCGGATATAGGCTTATCTATTATTTAGAAAGTAGTGGACCTTTATGAAGCGCCCCTATAGTTTAATAGCTTTTATGGGCTTAGGATTTCTTTTAGGCTTAGCTACAATGAACTTATTTCAAATGCACACTCTAGACAGACTTTATCGGGTACAGCATCAGCTAACTAACCAAATAATCGATAAAGACATTAAATTGGAGCGTTTAAATGATAGCATCAAAAAAAACAATACAGTTTTTGTAAAGGATATAAAAATCCATCTTAATTTTGAAGGAAATCTATTACTGAAGGATATGATAGAAGATAACATTAGATTTTTTTTATCGGATCTGGTAGGTAAAGAGTTGGCTGATATTGATGGCGAAATGATTTATAAGATACTTAATAATCGTATTGTTGAGATAGAGAATAAAAATATAAATTTATCTATAAATTATCTAATTATTAGCGAAACAATTAATATTTCTGTTAATGCACGGGTAATAGATTCTTAATACCCTGTAATAAACATACTTACTTGCCAATATATTATATTAGTAGTTTATTATGTTTAAGGGGTGAAAACATGCGAATTTATGTATTTAAAAAACGCAATCTTTATATTCTTGCTGCAATCTTGATAGTAGTTATTTTGGGCTTAATACTATTATGGCAATTTACAAAAGATAAGACTGTAAGCAGTCTACAATTAAAATATACCTATAGCCAGATATTACCCGAAGAAGCGCAACTTCTAATGAGTAATAATCCTGAAGTAGTAATATTAGATGTTCGCGATAAAAAAGACTATGATAAAGGTCATATCAAGGATGCTATAGCCATTCCTTATAAGAACTTAAGGGGACAATTAGATGAACTTGATTATAGAAATACTTATCTCATCTATTGCAATACAGGTAAAGATAGTGCAAAGGCATCAAAAATAATGGCTGAATCCGGTTACCCCAGGGTATTTTCTCTAGTAGGAGGTTATAAAAAGTGGCCCTATGAAATTAAAAAATAGAAGGTTATATAATATATAGAAGATAAACAGTCAATAAGTATGATGAAAGTATAAAGACTGAGTCCCAGCCAATAGTTAAAAAAGTTCGTTTGCTTCTATAAAAGAGTCCAATAACAGCAATGGAGCTCAGGATTATTCCTGCCATTGCTGTTATTGTGTGTTGTATGCTTATTACATTAAAGATTGACTCTTTGTAATAAACTAGATCTGTTACTGTTATCATTAGCATATTAAAAATATTACTACCCAGTACATTTCCAACAGCCATGTCATATGCACCTAGTTTAATAGCTGATATGGAGGCAACTAATTCTGGCAGAGATGTTGTGGCTGCAATTAATAGAGTACCTACAAAGGTCCGTCCTAAACCAGTTGCCTCTGCAATTACATCTCCTGTATAGGCTAAATTTATTCCTGCCCAAATTATTATAGCAGATGCAAACCCAAATCCAATTATGGCTTTCTTAAGACTCACTCCTGATCCTTCTGTACCTTCTTCTACGTCATCAATTTGGACTTGTTTCGTCTTACTTTCATAACGTAGTATTAATATGGCTCCTAAAATGTATATGAAAAAAATAAGTAGACTACTTAAGCTTATCCATCCCAATTGTATATCTATTCCGCCAATTTGAGAAGCTAAGATAGACATTGCGCCTATTGCAGACATCAAAATTCCAAACATTCCTGCCAGTATATGGTTTGTTTTAACCTTGTCTAAAAATCTTCCTTGATTATGAAGTATATCAACTAATGCAAGTATCATTAAATTAAAAATATTACTACCAAATGCATTTCCAATGGCGATATCTGGTGCATCCATAAGGGCTGAGGATATGCTGGTTACAAATTCTGGTAGAGATGTTGCCCCTGCCATTAATATACCACCAACAAATCCATAACCGAGGGAGGTCTTCGAGGCTATCACATCGCCATACTCCGACAGCTTTACACCTGAAAAAACCACCAGTATCCCACTAAATAAAAATAATAAGTATGTATATGTCAATGTTATCCCTCTCTTTAAATAGTATATATAATAGTGTTCCTAAAAAAACATATCTAATTAAAGAAAGCGAAAAAAATAGGATAAATATAAAAACCGTTACTTAGTTATTTTTTAAGTAACGGTTTTTATATGGAATCTACTATATTTCTGTTTTCGCCAATGGTGTAGCTACTTTACCGGTTTTTACATCGATGTGTAGAAGCCAGTATCCACTGGCATTGTTATCATTACTTTCCACTCTACATGGATGCCAGTATGTAAATCCTGTTGAGCCTTTATATGGCTGCTCTTGATTTATTTTTCTACCCGGTATACCATAAACATAATATTTTGCAATATTCTCTTGGTCATATACAATACCAAAAATATAATGCTGATATAGATATATTTGTCGATGGTACTCTGAAGGCTGTTGATATGGATAGTAATTGGAGGTTTGATTTATCCCTTCAATATAAGCAATAAAGGGCATATAGCTTCTATATATCGTTTGATAATTGTAATAAATTTGCCACCATTGATAGCCTGCAAGATTATTGTCAAATGGATTAACCTTTGGAAACATTTTTAATGTACTCTCAATATATCCCTGTAATGATTTCAAGAGATTTTTTTCTCCAAAAGGATCATTAGCTGGTTCTTCTTTTTTATATGTATTATCAAATGATTCACTTTTATTAGGCTCTGCAATTGTTTCCGACTCTAATTTATCCTCTTCAAAAGAATAGCTAGCCTGTGGTGTTGACTCCTCTATTTCTTCTTTGCTTGATTCTTTGTCTACAGGTTCTTTTGCCCCTATTACTGGTTTTTTCTCTGGTTCTTCTTTTTCTTGTATAGTTTCTTCAACCTTAATAGAGGTAGTTTCATTCCCTTTAGCTTTTTCATTAAAGCTAACAGCAGATTCTGACTTTTTAAAAGAACCAAACAGCTTACCCTCTATCATTGACTTCCAATTTATTTTTTCTTTATCTATGTATCCCACCAGCGGTGCTTCTAAGACCTTATTCTGTCCAATTGTTTCTGCAAGTAATACCAGTAAATTAAACTGGTCTATAGCTTCTCCTGAGGCCTTTACATTCTCTGCGTTGAATTCCCACTGCATTTCACCTTTACCGTTACCATCTATCTCCATAGGTCCGATATCTACGATGTTTGGTTCTTTGTCCCCTTTTGCATTAATTAAATACCATCGATATCGCATGTCTTTTCCTTCAGTTGACTTTAGATTTTGACAGTATAATGCCATAGTACCTTTCTCATTGCTTATTTCAACCTTTGCATATCCTTTAAGACCACCAAGCTTTGATTTTTCGAAAGTAGTATCTTCACCTTCAAGTATGACAAAAAATCTCCTATATCTTCTTTGCATGTTTTCTCCCCCCTTTGCTTTTCATTGTCCTTTAAAAATTAGATATTCTGTATCATTATATGTAGCAATTTATAAATAGTTTACATATTTAACAAAAAAGTAATGGGATAATAAGGGTTCACCATAAAATACTTAACAAAAAGTCTATATTGATGATTGAGGGATATAAAAAAGTAGAATTTGGCTAGTCAAATTCTACTGGAATTACTCATTGATTATTAGTATTTTATCAAGTTTTCTAAACTACAATATTTTACTTAGCTCATTGGATAGTTGTGCAAATTCCTCAATTGATAAGGTTTCGCCCCTTCTTTTTTCGTCAATTCCGCAGGTAGCCAATGTTTCTTTTAATAGTTCCTTATTTATTTGAAGTTTTCCAGAGCTAAGGGCATTCAACAGAGTTTTTCTTCTTTTGCCAAAAGAGTCCTTTACTACCTGAAAGAATAATTCCTCCCTTTCAACAGCTACTCTTGGCTTAGTAAGCACTTCTAACCTTATGACACTTGATTCCACCTTAGGCTGGGGAATAAACACTGATGGGGGTACATTTAACACTGTTTCTACATTGCAATAGTATTGAACTGCAACTGATAGAGCGCCATAATCCTTTGTTCCTGCCTTTGCCTTCATTCGTTCGGCAACTTCCTTTTGAATCATGATTATAATTGCTTTTACAGGAACCTTCTCTTCTAAAAATTTCATTATAATAGGTGTTGTAATATAATAGGGTAGGTTACCAACTACAATTGTTTCTTTATCATCTAATTTTTCATTTATTAGACTATGTAAATCTAGCTTTAAAACATCCTTATTTATAATTTCAGTATTGTTATAATCCTTTAATGTTTCAGATAATATTGGTATTAGCTTTTGATCAATCTCTACAGCTACTACCTTTTTTGCCACTTCTGCTAGTCCCTGTGTTAGACTTCCTATTCCTGGGCCAATCTCTAGTACATAGGAGTTTTCAGTAATTCTAGCTCCATTGATTATCTTATCTATTATATTATTGTCTATTAGAAAGTTCTGTCCTAAGCTTTTGGAGAAATGAAAACCGTATTTTGAGACTATTTCTTTTGTTTTACTTGGTGAAGCAATTTTATCCATTATTATCATCCCTACTTTTCATCAGATTAATTGCTGCTTTAAATTCCTCCCTTGTTACACCGTAATGATTAAGCCTATTTAAAAACTGCTTACTATTGGCATAGCCTATACCCAGTGTTTGTCCAAGTATGTTCCTTCTCTCGGCTGCACCTTCAGTTCCTATAAGTTTATTTGTTATAAGGTCTATCTGAGAAAATTCACTTCTCTTTTCAATCATTTCATACCGTACTTTGCTTAGTGCCATTTTTATACTCTCTGGTGATGCATTTTCTATACCAATATCGTCATTCTTTGTAGCTTCTTCCCTTGATAAAAAAGCATGCTTACATCCAGGTATCTTATTAGATATTGTTTTCCTTATTTTTTCGCCTGCAAAGTCTGGATCTGTAAAAATGATGACTCCTCGTTTTTTAGCTGCCGTTGCAATTCTTTCCATCACGGAAGGCGGTAAAGCAAATCCACCAGTGATAATTGTTTCTGCCTCTACAGCATTTTTTATGGCGGAAACATCATCCTTACCTTCCACTACTATTATTTCTTTAATCATATTGTCCTCCTTATTGGATTGTGGTGTCATTATTTATCATTGGCTAATACTCTCTCCCACCCACCTGATCATTTATTAAAGGATTTTCTCTAAATAGTGAAAGATTAGGCCCCTCATAGAAATTTTGGTTTTGTTTATTATATGAACTTTATAGTAGTAATAAACACAATTATAACCAATAAACATACTTGTACATATATTATAGTATATTGCAAAATTAAACAAAATAATAGACCAGTTAATCTGGTCTATTCTAATATATAAACTTTAACATTTCTTCTTCCGTATTTCAGGGCTTCACTTCTATCTTCAAAGAAAAGGTCTATTCTGTCACCCTTTATTGAGCTGCCGGTATCTTCTGCTACAGCAACACCATAGCTGGCAGTTCTATCCATGGATTCTATATAGAGCTTTGTTCCAAGTGGTATTACAGATGGATCAACCGCAACAACCCCTGGCCTAGCCTTGGTTCCACTTCTTGTAATTCCATAATATGGGTCGCCAGGGTTTTTCCCGGTACTCTCAAAGCCTGCATCATAGGCTGTTGCCTCCATGGTGAGTACTTCTGTGTAACGTCTAACCTCACCCCTAGAGGTTACAATATAATTCATAGTTCCTTTTTCAATAATTTCGTTGATGACGGGCTTATGAATCTTTTCTTCAACAACCTCTCTTGCGATTTCAATTCCATCTTCATATGCAATTCTTAGTTTAACTTCCTTAAAGCCTGGTTCTCCTTCTTGAACGGTTTTCAAGTCGCCATGATCAAGTGAGTCGTTATACTTTATTATTGTTTGAAAGGGAATCTCTTGTTCTTCTACTAAAAATGTTTCTTCTACCCTTGTTATCCTCACAGTTTCGCCTGGCAACAGGGTTTCTTGAAGGGACGGTTCAACCTTATCTAATTCATCTATTTCTATTCCTAATGAGTTAAGTAGACTTTCAATTGTATTTTCTGCAGTATATATAACCTGCTCTTCTCCAGCATCTATAAGCATAATTTCAAATGCGCGATGTATTATAATTCTCGTCCCATCTACTACCTTTTCGTGCAACTGGGGAATGACCTTGTCATTCTCATCAAGCTGGATTCCTTCTTTTCTTAGTATGGCTTCTACTGAGCCTGCAAAGGTCGATACCTTTGTCTGTTGACCATCATGATCTATGACAATTGTTTTGTTTAATTTCATGACACTTATTCCAGCAAATAAAACTAAAAGTGTCATGGCTGCAATAAAGATTTTTTTACTAAAAAATCTTTTACTGCTTAAAAAACTTTCCATTTTTATTTCCTCCTGTTCTTTTTGCACCAAAAACTTTGTTCATATAATTTTACCTTAAATAGATTATTTGTCAACCTTATTACCTTTAATTGGAACTTTTGCGCAATTTAGTATATTTTAATTATTAAGTATTTTATCAATTTCTATACATTTTTTTTAAAAAACTGGTAATAATATTTTATTGTTTGCTGATAAAAAAAAGCATTACTTTAGTTATTATGGTTGTTTGATGTAATACATTTGATGAAAAACAAAAATTTGCTATCTAACTTTACATATAAATCTACAATTAGCTATCATTCTATTGACTATTGTCTATTTCCCGGGAAATATGTCAGGGTATACTTAATTTAACGAATCTATTCGAACTATATATGATATTGAATATATGTTTATAATAATGATATATTTAGATTGTATGATATAGAATAAAAATGGAGGCAGCTATTATGAGAAAGCTAAAAAAAGTAATTAGTTTAGTAGTTTTTACACTTTTATTTACCACTTTAATGAATTATTCTAATATATATGGTTATCAGGAAATAAAAATATATGTTAATCAACAACCCCTTTCTTTTGATGTTGGTGCTCGCAATATAAGTAATCGTGTCTTGGTGCCCTTTAGAGGTATACTAGAAGCGCTTGATGCTAAGGTTGAATGGGATGAAAAATCAAAAACCGTTACTGCTAAAAAGGAAGACATCGAAATTAAGCTAACAATAGGGAGTACCATCGCATATAGAAATAATCAATCTTATCAATTGGATGTACCTGCACAAATCATTAACAACCGGACCTTTATCCCAGTTAGGTTTGTTTCGGAAGCACTAGGATTAGACGTCCATTGGGATGGAATAAAACAGTCAGTATATATTACTGCTCCCTCAATTCCCTTCTCTTACAACGGTATTTCTTTAGGTTCTTCACTTGATAGTGTAGCTGCTAAATTTGGTAAACCTGTACGTATTGACTCTAGTGAATATAGTTTTGATTGGTATATTTACCACAATAATTATAAGGATTATGTTCAAATAGGTATAAATAATGAAAAGGTGGTGGCTCTATACAGTAATAACTCTGGCTGGAAAAATCACTATAGAATAGATATTAAAGATTCAAGTAACTATGTTAGAAATTTCTTAAAGGATCCGTTGGAAGGCATAATCAAGGGCAATACCAACTTTATGCTACCTAAATTTGAAAATGGTAAAGAGGAATACTATGTTTATCAAACAAATAGTGGTTATTTAACTATATTCTTTGACTTACACAATAGTAATACAGTTTCTGCTATTCAAATTATAGATGCTAAAATAGAAGAAGCCTACAGAGCTTCTGATTATAGTACAAACACTTTACGCATTGCTTATGAAAAACAAGCTTTCGATTTAGTAAATACCACGAGGGTTCAAAAAGGATTAACACCTTTGCAATGGAGTAACGAAGCTGCTACTGCTGCATATAAGCATAGTAAAGATATGGGCATCAATAAATATTTTGATCATACTAATTTAAAGAAAGAATCTGTAGCCAACAGGTTAATGACAGAAGGGATTAATTATAGGCGAGCAGGCGAGAACATTGCTGCTGGGCATCAAAATGCAATATTTGCCCATGAAAATTGGATGAATTCTGAGGGGCATAGAAAAATGATTTTAGGCGATTTTGAAAAGCTTGGAGTAGGTGTATGGTTTGGAGGCCCATTTAAAATATATTACACAGAAAATTTTTATACTGCTAAATAAAGTGATAACAAAGAATTAGTAAGTATAAACGAAATTATAGAGTATTAAAATTCCCTTAACAAAAATGCACCCCCATTTAGATTTCTATCTAACACTTGAGGTGCATTTTATTTATTTCGTTTTGTTTTTATGTGAAGTCTAGAATTTCTATATCTTTGTTTTCGCTTGCCCCCAAATCAATTACTAGATCTGAGTTGCTTAGCTTTATTATTGGTCTATGGATGTTTTGCTTTGGTACGAAAACAATTCGTCCTTCATTTCCATTGGATAATTTAACATTTTGACCAATAAAGCAGTTTCCGATTCGATGTAAAAAAATGTATAAAATCTCTGCATCTAACTTATCTAAATATTCTTGTTCCATTATCTTAATAGCATTAAAGGGCGTCATTTTAGGTCTATAGGGTCTTTCGGAGGTAAGGGCATTGTAGACATCTGCAATTGCTATTAATCGTGCAAATAGAGGTATCTTATCACCCGTTAAACCCATCGGGTATCCACTTCCATCCATTCTTTCATGATGAAATAGTACTGCTTTTTTAACTTCTTCATTTATAAAATCATACTTTTTTATTAGTTCATGACTATAAACAACATGTTTTTGGCATTCGAGTTTTTCATCATAGGTTAACTGTTCTTTTTTATTAAGTAATTCCACCGGCACTTGAATTTTTCCAACATCTGTCAGAAGTGCACTGAGGGTTAGATTTTGAAGTTTATCTTCAGTCAAATTAAGCCATTTTCCTAGTGCGTAGCTAATCAGTGTAACATTTTGACTATGGGCATAGGTTATATCATCGTAATCTTTAATCTTTTCGATTAATTGGAATATGTTAAGCCGTCCATTAAAAACAGAAAGTGATTTCATGATATTCTTCTTCATGCCATCCTCTTTGATGGATTCACCCTTAACAATTGATTGGAAGTCATTTTGCAGGTTTTTTTGAACATCCATAAAGTTACTTCGGAAGCTTTCAACCTCTTCTTTTTCCATTTCATCAATTAACCTATCATCAGCTATGATACTATTCATGATCTCTATTGATTCTTCTTCAAGCTTAACTCTAACCCTTTTAATTTGATGCTGTTCAAGTAGGTTTTGTATCTTTTCAATCTCTTTCAATTCTGTTCCGGCAGTAAGTAGAATATTTCCATATCTATTTACCACTTCGGTCTCAAGAATCATACCCTCTTCAATATGATCTACTAGAACATCTCGATAATCTCTCTTTATTGAATAAGCCATTCATTAACCTCCCCCATGCATTATAAAATAATACACCTTTAGATATATATCGGAATAAAACCCTATTAAAAGAATAATAAGGAGTAAAAATAGGACTATAGTAACTATATTATTCGAATATTCGTCAAAAAAACTGAAAATCCTTCTGAATTTTTGATTATTAACTACAAAAAGTACTATCTTAATTTATTACTTATACTATAGTAAAGAACGAACAAAAGCATTTCATGCGTTAATTATCTATGGATAAATGCTTTTGTTTTCCAAAGGAACCCCTGAGTTCCTTAGGACGCTTCGCTGTATCCTCCTCATTGATCATAAGGGGGAACGCCCCCTTAACAACCCCGTATTACATAGGAAGTTCTGAAGGAACTTTACTATTAAACAATAAATAAGATAGTACTTTGATTTTAATATGTTTATTTTATTCTAAAAAGCTTCATGGCATTACTGGTAGTATGCTCAGCTACTTCTTGAAATGTTATCCCCTTGGCTTCAGCAATAGCTTCTACTACGTGTTTAACATAGCCAGGTTCATTTCTTTTTCCACGGTAAGGCATTGGAGTTAGATAGGGGGAATCAGTTTCTACAAGAAGCCATTCTAATGGAATCTCCTTTGCAACCTCATGAGTTTTTTTAGCATTTTTAAAGGTTAGGGGTCCTGCAATGGAAATATAGATCCCCAACTTTATATATTCTTTTGCCAATTCAACACTGCCAGAATAGCAATGCATTACACAGCCATACTCTCCAGCATTATACTCTCTTAAAACATCAAATACATCTTGATGGGCATCTCGATCATGTATAATAACTGGGAGCTTAACCTCCTTTGCTAATATAACCTGTTTTCTAAACCATTCTTTTTGTACATCCCGAGGAGAATGATTGTAATAGTAGTCTAGCCCAATTTCGCCGATGGCTACTACCTTATTTTTATTAGTAAGGGATCGTAAAATCTCAAGGGTATTTTGGTCCATATCATTAACATCATGGGGATGAACACCAACAGCCGCATAAATCATCTGGTATTTTTCTGCCAGGTTTACGGCTTTCACTGAAGAAGCTATATCTGCTCCTGGATTTAGTATGTATTTTACTCCACTTTCCCTGGCAGCTTCCACAATATGGTCTCGATCTTGATTATAACGAGAATCATCCAAATGGGCATGACTATCAAACAGCATTAAATCGCCTCCTTAACTAATCAATGTTCCGTGGGGAATGTCTTTATCTATGGTTGCCAACACTAATTTTTCATCATTGGAGGCTGCTAAAATCATCCCTTGAGACTCAACGCCTCTTAATTTAACAGGTTTTAAATTAGCAATTAAAATTACATTTTTATCTTCTAGTTCCTCTGGTGAGTAATGTTCTGCAATACCAGATACAACCTGTCTTACTTCTTTTCCCATCTGCAATTGTAATACCAAAAGTCGATTTGCTTTAGGATGTTTTTCAGCCTTTATAACCTTTGCTACCCTTAGCTCCAATTTATCAAAATCATCTATAGTAGCCTCTTCCTTAGCTTCAATAGAGACTACTTCCTCAACCACACCGTTAATTTTATCAATATATTTATTATTAATCTCCTCCAGCTCCAGAACTTCTTTTTCTGTTTCTAATCTAGGGAATAGTGATTCTCCTTTATGAACCTTTAGTCCAGCTGGGGTTTTTCCAAATTCAAATGCGTCCTCCCAGAGGGTGCCTTGTCCCTCGTCTATTCCTATTTGGGCCCAAATCTTCTTTGTTGTTGCTTCCATAAATGGTTTTATTAGAAGGGAGATAATTCTTATTGAATCCATTAGATTATAAAGTACAGTATCTAATTGATGTTTTTTATCTTCATCCTTTGCAAGTATCCATGGTGTAGTTTCATCAATATATTTGTTGGCTCTTCTAATTACCTTCCAAATCTCCTCTAGGCCTTCGTGAAACTGCAATAAATTAATTGCATTTTCCACCTTTTTAGCTGCTGCTGTTGCAACATTCTTAAGATCTTGTCCGAACTCTCCATCAACTTTGCTTGATGGAATAATTCCACCATTATATTTTTCCACCATTGCTACACTTCTACTTACCAGGTTCCCAAGGTCATTGGCTAAGTCGGAGTTCAATCTATTTATAAATGTGCTGTTTGTGTAGTTTCCATCTTGTCCAAAGGTAAACTCCCTCAATAGGAAGTATTTTAATGCATCAATTCCATACCTTTCTATTAATGGCTCGGGATATACAATATTTCCCTTAGATTTTGACATTTTATCTGCTCCGAAGAGTATCCAGCCATGTCCATATACCATTTTAGGTAACGGAATATCTAAGGCCATTAATATGGCTGGCCAAATGATGGTATGAAAACGAACTATTTCTTTTCCAACCAGATGAACATCTGCTGGCCAATATTTTTTATATTTCTCATCATTATCTGAGACATAGCCCAGTGCTGTAATATAATTACATACCGCATCAAACCATACATAGATTACGTGTTTTTCATCAAAGGGTACTGGTATTCCCCAGTCAAAGCTGGTTCTCGAAACACATAAATCCTCTAAGCCAGGCTTCAGAAAGTTATTTACCATCTCGTTTCTTCTTGTTTCAGGATAGCATATTTCTGGATGCTGTTGAAAATAGTCAATTAATCGGTCTTGATATTTTGAGAGTTTAAAAAAGTATGCCTCTTCCTTAGCTAAATGAGCTTCTCTATTACAATCTGGACAAAGATTTCCTTCCTTTAATTGTGTCTCAGTCCAGAAAGATTCACAGGGTGTACAGTACCAGCCTTGATATTCACTTTTATAAATGTCTCCTTTTTCATAAAGATCAGCAAAGATTTTTTGGACTGCTTTTTCATGAATTTCATCGGTTGTACGAATAAAAATATCGTAGGATATATCCATTCGCTCCCAGATTTTTTTTATTTCCTCAACAATACCATCTACATATGCTTTAGGAGTCATGCCATTTTTATTGGCAGCTTCTTGAATTTTTTCTCCGTGTTCATCTGTACCTGTAAGAAATTGCACATCATAACCAGAAAATCGCTTGAACCTTGCCAATACATCTGCTGCAACTGTAGTATACGTGTGTCCAATATGTAGCTTTGCACTAGGATAATAAATTGGGGTTGTAACATAATATGTTCCTTTACTCATTTTTTCTTCCTCCTTCTTATATTCTAGAAATTTGTATGTTTTTAATGTCTCATATAGCCCACGGGAACCCAATATGTTGTGCTAAATAATCAATCAAACTGAATTATACAGGATCCCCATTCAATATATTCAATAATAGATAATTTAAACAGTAACAACAATTAATATTCAAAGACAAATAAAAGTAAATAAAAGCATTTTTTCTCCTACAAATCAAAAAACCCCATCCCATATATAGGGACGAGGTTAGCTCGCGTTACCACCCTAGTTCATTATTATTTTGCAACAATAAACTCGATAGGTGAAATTCTTCACCTTGCCTTTTTAACGGAGGCTAGTCCGTTATGACCTAAAAATGAAAATTATTCCTCAGCCATAAGGTTTAGGGGCCATATTCAGCTTGCATTTCAATACCGGCTTCCACCTACCCCGGCTCTCTTTATCTGAAGCTACAAACCTACTCTTCCCATCATTACCTATATATATTGAATGTTGAGTGTTGAATGTTGAATTATGGCAGAAATTCTAGTGAATTTCTTTCTATATGTTAATAATTACTACTCATTATTATATTACAATATATTAGATAATACTCCTTTTGTCAACAGTTTTATCGGAATAAAAGCCTACATATCATTACAGATGCTAGAATAGCAGCAATATGAGAAATTAGTGCTGCAGCGACAGTATGTCTAGATTTTTGTATTCCCACTGCACCAAAGTAAATAGCCATAGTATAAAAAATTGTTTCGGCTGAGCCCATCATTGTTGAGGCCACACGACCTATAAGTGAATCGGGACCATAGGTTGTAATAATATCCTTAAGAACTGCTAGTGATCCACTTCCTGAAAAAGGTCTAATAAAAGCCAGCGGTAATATTTCTGATGGTATTCCTAGTGGTCTTGTAATTGGAAGAAATACTCTTATAATGTAGTCCATTCCCCCAGATTTTCTTAGAATATTGACAGCGAGAAATATTGCTATTAGATAGGGCATTATCCGTACTGCAGTCTTAAATCCCTCCTGTGCCCCCTCTGTAAAGGCATCGTATAGCTTAACACCCTTTATTAACCCATGTATTAAGATGGTTGTCATCATTACTGGTATAGCAAATATCGATATCATATTAAAAATCCTCATTATGACTTTCTCCCTTCCATAGCTTTACATGCTAATATACCAACGATTGTAGATACAGTGGTGGCAAATATTGTGGTTACGATAATTTCTTCAGGAAGACTTGATGCTGCATCTGCTCTTATTTTGATAACAGTTAGTGGAATTAGTTGAATAGATGACATATTGATTACTAGAAACATGCACATGGCATTACTGGCAACCTTTTTATTGCTGTTAAGAGTTTGTAATTCTTCCATTGCTTTTAATCCAAGTGCAGTTGCAGAATTTCCTGCTCCGAACATGTTGGCCATCATATTCATCATTATGGCGCTTATAGCCGGATGATTAACTGGTATAGATGGAAATAAAAGCTTTATTACTGGTCTGAAGATTCTTGAAAAACTAGTAATTAGACCCGATTTCTTAGCTATATTCATTAGACCAAGCCATACTGCCATAATGCCGGTTAATGATATAGCGAAAACTACAGCCTCTTGTACATCGCCGATCAAAACCTCGTTTATAATTTCTATCTTTCCTGATAATAAAGCTACAAGCATACCAAACAGTATCATTAGAATCCATATTATGTTCATTATCATCCCTACCTTGGTTTTATTCATTGTTAATTTATATGATATAGGGATTTTATTATATGATTGAAACATCAAATCTATATTTCAATTTGGGATTAAACTTTATTCCATTTACTTTAGTTGGTTTTTCACTAGTAAATATGAATATATAGCTTGTATGTTTTATTTTTGTTATAATAAGTCTAACTATAATATTTGTGGTATGTTTTAATTACCACCAAAGAAAGGATAAAGGAATGCGAAACCATACTTTACTAACTGACCTATATCAATTAACAATGATGAATGGTTATTTTGCCAATAATATTCATGAGGATCAGGTTGTATTTGATATGTTCTTTAGAAAAAACCCCTGTGATAATAGCTTTACTATTGTGGCAGGTATAGAACAGGTAATTGATTATATTGAAAATCTAAAATTTACAGATGAGGATCTAGAATATTTAAGGGGGTTACAGCTTTTTAGCGAAGACTTCTTGGGTTTATTAAGAAATTTCAAATTTAAAGGCACTATTTATTCTGTAGAAGAAGGTAGTATAATGTTTCCACATGAGCCAATAATAAGGGTTAAAGCTACTACCTTTGAAGCTCAATTAATTGAAACTGCCATGTTAAACATTGTTAACTTTCAATCATTAATTGCCACCAAGGCTTCCCGTGTGTGTGAAGCGGCTAAGGGAGATGCAGTTTTTGAATTTGGATTGCGTCGTGCCCAAGGTCCTGATGCAGGAATTTTCGGAGCTAGAGCTGCTTATATTGGGGGCTGTGCTGGCACCTCCAATGTTTTGGCTGGGAAAATGTTTAATATACCTGTCACAGGTACTCAAGCCCATAGCTGGATACAAAAATTTGATAGTGAATTAGAAGCATTCCGTGCATATGCAAAGATTTATCCTGATGGTTGTCTTCTCCTGGTTGATACTTATGATACTATTAAGAGTGGAATACCAAATGCCATTAAAGTATTTAAGGAGTTAAAAGAAATGGGTCATGAGCCTGTAGGAATAAGAATAGATTCTGGAGATTTAGCCTATTTATCACAGGAAGCACGGAAGCTTTTAACTGAAGCAGGTTTTGGAAATGTTAAAATAGTTGCCTCTAGTGATCTTGATGAGGGCACCATTGATAGCTTGAAAATGCAACAAGCAGAAATTAATAGCTGGGGTGTTGGAACTAACCTAATTACATCGAATGGCTGTCCTGCCCTTGGGGGAGTCTATAAGCTGGCGGCGGTGGAGGTTAATGGAAAACTAATACCTAAGATTAAAATATCAGAGAATCCAGAGAAAATTACAAACCCTGGCTATAAAAAGGTTATCCGTATCTACAACGATAACAATTATGCTGAGGCAGATTTAATTATGTTGGAGGATGAGATAGTCGATACTAACAAGCCCCTTACTTTATTCCACCCAATATACACTTGGAAGAAAAAGACCTTTTATAATTATAATGTTAGAGAAATGCTTGTTCCTTTATTTCTGGAGGGCGAGTTGATGTATAATCACAGAACAGTAGCAGAAATACGTGATTATACACAAAAAGAACTATCAAGCTTGTGGCCTCAATATAAGCGTTTAAACCGACCACAGCTATACAAGGTAGATCTCTCTGAAAAATTATGGACCTTAAAGCATGAAATGGTTAACAGCTATAGGGAAGAATAGTAGGCAAAGAAGATCAGTAGGGATAATACCGAGTTATGAGTGAAGAAACGAGAGTTTTAGTAAAATGGATAACAAGAAGTGGGCCGACAGAGTCGTCGGCCCCTACAAATTAAGACCCTACACAAGATTTTGAAAAAACCTAAAAAGATAAATGTTAAATGATGAATATAAGGCGTTGTTATTTAATATGTCAAATTTTCTGTTTGTTCTTAATTTCCTTTATATAATTTATAGCTGCTTCTTTTGTTGGGGCTATTTTCCCAAAAAATATAGCTTTTTTTATGTCCTCCATAATTTCACCAATTATAACCCCTTCTTGTAGTTGCAAGCTTTTGATAATGTCATTTCCAGTAATTATATTTGAAATATCTTCAACTGTTCGGTATCTGGTTAAGTAATTATTTGCAATATACTCTATATGGACTTTGAAAATTGCCATTTCTTCATGAGGATTTAAGAGCTTTCTGGTTGCAATTATATCGGCTAAAGCAATTAATAGTATATCAAGGGTTTCTCTACCCATTTTGTTGAACATTTCATAGAGGGCTTTACTGCTTACATCGTTGTTTTTATATGAAACAAGCGGAAGCATATGCAGTGATACATATTTAGTTAAAATATCCTTTTCCTTTGTGCTTAACCGCAGCTCTTCTGCATATTTTTTAATAATTTCTGCACCAGTTATTTCATGACCTCTAAATCTTACTCTTCCATTTGCATCAATCTTCTTTGCTGAGGGTTTTCCAACATCATGAAAAAGTGCTCCTAGCTTTATTAACTGTAGTCGAGTACGATCTGCAGCAATAACCTCAGCTGAATGTTTTTCATAGGCCTCCCGGATATGATCTTCAAAGTAACCTTTTGCATATATAAAGCTTTCTACAACTTTAACTGTATATATTGAATGGGTCCAGCTATCAACTACATGATATTTACACTCCCCAATTTCTTTCATTTCTTCTAATTCAGGAAAAATTTTATTTAACAGGTGAAGATACTTATCCATATAGCTCAAATAAAAATAGCTTTTGCTGACTTCTAATATTTTAAAGAGCTCATTGGTAATTCTTTCACCTGCTATAGCTTTAATTGCTGACGCATTTACATCTATTAGTGCTTTCGTTGTATCATCAATATCATATTCTAGTTGAGCCATAAATCTTACAGCTCTAAGCATTCTAATAGGGTCATCTTTAAAGGTTCCTTCATGTAAGTGCTTAATATTCCTATTTTTCATATCTAGCTTACCATTATAGGGGTCTATTATTTTCTCAACAATAAGTGGCCATTCATTTTGAATATCATATGCCATTGCGTTGATGGTAAAATCCCTATTATATAGATCTTCCTCAATTTTATCACCCTTCATTTTGCTAAAATCCAAAATGTAATCTGATTGCATAACAATCCGACAGGTTTTATGTATTTCATTTAATTGGATAAAGGTTCCGCCAATTTCTGAAGCAACTTTCTCTGTAAATGCTCTCGGATCTTGGTTAATTACAAAATCTAAATCCATATTATTTTTATTTAGAAGAATATCTCGAATGCTACCACCTACTAGGTAGATTACTATATCAAATGATTTTGCAAGGTTAATAATGGAGGTAATAATTGATTCCATTCTATCCTCTCCTCATTTATATTTTTTTCATATTATAATTATTTGCTGCGCCTAATTCTTTATGCTTAAATGCTAAATATTAAAAGTTATTAATTATTATTTGACTTATTATGGAATATATGGTACTATTTTAATATAGTAGTTTTGTCGAAATTTGTTGTATTATAATTTATTTTGTAATTAATTGTTACAATAGCAAATATAAAAGGAGGAATTTTTTTGAAATCAACAGGTATTGTTAGAAAAGTGGACGAACTGGGAAGAGTAGTATTACCCATTGAGCTTCGACGTACACTACATATTGCTGAGAAGGATGCGCTGGAAATTTATGTAGATGGTGAAATCATAATATTAAAAAAGTACGAACCTGCTTGTATTTTCTGTGGTAACGCTAAGGATGTTATTGTTTTTAAGAACAAAAATGTTTGTGGCGAATGTAGAGTTGAAATTAAATAATTATTAAGGAGCCTTAGGGCTCTTTAATTTTTTTAAACTAGTTTTCTACTCCACTTATATGTCAATAGATTCTTGATAAACTTCACGTTTTGATATCCCCCTAATTTTAGCTACTTCTTTTATTGCTTCCTTCTTACTAACTCCTGTTTTCATTATATTATATATATGATCTTTAATAGTAATTTTATTTATATCTTCCAATGCCTGAGCCCTAGCTTCTTCAACCTCTTCCTTTGTTACACCATGACATACTATTACTATTTCACCCTTAGGAGGATTCTCTTGAAAGTGTAGTATCAAATCCTTTATTGTTCCCCTAACAAATTCCTCATATCTTTTCGTTAGCTCTCTACATATAACTACCCTTCTATTCCCTAGAATTTCTAGCATATCATTAAGAGCTCCCGTTAGTCTATGGGGTGCTTCATAAAATATTAAGGTTCGGTCTTCATGCTTTATTTCTGTAAGTCTTTCTTTTCTTTTCTTTTTTTCTCTATGCAAAAAACCTTCAAAGGCAAATTTTGATGTATCAAAGCCGGATGCAACTAGTGCAAGTATGGAAGCAGTTGCTCCCGGCAAAACTTCAAACTCTATGTCTTCTTCAATGCACAGTTTTATAATATCTGCACCGGGATCTGATATGCCTGGCATTCCAGCATCAGATACCAAAGCAATATTTTTACCTTCTCTCATTTGTTGTATAAGAATTTCACCCTTTTTATGCTTATTGTGTTCATGGTAACTGGTTAAGGGTTTATCTATTTCATAGTGATTTAATAGCTTTATAGTATGCCGGGTATCTTCTGCTGCTATTAAGTCCACTTCCTTCATAATTCTTAAAGCTTTAATAGTAATATCTTCTAGGTTTCCTATTGGGGTAGGGCATATATATAATTTCCCTCTATTCATTAGCATCCCCTCTTTCTTCCACTGTTTTTTTATTATATCTCTCCAGCAGCTCTTGAGTATATTCTCCATCCTCATCATATACCACTAATGGGTCCAAAATTCTTAGCTCTGGCTGAGCAGCCTTCCTGCAATCTATCATTAATAAATTAGGCTTTCTACCATGGGCTGGATGTATAAACTGTAATCTTTTAGGTTCTAGCTTGTGTTTTCTACACAAAACCATGATATCAACCAGTCGTTGAGGACGATGAATCATAAAAAATCTACCATGATGCTTTAATAGCTTTGAGGCTGTTTGTATTACATCCTCCAGTGAGCACTTTATTTCATGCCTTGATATAGCTTTCTTGTCGTCAGGATTAATTAATCCATTGGCATGCATATAGGGAGGGTTTGTTGTAACAACATCGAATTCATTAACAGGTACATGTTCACTGGCAGTTTTTAGGTCTATGTTAAGAATTTTAATGCGATCCTCTAATTTATTAAAGACTACACTTCTGATTGCCATATCTGCAACCTCTTGTTGAATTTCGATTGCTGTTATGCTACTGCTTGTACTCTTTCCTGCCAATAGCAATGGTATTATTCCTGTTCCTGTACCTAAGTCCATCACCTTTGAATTCTTCTTAAGCTCAACAAAGCTAGCCAATAGAACAGCATCTATTCCAAAACAAAAGCCTCTAGTATTTTGTATTATTTTTAAATCTTTGATGTGTAAATCATCAATTCGTTCATAATCCTTTAGTAGATTTTCCATATATAGCTCCTTAAATTAATTCTTTTACTTGTTAATTATACCACTTTTATATAATTATTGACTTAAGTTTATTTCTTATTTTTCGTCTATGGGGAAAATAATATCCTATGAATAAGATAATCCCGTGGAAAAATAGAACATAAAAAAATCCTTCCAAATAATAATGGAAGGATTTTTTTATAGCTATCTATTTTTCATGAATGGCAATTACAACACTGTTTCTAACATATATTTTTACTTGATTTCCTACAGTAATATCTGTCAAGTTTACATTCTTGTCAACGTTAAAGTATTTAGATTCATTGTTTATTTCAACTGTGACTGTTGGTGTATTGCCAGTTTGCAGTGTTAAAAGTCTTCCTTCATAAACAACAATATCATTTAGCACTGTAACTTCAACTATTTTATCGGATTGAACCTTAACCTTAACCTGCATATCAGCTTTTAAGTCTGATAGTACATGATTGATACCATTAATTTTGATGGTGGCATTCTTATCTACATTAAATAACTCCTGCTTATTATTATATTCCAGGACCATCTCCGATTTTGCTGTATCTACACTTTTTATTACAGCTTCAATCATGGTGTAGTTAAGATCTGTTGCGTATAATGTTTTAAGTGTAATTCCATCAACGTAGGCTTCAACAGTCATATCTACCTTTAAATCGCTTAGTATCTTTTTAGTATTATCTACATAAATAGCGGTGTCACTATTTAACCTATAAAAGCTGCTGGTATTTCCTTCTCTAATAATAAGTTCCTTATCTTTAAGGTTAATGCTATATATTGTTCCTGTTATTTTCGTATATTCAATTGGGTTTATTTCTATTAAAACTACCTTCTCTTCCTTTACGGTAACCTTAACATCCATGTTAATTTTTAAATCACTGAAGCTTTTAGATGTTCTTCCTTCTTTTATTACAGTATCGCTATCAACCTTTATTAGGGTTCTTTTATCCTGGTGCTTTAGAACAAATTCCTTCTTTACTGAATCTATTGAAACTATTTCCCCCTCGAGAATAGTTTCTCTTCCTTCTGCAGCTGTAGCCTTTATCTCAATAATTGTATTCTTATCATCTAGCTTTAGATAAACCTCATCACCTTTTCGTAAGTCTGCAAGCTTGGCTGCAGCATCATTTAATTCAATTTTTGCCTTATCGGAAACCAATAGGTGAATAAGGGCTGTTCCATCCTTTACCACTATTCTTTTCTCTTCTATATCGATATCAACAATTGTTGCTTCAAACGTTAACTTATTTTCATTGGGAATTACAAATCGTTTCTGAATTCCTGGTGGTAGTTCATCCTTTTTTTGTAGTCCTGGTGGTAATCCTCCCTTTTTCTCAAGCCCTGGCGGTGTAGCTGCACTTACTGAGGCTAAAGAAAAGCCTAAAATCATAATTACTGTTAGTACTTTAGCTATTGTTTTTTTCATTAATTTGCTACCTCCTTTAATTTTTTCTATTATATAATTACGAAGCTATCATTTATTATTGGTACCTAATTCCAAAAAAAATTTATAAACTTAAACACTTTATATGTATTAAAGAAAAAACCCTTAGAGTCTAAGGGTTTGAATTTTTAGGTGGTTTGTTGTTATTTGATTCTTGGTTTTTACTATCTGGTGTGTTATCTTTTTTATTGCTTTTATCTTCCTTTGAATCTTGGTCGTTAGGCTTGGCCCTCCCAGGATGCTGGTCAAATACTGGATGCTCCTTCTTATCTTTTTTCTCTTCTATTTCATTATCCGTTGTATCCTTTGAGCTTGGGTGTTGCTCAAACACTGGGTGCTCCTTTTTACCTTTATTTTCTTCTTCTTTGGCATCATCATTTGAATTCTTTGAGCCGGGATGTTG
>NZ_FMUS01000001.1:251148-343395 GCF_900101495.1 Alkaliphilus peptidifermentans DSM 18978
TCTTCTTTGGCATCATCATTTGAATTCTTTGAGCCGGGATGTTGATCAAACACTGGGTGTTCTTTTTTCAGTAATTCTTTTACCGACTTAGTTTTAATATCATCCAGTAAACCTTCTTCACTGCCCTCTTTTACTACTTCTTGATATAGAGTCATTTTCCCTACAGAAATTTTTTCTCTGTTGGCTTTTTCTAGGACATGAATATCTGCTTCCTTTGCAATCATCACTAAATCATCTCTTTTATCCTCTTGTAAATCAATTAGTTCTTCAACCAATTGATCTATTTGAAAAGATAACTTATTTTTATTATTAAGCTTCACAGAGGTAATTAGAATATAATTTTCTCCGTTTTTTTCAATATAACCCTCATCTTCAGCCATTTCAATAATTTTATCAAAGGCTTCTTTAATATGGAGCTTTTTTAAATCGGCAGCTAACAGCAACCCTGCCTCTTCATTCAGGGGTGTAATTTTAATAACCTGCTGCTTTTCATTTATTTCTATGGCAATACTGGGATTAATATCTATTGTAAGAAGTGCCACTGACTGCAAATTATTTCCCCAATAGGTCACTAGAGATAAGGAAGTAACAACAACTAATAAAATAGCTGCCGCTATCAACACAAATCCTTTAAATCTTTCCCTATTCCTTTGGATTATATCACCTGTGCTAAATTCAATCTCCATACCTATAATAATAGATTTTCTAAGCTTAATTTCTTCAAAGGTACAGTGGTCTGTCATAACAACCATAGAATTATTCCTTATTTCCATAACACAGCCTTTGTAATTCACCCTTATCCCCTCCTTTCAATCTGAGAAATATAGTGCTTCATTGTATCTAGATTGCTATCTTGTATCAAAACCAGAGCAATAATAAACTTCCTGCTCCTTTGGATAACTTTTTTGCTAATATGTAGTTCTGCAATAATGTCTGTTACAGGCAAATTATAGGTCCTCATAAGCTTTTCCTTTAAGGACTTGCTCTCGTATACGAATCTGCTAATCTCAATTGCCTTAAGCCTTGTATCAAAGTGTTTTGGTGACTGATTAATTAGGTCATCTAGTGTAACACCAAACCTATTCATTTCTTTAACTAGCTGTTCCATATCAAGTTTAGCCTCTATACTTGCTTCAAAGCTATCAACAGCTACTAAGTCCTCAGCAAAATTATTGTTTTCTTCGTTACTATATTGACTAAGATATACTTCCTTAGAGTTCTTTGAATCCTTTCTTAGTTGGTCAACAATACGACTTTTTATAACCATTGATGCAAAACTTAAAAAACTACCTTTTTCCTCGTTAAACTTATCTAACGCCTCATTAAAGGCCATTAATCCAACACTATATAAATCATCATTATTCATGTCAACATACTTTCCAAGCTGTTTACTGGTGTTTTTTTGAATGAAGGGAATATATTCTTTTATTAACCTATTTCTTTCTGCTTGATCTCCAGATTGAATAAGTCTTATCCTCTCCTCCAATGTTTTTTCTTTCTTGAGCAGCTGCTTTAGAAGTTTTGTCACCATTTCACCTCCACTATAGATTACGTAAATACTCTAATTTATAGGTATGTATTAGTAGTTAAAAATAATGCATAGTAAAAAATTCTCGCCAAAATTACGGCAAGAATTGGGATAGTATATATTCTAAGTCTTCTAGTATCTGATCTTCCTCAACTAATGTAGTATAGGATTTTACAATTCTGCCTTCCGGGTCAATTATATAGGTTGTAGGATAAATGCCTACATAATACTCTTGCTGTACCTTTCCTTCATTATCAATAACTATATTTATATTATATTTATTGTTTTTAATTAGCTCTACTGCTTCATCCTCTGTTAATGTATCAAAGGGCGCCACATGAACTCCAATAAAAGCTGCATCCTCTCCAAGTAGCAGTGAAACATTTTCAAGAACCTTCAACTGATCTATGGCCATATCACTCCAGCTTACCCAGAAGGTAAAGATAACTGGTTTACCTTTATAGTCTTCTAACTCTACTTCACTTCCTAAATAATCCTGCATTTTAAAGCTAGGTGCTTTGTTACCTATATGCACACCTAATCTACTTTCATTTTCTTCTGTTTCATCATCAATTTCTTCCAAATCTCCTTCAATAGCCTCTTGAAGAAGATAATCATTTGCCTTCCCAGCTTGTTCATCAATTGGCTCTTCAACTGTTTTTCTGCACCCGCCCACAATAAATAATGTAATTAGCAGTACAGCTACTATTACAATTTTCTTTAATTTCATTTGTTACACCCTCTTATAATTTTCTATCGTCTACCACTTGCTAGCTAAATAAACAAAAGACCGTTTCCCGGCCTTTTCAAACTGATGAAAAAACCTCATCTTCTTCGTTGCTTCAAAAACCTAGCACCCTTACGTATTTCAAATACGCCGCCTTCGCTAGGTTATCTTGCGCCTCGAATCTGTGGCTTTTAGATCAGTCTGCATTTTGATTATTCTTCTTCAAGAAGCTTAAGCTCTTTTACAATCTCTTCATCCAAATCTTCTTCTAGCTGGGCTTTAGTTTCGTCTTTTATCTTAGTAACCTGGTGGAATTCATAGGTTTTTATTTCCTCAGATTGATCATGCTGATTCTTTATTTTAACTTTAATTTGTTCTAATAGAACATTGGTATCTATAACAATTCCTTCACCGTCTATAGTCTCTACTAAAGACCCTTGGCCAGGTAGCTTATCTACAATCTCTTGATATAAATTGTGTTCATACTTCAAACAGCAAAATAACCTACCACATATACCTGAAATCTTTGAAGGGTTTAATGACAAGCTTTGATCCTTGGCCATTTTTATTGATACGGGTTCAAAATCTCCAAGCCATGTTGAACAGCATAATGGTTTTCCACAGGGACCTATTCCACCTATCATTTTCGCCTCATCTCGAACACCAATTTGCCGTAGCTCAATTCTAGTTTTAAAAATAGCTGCTAAATCCTTCACCAGTTCTCTAAAATCTACACGTCCATCGGCAGTAAAATAGAATATAATTTTATTGTTATCAAAGGTATATTCTACATCAATAAGCTTCATTTCCAACTGATGTACTCTAATTTTCTCCAAACAAGCTTCAAAGGCAGCTTTTTCTTTTTCTATATTTGAATTATGTTTAATTATATCTTCCTCTGTTACAACTCGAAGCACTTTTTTTAATGGAGCAACTATATCCTCTTCTGGAACTTGTTTTTGTCCCACAACTACTTCACCGAATTCTATTCCACGGGCAGTTTCTACTATAACACTATCAGGCTTTTGTGCACCTGTTTCTTCTGGATCAAAGTAATATATCTTACCGGCTTTTTTAAACCGGACACCAACAACTGTTACCATTATAATACCTCCTGCATCTTTAGCAACATAACCTCAATATTAAGTTGTAAGTTAACATTGCTTTTCAGCTTGTTTTTCGTATCTTCTATTATAAAAATAATATCTCTTAATTCATTTAGCCCTATTCGACTGGATTGTTGATTGATTTCTTCTATTTTATCATAGTTCATCATAAAATGATATTCCTTAGTTTCTTTGTAAACCATTAAATCACGGTACCAGCTAATAAGCAAGTCTAAAAACTCGTTAATATCTTTTTTGTCTGCTACTAACAAACCTGCATTTTCTAGAACGTTAATGGATTTTCCCTTCATTAGCCCACTGGTAATTTCTATAAGAGTTTCCCTTTTTTTCTCAAAAGCCTCATCTTCCAATATTTTTAGAGCATTGCCAATTATTCCATTAGAAAATAGTGCTTTTATTTTAGCCTCTTCATAGGTTAAACCCAACGATTTAATTAGATAGTCTTGAATCTTTTCCAGCTCAACGGGTCTAAATTTTATAACTTGGCACCTAGATACAATTGTAGGTAATAGGCTGCTGGAATTAGCTGTTATTAGAATTATAGTTCCATATGATGGCGGTTCTTCAAGTGTTTTCAACAGTGCATTCTGTGCTTGTATAGTCATCTTTTCCCCATGATTAATAATAAATATTTTCTTTTTCCCTTCGTAGGGCTTCATCTGTATTTCCTTTTGTAGCTGTCGGATAGTTTCAATCTTTATACTGCTTCCTTCATCTTCAATATACTTAACCTCTGGATGATTACGGTGGATTAATTTTAGACAGCTTGTACAATGATGACATGGCTTTATCTCTCCTGTGCAGGCAATCCCCATTGCCAGTTGACAGGCTACTCTTCTTTTCCCAAGCCCTTCTGCTCCTTCAAACAAGTATGCATGCGGTGTTTGTTTATCTGATAATGCTTTAGATAATAATTCAATTATTCTTTCCTGACCCACAATCCCTTTAAAGGCCATTATTATAGCCTCCTCTTCTACAGCTTAATATACTTCTCGATGTCAACCACAAAAATTGTAGCTCCTCCAACTTTAATTTCTATAGGATAGGGAACAAATACTCCTGCAGTTCCTGAAACGGGAGCTGGTGATGTAGTTATCTGCTCTCTAGATTCACAATTATCCCTGATAATTTCGATTAATGCATCAACCTTTTCATCTTCTACACCGATTAGCAGGGTAGTATTTCCTGACCTTAAGAATCCGCCTGTGGTAGCAAGCTTTGTTACTCTAAACTCTTTAGCTGTAAGCTCCTCCAATAATGGATGAACATCATCATCATGAACAATAGCAATCAATAATTTCATGGTCCTTTCCCTCCTCTATAATATTTTTTAATAGTTCCTCTACTTCTTTTTTTATTTCTTGTATTTCACAATTAGCATTAATAACTTTTATGCGTTTGGGGTACATTTTTACCAAATCCATATAGGCTGAATGAACTGCTATATGGAACTGTAGCTTTTCTTCTTCAAGCCGATCTCCTTTGCCTCTTGAACTAATTCTTTGTAGGCCAAGCTGAGGATCAATATCAAATAAAATAGTCAAATCTGGCTCTAGCCCTTGTGTTGCAAAGTCATTTATCTTTTTAATTGGTTTATAGCCTAAATCTCTTCCTTTCCCTTGGTAAACCATACTTGAGTCTACATAACGATCACATAGGACTAATTCTCCTCGTTGTAATGCAGGTAATATTATTTGTGAAACATGCTGTGCTCTTGATGCTGCATATAAGAGGGCCTCAGTTACTGAATCCATTTCCTTATGGCTGTTATCGAGAATTACTTCCCTTATCTTCTCTCCTATGATGGTTCCACCTGGTTCTCTTGTTAGCAGAACCTTAAAACCCCTATCCTCTAAATATTCCTTCATAAATCGTATTTGAGTTGTTTTACCAGCTCCATCCATGCCCTCAATAGTGATAAATTTTCCTTTTATATTCATATCGTCACCTCATTGTAGCTGGGACTAACTCATTATCTATAACATCAATATATTCACAATTATTATGCTTTAGTCCCAATATTTCAATGCCTTCTTCCTTCATGGCTTTTAAATTTTGTATAATTTCATTGCTAATTACTTCTCCAGGTATGACCAAAGGTATTCCAGGTGGAAAAGGTATAATATACTCACCACTAATGAATCCTTCACTATTATCAATAGGTAATGTCATTTTATTACTATAAAAAGCTTCTTTTGGGCTATACACTACTTTAGGGGTACTGTAGCTACTGTAGGAGGTTTTTTCTGATTTTATAACTTTCAATCCCTTCCCTATTTCATATATACCCTTATACAGTCTATCAAAATCTCTCTTTTGATTTCCTATGGTGGTAATGGCAAGAGTGCCATATAGGTTAGATAGCTCCATTTGAATATGGAACTTCTCTCTTAATTGCTGCTCTAGCTGGTGTCCACTCACATTATATTGCTGCATGCTAATCCACAATCTAGTGGGGTCAACTGCTTCAACATAATTTCTTCCCACTATCTCTTCCCCTAAAATATCTAATCCTACAACCTTCTGTAATTTGATTTTTAAGTATTCTATGTTTTCCAGTAGTTCTTCCATTAATTGCTTTCCTTTAGATTTGTAAATCATTGTTGCCATATCTAAAGATGCCATTAGTATATAGGAGGGACTGCTGCTTTGATGCATCCTCAGCATAAATCTTAATTTATCTCTATCAATTCTATTCCCTTGTATGTGAAGCATCGAGCTTTGTGTCAGGGCTGGAAGTGATTTATGGGTGCTTTGCACTACAGCATCTGCTCCACATTTTAATGCTGTATCAGGCAATCTATTGCTTAGTCCTAAATGGGCCCCATGTGCTTCATCTACTAGTAGTATTTTATCATATTTATGTACTATATCAGATATTTTTTTTAAGCTACACGCAATCCCTTGATAGGTAGGGTAGGTAATTAAAACAGCTTTTACATCTGGATTGTCTTGAATAAGCCGCTCTATTGAACATGGCGATATACCTAATGCAATACCCTGATGTTTATCCACCTCTGGATAAATGTATATAGGTTGTAAATCACCTAAAAAAATACTATTTATAACTGATTGATGACAGTTTCTACCAACTATCACTTTATCCCCGGGTTTAGTGGCAGCCATAATCATGCTATATATACCCGAGGTGCTTCCATTTACAAGAAAAAAGGTTTCTTCGCTACTAAATACTTCCGCTGCTCTAAGCTGTGCCTCCTTAATACAACCATCTGATTTATGTAGATTATCTGTTCCTGGTATTTCTGTTGTATCAATATCTACTAGAACCTGTTTAAAATTTTTATAATTGAATCTACTGTATATATTACCACTTTTATGACCTGGCACATGGAAGGATACAATATCTTGCTTTTTTAAATTAATTAATTGATCTACAATAGGCACCTGTCCCATAATACTCCTCCTGAAAGCTTGTATATAATACAACACCTATAAAGAACGAACTATACATTTAAACTGTATCTACTAAAACTTTATTGACATTACCGAAATTATACCATATCTAAAGTATTAAAAATATAACTGATTGGTAAACAAACTTTCCTTTTTGGTACTGACATTTTATACAAGAAATTTTTTCCTTTAACTTGGATAAAAGTATTATTAAAATGGAACAATATATTTAGGGTTGTTTCTTTTACCCTGTAATAGCGTGTATTGTGCTTAAGCTCTATACTGTATTTAAAATCTCTATAATGTTAGGATGTGTTTTCATGAAGGATAATCAGATCAAAACCTTAAAGGATTTCATTATAACCTATGGAAATCAAAAATCTGATATGGAGATTTCCCATATGTTTAATATTTCTGTCGATCAAGTTAAGAGCGAAAGAAATAAAATTGACAAAAACAACTTCAAGAATTTAACTGGGTTTGATGAATAACTATTAAGATAAGGGACTACTAATTAGTAGTCCCTTATCTCGCCCAAAGCAGCTTAATTTTTTCCTTAAATAATTGGTACTTTATTTGACTTGGAGATGTATTTACTATTTTTCTCTCACAACGACTACAGATAAACTGATTCAATAATGCTATGCCAGTATTATCTTGATGATTGCAAATGAAACATTGAAGCTTTTCATCCTTCACATCCACCAGCTCCATTCCAATTTACTATACATGTTTTACCTAGTATTATTTCCCTATCTATATCAGTTTATTCCTATATCTCGTACAATGTTATAGAAAAATTTGAAATGATGGATTATAAAGCAATTATTTATTATTAACCTTTATTTGCCTATATAGTTCCTTGTGAAGTGACTCATTAGGCTGAAAAACAACTCTATATAAATGATTGTTTCTTTTAAATTGGGCCGCATATACACTAGGACCTCTAAATCGACAAGACATCCAATAGGTTTTTTTATATTTGATTTTTTGATTTACCTCATGTAACGGTTTAATCCATTCCATTTCCCAGGTTTTTACATCTATAACTTTGTTTTCCCTCTTGCCTATTTGCTTATAAAAAACAAGTTCATTCTCGATGAACAAATATGTGTATTTCGCCAATTTTCGATTAATAACGTAGGAACATAGTGCTGCTGTGAGAATTAGCACAAGGACACTGGCAATTGCAGCTATATTTTTAGGAAGCAAATTAGTTAATTCAACTAGATAGTTAATTGCTAAAACTATTCCTATAATATAAATAATTATCTTCCATAAAGGCTTTTGGGGCTCACTAGCTGTATGGCGTATAAGTGTTGACATAAAGCTTCCTCCTTTTAACTAGCCACCAACTTCTTGAAGAATACTAATGGCTCTATAATCAGCAAGTTTTTTTCTTCCCAATTACTATCCAATAATATCATTAAAGCTTTAACCCGACAAGAGTAAATAACGGTAAAAAAAATAACCCCATTTGTTATTTGTTATTTAACAAGGGAGTTACTTTACTAGCTTTAAATGTTGTTTTGCTGGCATCTCGTTGGTGGCTTCATAACTATGTAATATTTCCTTTGACATTTCGCTTTTTCTCATTTCTTCGATTGTTAGGTTATAGAGGGTTAATATAAAAATACCAATTGGTATTATTAATAATATCAAAAATAAAATAGATACTATATGGCTAAACATAATAATTAATCCTCCTACTTAGCAATTTTTACTCTTAACATACAAATTTTTTTGTTATTAACATTTTAATTGGAAAGTCGTCACATAATAATAAGATTCGTCGAAAATCAAAAAAATCCTTCTCATATTATTGGGCAATAGGCACTAATTTAGCAAAATAATTAATAAATAGGAGAAATAAGAGTAAAATGTTGAATATTGATAGGAGGTTTTATGAATGCAAATGGATAGTTAAATATAAAAAGGCTTTAATAGTGGGTTTAAATATAATGGAAAAGCATGGAATATTTTTGAAGATTTGGCGGACAGGGTGCCCGCCCCTACCAAGAAAATTAAAGATGAACTAATCAATCATCGCCATTAAAAAAACTTTATTCTCTCTATTAGAATTAATTTCATCTTCTGCTTTTTTTAATTGTGTCAATTGCTCTTGAGTTAGGTTTGCAAAGTTCATGCTTCGTACATCTTGATGGTTTTCATTTTTCATAGTAACACCTCCCACAGTAGTATGCTTACCAAATAGGAGGTTTATACCAATTTTCTAATTTATTTATTAAATCATTTAAGTCATCAAAAGCTTCACCATAATGAGTTTTAGGCCTACCTACTAAAATAATAGGTAGTTCAAGCTCTTTTGCAGCATTAATTTTTTCTAATGTACCACCTGCTTCGCCACTATCCTTTGTTATGACAACAGAGGCTTTATAGTGAATGAACATTTGTTTATTTAGTTCTTCACTAAAGGGTCCCTTCATAGCAATTATATTATCTGGTGAAAAGCCATATTCTTCGCAATTTTTAATTATATTAGAAAGAGGTAGAACCCTTATTACCATTCGACTAACGTCTATTTTATCTGTAAATATAGAAATATTTTTACTGCCTGTAGTTAAAAAAATTCTTCCTTTAACCCTACTGGCCACTTGAGCTGCTTGGCTAAAGTCAACCACTTTTGTAATTAACGTATCTTTGTTCAATTTTGTTTCTTTTCTTTCATAGCGTAAATAGAGAATTTTTCTTTCTTTAGATATTTTTTGTGCAATAGTAGATATTACATTTGCGTAGGGGTGAGTAACATCAATAATTGATTTAATTTCCCTTTCTTGCACCAGCTGTCTTAAGTCAGCTTCTCCTATTCTTCCCTTTATAATTTCAACATCCAAGAAATTTTCCAGGCATTTTTCTCCATAGTCTGTTGTAACTGTGGCGATAGTCTTATATTTTCTTTTCTCCAAGCATCTTAATAGCTTATGGGCTTCTGATGTTCCGCAGAGGGCTAAAATCATAGACTGTAGCCCCTGGGTGTTATGATTTTTCCATTTTTAATGTAGGTGTTTGAATTACCTATTATAACAACGGTTGTCATATCAATTTCTTCTTTAAGCATTTTACCTAAGGTGGTAACTACTACTTTTTCCCCATGCCGTTTTGCATTTTTTACAATTCCCACAGGTGTTTCTTCATTTCGATGGCGAAGTAAAATTTCCACTGCTTCCTGAATTTGAGTGGTACGCCCCATGCTTTTGGGATTATATAATGCCACAACAAAATCCCCTGCAGCCGCATGATATAGGCGTTTTTTAATTACTTCCCACTCAGTTAGAAGATCGCTTAGACTAATTACCACAAAGTCATGCATTAAAGGTGCCCCTAAGGAGGCAGCAGCCCCACTAACAGCTGTTATACCGGGCAATATTTCCACATCAATTTCACTATTCTTTTCTTCCTTAACCTCCAGTAAAGCCCCCGCCATCCCGTAAATACCTGGGTCACCGCTGCTAACTAAAACTACATTTTTACCTTCCTCAGCCATTTCTACAGCCAGCTGACATCTCTCTATCTCTTTTCTCATTCCATTATTAATAACCTGCTTACCCTCTAGTAAAGGCTTTATTAAATCTATATAGGTTTTATAGCCAATTACCACCTCAGCCCCCTGTATGGCCTTATATACGGCTGGTATCATATAGTCTAAATCCCCTGGGCCCAGTCCTACTACTGCAACCCTTCCCTTAACTTTTGTCATACCTTCACCTCCATATTCATTTCTGCAATAGAAATGGTTATTCCATTATTTTTTCGTTTTTTTAATAGCATTTTACCACCATTACTACCCAAGTAGGCGCAGGGCTCCGCCACACTTCCTACACCAATGGTTCTTTGTACAAATTCCGAGGTCTGAAATAAATTCTCCACTTCCCTCAGCTTATCTCTATGGATTATCTCTATAGGCACCTTCAGCTCCGACGCTACTTCCTGAAGGGCTTTTTCATCTTTTTTGACATCTACAGTGGCAATTTTAACTATGCTATAAATGAACTTATTAATTTCTTCTAAGCTGATGATAAGCTCCTTCATTAAAAGCTCTTTAGCTATTCCCCTTCTACAACCTATTCCAATAACGAGATTTTTGGGGAATAACTGAAGTATATTATTGGGCAACTCAAGGGTTGGGTTGTTTCCGATGAAAAGTCCAAAGGGCTTTTCTTTCAATTCCTTTTTATCCTTTACTCTATAATAATTATGGGGAAGAGTTGGATTTATGTCTGCACTTTCTATATAGACAGGGATTGCACCCCCGTTAATTAGATAGGCTGTGATTTCCTTAGCAAGGGACCAATTGGATAAATTAAGATGATTGTTTTTGCAAAAGGTATCTACTGCTTCTATACCTAATGTGTCTGAGGCTGTTGTAATAACTGGGTTTGCCTTTATTAAATCGGCTAATTTCAGGGTCCATTCATTTGCTCCCCCCGTATGACCTGCAAGAAGACTAATTAGGTTTTTTCCTGCTTCATCCATCACCAGAAGGGCTGGGTCCTTGGCTTTGTGCTTCAAAAAAGGCGCAATTAACCGTACAACAATCCCTGTTGCCATGATAAAAATCAATAGGTCATTTTCATTGAAGTTTTTTTCTACTATAGATGCTATAGGTTCTATCAGAGGAAGGGTTTCATCTTCAGGGTATTTTAGTTGGGGTTTAACATATATCTTGGCATCAGGAATAAACTCCTTTAACCTTAGTCCCTGTGCCTTCCCTCCCTTTGTTAAAGTAAATATGGCTGTTTTCATAGCTTGCCTTCCCTATATTGGTGTGAAAATTTTTCATCATAGAGCTTTGATAATTCATATTGATCTCCTAGGAAATTTCCTACAAGTATTTGGGCTGTTTTTGTGACCCCGGCCTCCTTTACCTTCTCGGCAATGTTTTCTAATGTCCCTATTATGATTTTCTCCTCTGGCCAACTGGCTTTTTGAACCACTGCAATGGGGGTATCCTTTGAATAGGCTGAAGCTAGCTCTGCCACCACCTCCTCAATCATATGAACCGATAGGAAAATAGCCATGGTTGCTTGATGCTTGGCTAGCGATCTTAAGCTTTCTTCTGCTGGAACCGCTGTTCTTCCCTCCATTCGAGTTAAAATTACCGTCTGGGAAACCTCCGGTAAGGTTAACTCCTTCTTCAGTGCTGCAGCCGAGGCAACAAAGGAGCTGACTCCTGGTATAACTTCGTAGCTGATGGAAAGAGCTTCTAGAGCATCCATCTGTTCTCGAATAGCTCCATATATACTGGGATCTCCTGTATGAACTCTGGCTACTATTAACCCTTCTTCTACTGCCACCTTCATTACTTCTAAAACCTCTTTTAGGGTCATGGATGCGCTATTGTATACAGCAGCACTACTTTTGCCATGGGCAATAACCTCAGGATTGACTAGTGACCCTGCATAAATAATTACATCTGCCCTTTTAATCACCTCATGTCCTTTCAAGGTAATAAGCTTTGGATCACCTGGTCCTGCACCAATAAAGTATACTTTTGTCATGTTTCTATCCTCCTTTATTTTTTTTTATTTTTAATTATTACCGTAGAAAAATATGGAACCTTTGTTATATTTAAATCCTGTATATTTGAAGTTATTTTTTCATTTTTCTTTCCGCAGTTGGAGCACATAATGAAGGAATCCTCAAGTTTATTTCTTTTTATAACTTCTGCAAGACCCACTGGGTCGTGGGATGCCTTTAGAACTACTACATTCTTTCCATCCTGTAGAGATTTTTCTAAATGTTCCTTCTTTTCATTTAAAGGAATTACGGTAAATGCTTCATCTCCTTCTGCCAGTGGTAATAAAGCACGGTTAGCAACAGCACAAAAAGAAGTGATTCCTGGTATTGACTCTACGTAAAATCCTAAGTCCTTTATAGCTTTCATAACATAAATAAAGGTGCTATAAACCATTGGATCTCCTAAGGTTAGAAAAGCAACATCCTTACCCTCTTCTAAATGTTTAGTAATAGTATTTATATTTTCCTGCCATGCTTTTTTTAGAGTATATTCACAATAGACCATTGGAAATATCATCTCCAATATGGAGGCGCTTTCGTTAATATACTCCTTAGCAATATTTAATGCTGTGCTTTCTTTGGATTTACTGCAGGGCACCACTATGATGGATGCCTTTTCTATTTCTTTAACTGCCTTAACTGTTAATAGCTCTGGATCACCTGGCCCAATGCCTATTCCAATGAATCTACTCTTCATTCAGATTCCCCCTTGTGGCTGATAGAATTGTTATGGGATTCTGTCCCTCCATCAGTGTATAGTTTCCTGTATTTTTGCCTCGAGCTACTGTAATGGTTACCAAATCAATTTCTTCAAAGGAATATTCTTTCAGTAGGTTAAGAGCACAGGAAGTGCTTTCTATGGTTACAGAGGTTATTACTATTCTTCCTCCTGCAGAAAGCCTAATTGAAGCGTCTTTAATAATGTCCTCCATTTCCCCTCCGCTGCCTCCAATAAAGATTCTATTGAAGCTTGATAGGGTTTTTATTATTTCTCCTGCTCTCCCTTTATGAATTATTAAGTTCTCAACTCCAAAGGCCTCTTTGTTTTTATTGATAAGGTTTATAGCTTCTTCTTTGCATTCAATAGCAAGTACTTTTCCTCCTTGGCTTCTTAATGCCGCCTCTATGGATACAGATCCAGTTCCAGCCCCCACATCAACAAGAAGGCTGTCCTCCTCCAAGCGGAGCTTACCCATTACAATTGCCCGTATTTCTTCCTTAGTCATTGGAACATTACCTCGAATAAATTCCTTATCTGGTATTCCGGAGGTTGAATAGCCCCATTTTTTATTCATTTAAAATCACCACCACTGCCATTTTATAGGGTTTTGCCTCCAGTACTGCAAGGGGGTTTCCCCTTATAATTCTTTCCTCTTCATATGAGAGGTTTTCCCCCACGATCATCTCCACTTCATCTAACCCTGCTTCCATAAGCTCCTTAGCAATTATATCTGGCGTATAAATGCTATCGGTTAATAGGGTAATAGAAGCCTTATCCCTTAACTTTGTAATATAATCATCCCTTCTTCCATGAAGGCTCATTAAAAGGGTTTGATGCCATGGTTTTTTAACCTTAGCAAAGAGGTACTGAAAGGAGCTGATTCCTGGTATTACCTCCAGCTGATCCTCTTCAAAGAATTTTTTCAAATAATCCAGCATACTGTAAAAGCCAGTATCCCCTGAAACTATAACCCCTATTTTTTTACTGCTGAGGTTTAATTTTATTAAGTCTACAACAGTGTTTAAGTCTTTTCCAATTATAACCCGCTCTCCTTCAAAAGCAGGAAAGCTATTTAAATTTCTTTTGCCTCCAATTAGTATTTGGCAGTGATTAATTGTTTTATGGGCAAGGGGTAGGATATAATCTCGATTTCCGGGGCCAATACCAATTACGTAGAGCTTATTCATGTTTAAATTCCTCCATCAATATTTTGCCCGAAGGACAAATCCCCAGGATGCCCTCCTCCATGGAAAATATAATCGTTCCAATTTGAATTTCACCATAGGTTCGCTGAATGGATTTTTCTGTTATCTTTTTTGCTAGAACTGTAAACACTTCTTCATATCCATATTTTTTTACCCATTCAACAGCTTCCTCTGTGGTATTACTATTCATTATTACTTCAAGCTCACTTGGAGCTGCACCCATAAGAGCTAGATGCGCAGTTAATATTTCCAATCTTCCATCGGCCACCTTGCTGTGGGTATGGAAAATCCCTCCTGCCACCTTGATGATTTTTCCTATATGTCCAATTAACAATATTTTTTCTATTTTTTTGTCTAAAGCATCATCTAAAATGTATCCTATAAAATTGCTAAACTTAAAAATATATTTATTATCAATATGCAGCTTATCTAAGGCCAGATCTCTACCATAGTTGCCAGGCACCATAACTAGCTTTGTAATGCCATCTTCTATTAGTAAGTTCATTTCAATGGATAAGGACTCTTTAAAGGCCTCTTCAGACATTGGTTCAACTATTCCAGATGTGCCAAGTATTGAAATACCACCTATTATACCCATTCGAGGATTAAAGGTTTTCTCGGCAATAACAGCACCCTTAGGAACAGATATTTCAATGTTAGCTCCTCTATGTTCTCCAATGACTTGCCTTACTTCTGCCTCAATCATTCGTAGGGGGATAGGATTAATAGCTGCCCTTCCAACTTCAATAGGCAACCCTTTTTTAGTTACTCTCCCTACTCCTATTCCACCATCTATAGAAATTATGTTATCCCTTCTCCATTTAATCTGACTGTATATGCTTAATCCAGTGGTGGCATCTGGGTCATCGCCACCGTCCTTAATTATGCTGCAGGATGCTTTTTCTTTATCAAAGACAATGTCCTTAACAGGCAACATCAATCTCCATCCCTTTGGTGTGTCTATTTCAATATTGTTAATGCTATGTTGACTTAGTAATATTTGGGCTGCTGCCTTAGAGGCGGCAGCTGCACAGGAACCTGTGGTATATCCGTACCTGAGCTTCTTTCCATTTTTCATAACATATTTATTTAACATGGCTTACTCCTTATTCAATCATATACATCAGTGCATTAATAATTGCTGCACCTACTGTACTACCGCCCTTCCTCCCCTTAACGGTGATGTATGGCACATTCTGTTTCAACAGCACTTCTTTAGATTCACTGGCTCCAACAAATCCAACAGGTACACCCACCACCAAATAGGGTTTAACCTCACCTACTTTCATCTGCTGACATAATGTAAATAAAGCTGTCGGTGCATTTGCAATAACAAAAATTTTTGTTTCTTTATCTGTAAGGGCCTTTTCCATTGCTACAATTGAACGGGTAATGCCTCTGTCTTTGGCTTCCTTAGCCACCTCTTCATCATCCACCAGGCAATATACCTGACAATTAAGCTGAGTTAGTTTCTTTTTATTGATTCCTGAAAGGGCCATTTTTGTATCTGTATAGATTCGACAGCCTCCATTAAGTGCCTCTAACGCTGCTTCAACGGCATCAGAATGTATTACTGTAATATCTGCAAACTCAAAGTCTGCTGTAGTATGAATAATTCTTTTTATTATTTTACCTTCTCTTTCTTCGAAGACTTTATCGCCTAATTCTTCAGTTATTATCTTAAAGCTTCGTTCTTCTATTTCCATTGGCTCTTTAATATATTCCAAGTCTTTCCCTCCTTTAATTTAAATTAATACTGCCCCTCCCTGTACCATTTCATATTGCTGAATAGATTCATAGTTTTTTATAAAGTATTCTTTACCTTTTATCAATCTTATAAAGGCCTCTTGATCAAAGTATCTGTCTTCATACAATATTCCTACTACAGAGCCGCTATGGGCAATATTTACACCAAATGCACCCATATTGCAGGAAAGCTCAATTATTTCCTCCAGTCCGTCCTTATAAAGGATGGCTTGATTTGCTAAGGAACTAATCGTTGCCGCCTCAGCCATTTTTTTAAAATCTTGAGTTTTAACTCCCTCTTCAAACAATTGCAGGGCCTTTTGTAGTTTAGGTCCTTGTTCCTTTAAAATAGTAGTCATTTTAGTCCTTCGAAACTCGATGGTGTCTATGGCCTGCCTTCCCTCCAGTAGTAATAATTTACCCTCTGGATTTGATCCGTAATGCTTTATAAAAGCTCCTTGTAGATGGTCAAATAAGGTAATATCAGAAAATATTATACTATCTGTAGGCTCTATTTCAACACAAAGAGAGGCAATTTCAGCCTGTGATATCTTTTTACCTAAATAAGCTGCGGTAGCCAGGGCTGTAGCGGCTAAATCTGCCGTACTGCTGGCCATTCCCTTGCCAACAGGTATGTAGGACTGCTTCTCAAGCTTAAGACCCTTAGACTGACGACTTGGGACTTTATAATATTCAAATACCTTATTTATCATTTTATAGGCTTTGGTTAAGGAATTGCTTTCCTGTCTTCTTCCTTCTGTTAGGGATACAAGACTATAGCAGTTTATACTATAGGAAATTAATTTTTCACTGCCATGGATCCATCCTTGAATTAACTCTCCACAGGAGGCGGGACAAAGGGCTTGTATCATAAATATACCTCATTTCTTACACTAATCTTCCAATAATATGCAGGGGCCCCCTTAAGCTTTCTTGAATCTCCTCCAGATCTGCTTCTGGTATAGTAAAAATTAATGCGGTAGCAGGCCCTGCAGATTTCTTCATATCTATCTTATTCAATGATATTTCTATCTTGCATTTGTTTAAGGCTGCCAGCAATTGTGCTTCATAGGTTATTCCCTTTGAGCCAACGGGTATTATATCTCCTATGGAGGGATGCTGCCTTAAGAAATTTAAGCCTTCAAAGCTACAGATTTCTTCGTCATGGGGTAAAGTAATTTCTCCGCCAACCTTTGGTATCCCCAACAGGAGAACAAAATCTCCCCTTTGGGATTTACTGAGCCTCAGTTGACTTTTTTCCACTTCTCCTATTAGTGTTACCCCCATGGCTGTTTGTTTCATGGGGAAATTTTCTTCTGTACTGCCATTAATTATTTCCAGATCAACTTTTACTTCCCTTAATAAGTTTTCAATACCAGAGATGATTCTTCTTCCTGTTGGTTTCATCTCTACTGACAAAGTATTTATAACTGCTAAGGGAGCTGCTCCCACCGATAATAATTCCATAAGAGCCACCCGCGTGGTATAGTATCCCACTATTTCAGGTGCTACCTTTACTTCATCGAAGTCTTTATTACCTACACCACCACAGGAATCACAGGCTATTACGAGATATTGTTCTCCCCTTTCAATTAGGGTTAAATCTCTTTTATGCTTTGTCTCCATTCCTATGCTCCCCTTCTCCCCTTCAGCTGCCTGTAGATGAAGCTGGCCAAAAGTACGTTCAAAGCAGAAGCTATGGTAAGGGGTATCCATAGAAACAAAAACATAGTAAATCCACTGAAGGGCAGTCCAAGTATAACTGCCATTCCTGATGCCAACAAAGCAGCCCCTGGTCCATTTAAAAGTGTTCCTATAATTATTGCTGCCGTAAGATTAATTCTCTTATGAAGAACACCAAATATCCATACAATGAAAAACATCTGCAGTGAAATAAATAAATGCATGGGAAGGGTCAGGGGAAATCCTGCTGTTATTGCCGATAGCAAATGTCCCAGTAGCCCTATCAAGCCCCCCACCAATGGTCCCATATAGAGGGCGGCGAAAAAGCCTGGTAGTGAATCAAAGGCTATACTTCCTTGTATTTTAATATGGGCCCCTACTGCGCTTAGGGAAATTAGCAGTGCAATTTTAACCAATTTTTTAATATTTGAATCCTTTGTTCTTGAATATTGATCTATCATTTTTTCACTCCTACTTTTAGTCTTTAAGATATATCCATTAAGGTTTCTTTCATTGTTGATAAATATTATATAAGCTTCAGCAGTTCTTCCTTAGACCTTGGTATTGTTACATCTTTAACTTTTTCCTTCTCAAGCATATGCTGGTATACATCTAATATCCAGGGGGTCTGTAGATGGGCCTCTTGTAGAATCTCCCTCTCTTTAAACACATTTTCTGTTTTCCCCTCCAATATAACCCTTCCATCCTTTATAACAAATATATATTCAGCCCAGCTATAGGCTAAGTTAACATCATGGGTAGATAGTATTATAGTTTTTCCTTTACTGCTTAGTTGATTTAATAAGTCTGTAAACATACTAATGTGTTTACAGTCTAAGGAAGCGGTAGGTTCATCTAATATTATAATTTCTGTATCCATTACCAATACATCTGCTAGGGATACCAGCTTCTTTTGCCCGGAGCTTAAGAAATGAGTTGCCTTATCCTTCAACTGAAGTATGTCTATCTCTTCCATTGTTTTAAGTGCTCTTTCTTTCACTTCTTCTTTAGAAAGTCCTAAATTCATAGGCCCAAAGGATATTTCCTGCAAAACATTGGGCGAGAAGACCTGTGTTTCTGGGTCTTGAAATACTAGACCCACATTTTTCCACAAATCCTTCCATACCGTTTTAGTGTCGGAAACCATCTGCCCTTTAAATAGAACTTCTCCCTCCATGGGCTTTAATATCCCATTCATATGAAGAAATGCTGTTGACTTTCCCGATCCATTTGAGCCGAGAAATACAACCTTTTGTCCTTCTGTTATTTTTATGTTAATTTTATCTAAAGCTTTAGTTCCATTTGGGTAATTGTAACTTATGTCCTTTAACTCTAATATTGTGTTATCCATATGGCCTTCCTTTCTTTTATAAAGCCCTTAGCTTATCATGCCTTTAAAGTAATTGTTAGTAGTAGAATTTCAAACACTGCTATTATTACCCAATTTTTTCTTGATGCCTGGTATTCTAACTCTATGGCTTTTAATTCTCCATCGTATCCTCTGGCCTTCAAAGCTTTATAGGTCATGTGCCCCCTATAGCTTGATTTTAAAAACAGCATTATAATTAGCTGAGATATAGAGTAGTAGCTGGCTTTTAGCTTTGAGTAGCCTCCCCTTGACTTTTGGGCTATATAGATTTTGTTTGCTGTATCTATGTAAAGAAAAATGAATCTATACATTAAAAACATTATTTCTCTTAAAAGAATTGGTACTTTAATTTTTTTTAGCACATATAAAATTTCAGTAATTGGTGTAGACAATATCAAGAAATATAAACAGGTGGTAGAGGCTAGTGCCCTTATGATTAAAAACCCTGCTATACTTAATCCATCCTTTGGAATTGATACTTTAATACTACTAATTGAATGAATTTGGATGCTTAATAAAATTGGTATGATTCCTAAAATTAAAAAAACAGATGGTAAAAGCATTAGCTTAATATATACTTTATAAGAAACCTTACCCTTGTATATCACTAAACATCCCATTACAGCTAATATTATAATAGGTGGTATGACTGAGCTGCTGATAAGCCCTATAACTAAAGTAATAAGGGCAAAGAAGAATTTTTCCATTGGATGATGTGTTCTTAATTGATTTTTGTATGCTATTTCATCTATTACACTCATTTATTAGGCCACTTTCTCTATTTTTCTTTTTCCCTTCATATATCCAAACCAGTAAAAAATAACTCCTGCTCCTATTGCTGCTTGAAGTGCGAACAAAAAACTTTCTACTTCTGCACTTGGCGGTTCCCATAAGGGATCTATCCATGGTTCATATTCTGGTACTATTTCAAGAATAGCTTCTTCTGCCCTATCGTCGGACCCTTGAAATTCAGCATCATTATGTAGGATTAAAGGAATAATTACTAAAGCTATAACAATGCCTATCAAAATTAAATTGGTTAAAAAGGGTCTTTTTATCATTGCTGGTATCCCCCTTTAATATTTGGTATTTCAACTAATCCCTTGTCTCTATAGCTTAAAAGAATATTGATAACTACAACTGTTAATAATCCTTCAGTAATTGCCAATGGAATTTGCGTTAAAGAAAACACTCCTAAAAACTTTAAAAATGCCCCATAAAAACCTGTAATAGGATCCTGATGGGCTATGGCCAGTTGTGCAGCTGTAACAACATAGGTGGACATATTTCCTATTGCTGCAGCTATAAAAATGCTACCTCCATTTGATAGACCGATTCTTTTTAATCCCTTATAAAGTCCATAGGCTAGAACAGGTCCAACTACCCCCATTGCAAAGCCGTTAGCCCCTAAGGTTGTAATTCCTCCATGGGCCAGCAGAAGAGCTTGAAAAACAAGAACTACAAATGAAATAACCACCATAACATATGGACCAAATAGTATTGCTCCCAGCCCTACTCCTGTTGCATGGGATGAACTGCCTGTAACAGATGGTAGCTTTAGTGCAGAAACCACAAATATAAATGCCCCCACCATGGCCAATAGCATTTTATTATCTGGTGATTCTTGAATGCTTTTTTGAAGCTTCTTAGTACTAATAAACAAGAATGGTATTAGCGCCACCCACCATATAATAGCCCAATGCAACGGTAGAAAGCCCTCCATTATATGCATTGCATATGTTTGTGCTGGCAATATAAACATTAATATTATAATTATGCATAACTCCACTTTATTTCTTTTAACCATTTTTCGATCCTCCTTTTTATATTTTTTGGTGTAAATTTTTATAAATCTCGCATTTTTCTATAAATGCCTTAGGAACAGCTATATTCGAATAAAAATGTATATGGGGATATGCTCCTAAGCAATTATTTTTTTCTAATCCACAATTCCACCTTTTTTGTGTTCTGCCATCCTTTACTTTTGAAACTTGATATATATAGTGCTCCTTCATGTTTTGTACTATTGACCTGTGAAATTCATGGGCTTTAATTTTACCTGTATTTTGAAATAAACGACAATCTGCTTCAGGTTCTACTTCCACATAACCAAATCTTTGGAGTTTATTGGTCATCTCAGAATGTACATTAAATATACCCACCATTTTATGTATATCTCCATCTAGATTTTTAATATCCTCTGTCAAATACATAAACCCCCCGCATTCACCATATATAGGCATTCCAATTTGGGCCCTACTTAGAATTTCTTCTCTTATCTGGTGGTTATTCTCCAGTTCTTTACTAAAGACTTCTGGAAATCCTCCACCTAAATAAATACCATGTATATTCTCTGGTAAAGATTTATCTCTTAATGGGCTAAAGGGGATTAAGTCAGCTCCCATTTGTCTTAGAATATCTAGGTTGTCTTCATAGTAAAAATTAAAGGCTTCATCATATGCATAACCTATAGCTACATCGCTTTTATAGTTAATTTGTATTTCATTGATATTTTGTAATTTTTCTGCTTTACTGGTGAAAGAAATCAAAGCATCTAAGTCTATAGTTTCCTCCACCATAGCGATTATTTCCGCCAGTCTTTCATCTATTTCCGGCACCTCCATACATGGAATTAATCCAAGATGCCTACTTTTTAATTCTATCGATTCAGTCTTTTTTAAATAACCTATGCACCTTATACCAGTATCTCTTTCTATAGCCTCTTGTAAAATTTTATAATGCTTTTCCCCCGACAAATTATTTATTATTACTCCCTTTAAGTCTACATCTTCATCATATTGCTTATAGCCTAAAACCATAGCAGCAGCACTGGATGACATGCCCCCTCCATCAATAATCAATATAACTGGCGATTTAAGTATTTTAGAAATATGGGCAGTACTACCCTGATCTTTATTTGTACCTAACCCGTCATAAAGCCCCATAACACCTTCAATTATTGCCATATCTTCAACCGCACAATTTTTATTAAATAAATATTTTATCATGCTCTCTTCTAAAAGATAGCTATCCAGGTTTCTTGATGGATTTCCTGTTACTCTCCTATGAAATTGTGGATCTATATAATCTGGGCCGACTTTAAAGGGTTTAATATCCATTCTCCTTTTTATCAAGGCTCCCATAATGCCAAGGGTAATGGTTGTTTTTCCTACACCACTGTGGGTGCCTGCAATTACAATTCTACCGTTAGACTTCACTTGTACGCCTCCTTATGTTTTACAATTTAACAATACTCATTTGTTTATATTTACGACAGCTTTGGTCTACACGCTATTGTATCAATTGCCCTAGAATATAAAATTTCAACCAGTCTATCATCGGCTCCTATATGCTTGCCTAGCTTTATATTAATCTGAGGATACTTGTTTTTAATGTTCTCCATAACATCAGGTATATCGCTTTTCACATGGACTCCTTGGAAAATAAACATTGGTACCACAATAATCTCCTCCATTTCATTTTCTACAAGGTTATCAATTCCCTCTTCAACAGATGGTGATGAAATTTGAAGTGCACCATAAGCAACCTCCTGAAATTCATCAGATAATTTGTGTTTAAGCTTTCTTATTAATTCCTTTGTTATTTCATCAGCTTCCTTAGATTTACTACCATGTACCAGTATTAACAGACCTCTTTTCATATATATCCTCCTCAATATTAGAATTAAAAAAACTCCACCTTAAGAGTGGAGTTAGTATGTTAGTTTCCGTAAAAAGCAATATAAAAACAACATCCCTTCCCTCCGAAGGCTGTTTATCCATTTAAGGCTGGTCTCCTGACTCGTGCTTCTTCTTACTATCGACACCTTCCCAGGTATTTACCCAGTGGTTTATGTCGAGTTCATCCACACATACAGTAGCGGGGGCTGTAGCGGATTTTCACCGCTTTCCCAATTAAGTTTCTCAAACACCTTAAACAAAAATATTCTATTTTGACCATCTTATCAAATATTTTTTTATTATACAACGTATTTCTATTTTAATTTTCTAATAATTTTATTTTTTTATAATTTTACCTTATATGTTTTGTTAATGCAATATAATAAGTACCTAAGTTAACTGATATCTAAATACTAATACTTAACTACATATAAAAAAAACATTTGACATTTAAAGTATAAAGATATTAATATAAAAGAAATCATACTTTGAAAAATTTTATAAATACATAGGGTGCCCTACCAGGGTTAAAAGGGAAAGCGATTTGAGTTCGCTACAGCCCCCGCTACTGTGATTAGTGATGAAATCCGAGAAAGCCATTGGGAAACCGAGAAGGCCGGAAAGTAAAATGATCTATAAGTCAGGAAACCTGCCCTATGTTGTGTAATAGTCTAGCTTCGGAGGGAGGTTAAGTCGAATATTATAATTTGACCACACTTCTATGTGGTTTTTTTATGTAAAAATAAATTATTTTGAGGAGCGAATTCGGATGAAAAAATTTTTAATATTATTTTTGATGTTAATACTATGTCTTAGTTTAATGGTTGGCTGTAAACAAGAAATTCAGGAGGCTGATATAGGGAAAGCTGTAGGTACAGAATCTGATGAGTCCTTAAAGCTAGTGGATTATTGGGATCGAGAAGTAACCTTTAACGAGAAGCCCCAAAGAGTTATTGTTCTTTATACGTCCTTCTTAGAGCTTTGGAGTTTAGCTGGAGGCAGTGATCAAATTGTAGGAATAGTAGAAACTAGAGAGAAAATCCCACAAGGACTTGAAGACTTACCTTCAGTTGGTAGTTTTAATTCTCCTAATATAGAGCAGCTTTTGGCATTGCAGCCGGACTTAGTTGTATTAAAATCCAATTTAGGTGGGCATGTGGATTTAGTTCCTGTCCTTGAAAAGAATAATATAGAATACTTTGCTTTGGAGTATGACAATTTAAATGACTATTTAAATATTTTAGATGTTTTTACACATTTAACGGATAATCGTCACCTCTATGATGAATTGGGCTTAGGTGTTAAAACAAGGGTAGAAGAGATAATTGCAAAGGTGCCTAATAGTGAACCCACTGTTCTTCTTCTTTTCGGCTCAAGTAATAATATAAGCGTCCGTTTACCAAACTCTACTGTCGGTTCTATGCTGGAGGATTTAGGGGCTATTAACATTGCTTATGATGCTCAATTATCAGATGAAGAGATGCAAACCTTTAGCATGGAGCTGGTTTTAAAGCGTGACCCCGATTTTATATTAGTCCAGACAATGGGAGATGTTGACAAGGTTAAGGAGCGCTTTGCAAGTGATGTCCAGTCTAATCCTGCATGGGGATCACTTAGAGCAGTTCAAGAAGGAAATTTTATTTATCTTCCAAAGGATTTATATTTATATAAGGCTAATAACCAATATCCAGATGCCTACGGAGGTCTTGCTAAAATTCTATACCCCCAGTATTTTAATTAGATACTTGATGATACTTATTTAAGCTGTCTAGCTCTAAATATACATGAACCTAAAGACGTGTCATATTTATGGCTAGACTTTTATCCTATTATAATAGAGCACTTATAATAAAGGAATGATTACATGGAAACAGCAAAAAAGTTAAATGTTTGGTCGTTAAAAAATAGTAAATTCTCACTAATACTAAATAGGAAGCTTGCTATACTCTTTTTCTTAGCTTTCCTCTGTTTAGGTAGCCTGCTTTTTAGCATTAGTAAGGGAGCATTGGATATTACCGTAGGAGAAGTATATAGAGCAATCTTTATAGAAAGGAATACGGTGAATCATCAAATTATTTGGAATGTTCGCCTACCAAGAACCCTTGTAGCCGGTCTTGTGGGAATATGCTTGTCTCTTTCTGGAGCTATCCTTCAAGGAGTTATGAGGAACCCTCTTGCGGCACCAAATATAATTGGTGTATCCTCTGGTGCAGGTCTTATGGCTTATATTATTATGATTCTTTTTCCTAGCTATTACTACCTTGTTCCTATAGGTGCATTTGTTGGAGCTCTGCTGGCAACCTTATTAATTTACTTATTGGCTTGGAAAGATGGAATTCAACCTACAAGAATGATTTTAGCTGGAGTTGCTGTTTCATCCTTCCTAAGTGCATGGATTAATTCTTTAATGATTTTTTTTCCAGACAGAGTTGTTGGGGTGATTGGTTTTATGGTGGGTGGCCTTTCAACACGTACCTGGCCTCACTTTAATGTGCTATGGCCCTATGCATCATTAGGTATTGCTATAACCTTCTTATTCTCTAAAAAGCTTAATATTTTAACCTTAGGAGATGAAGCTGCAAATAATTTAGGTATTCATGTCGAAAGAACTAGACTAATTTTAATTGCATTAGCATCGCTTTTAGCTGGAAGTGCTGTAAGCGTTGTGGGACTATTGGGTTTTGTGGGGTTAATTGTTCCCCATACGGCGAGACTTTTAATTGGATCTGATTATCGATATCTTTTTCCTGCTACTGCTATTTTAGGCGCCACCACAGTTATATTCTGTGATACTATTGCAAGGGTTATATTAAGCCCTATAGAAATACCTGTTGGGATTATTATGTCCTTACTGGGAGCGCCCTTTTTTCTATACTTACTTAGAGAAAGGAGACGGGGTATACTATGATTTTAACAGTAGACGGTATTTGTATGAAATTTAAAGAGAAGGTTATTTTAGATAATGTAAATCTATCTGTTGAAAAGGGTGAAGTTGTTTCTATTGTTGGCCCTAATGGCTGCGGTAAATCTACTCTTTTAAAGATATTATCTCGGAATCTGTCCCCTCAAAAGGGTAATGTATGCCTTCATGGCAAATCTATTAAGCACATGAAACCAAAGGATTTAGCAAAAAAATTAGCCTTTCTCCCTCAGTCAAGAAGTGTTTCATCAGATTTTTCAGTTGAAACCCTTGTAAGCTATGGTCGATATCCTCACCTAGGCTTTAGTAACCGACTTAAGGCTATGGATTTGGAAATTGTAGACTGGGCTATGGATAAAACGAGAGTTTTAGAATTGAGAAATCGAACTGTCAATACTCTTTCTGGTGGAGAAGCTCAAAGAACGTGGATTGCTATGGCTCTAGCACAGAGACCTGATATATTACTGCTGGATGAGCCAACAACATTTTTAGACATCTCTTTTCAGCTGGAGGTTATGGAGTTAATTAAAGAGCTAAATCAAACTTTAGGCTTAACAATTATTATGGTCCTACATGACATAAATCAGGCAGTACGTTATTCACATAAAATCTATGCCTTAAAAAATAGCACAATTAGTCATCATGGACATGCTCATCAAATTCTTAGCCATCAATTCCTCAGTGGTGTTTTTAACATTGATGCTGATATATTTACTGATGATAAAAACAATTGTCCATATATCATTCCTCAAAGAGTAAAGAAGTTATAATATTAAGCGCAGGTTGAATGCTTTTTCTTTATTATCACAGGAACACATGCTAGCGCTATTAAAATTAGAAAAACTAGTATTGTCTGAATTGATAAAAAGTCGTCTACCCCATCGCCCAGTAATGTATATAGAAATATTTTAGGTGTGCTTCCAAGAAAGGACCCTGCTATAAAATTTTTATAGCTTATACCTGCAATGCCAGCAGCATAGCTTACGGGGTCAAATGGGAAGCCAGGAGTTACTCTCATGCTGAAAAGTGTCTTAATAGCATCCTCCTCTTTAACCTGCTTCAATTTCTTTAAATATCTATCGCCTGTAATGCTTACCACAGCGTTTTTAAACCGGTTGGATAAAAGATAGCATAAAGATGCCCCAATTAAAAGGCCAATAATATTATAGATACTTCCTTTTATAACACCAAATAAAATTCCTCCCATAACAAAGAAGAAAGGACTAGGTATAAATATAAAAGGACGTATAGAAGCTATAATAATATAGGCTAACCCACCTAGCATGCCAAGGGTTCCAACTAGTTCCTGAATTTTTTCTATACTTACATGCTCTTGCAGTACCTCGTAGTAGCTTATGGCAATGTATATAAATAAAATAACTAGACTAATTATAATAAGGCTTTTAATAGTATTTTTTTTCATAATATTTCCCTTCTTTGCCGATTAAAATCTACAAATTAATTGGTGCCTTATTTAAATAAAAATAGAATACTACACCATCATCTATGTTTTCTACACCATAATTACTATCATGTAATTCCAATACACTTTTTACAATAGCTAAGCCTAAGCCTGTTCCTTTTCCTTCATCATTTCCTGTATAAAAGCTTTCCCAAATATTATCTATGTCATCTTTATGAATGGGCTCTCCTTCATTATATACTTCTATTCTTACAACTTCATTAACATTTTCTAAATTTATTATTATATTTCCTGACACTGGACAATGGGCTACTGCATTTTGTAATAGATTAGTTATTACTTGCTCAATACGATATTCATCCCCTAACACATTATACGCAGCATCCTCATCCTTCATGTGGAATTGTATTCCTTCGTTTTTATATAGCATTCTAAATTTATGTAAAATGCCATCAATTAAGGAGGATATCTCGAAGGACTCCATTTTCACCTTAAAGCTGCCTGATTCCAATTGACTTAAATCTAGTAGATCCTTTACCATATGACTTAATTTATCTATTTCTTCATCAATGATTTGATAATACTCAATTTCTTCATTCTTATCCTTAGCCATATTATCCTGCAGGGCTTCAGTATAGCCTCTTAATAGCGATATTGGTGTTTGAAGCTCATGGGATACCCTTGCAACAAATTGCTTTCTCATTTTATCCATGTTTTTTTCCTTCATAAGCTCTAATTTTAGCTCATCAAAGGATTTTTTTAGTTGATCAGTAAGAAAGTTTATCGTTTCTCCCAGTTGACCAATCTCATCCCCTCTATTATCCTCCCACCGCACATCAAAATTCAGTTTTGCCATTTCTCCAGCAACTCTATTTAATTTAACTAAAGGCCCTGTAATGGTTCTGGAGAATATGCCGGACAGTAGCATGGATACGATTAATGCTACAAAAAAAAGGTAAACATAAAATTGTTGAGATATTGAAACTGATTCTTCTATAACCTGTAATGGTGTTTGAAGCAATAGATAATAGTCATTTATCGGCATCAAAAGGGCTAGGGTGTCTATAAAACCAGTATGTCCAGGAATCCGGTAAATCACTGTTTCTCCCCTTTGAGCTTGCCGCCAAACATCACTGGGTATTCTAAAGGCCCGAGCTGCTCCCATCATAAAACCATTCTGGTATACTGATCTACCCTTGGTGTCAATAACGGTAATTCTTCCATTCAATATGTTTCCTATTTCTTCAATTTGTGCCTGTGTTTCTTGAGATAATCCTTCAGTTTTTATCTGCTCCTCAAGTTGAATACCATAGCGCTTCATCTGATTAAGCTTCTGATTCTGATAGTAATCGTTGAAAAAATAAGCCTGTAATATCCACAATAGCCCGATTATAATTGCTGCTAGAAGAAGAAACATTGCAAACAGCTTTAAGTAAATAGAGTTTTTTTTCATTCCTTCACCTCAAATCTATAGCCTATTCCCCTAACTGTTTTTATGCTATCTCCAAGTAGCTGTAGCTTTTTACGGAGTCGTTTAATATGAGTATCAACCGTCCTCAAATCTCCATAATAATCATAGCCCCATACTCCATTCAAAATAGTTTCCCTTGTTAATGCTAAATTCTTGTTATGGACTAAGTAAATTAGCAGGTCATACTCCTTTGGGCTTAGGGATAGTTGCGCATTATCTATTAAGGCTAAATGTGACTTTTTATCGATCTTGAGATTTTTAATCTCTATCACTTCATCGGAAATTTGTTGCTGGCTACGCCTTAATAATGCCCGAACCCGTGCTATAAGCTCTTTTACACTAAAGGGCTTAGTAATATAATCGTCTGCCCCCAATTCAAAGCCAAATAGCTTATCACTTTCTTCGCTTCGGGCAGTTAAGATAAGGATTGGTACAGAGCTAACCTCTCGTATTCTTTTGCATATTGTCCATCCGTCATATTTCGGCAGCATTATATCTAAAATTATTAAATCAAAGGAATGCTCTTGATATAGACTCAAAGCAACCTCTCCATCAGCCGCTTCAAATACATTTACCATTTCCTTCTTAAGATATGTTGCCAAAAGCCTTCGAAGCTTTTCTTCATCTTCTACAACCAGAATATTGGCTCCTATCATTTTACCACCTCTTTTCCATAGCTTGTTTCTCTTTTAATGAAAAGTTCAACCTTCCGATTCCTGGGTATAATAAAAACACCAGTCTATATGGTGTTTTTATTATACCTAATTATTGTTGATCATACCAGTTTTTTAGACCTCTCTCGACTGATTTAAAGTTAGCTCTACGTCCCATCGAACCTTTCATCATCATGCCCTTACCGTCGAAATCTGTGCAGTCTTCCATTCTTTCTTGTATCTGTTGCTTTAATAGCTCAGCTTCTTCTGAGGTTAGTTTTTCATCTTCTACAAATTGGTCAATTTTCTCTAGCTTTCTTTGAAGCATTTGCTCCTTCATCTCATCAATGTCAATGTCCTCGTCCAGCATAAACTCTTTCATCGTTTTTCCTTCCCGCAGTTGTAGAAGATCTTCCTTAGTTAGCCCTGAGTCTTCCAATAATTGATGATTTCCTCTTTGGTTGTCCATACCTCTAAAAAATCTACCTCTAGCTGTTTCTTGCCCTTCATCTGATGCTGCGAACCCTACTGAGGCCATAGTAACAACTAGCCCAAATGCTATTAACCCAATTTTAACATTTTTCTTCATAAAATCCCTCCAATATTAATGTGACTTCTACTATACTATATCCTGTATATGTGACAGCTTTGTGACAGTTTTCGAAATCTTTATTGGAGTGAATAATTAGTAGCCAATATAACGGGAATAAACCCCCATTGCTTCTTCTGTTGTTACTGCATTTTTTATAATAGCTCTCCCGTCGTCAAAGATTTTTATTTCATATCCATCTACAGTAATATTTAAGAGAAACGGTGTTAATTTAACTTTGATACCTACACTATTCAACCTTTGATATAGGGCGTCTAGAGAAATGCTTCCTTTACCACCATGGGGGTCTACTTGAATGCTGTTGTTTCCACACATATGAAGAGCTTCTAGCATTTTATTATCTAAGAATTCATATTCTCCACATTTGCAGCATTTGCAGTCTTGTCTTACTTTAAGTTCTATTCTTTCAAAGATATTTTCCCAAAGATCCAAGAATACCATTTTATTATCCATTTCCTTTTCTTGATCGGCTAAGTACTTTATGGCCTCATTTGCTTGTAGCATTCCCACTACTCCAGTAGTAGTATTAATAACACCAGCTGTATCACAGGTTGCAAATGTACCAGCTGGTGGTGGGGTATCCATCATACATCTAAGACATCCCGTTTTGCCGGGTATAAAACTCTTGATAACCCCGGTACTGCCAATTGCACCTCCATAAATCCAAGGTATTTTTTTGCTGAAGGAAATATCATTAATCAAAAATCTTGTTTTAAAGTTATCTGTGCAATCAATAATTATATCTATATCTTTTATCATTTTTTCTATTGTTAGGCTATTTACATCCTTTATGAGCCCCTCAATAATTATGGAGCTATTTACTTTACTTAACTTCGCCTTCGCTGCTTCAACTTTAGGTATGCTTACTTCTGCATCTATTTCATCAAATAGAATCTGTCTATGGAGATTGCTAAGCTCTACATAGTCTCTATCTACTATTCTTATAAAACCAACACCTGTTCTGACAAGGCTATTGGCTACAACTGTCCCTAATGCCCCGCATCCAATTATTAGAGCCCGCCCATTCTGTAGCTTCAGTTGTCCTTCTTTACCAATACCATTGAAGTTTATCTGCTTAATATATCTTTCATCCATTCAATTCACCCCAGTATTTTATTAATCGTTACTTATAATTTATCATAAAGTTAGCAAACGGTGGTTTTTTTAATAGTTCCTACTTCGATTTTTTTATCTGTTATCCTTTATCTTTCAGCAAAATTTACTATTATATTTCCTTTTATTATAAATTGTGAATATGAATGTGCAATTTTCGTATAAAGATGGTAAAATATAATTTAAGGATATCATCTAATGATGGGAGTAGCTTTTATGAAAAAACTATTAAGTATATTATTATTATTAGTTTTGTTAGGCGGGTTAATTCTAATGCTTCCTGGCTATCTTTCAGTAGCCTCCTTTGATGAACCTGTTGAAATAGTTGTGCCAAATGGTGCTTCTTTACATCAGGTTGCCGAGCTATTGCATCAAGAGGGAGTTATAAAAAGCAAAGCATGGTTTAAACATCTAGCAAAAGCAGAAAATGTTGATCGAAGTATAAAACCCGGAAACTATATCTTTTCACCCAATATTACTATTTCACAAATTTTCGAGTTATTAAAAAAAGGAACTCCGGGTAAGCCTGTTATTTTAACTGTTCCAGAAGGATATACACTATTCCAAATAGCACAACGAGTTGAGTCTTTAAATTTAGGAACAGCAGAAGAATTTCTGGCAGCTACCGAAAAATATTATGAAGAGAATTATGATTTCCAAACAGATAATCTGTATTTTAATCTAGAGGGTTATCTTTATCCTGACACTTATCATTTTAACAACACCAGCACCCCAGAAGATATTGTTTGGCGAATGGCAAAAACAATGGAGGATATTTTCACACAGGAGTTTAAAAGTCGTGCCGATGAATTGAATTTAACACTTCATGAGGTTCTTACAATTGCATCAATAATAGAAAGAGAAGCCTACCATGACGAAGAAAGACCAACCGTAAGTGGTGTTATCTATAATCGGCTTAAAATAAATATGCTTCTACAAATTGATGCTACAGTTATATATGGTTTGGGGGAAGGAAAGGAACATATAAATAGAGTTCTTTATGCCCATTTAGAAACCCCCAACCCCTTTAATACCTATAAGAACACTGGTATTCCACCAGGACCCATAGCAGCACCAGGGAAGGCTTCAATTCATGCCGCCCTATATCCTGAAGAGCATGACTATTTATATTATGTACTAGGTGAAAATGGACATGTATTTGGCAAGACCTATCAAGAGCATTTAAGGAATGTTGAAAGCTATCAAAAAATAATTAATAGGCAATAGAAAATAAAAGGAGACCCGTGGGTCTCCCTTTTATTTTCCTATTGTCCCAATAGATATTTTAAATATGGTGAGCTCATTGGGAATATAATTACTGTTTCTTCATCTATTATAGTTTTGTATGATTCTAATGATATAAACATATTGAAGAATTCGGGGTCTTTTCCATATGCTTCATTGTATATACGGGCCGCCTCTTTTTCTCCCTCTGCTACTATTATTTTAGCCTCAGCTTCAGCCCTTGCAAGCATTTCCTCAACTTCTCTATCGGTTTCTGCTTCAATTTTCAGAGCTTCTGCATCTCCCTGCGATAAATACTCCTGAGCTGTACTAACTCTTTCTGAAATCATTCTTTGAAATACAGAGTGTTCATTTTCAATTGGCAAGTCGGTTCTTTTCATTTTAATATCCACTAATTCAATTCCACTATTATTGCTCAATAGTATTTCATTTACTTGAGTTTTAACTATAGTGTCGATATCTCCTCTTCTACTCTTTTTATGATTAACAATTTGTTCATAATCCATTTTTCCTAGCTCTGTTCTAATATTAGAATAAATGATATCTCCAAGACGGCCTTCTGCGCCACCTAATGTTCTAAGGGATTCTATTAGCGCCTGTGGATCAGTTATTCTCCACAACCCATAATAATCAACCTTTATTCTCTTTTTATCTAATGTATTAATTTCTGCAGGTGGTACATCGTAGATAAGTGTATATTTGGGCAGCGTTGATATTGTTTGTACTATAGGCAGCTTATAATTAAGCCCTGGCTTATCTATAATTCTTACGATTTCTCCGAATTGTCTAACTATCTTGTATTCATTTGCTGGCACAATATATAGATTGTTTAATACAAACATTAGTGCAATACCTAGTAAGAATACTGCAATAATATATTTTTTGTTCAGCTTAATTTGTGGACGTGGGTTCTCGCTACTGCTCATTGACTCATCTGCTAAATTTATAACTTTTTTGAATCGAAACATTAGTTTCCACCTCCTCTAGTAATGCCATCCAGCGGTAAATATTTAATTGTTGAGTTTGACCCTTCTTCCATGATATACACCTTTGCATCTGGTAATACCTGTTGTAGGGTTTCTATTATTAATCTCTGACTAGTAACATTTTTATTATTTACATATTCTGAATAAATTGCATCGAATCTAGCTACATCTCCTCTAGCCTGCTCTATTTTTGCGACTTTTTGGCCTTCAGCCCTACTGATTAAGGCCTCTTTTGTACCTTCTGCTGTATTAATTTTCTCATTTCTATATCTATTTGCTTGATTAATTTTGGTAATTCTTTCTTCTCTTGCAGAAGTAACGGTTTTAAAAGCATCACTTACCTCTTGTGTTGGTAGGTCAACATCCTGAAGGTTAATGTTTACAATAGCTATACCTATATCATAATCTTCAACTAGTTGTGTTAAATTGTCTCTAACATCGTTCATTATACGGGTTCTTCCATCTGTTAATGCTTCATCTACAGTGGAGCTACCCACTACTCCTCTTAATGAAGCTGATGTAGCATTATATAATATACTTACAGGATCCTGTGTACTATAAAGAAATGCGATTGGATCAACTATTCTCCACTGAATTTCAATGTCTGCCAAAATAATATTTTCATCTCCGGTTATCATTTTAGCTTCGTTTTCCTGAAGTATAACACCATCTCTAGTTTCTTTATAACCAAATGTTAATGAAAATGTTTCCCTTGAAAGCTTCTTAACTGACTGAATAGGATATGGCAGCTTAAATTTTAAACCTGGTGTCATAATATCTGCACTGGGATCACCAAAGGTTATTAATACTGCGTATTCTGTCTGATCAACAGTATAAAAGCTGCTGGTTGCAACAGAAAACCCTATGATAACAATAATTACAATTAAAACAGACGTTATCATTTTTTTCATGTAATTTCCTCCCCTTCTCTTAAAAATACTTAGCATATTTATGCTTAGAATAATAATTCCTTAGATTTGGTCTTGCACTTTTAAAAATTATTTTTAACCGTGCATTACAATTATACCTGTTTGTCACTTAAACCTCAATGATTGTGGTATTATTTAATAAATATATAATATTTAATAAATAGAAAAAGAGAACTGGTGGTATTAAGTACTGCAGTCCTCTTTCCATACATTCTATAGCTTTTCAATGCCCAATGGCTCGTACCCAGCTTCTGCTATGGCTATGTTCAGTCTCTCATCCGATACATCAGCTTCTAATTCAACTAATGCACTTTTATCGGCTAAATCTACTTTTACATCCTTAACTCCTTCTATTTCTAATAGCGCTTCCTTAACATGACTTACACAGTGTCCACAGCTCATTCCATCGATATTAATCTTCTTTTTCATATTATATTACTCCTCCTTATATAATAAATTTACTAAATATACTATAGCCTTGCTGTTTATTATTTATCATTTAATCAACTTCTTAATTGTTTTTAACACTTCATCTACAGATTCCTCTTTTCCATCCTTAAGCTGCTGGATAATACAATTTTTAATATGCCCTTCAAGTAGAATTAATTCAATCGAGCTTAATGCAGATCTGGAAGCCTCTAGCTGATTTATTACATCGTCACAATAAGTGCCCTTTTCAATCATATTCTTAATTCCTCTTATTTGTCCTTCTACTCTATTTAACCGATCTATTATAGACTTCTGGATTTTTGATGACTGTTCAGTTGGTTTTTTTGTGCTTTTAATCACTAGCATCACCTCCTATAAATAAAATACCATACCCCCCTACTGTATGTAAAGGGTGAATTTTGACAATAGTATTATATGTATTATTTATTAAATTAAATACCTTAAGCTTGATACAGCATTTATCTCATTTTTTAGTATACAGATATGTATGGTTGCATTTAAACAATGATACTCTTTGATTGTTGCCAAAAAATATAACGAGAACTCTAAACATTAAAGAGTTCTCGTAATTTTTTACCCTAGTGTCAAATCTCCTAAAACAATTCCTATTACTTGTCCATTGGATGCTTTTATTGGAAGTGAAATTGTTACACAGTAGTTTTTAGATTGTAATGAAATATATGGTTCAGAAGTATACTCCTTCCCTATAATTGCCTCTTGAAAGTAGGGCCGATGGGAAACATTGTCCTTTAACCATTCGTTGGTACCCTTAATTGCCATAGCCTTTGAGTCACCTTTACTGTCAACTATTGCAATTAGCTGAAAAAAGTCGTTCTCCTTAAGGGTTTTTCTTAAATATGCTAAATTGGTAGCTTCATCGTTTACAGTTAGCAGCTTTTCATTTGATGTAATACTTAGCAGAACATTTTTTGCCTGAGTTATTGCTTTTTTTGTAGTTTCATCCATTACATATTCTTTAACAAAGCCTTCAACAATTTTTTGTACCTCTTTAGCCATTATTCCCATTTTTTTTATGGATTCGAAAATCAATTGTACTGATGCTGTTTGCTCTTCTGTTGAAGCTGCTGCCTCTTGTGAAAATGCTGCCGCTTTTTCTGTTGCTATAGCAATTTTTTCTATAGCTAAATTAACTTCCTTGACAAGATCTGCCTCCTTCTCTGCCAATGTATAAATACTATCAATAGAATAGGAGGTGCTCTCTGTTGACTCTATTACCTTTTTCAACTGATCTTTGCTATCGTTTGCCACTTGAATATCTGCTTTTGCTTTTTCAGTCTCTCTAATTATTTCTGTAGAAATTTCAATTATATTGGCTGCAATACTATTAACAATTGCTTCTATATCCTTGGCGAAATCAGAAGTTTGCTCTGCCAGTTTCCGCACCTCATTAGCAACGACTGCAAACCCTTTTCCTGATTCTCCAGCTCTTGCAGCCTCTATAGAAGCATTTAAGGCAAGCAAATTAGTATTATTACTAATCTCAGTTACAAATTTAGTAATTCTTTGAATCTTTTCAACCTCTTCTTTAAGAGTTTGCATTTTATTAGATAGTTCGAGACTCCAGCTGGAATTGCTCTGTAAAATATTTACAACATTTTCAAACACATGACTACTTTTCTTTACTGTTTCTACCATATCATTTGAAATTTCCTGTGATTTTTTTGCTTGATCTAATATGTCCATGATTCCTTTGTTCATTTCTCGTGTATAATCATTAATGTTTATAAGGGCTTCATTTTGTTGGCTTGATTCTGAGGCAATATCTGTAATTGCATTAGCTACTTCTTGGGAAGAGTCGTATATGTATTTAGTATTTGCCTCTAATTCATTTGCAAAATTCATAGTTTTTTCATTAGCTGCAGACACCTGCCCTATTAGATCCCTAACCTTTATTATCATCTCATTAATATTGTCAGCTAATTGTCCTAAGCTAGAGCTAGACTCTATTTTAACCTTTGTAGTTAGGTCTCCCTGAGATATCCGGGAGGTTGTTTCAATCATTTTATTAACCATCTTATTCTTTCCCAATAACATAATACCTTCCCCCTTGTTTGTACCACTTGAATTTTAAAAGCTTCTTTAACTAAATATTCAACAAATTTTTACAACTTCCTGTTTTTATATTTTAATATATTGTAAACTTGTGGCATATTGAAGCTCTAAATTACTCCTCACCCTCTTCAAGCTCACTTATTTTATTTGCTATGGAAACAGAGACTATAATTGACTGGGGATCTTGGGTAATATGAAATTCTTCACTTACCTCCATATCTGAAACTCTTAAAATGTCTCCTGGCTTAAAGCTTGAAACATCATACTCAAGCCTTTTAGGTATTCTTCCTGCTGTACATTCTACTTCTATATCCTTTATTTGCTGCTGCATTATAGCACCACCTTTTTCAACAAAGTGCTTTCCATTTAGTACTATTGGAATTTTAACATTAATTCTCTGATCCTCAGATACTTTTTGAAAGTCCATATGTATAATTTTACGTGTTAAGGGATCCGTCTGGACTTCTTTTATAATAGTTGTGTAATTTACTCCTCCGATATTAAGAATTACTAAACTATTTTCACCATTATTTCTAATAAGTGTTTCTACTTCTCTTCTGTTTATTTTTACCGGCAAGGTATTCATCCCTTTACTATAGATAACTGATGGAATATAACCTTCCTCTCGCACATGATGACTATCATTTTTACCTGACTTATTTCTAAGCTCACTTGTTAGTGTATACACAACATCATCTCCTCTCATTTATTAGTGAATTATTGCCCATTAAGCTTAAACTATACTAATAATTGATGGAGACTTAGTAAAGAAACGGAATCCAAAATAAAAACAACCCGGCCATCTATTAGACCGGGTACATTTTATAATATATCTTCTTGTTGTTCTTCAGCTTCTATTACCTTTGATGCATAAGCCATTGTTGCTATTACTGCATTCTTATCTGTTAGTATTTCTATGTTTTTATTATTTGCAATACTTATATCTGCTAAAGTAATATTATCCTTTTCCTTTAGAATTTTAGCATCTACCTCTACTCTATCTGGTAAATATTTAGGAAGTGTTTGAATGTCTACATCAGTTAATTGAACCTGTACAATTTCACTACTGGTTTCTACTTCATCCTTATTTATTATGTGAATTGGTAGTGAAATTTTTATTTTTTCATTTTCATTAAGCTTTTGTAAATCAACATGGAGTAAGGTGTTTTTCACAGGCATCCTTTGTACTTCTTTTATGATAGCAAAGCTTTTTTCACCTGCAAGATCTAAGCCTATCCTTATGCTGGTTCCATAGTGATTTAACAACTTTTGAAATTCCTTTTCATCCAAATAAAGATTTTGTGTCTCTTGCCCTCTGCTGTAGAGTATCGCCGGTAGCTTTCCTTCTCTTCTCACCTTTACAATACTATTCTTACCTACTGCGTCTCTTTCATAAACCTTTAATATAGGTGTTGCCATGTTTTTTCTCCCCTTTCAATGTCATGTTGTATTTATGCTTATTACTATTAAAACAGATTATTTTAAAAATTGCAAATTTTTGTATTATATAAAACTGCTTCCTAGGCAGCCCAGGTTGATGACAAAGGCATCAAAATGTAGACTGATCAAAAAATCACAGATTCGAGGCGCAAAAAAACCTAGCGACCGCAGCGTAGAAAAAGAATACGTAAGGGTGCTAGGTTTTTGAAGTAACGACGAATATGGGGGTTTTTCATCAGTCTGAGCTGCTTTCAAAGCAGCCCTTAATCAATAGACCTAAGTATTCTTTCTGCGATATCGCTTAATCGTAGTTCTCCTACTATTTTGTCAACAGTAATAAATATAGTTTTAATTTCGTCCTCTGCCTCGTCATAATGATATGAATAGCTGTAGCATAGCATAGTAGCTGGCATAATGTCCTCTATTACTGCAACCTTTTCATCTGCTAATTCCATTAATTCATCAATTAATTCTTCCTCAGAAAGGTCTTTAATATTGTCTATATCTAGCTCTTCCTTTAATTGATTTATATCATGAAAAATCTGATAAATAAGGGTGTCCTCCCTCTTAGCTCCTTTTGTCAAATCCTTTACCCGCTTGAAATGATAATTTTCTTTTATCTTTGTATAGAATTCCTGACTGTCTATGACTTCGTTACCTACAACTATATAGCTCATTATTACCCCTCCCTTAGCTCTCTCCAGTTACTTTAGACTTCATTAAAATAAAAGGTACATCCTCCATTGGTATTTTCCCTAGTTTTGTATACTCTTCCTTTAAGGCATTTAAAAAGTTGCCCGAAATTATTGCTTTACAACCACCCATTAGTTGACCATTTATAACCTGAATACAATTTGGCGCAGTTAAGGAGTAGTTTCCACTTGTGGCATCCTGTGTATGCATACCTAATAAATCACATACTATAATTCCATTTTCAATTTTACTAATTGTATCTTGATAGCTCTCCATTACTGTACTATATAAGTGAATACTCCCTTTTCCTGCTGGAATTGGAGTTGGCTTTCTTTTTATTTTTTTTGCATATTTTAAATCTAATATAGGTGTTTGCAGCTTTCCATTTCTTAATAAAAGCACTTCTCCTCCTGGTACTCCTTCAAAGGTTGATATGTAAGACCCTTGATTATAAGGCAAAGTAGTGTTAATGCATAGATTTATGTCCCCTCTAATAACTTCTTCGGCCTTGTCAAAGTTGGCTTGGGAGAATGCAGATCGTTTATTAACAATGTGACTTCCAAATAGGTTGTTTACTAAATAGTGACTGATAAAGCTTTCTGTCACCTCTGGTAGTAATAAGACATCCATTTCTCCACTCTTCAGCTTTTTTCTGTTTTTCAATTGATGAATTCTCATAGCTGTTTCACTTATTATCTGGTTTTTCTTTTCATTACTAATCTTCCTTCTATTTATAAAAGATTTACCGAAAATCTCGTCACCGTAAAGGTAAGTTGAAAAGGAGGTGGATAGATTGGATATAGCAAGTCCTTTAGAATTATAAATATATTGCTGAAACGTGCTGGCACTAACAGAAGCATCTATATTTTTGATTTCGCTCCCCACTAACTCCTTATGATAAGCTTCTAATAAATCAAATAAATATTCTTGATTATTATATACCATGTTATTAACTTCTATGTCGAATAGCTTAACCTTTGGGTATTGCTGTTCTATATATATGTCTGATCCTTCGGCTTCAGCAAAGGAAGCTTTTCTCCACAAATCTATCATCTTGTGAAAACTTTTTACTGTATTGCTTTGAAGTACAGCAACACTTCTCCTGTTATCCTGCCATATAATATAGATTTTTCCTCTAATACTCTCTTCTGCCTTTGGGCAGCTATAAACTCCTCCTAATTCATTGTTTTTCATTCCAACCTTTATTGAGGTGTTTTTATTAGCCCCGAAGTACCAGCCTTTAATCTGAAGTTCCTTCTTGTTACTTAACATATATTCTTTAATCTTATCTTCCAATTCTTTAATATATTCTTCCATGTTACGCTCCCCCTATTATTACGTCTTTATTGGCTTCCAATACTATAAAATAATGAGAGCCACCGCTTGAGGGTACACTTTGTCCTGCCTTGCCACAGGTTCCCTGTGCATCTAATTTCAACTCACCCAATGCTCCTATAATGGCCTTTAAGGCTGAAAGAACCTTTCCACTAAATATTGCCGGCTGATACAATTTGCAGCTATCTCCTAATAAATATATTCCACTGCAATTAAAGACAAATTCACCTTGACTAGGTTTAACCTGTCCCCCTTTGTAACCAACTAAATATATAATTTCTTCATGTGGTTCTGCTAGATTATTCTCAAGTAAAATTTTATAGAGCTCTTCTGGGGTAACGTCCTCTATTTCCTTTTCCATTGGTACAAAGCCTTCAACTTCTATTCGAATATTTGACATTCTTGGTAGGGGAATATGTCTATAGCTTTCAACCCTGCCTGCTCCTGTTATTGGCACGGCAGCCTCAGAAGCAGAAAAAACATCTGATAGTGCCTCCTGTAATATTCCCTTCTCTACAATATTAACTGGCCTTCTCTTTACACCATTAGCACTATATGGTTGATATGCATAATCTCCATCAACAGATTCGTCTATGATGGAAACAATTGAACTTGCTACAGCCTGACCTTTATTAAAGCCTCCTTTAGAATCTCCCAGTATAGAAGTTTTTAAGCCGTCACTTTCAACTGCGTGTCCAAAGGCTTCATGGGCTAGTCCCTTTGCTAATGGATAATCTAAAATAATTTTGTAGCTTCCTCCCTTAATTGTAGGTGCCTCTAAAAGCTCTATTGCTAGGTTGCAAGCATTTTTAGTTCGCTTAACAAGACAATCTCTTTTATCTTTATCTATAAGTATAGAAGCATCACTCCCACTAATGGCAGATCTAGTTGTTGCAGTGTTTCCAGCCTTTGCCGTAATGGTATTTGATATTGCCACCCTTGGTAAATTATAGAAAACATCTGTGCCGTCGCTACGAATAATTCTCCATTGGTCTTCTATGAATTTATAAAAGGTTTCAATTGATATGCAATTATATGAATCAATTATTTCTTTATTAAATTTTAATAATTGAATTTCTTCTTCCTCGATTTTTAGATAATCAAATGGATACTTTACAGAGGCATATGCTTTATCCTTAATGGAAGAAATTTTAAAAATCTCCTTATTCTTTTTTCCTCCCCTTTTATCTATTTGAAATGCAATATTTGCTGCTATTTCAACCATTTGCAAGCAGCTCTCTTGGTCTATTTTCTCTGAAGAGGCAAATCCACATCCTCCATCCTTTGTAAACACTTGAATACCTATTCCGCCTGCCTCATTATATGACATTTCTTCTGTTTCACCATTATTTATAACTATATATTTCGCCTTGGTTTTCTGTATTCTTAAAACTAGATAAACCCCTAATTTTTCTCCATATTGCAACGTTTTTTTTACGATATCATCGAAGAACTCCATTTAGTCACCTCTTTCTTAATTCTATTATTCTCGTTGTGGGGGACAAATCCTGCCACAATATATCGTTAATTATTTGACAATTGTTAGTTGTTGTTTGTGGCTGCAATCAAAGAGGTAATGGGAATAGTTAATAGTAGTCCTATGCTTCCACATAAAGACCTAATAATCTCTGAAGCAATATATTGTGTATTAACAATATCAACCAATGTCATTTCTCCTACAGCAAATAAAAACAATAGGGGTAGGGAGGTGCCAGCGTAGGCTAATATTAGAGTGTTGGTCATTGTTGCCATAATGTCTTTACCAACAGAAAGTCCAGAAAAAAATAGAGTTGATATTCTAACCTTTTTATTTGTTTTCTTTATTTCAAATACCACGGAGGTAATGGTCATACTGACATCCATTACAGCTCCTAAAACGCCTATTGTTATACCGCTATAAAGTAAGCCCCTATAGTCAATGTTTAAATTTGTTTGGGTAACAAGCATTTGTACTGTTTCATCTGATATTCCTGTAAGCTGAATAAGGTTGCCAAACAAGACTGCAAGAATTCCCGAAACAATTGTACCTCCTATTGTTCCAAGTATAGCGCAAAGACTCTTTTTACTGAAGCCACTGATCAATATGAAGCTGGCAATAACAATAATACTACATACAAGCACTGTAGAAAGGATAAAATTGTATCCCTGTATAATCATTGGCATGAATATCTTTACCAAGCATAGTCCAGTAATAATCAAAGCTATAAATGAACGGAAGCCTTTAAAGCCTCCAAATAAAATCAACAATGCAAAAAATAGAATCAAAAGTATTAATAAATAGCCATCTCTAACCACTTCTAAAAAAGCTATGCTTATTAGTTGATTGTTTTCAGTAGTTAATTGTACAAAAACTTTCATATTTTCAACCAGCTGTATGTTATATTTCGAACCTTCTATTAATCTATGATTAAACTGAATAACACTATCTTTAAATTCACCCTCTAATATTCTAACCTTTACAGACTGTACTGAAGCTTCATTTTGCTGGATTACTACCTCTTCTAATACTACTGCCTTTACCTTGGTGTACTCTTTATTTACTGCTATAGCATTTGCAGTTAACCAGTCACAAAATATGAGAAGCACTATTATTAAGCAGACTTTTTTAAGCATATATCTATGTCCTCCTATACTTTTTACTATATAGGATATATATTACATTAAATAACAACATATTAGCATTAATGAGGAAATTGTATAATTGCTTTTGGCTGATTCTTTATAAAAAGTAACGGTTACAACAACAGTCTTTTTTAAATAAAAATAACCCAAAAGCATTTTCTCACTAACGGGCTTTTTCAAAGCATTATAATTATAGCTGACTATTAATTTTTCTTTTCTTCCATACCCTCAAAACTGCTATAGATGAAATATACGCTATTATATAAGCAAATATAGTTGGTATCAGTATGATAATTGGCTGTTTAATTAATTCTCCAAACACACCACCTACTGTGTATGCCATAATATAAAACACTAGTGGTATCTGTATCGCAGGGAAAAGACTCCCTGCAATTAATATGTTTTTCTCTTTTCTATAACCTCCCAGCATTGAGCCGATTATATCTGTAGCAAATCCTGCTACAGCAGAAACAAAAAACATAATAATTGCAAAGCTACCTATCATTAGTCCTATTAGGATTCCAATAATAGTAGCTGTACCTGTCCGCTTAGTTTGATTAATTGCTAAGGTAATACCTGCCCCGTAAATTGGAGCAACAAAAATTGCCCTATATGCAGGAATTGGTAGAATAGCAAATAGAGGTACTAATATATACCCCAGTACAAACATCAATACAACTATCAGAGCTGTAAAAGTTAGATCTTTTAGTTTGAATGTTTTCATTATACTGCTCCTCTATAACCTTACATTTTTTCTTTATTATACATGAAGTATATCTTAATCTATGTGATTATAATCATAAGATTAATAAAATTAGAATAAAGCTTGTCAACTTCTAAAGTTTAATATATGCAAAAAATAAGAGAAGAATATATTATAAGTATAATACATTCTTCTCTTATTTTTAACATTTCTATATATTTTAAAACCTAGTCTAATGTATAAGGTAGTAAAGCTAAATGTCTTGAACGCTTTATTGCTTGCGTTAAGTCTCTTTGATGTATTGCACAGTTTCCAGAAATTCTTCTTGGAAGAATTTTACCACGCTCGGTTACATATTTTCTAAGCTTTTGAACTTCTTTGTAATCAATACGAGCGTTTTTGTCAGCACAGAAGGTACAAATTCTTTTCTTGCTTCTGCGTTTTCTCTTGTTGATCATTCTTTTCCCTCCTTCTACTAGAATGGAATATCCTCATCTTCGTCGATAGCTTCAAAATCGTTTAGATCTACATCCATAGAGCCAAAGTCATCGTTTTTCTTCTTAGGTTGATCTTCACGACCTCCCCATTCTAAAAACTCCACCTGGTCTGCAACAACTTCTGTAACGTATCTCTTGTCACCATTTTGTGTCTCATAGGAACGAGATTGTAATCTCCCCTGAATCCCCACAAGGCGACCTTTTGCAAGATAGTTTGCACAGTTTTCTGCAGTTTTACCCCATACAACAATATTGAAGAAATCGGCTTCCTTATTTTTTGAAAAAGGTCTATTTACTGCAACACTAAAGGTGGCTACAGCTTTTCCGCTGGCAGTAAATCGTAACTCTGGGTCTCTTGCTAATCTCCCTATCAATACAACACTATTCATAGTTACACCACCCCTATTAATTAAGCTTCTAATCTAATTATCATATGTCTAATTACATCATCAGCGATTTTCATATTTCTGTCTAGTTCCTTAGGAACGTCTGCAGAAGAATTGAAGTGTACTAGGTAGTAGTAGCCTTCGTTTAACTTGTTAATTTCATAAGCTAACTTTCTGTTACCCCACTCATCAACATTTTCAACTTGTCCATCAGCTTCAATGATACCTTTAAACTTATCCAATAGCTGATTTCTTTTCTCTTCATCTGCACTTGGCTTTAAAATGTACATTAATTCATATTTATTCATTATTTCACCTCCCTCTGGACTTGAGCGGCCCTGCTTCACGCAGGACAGAGAAATGATTTCTCACATCTAGGTATTATATCATTTCAGTTTAAAAAAAGCAAACTATTTATTTGTAAACAACTATGTAGCCAAGTAAATAATTAGCTATAATATAGTTTTTCCCATCTTCCTTAACGATAACCCTAAACCAATTACTATAATGAGAGCATATTATAAAAAATTTCTATTATTTATTTGTATAAAAAATTTACTTGTTGGCAAAATTATAATTATATAACCCCCACAATACAACATTTATTCATCCCAATCTCCCCCTTACAAAAGAGAGTGGCAGTTGCCACTCTCTTTTTTTTCTTTATTCTTCCATTGCCTTCTCTAGCACTTTTCCTAGTCTCTCTATTCCTTCTTTTATTTTGTCCTCTGGCATGTTGGAGTAATTTAGTCTTAAGGTGTTTTCACGACCTCCGTTAGGAAAGAATGATCCTCCAGGAACAAATGCTACATTTACTTCTAATGCCTTTAACAGTATATCTCTTGCATTTAGGTGGATTGGTAGTTCAACCCAGGTAAATAAACCACCCTCTGGATAAGTATATTTAAGACTTTTGGGAAAAGTCTCCTCCATTGTCTTCAACATGATATCTCTTCTTTTTCTATAAACCTTTTTTATCTTTTCAATATGTGCATCCAGGTCATATAATTCTAAAAATTTATCTAGCTCCCGCTGAGACATTGAGTTTGAGTGGAGGTCTGCTGCCTGCTTAACAAGAATATATTTTTGAAGCAGTTCAGCCTCTGCATATACCCAACCTATTCTTAATCCTGGACAAAAGGTTTTTGAGAAGGTTCCTAAGTAAATGACTCTGCCTTCTTTATCAAAGGACTTAACGCTTGGTGGTCTTGCGCCTTCAAACCTTAGCTCTCCATATGGATTGTCTTCTATGATTGGCAAATCAAATTTGTTAGCAAGCTCAACAAGCTTTTTTCTTCTTTCAACAGACCAGGTTCTGCCGGATGGATTTTGGAAATCAGGAATGACATATATCATTTTTACATTTTCTTTTGTTGAAAGAACCTCTTCTAATTCTTCCATAATCATTCCATCATCATCGGTTGTAATTTCAATAAATTGTGGTAAATATGCTTTAAATGCATTAATCGCCCCAATATAGCTTGGGCTTTCGCAAACAACTATATCATCTTCATTCAAGAATATTTTTGCTGAAAAATCTAGCCCCTGCTGTGACCCACTAGTTATCAGAAGGTTATCGCCGTTACCCCTTATGCCTGTGTCCATTAATCTTTCTGCGATCTTTTCTCTAAGTGGTGGAAATCCCTCTGTAGTACTATATTGAAGAGCTTGCTTGCCTGCTTCCTCTAATACAAGTTCCGAAACTTTTTTCATTTCTTTAATAGGGAATAGCTCTGGAGCCGGTAGACCCCCTGCAAAAGAAATAACTTCTGGTCTTTCGGTAAGCTTTAGGATTTCCCTTATCTCTGAAGCCTTTAAATTATCCATTCTCTTTGCATATTTAATTTTCATAAAGACACCCCTTTAACTTTTTTTCGACGGAATCCATAAATATATATCATAAAATAATAATAAGCAATAAAATGAACAATGAGTAATTAGTTACTTCTCTATTACCTTTTTAATTCTCTTTTCAAGGGTTGCCCTATCAATCCAAACCTGTCTCTCGCATTTAATACATTTTATCCTAAAATCCGCACCTGTTCTTAGTATTTCAAAGGTATGGTTTCCACAGGGGTGCTGCTTCTTTAATTCCACCATATCTCCAACCTCTAGCTTCATTGGCATTTACCTCTACCACCCTCCATATTAATTGTGTTATTATTGTTTATTTTAAACTATTTTATAATAAAATTACAGTACCTTTCTTTTATTTATAAATAATAAACCTTATTTGACAAATCAAAAACCCAAGATTAATGTCATTTTGCTTCTTTACCTTTTATTATTCTAAATTTGTAATTAAAAGTTAACTTGTAATTTTTACTTCCTATGTGTTTATAATATAGTAAATATAGAAGTATGCATAGTGACAGAACAAAAGCATTTGATGCGGGTTAAAATCTTTAATAGGAAAGTAGGACTTTCCTATTAAATGAAAAATATATTATCATATGACAATTGTTGTATATTACCAGGAGGTGCCTTATGAAGAAAATTATTATAGTATTATCTTTGTTGATGCTTGTAGTTTCATGTCAGTTTAGATCAGCTGATGACCACCAGACTGATAAACCTTTAGATGTGGCTCCCATCAGTGAAGTAGGTGATAGTAAACAGGAATTAATAAATATTGAGGGTAAAATTATTGAAGATCGGTTTAATGTCCCTGAAGGTTTTACTAGAATAGAAATAACAGAGGATTCCTTTGGAGCATACTTAAGAAACCTACCATTAAAAGCCCATGACTCAAGGGTGCTTTATTATGATGGCAGGGAAAAAAACAAACCCAATGTATATGATGCAGTTGTTGATATGGACCTTGGCAATAGGGATTTACAGCAATGTGCCGACGCAATTATACGGCTTAGGGCTGAATATTTTTATGGAAAGGGGGAATATGATAAAATTCATTTTAACTTTACCAATGGGTTTAGGGTTGATTATACAAAATGGATGGATGGATATAGGATTTCAGTTGTGGGAAATGAAGTTAGCTGGGTAAAGAGGGCAGAAGCCTCTAATACCTATGATGATTTTAGAAAATATTTAGATATTGTTTTTGCCTACGCTGGCACAATTTCTTTGTCTCAAGAGCTTCACCCTGTAGCGGTTGAGGAAATGGAAATAGGAGATGTTTTCATACAGGGTGGAAGTCCTGGTCATGCTGTTATAGTCGTTGATATGGCAGAGAATATAGAAACTGGAGAAAAGCTATTTTTATTAGCTCAAAGCTATATGCCTGCTCAAGATACCCAGATTTTAATAAATCCTATGGATAAAGAGCTTAGCCCTTGGTATAGCTTAAATTTCGGGGAAACTTTATATACGCCTGAGTGGACCTTTAGCAGAAGAGATTTGAAAAGGTTCTAGTGTATATAAAAAAGGCACCCTAATGGAAAAGGAGTGCCTTTTTTGAGGGGGCACTATTATAATATACCTAAGTATTTTTCTGCACCTAAACAAAAATAATTATATCTATCATATTTATCAGAATTTGTTTCTTCTTTCCAAACATCAAAAATATTTTCTTTTACTGAATATAGTATTTTACAATACTCATGGGCAGAGTGTATACTATTAGCTAAAACATTAGAATTCTCAATAATTCTATTGTCTATTATTTGATTCCACTCATTTTTAAAGCTGACATCATTTATATGATCTATCGTATCTATACATCTTCCTTCCTTGCCAAGGTACTTACATGGGAGACAAATATCATCTTGCTCTAGGGTTATTTTTATATGTATATGATGATTCTTAATTATTTCATTTGCAACATAATAGAAATTGTGATTATATTTATCATCTGGAATAAACATTTCTATTCCTTTCCCATATAATTTGATTATATCCATAAAATGATGTGGTTTAATTTTTATCATATAAATCCCACCTTTTTATAAAATCCAAGCTGGCTTAGATGGAAAATTCTTTGGCTTCAATATTTTTCATTGACTCCAGTAGTGATGCTGCTTCTTTATCAAATATCATTGTAACATCTGGGTGAAGCTGCAAAATAGATGCCGGCAACTCAGGTGTAATTTTACCGTATAGCATTTGATAAATTACCTTCGCTTTATCTTTTCCCACTGCTAATAATAGTATTTTCCTTGCCCTCATTATGGTCTTAATACCCATGCTTATGGCCTTTCTTGGTACCTCTTCAATAGATTTGAAAAACCTGGAATTAGCATTAATGGTGTCTTCATCTAAATTAACCATATGGGTTTTTGCTTCAAATTTTATGTCAGGCTCATTGAACCCAATATGGCCATTGCGACCAATACCCAACACCTGAAGGTCAATTCCTCCTACCTCCTCAATTTTTTCTTCATACCTATTACATTCATCCTCAATGCTTTTACACATACCATAGGGTATATTTACGTTGGCCATACCTATATTTATATGTTTAAAGAAATTATTATACATATAATAATGATAGCTTTGAGGATTAGCGGACCCTAGTCCATAGTATTCATCTAAATTAAAAGTAGTAACTTTGCTAAAATCAATGTATTCCTGGTTATACAAGTCTATTAAAGCATTATACATTCCTAATGGTGTACTCCCCGTTGCCAAGCCTATTGAACTGTTGGGTTTTAGAATTACATGACTGGCCACAATTCTAGCCGCTCTTTGACTCATTTCTGCATAATCATTTACAATAATTATTCTCATGCTATACCTCCCATCTAATAACCATAAGCTATATCGGTGTTTTATACTCAAATTATGAAGCCAGCGTAATGATAGATAGTTAAAGGATTCCTACTTCCAGTAAATCCTCTTCTAATTGTGTTGCTGATATAAAATGTATAGTATTTATCCCAATCTTCTTGGCACCTTCTAGATTTTCTTTGGTATCATCTATAAACAAACATTCAGATGGTTGTAAATTATACTTTACCATCAATGCTTCGTATATTTCTTTTTGAGGCTTTAGATATTTCACATGGGAGGAAATAATTTTACCATCTGCAATTTGAAAAAAATCAAATTGATTACTGACCTTCTCAAAAGCTTTAAAATGGAAATTAGATAGCAGGTATATCTTATATTTTTTTTCTTTTAATCTATGTAGTATTTCCACTGTCCCAGCTATAGGAATCAGCAGCTCATGCCATCCTTCTAAAAGCTCACTAATTTCTCCACGACGATGGGGTATTCTTTTTGCGATTATTTCTAAGGCCATTTCTTCATCGATGGTACCCTTGTCTAGCTCTAGCCATTCATCTCTGGAAAATACATGTTCAAAAAGTTCATCTACAACCTCTTCTGAAAACTTAGCTTCTAGGTATTTTTTTGGTTCAAATTCTAATAAAACTCTGCCGATATCAAATATAATTGTATTAATCATAATTTAACCCCCATTTATTACTTTATTTTAAATTGTCCAACTACACTGGCAAGTTCTTCTTCAGTTTTTTGTACATTTGCAATATAAGAGAGCATTTCTTGGAATACAGCAGTTTGTTCCTGAACAGATGCAGATACTTCCTGTGCATTTTGTGAGTTGGCCTCAACTGTGTCAAACATTCTTTCGTTGAATACCTCAATTTTCTCAAAGCAAGCCTCCATCTGTTGATGAATTGATTTAATATATTTCATCTGTTCAACATTTCTATTGGTTGCATCCACCATACTATTGAGTCTATCTTCAACCTGTTTCATATCATTCTGCTGTACTTCTATCCTTTTAACTATATAATCTGTGTTCTCTTTTACACTAATCACCTGTCCTGTAATGCTCTCAATTATACTTACAATTTTCACCGTGGACTGGGCTGTTTCCTCAGACAGCTTTCTTATCTCTTCTGCTACTACAGCAAAGCCTGTTCCTGCTTCTCCTGCCCTAGCAGCTTCTATTGCAGCATTCAATGCTAAAAGATTTGTTTGATTTGACACACTTTCTATTAAAGCAACTATCTTTTTTATATCTCTTGAATAGTCTTCCAGTTGATGTACCGTAAGTGAAACATCTTTTATTTCATGTGTCAGGCCTGTTAGCTGCTTTCCTTGTTCCTGTACAATTATTTGAATGTCTTCACTGTTTGACTTAGTACTATTGGATTGTTCAAAAAGATAAGCTGCATTTTCTAGCACCTGTTGTATATCCTGATCCAGCTGTTTTAATAAATCCCTAAACTTCTTCATCATATCTGCCTGTTCTGAACTTCTTATAGATACTTCCTGTACACTTACTGCAATTGTTTCGGTTGATGTACTTAACTGCTCTCCCATTACTGAAATACTTCCCATTGACTGCTGTAATACCGTTGAAGAACGCACCACCGCTTCTACAATATCTCTAATATTATGTATGAATTGATTAAAGTATTTTGTCAGGACACCCATTTCATCGTTGCTTGTATACTGCACTGTCTTTGTTAGATCTCCATCACCATTGGAAACATCTCTTAACTCTTTAGTTAATAAACGAATAGGATGCATGAAGCTTTTATCAACCAAGAATAAAGCAATAACGCCTATTAATATAGAGATAACCATCAATACTATACTAAGCATTTTCGCCATCACTATCTTCTGTTGAGAAAATTGGGAGTATTGTGCAATTGTAGTATGTAATTCATCAATATATCCATCTATAAGCAATGAAATATTTTCATATCCTTGACTGTCTTGTTGCTGGATCAATAATTGATAGTTGGGTTTTAGTTCTTGATCCCATTGGTCTTTTAGCTGAGTAAAGGAGTCTATAAATTCGTCATTATTTAATGGCTCCAATCCCAATTCTTCATCTCCATAAATTAAACCATTAATAGTTTTATCAAATGTGTTTACATCTTCTTCCAGTCTATCAATAGCCCTCTGCATGCGTTGGTTCATAAAAAATTCTACATGTATGTCTGAAGATGACTGGGCCATTTTATACTGACCAGAGATTAGATTACTTGTATAATTAATAAACATAGAGTCGTTTTCAACTGCTTTATACCTGGAAATGTTAATGGAAAGAACAAGTAGCTGCATTATTGATAAAAAAATAACAATCGAGAAAAATTTAGTTTGAATTTTCACCTTTATTTTCACCTACTTTTAAATTCTTCGTATTGGCCTTCTTTAACTTCAGTGGGGGTTATCCCTACACACTTTTTAAACAAGGCACTAAAATATCTGGAATCGCTGTATCCCACAGCATCTGCCACTTCAAATATTTTCATATCTTCTTTGACTAATAACTTAATAGCTTTTTTCATTCGATAATTTGTTAAATACTCAACAAATGTATACCCTGTTTCTTTTTTAAACAGTCTACTTAAATAGCTTTCACTAATATACAACACTTCTGATGCTATTTTTATAGTGATATCTTCCTTGTAATGTTCTTTAATGTAATTTACTGTATCAATCACATATTTTTCTTTTCCCCGATTACCTGATACTACCAAGTATTCGTTAAAAAATTGAATTTGACATTGCTGTAAATAGCTTGTGCTATTCTTTAGCCTTTGCTGTTCTTTTCTGTCTTTTATATTCTCAACTATTCTATTGAGGGTATAAAAAAGTTCTTTGTCCTCCACTGGCTTTAACAGGTAATCCTTTACTCCCAACCGTACAGCTTGCTGTGCGTATTGAAAATCGCTGTAGCCCGAGATTATAATGTACTCAGCATCAACTTTATCAACAACTTCCTGAATCATTACTATTCCATCCATTTTAGGCATTTTTACATCTGTAATAACAATATCTGGCTTTAGTCTTTCAATCATCTCTTTGCCAATCAACCCATTAGCGCACTCACCAACTACCTCGCAATCAAATTGTTCCCATGGTATTGTTAAAACCATTCCTTTTCGTATTAATTGTTCATCCTCTACAATTATTACTTTTACCATATCCTCTTCACCCTTTACTTTTGAGGTATTCTGATGGTTACAATGGTTCCCTCATTTAGATTGCTTTCTATTTGAATTCCATTTCGACTTCCATAATACAGCTTTAACCGCTTGTTTACATTATAAAGTCCTATATGCTCTTCACTCAGTGAAGGCTGGTTAATTCTTTTTATATCTTCTTTTTCCATTCCTTTTCCGTTATCAATAACCTGTAGGATAATATGCTGGTCTTCTTCATACCCTAAAATTCTAACTAATCCATCCTCTTCTTTTTGCTCTAACCCATGTATAATGGCATTTTCTACAATAGGCTGTAATATCAACTTGGGAATTTTTTCCTTTAAAATTTTATTGTCTATTTCCATTTCTGTCGTCAGCTTGTCTCCTACACGTATCTGTTGAATGTACAGATAACTTTTTATCAAGTTAATGCACTCTTCTACTGTAGTAAATTCATCTCCAATATTAATACTGTTTCTCAGCAGTTTACCTAAATGGGTTGTTATGGTACTTACCTCTTCTACTTGATTTAACTTAGCCATCCACTTAATACAATCTAAAGAATTATATAAAAAGTGTGGGTTGATTTGTGCTTGTAGCAATTTTACTTCTGATACCCGAATGCGTTGCTGCTTTTCGATTATATTGCTCATTAGTTTTCTTAACCGTTTTACCATTCTGTTGAAGCTAATTCCCAAGACCCCGATTTCATCACTTCGTTGAAAATCTACCTCTACAGTCAGGTCTCCTTTTTCCACGTCTCTCATGGCCTTAACCAGTACATTAATGGGATTAGCAATGTTTCTTGCTAAAAATAACGCTACAACTATACAGACTATTAAACTAATTACACAGCCCCAAAGAATAATGGATTTAATAAATTGATCATTTTTCATAATAATGTCCAATGGAACGAGAGTAATTGTACTGATATTGAATTTAGTTGAAGTATCTCTGAGAAGTAAGTATGGGTTTTCATCAATTGTGGTCCAATATGCATTTTTTGAAGCATCTGTAATATAATCTTGATATGTTTGATTTAAAAAGTTTCCTTCTTCAAAGGGGTTTTTTTGATTTACCATTACATAAAAGTGCTCATCTACCAATATTGTATTGAAGGGAGCAGCATTTTGTGAAGTGTTTAGTGTATCTAATATAGCATTTCTTGAAATATCAATAATGATATAACCTATGTTGACCCCTTCATGAAAAATAGCTTTTCCCATACTTAGTACTATGCTATTTTGATCAGAATCTAAATAGTTATGTCCATAAAATACCGTTTCCCCTTCTGCCTCTACTGCTTTACGGAAAATTCCCCAGTTGCTATATATCTTTAAATTATAAGCTTCAACAAGTGAATGGGTTGCAAAAATCAGGTCTCCCTCCGTGTTTAATATATACACTGGTGACTTGTTTTTCTTTGCTGCCATTAAGAAGTATATTTTCTCATATATATCGTGGTAGGCCTCTTCCTTTGAAAGCTTACCTAATAGAACTTGTCTTATTTGTTCATCCTCATATAATGCTTCTATACTGCGCTCATTATCTTTTAATAGCTCATCAATATTATCATGAACCTGCATCACATAGCTATTTGTTTGTTCATAAATCATATTCCTTAACTCTCTACTGGAAAATCCGTAGAGAAAGGTTCCAATTATAAATAAAGGTATGAAACCAACAATAATAAAGAATATCAATAGTTTATAAAAATAAGCACCCGTAAACATCTTCATGTGTTTTACCTCATTTATGTTAATGATAGACTTCGCTACCATTATAACTTATGGATATCTACAAAACAATCCTATTACAGGACTACATAGAAATCCCTTGTCCACCGGATAGCTTATTAAAAATCAAGATGGAAATCACCGTAGTAACTGTTAAAATAGAAGCCAATGCTGCTGCTGTACCAAAGCTAGCTCTTATTACCTCTGTATAGATGGCTACTGAAATAGTGGAGGTTTTGCCTGTATATAAGATAATACTGGAGCTTAGTTCATTAATAGTGGTAATCCAGCTTAATATTGCTCCCGAAAAGACACCTGGGGCCATTAAAACAGCTGTGATTTTAAAGAAGGTTTTCATAGGTGGTACCCCAAGATTAATTGAGGCCTCTTCAATGCTTGGATCGATTTGATACAAAATAGCTGTACTAGAGCGAATGGTATAGGGAAGTTTTCTGATAACATATGCCAAAATTAATATCCCTGCTGTTCCACTTAGCATAAATGGCTTTTTATTGAAGGCAACTAACAGTGTAATTCCTAATACTGCTCCGGGAATTACATATGGAAACATAATTAGAAGATCTAACAGCTCTGTTGCCTTTGATTTTTTTCGTACTATGACATAAGAAATCAATAATCCTATAACAATCATTATCACAATTGCTATTGTAGAAAATAAAAAAGTATTAGTAATATTTCGTGAGAGTCTATGCATCACCAAGCGATAACTATCTAAGCTAAATCCCTTAACAAAAATTGGTCCGCTTGTCTTTATAAAGGATGTAATTATAACCACTACTTGCTGCGCCATTGCAATTGTAGCTATACCGAAGCAAAATACAGTTGCTGCAATTCGTTTACCTAAAGATAGTTCTTTTACTTGTGGAGGACGAAGAGCACTCATTGTGTAGCTTTTTTTAGCAATAATTAATTTTTGAATCATTAGTACAGACAAAGAGCATAATATGATAACTACACTAAGGGCACTGGCCATTGCTGCATTGCCCCCAATTTCACTCATAAATTCCTCATACACCAATACCGGTAACACTTTATATCCTTCACCAATTAGCATAGGTGTTCCAAAATCAGCTAAGGAAGTCATGAATACCATTAATGCTCCGGCAGAAATTGTGGGTAAAATCAGTGGAAATGTTACCGTCATTAGCTTTTTTATTCCAGATGTACCAAGATTCTCAGCAGCTTCTTCTAAGGAGGCATCTGTGCTTTTAAGTGCGCCAGATACATATAAATAAATGTATGGGAAAAATTTCAATGTAAAAACCAATACTATTCCTGTCCAACCATAGATAGTTGGAAGATGGATCCCAAAGTTTGCAAATATTTTTGTTATGAATCCATTTCTACCTAGTAGCAAAATCCATGAATATGCTCCAATAAAGGGTGGTGACATTAATGAAAGAATTACCATAATATTAATAAGTTTTTTACCCCATATATTATATCGTGTTGAAATATATGCCATTGGTAGTCCAATGATTGTAGCAAAAATAGTAGCTGCTATGCATACAGAAAAGCTATTTTTAAGGGTGGAGAAATAGTAAGGAAGTCTCACAAAATCTTTATAATTGGAAAGGGTGAAATTATTAGTTCCCCTTTCTAGAAAGCTTCTGAAAATCAAAGAAGAAAAAGGATATACCAGAGCCAGTAACAACCCAGCAAAGCTTAAAAGGATCACCATATTCCAAAAATTGAAGTGTTTTCTAATGTTAAATTTTTTATTAGATACAGGGCCCTTTGAGAAAGGATTTTTTAATCTAGGTTGAAGTTCACTCATTTACCAAAGACTCCTCTCCTGTATGATCGAAAATATTAATTTTATCTGCCTTAGTGGTAATACTTACTTTATCACCAATTTTTCTGCTGAAATTAACATCCTTTGTGTATTCATTAACTTCAATTACCTGACCATTTTCTAATTTAATTTCATAGTTAATGAAGTCACCTAAAAATGTACTTAAGGTTACTTCTCCCCTTAATTGCCCCTCTACAGGTTCAGAAATTACAAATTCTTCTGGCCGTATAGAAATCACCACTTTATCTTCATACTGCTTTTTAAGCTTCACTTTTATTGTACTTTTATTTAGTACTAATATATCAGCTAGCCCTTCCTCATTAATTTTTGTAACCTTTCCTTCTAGAAAGTTAGAAGTACCAATAAAATTAGCTACAAATCCATTGGCAGGTCGTTTGTAAATTTTTTCAGATTCTCCTATTTGTTGAATAACCCCTTCCTTCATGATGGCAATTCTATCTGAAATAGCCAATGCTTCTTCTTGGTCATGGGTTACATACACAGTAGTAATTCCTAATTGCTTTTGCAGTTTGCGAATTGTTATACGCATTTGAACACGTAGCTTAGCATCTAAATTACTTAAAGGTTCGTCCATTAATAAAATTTTGGGATGTATCACCACCGCCCTTGCCAGTGCTATTCGCTGCTGCTGCCCACCACTAAGGTGAGAGGGCTGTCTATCTTTATACTCCTCCATTTGAACCATTCGAAGGGCTTCTTCTACTCGCTCTTTCATTTCCTTTGCTGCTACATTCCTTGCCTTTAATCCATAGGCAACATTCTTATACACAGATAAATGGGGAAATATAGCGTAGTTTTGAAATACCATTCCTATGTCTCTCTTATGAGCAGGAATATCATTTATAACCTTATCATTAAAAATAATTTCTCCCTCTTCAATGGAGTTGAATCCTGCTATCATTCTAAGTAATGTGGTCTTTCCGCATCCGGAAGGCCCTAATAAAGTAAAAAATTCTCCTTTTTCTACTGTAAAATTGGCTTGATTAACTGCCCTATAATCACCAAATTTCTTTACCACATTTTGAATAATCATACTATGACTCATTGCCCTCTCTCCTTATTCAAATAATATTGTGACCTTCTTTATTTGCTGCTCTAACCACTGAATCATTTGAGCTGTTTGTATTTCTGTTGAGCTTTCAGCCATCACACGAAGATATGGCTCTGTCCCAGAAAATCTTATACTAATCCAGCTATTATCCTGTAGGCAATACTTAACACCGTCTAATTTATTTACATTTACTACCTCTCGACCTGTAATTTCATTAGGTACTAAACAATTTACATATTCTAGAATTTTATTTTTTTCCTTTGGTAAGAATCGATAATTTTTTTCTGAAAAATAAAAATAACCAAACCTTTCTTTCATTTCCCTTATAATCTCACTAAGTTTCTTCTTTTTTATAGCAATCATTTCTAGCATTAGCCCTGCAGCCAAAATCCCATCCTTCTCAAGCAGGTGATTCCTTATAGCAATTCCTCCACTACTTTCGCCTCCAATAATGGCATCTGTCGTCAACAATTGCTCTCCTATATATTTAAAGCCTACAGGAGTTTCATAAACTCTATATCCATACTCCTTTGCTATAGAATCTAACAAATGGGTAGTACAAACATTTCGAGCAACACCGCCCATATACCCTTTTACTTCTAAAAAGTAATAATATAATAGTCCTATGATTTCATTAGGGTGCAAAAAATCTCCTCTATCATCGATTACCGCTAGTCGATCTGCATCTCCATCTGTGGCAAAGGCAACATCATATTTTCCTTCCTTCATCATGTGCCTCAATCTCCATAAAGACTCTCTATTGGGAGCTGGAACTCGCCCTCCAAATAAGGGATCCCTTTGACTATGTATTGTTTTCAAATTGCACCTACTATCCACCAACAACATTTCCATACATGTTACGCCGGTGCCATACATAGGATCATATAAGACATTCATTCTTTTTTCTTTTATTAAGTTTAAATCTAAACAAGACTCAATATCTGAAATATACTCATGTTGCATATTTATGATTTTAATATTATTCTGTTTTATAGCCTGCTCCCATGAAATAGATTTTACCTGTTCTACTGATAAACCATTAATCTTATCCTCTAAATGGCTAGTAAATTCTACTGTAGCTGGAAGGCCTCCTTTACAGGTGTACTTTACTCCATTATATATGGCAGGATTATGACTAGCAGTAAAGGTAAGTCCACAGCTGGTATTCAGCTCTCTAGTAGTAAATGTAACCAATGGTGTTGGTACTGGCTTGTGTAGCATGTATACAGTTATCCCATTTGCTGCAAAAACACATCCAGCACTTTGTGCAAAGTTTTCTGACATGAATCGATTATCATATCCAATAACTATTCCTAATGATTCCTCGTCTTTTTCTAGAATATCTTCCGCCACTGCTTGAGCAAACAACCGAACATTTTCAAATGTAAATTCTTCAGCAATGATTCCTCTCCAGCCACCAGTCCCAAACTTAATCATAATCCTTCCCCTTTCTACTTTAAGAAGAAGGGACATTATTATAACTCATGTCCCTTCAAATCTGCTATTCTCTTCCGATTACGATGTTTCTCCATTTATCCAATACTTCATCTTTATTATTAGCTGCCCATGAAAAATCATAGTCTACTAACTTTATTTTATCAATTGGATCTAATCCTTCTGGTGCTTCTAAATCTGAACGAATAGACCGTCGGCTAAAGTTGTTAACAACAATATTTTGTACATCCTTACCCACTACGAAATCAATAAACAGCTTTGCATTTTCCATGTTCTTTGCATCCTTAATTACTGCAATTCCATCTGGTACAGCTGAAGTACCTTCTGATGGATACACAACTCCCACGTCAGCTCCTGCTACTACATATCGCATTGCTGCTTCTTCCAATGTCAGCCCTATGCTATACTCGCCATCAGCAACTCCCACAAATACACCTGAAGAGCTACCAATAATTTTTCCATCTAAATTGTCAATAAAACTTCGTATAAAATTCCACCCATCGTCACCATCATTTTCAAATGCTTTTAAAATAGTTACAAGGGTTGTATAGGAGGAACCAGACCGAGCTGGGTCTGCATATGCAATTTTACCCTTCCATTTGTCATCTAATAGATCTTCCCAAGATGTTGGTACATCTTCTGGCTTTACTAGCTTTTTGTTATACATAATAACCATTGGCAGTGCACTAAAGCCAGTCCAATTATATTCTGCATCTTTAAAATATGGCGCAATCATGTTATCTTCTTGAGTTTTATAGGGTTCAAAATAATCTTTAAAAGAATCCAGTGATTCAGCACCACCACCCCACATAACATCTCCTAATGGATTAGCGCTTTCTGCTTCTATTCTCTTTAAAAGCTCTCCGGTTCCAGCTGCAACTACGTCTACTTGTACTCCTGTTCTTTCTTGAAACTCTTTTACAATGGGATTAATTACTTCTGCACTATGCGGACTATACACAGTAACTGATCCTGAAGCTTTTTGTTCCGTTGAGTTTTCTTGTTGAGTATCGTTTTCCTCTGGTGTCTGCTGGCCTACTTCGTTATCAGAACTACAACCAACAAGAAGCCCTCCTATAAGTAGTACGGATAAAACAATCGCTATGATTTTTTTATAATTCATAGTTTTGCCCCCTTTTTTGAATTTTCAAACTTCTATTTAATGTTACGTTATTTTGTATATCATACTCAATGCAAAATACTGTTATTTTGTTTAAAATTATGAACTTTTAATAAAAGAATTGCTTTTTTGCATAATCTAACAAACATACTTTCCTGGACATAAAAATGGCACCTCATAAATGAGGGCCATATTATAAAAACACGTTAAATGGCTATTAAGAATCTGAATAGCCTAATTTAAGGTTGATTTTAATATAGATTATTTTGAGTCTCCATTAATTACAACTCTCCTTGGATAAGGGATTTCTATTCCTTCTTTATCGAAGGCTTGCTTAAAGGTCTTACGCATTAGTCTTTCCGTAGCCCATTGCTCCATTGGAACTGTTTTAGCCATTACTGATATTACAACATCTGAGTTTCCTAGGTTTGTTACTCCCAACACAATTGGCCCCTCTAGAATTTGTGGGTTATTATTCCTTAATTCCTCTGAAGCCTCCTCTAGCACCTTAATAGCATTATCTATGTCCTCTTCATAGGCGATTGAAATATCTACCCATGCCCTCATTTTGCCTGTGCTTCTATTGGTCACCTTTTTTATTTCACCATTTGGGATTATGTATAAGTCACCGTTGAAACCACGTATCTTTGTTACCCTAAGGGCCATTTCCTCAACAATTCCTCCTACTCCATCGATCTCAACATAATTTCCTACTCCAAATTGATCCTCAAATAAAATAAAGAATCCTGTGATTATATCTCTAACCAAGTTTTGAGCACCGAAGCCCAGTGCCAGTCCACCGATTCCTGCAGCTGCAATTAATGCTCCAATTTCTACTCCAAAGGAGTCTAGTATAGCTGTAAAGGCTATAAAATAAATAGTATATTTTACTAAGCTTTTTGTTAACCCCTTTAGTGTCTCTAATCTCGGTACATCTATCTTAAACTTTGCTTCTTGATTGGCATTAAAGAATCTTGTCTCAAAAAATTTATTTATTAAGGACTGTAGTATTCTTATTGCTATTCTAGCAATTAATAATATAATTATAATATTTGCTAGTCTACTTATGTATACAGATAATTGCTCTGGATTCTTGAGAAAATCTAATGCTTCAGAAGCCCATCCTTTTTCTACACCAACAGACACTTCATCACCCCCTATATTAATTTATCAACGAGTTTTTCATTACCCTGTTTCTTAAGTTCATATATACCATTAATAGAAATATTCCCATTCTGTAAAGCTTCTTTGATTATTTTTAATGAGTCAATATTGAATCGAATAGAAAGACCACAGCTGGCAGTTATTTCCCTTGGAGTTGGTATAATTTCATTGGGTATTTTTTTATCCTTCAAGCATTTTTCTGCAGCAATTGCTGAATGAGTAGAATCGAAAACTATTACATATATTTTTGAATTTTCCATTTCAAGCTCCTATATTTTGATAGTATTTTTTGCATTATTTAGCTTTTCTACTATGGTGTACATATTACTAACGCCACCCACAAGCAGCTTATCTTTAATTTTATAGTAATCCAAGCAGGTACCACAGGAGAGTATTTCGACTCCATTGGCTTCTAGTTTTCTCAAATTTTCTAGTACCTCTGAGCCCTCTATGGCTAGCTTAACACCGCTATTTAGAAATATGATGGCCTTAGGATATGGTGTAGATTCGGTTAATGTGTAAATGTAGCCCTTCATTAATATTTTGCCCAATTCCTCTGACCCTTCCCCAAAGCATGTATTAGTTACTAGAATAACTAAGTTTCTTTTTGGAAGATCATCACAGTTTATTTCGCCAGAAGCATGGATTCCTTCAAGGGAATGATCCTTAAATATATTAATATAATAATTCCCTTGGCTTTCCTTAATATCAACCTTTAACGTTAAGCTCTTGGCTAGCTTTGCTACGTTTTCTTTTGCCACTTCATTATCAACAATGGTAGTTATAATGCCCTCTTCTATGGCTTCTAAGGCTTTCTTTGTATGTATTACAGGCAATGGACAATTTAAGCCTCTTGCATCAATTTGTGTATTCATTTTCATTCCTCCAACAATTTCAATTGTTTTTCTTATTCTTAGTATATCAATACCATCGAATATCTTCAATGTATTGTACCCAACTACATATCAATTCTATCTATTAAATTTTAGTATGATATCAAATTGGTCTATTCTAATACTATACATATTTATAGTGCTTAAATTAATTTTTTAAATTTATAAATTAATTATATTAATTATTTCTAAATTATATATTGACTTTATTAATTATTAATTATATTATCTAATTATCATAACTGTGAAAATGTTCCAACCATATTTGAAGGGAGCTTATACTATGAAAAACAAGGTGCTTGGCCAATGTCCAGTTTGTAATCATCAATTGAAAATAACACGACTTCACTGCCGCCACTGTGATACTACTATAGAGGGAAGCTTTGAATTATGTAAATTTTCTAGACTTTCTCAAGAACACAAGGACTTTATTGATGTGTTTATTAAAAACCGAGGAAATATAAAGGAAATTGAAAGGGAGCTGGGGATTTCATATCCAACTGTCAGGAATAAACTTGAAGGTGTAATTGAGGCCTTAGGCCATAGCTCTGTTCCTATTACCTCTACTAATAAAAAAGATGTACTTGAAAGCTTAAGTAGAGGAGAAATTACAGCTGAAGAGGCTGTTAAGCTATTAAAAGAATAATTTTATATTAAGAAGGAGCTGATTTTTTTGACTGAGGAAAGATTAATTATTTTAAAGCTACTGGAAGAGGGAAAAATTAATAAGGAGGAAGCTGCAAGATTGCTGGAAGCCTTAGATGATGAGGATCGTGACAACACCTCCAACCATAACGGTTCTTACTCATCTAAGAAGGATTCAAAAAAGCATAAGAATATTCATATTCATCATGATGATGACTTTACTAGTTCCTTTGAAAACTTTGATAAGCGCATGGACGATTTTGGAAAGCATATGGAGGATTTTGGCGAAAAATTTGGTGAAAGAATGAGTCATATAGGAGTTCACCTAGCAGAAAAATCAATGGGGTTTGCAGAAAAAATTCTAGATTTTGTCGAAAAGAACGTAGATATTGAAAACTTATCGAAGTACAACGAAGACTCAAAATATAAAAGCTATGAGGAGATTTATAAGATAGATGCTCCAGAAGCCCTAAAGACTCTAGATATACTTGCAAAAAATGGGAAGATATATTTATCCAGCTGGGATGAGGATAATATTTCTGTAAAGGCTTCTATTAGAGCACTTCCTGAAGAATATGAATACCACAAACCCATATTGCAGACAAAGAAGGAGAGCTCTTCAGTAGCTTTGTTTCCAAAGGAGCTTGAAAAACTTATGATTCAGCTGGAGGTATTTGTTCCTTCTTCTCTTATTGATACTATTAAAGCCAATACTAAAAACGCAGCTATTTATATAGAGGATATAGAGTGTAATAAAATTTGCTGTCATACAAAAAATGCATCTATTATTTTAAAGGAACTGAAAGTTCACAAAGAGATAAGCTGTTCCACAACCAACGCTAAAATTTCCTTTAGTGATATTATTGCTAATCATATTTTAGCTGCCACTAAAAATGCTAAGGTTTTAATTGATAACACCAGCGCTTCCAAAATAGAGACATTAACCACTAATTCTAAAATATTAGTTAGTAATTTAATCTATGATAAATTAGAGCTTATTCATCTTAAAACCTCAAATGGTAAAATTGAAATTAAAGGTGATGTTCCTCAAGCTATAGGTATTGGCCTTGAAGCAGTAACCACCAACGGGTCCATTAGAACCCCCTTCTCCATGACCTATACTGAGAAAACAGTTGGCTCAACCATGAAGCTTTACGGTAAAAGCACAAATTATGACAGTTGTAATAAAAGCGTTAGTATTAAAGCCTTCACTACAAACGACGACATACTTATTTCAAATTAATAAAAACATGAGAGAAATCTCATGTTTTTTTATTATTATGTAATGCTGTGCACCTCACTTCGACAGATTGCCATAGGCGTTACTTAAGCAGTTAGCTCGAATCAGGCTGCCCTACGGCACACGAAAGGGATTACTTACCGTTGCTTCCTTCCGGACCTGGCGGGGTTCGCAAGCTTCCATTGCGTAGGACCCGATCTTCATTACCACTTACTTAAGGCTGCCCTACATACAACATGCCTCAGTGAGGAATTCAATCCTGCTATAGCGGGTTGCAGGTTACAGGGCACCGCTACCTCCCCATCTAGCACAGCAAACTTATAAACTTTTAATGGCGGAGAGAGCGGGACTCGAACCCGCGGGGCCTTTCGGCCTTACACGCTTTCCAGGCGTGCCCCTTAGCCAACTCGGACACCTCTCCTTGCGTATTTAAGCTTTTTTTCTCAGCTCTTTAAAAAAGCGCCTCATAATATCAGCACATTCTTCTTCTAAAACACCGGTAGTTATTTCTACCTGATGATTAAATTCATTCATATTTAATAAATTTACTATAGATCCACATGCACCTGCCTTTGGGTCCATACTTCCTATAACCACCCGTTGAATACGACTTTGAAGTATTGCCCCTGCACACATAGGACAGGGTTCTATTGTAGCATATAGGGTGCTGTTTGTCAACCTCCATCCCCCTAATGCCTCACATGCTTCTTTGATGGCAATCAATTCAGCATGGGCAGTGGCGTCCTTTAATGTTTCCCTTAAATTATGAGCAGCAGAAACAATTTTGTTATCTCTGACAATTACTGCACCAATTGGTACTTCCTTCTTGTCAAAAGCCTTTAATGCTTCCTCCAATGCAAACCTCATGTAATACTCATCCACATTAATTCCTCCAATAATGGAGCTTTTATAAAATAAAACTATAGATATTAGTTTTTCCGTTATTTACTGTAAAAATTCAGTACAAGTAATATATTAAATAAAATCCGTCTAAAAGTCAATGGTTGTATTTGCTAAATGGCCCCCATCTATTTTAGATAGGGGCCATAATAATACTATGATTATATCAATTTAGTCTTTCTCAACATTCTAATTATTACTGCTGCTATTTCACCCCTTGTAATACTGTCTTTAGGCTTTAATTTTCCATTGCTTCCATTAAATATTTCCTTTTCAATACAGATATAGGCAGCTGCTCTTGCCCATGAGCTTAGTTCGTCTGAGTCAACATAGTTTTCCATCGCTAATTCTATTTCCTGCAACTCAATGCCATCATCCTGAATTCCAATTAGCTTCATGGCTCTTTCAATAATTACCATAGTTTCTTCTCTACTTATGGTTGCATTGGGTCTAAAGCTGCCATCTTTATAACCGGTTATTAACCCATACTCATAGGCTATAGATATAAATTCGTTATGCCAATCAGAATTTTTTACATCAGCAAAAGAGTTGGAGCCTCCTTTAGAGGTTAGACCTAATGCCCTAACTATTATGGAGGTGAGTTCACCTCTAGTAATTGCCCTATCGGGCTCATACCTATCTTCATCTACTCCATTAGTTATTAATCTGGATGTACTCTCTCTTACATACTCTTTAGCCCAATGCTTTTCCATATCTTTAAATTCTTTTTCAAAGCTGACAACGGTATACAAACTATTGCTCATACTGCTGATTATAGCGTAATCCTTACCATTTGTATTGACAATTCTAGTTGGTACATGGTTCAAACTGCCATCCCTTTTAATCAATACTCCAGTTAAAGTCTTCGATGAAGGTAGATTGTTTAAAGGGATATATCTCTCAACATATTTATTGAATCTGCTTATTTCTAATTCTACATCTCCTATTCTAAATAAGATTTTAAATTCAACAATGGGTGAAGCTACCATTATATTGCTTTCTGCCAATTCAGCTACAATACTATCCCTTTCTTCTTGTGGTGGCAGTTTAATTTGAATGGAAAATGAGGTATCCTTCCAGTCGACATTTCCCTTCAATTCCAACAGCTCATTTATATCAAGATCATTTAAGGGAATCCTGTAGGTACTATCTGTGGTAACTATATTTAATGCAGTATCTTTGTTTTTCATTTTACTAAATGTTTCTCCATTAAATGATACTATTAAAGTGTTGACAGTTTTACTATTGCTTACATTAATAGTTGAACTTTCCTGCTGATTGTTCAGTTTAGTTAAAATAGCATCTGTTAAATATACCTTAACCTCTGTTTTATCACCAATATATATAACCTCTGCCTCTACTTCTTTATGCTCTATACCATTTATATCTACATTTACATACCCGACTCCATCGTGAATTTTTACTTCTTCCTTTACGTCTTCCTCAATCTCATTTACCCTTGGGCTAATTGCATGCCCTCCTCCTGAAGATCCTCCGCTAGATCCGCCACCACTATCATCCTTATCCTTATCCTTATCCTCATATGCTTTTTCTCTTATAACTTTTATTTTGTATATAGACTTATTTCCATTTTCTGCTGTAACTTCAACATTTATAGTATTGCTTCCAAAGTTCAATTCAATGGCTGGTGATGCTTCTCCATTAATGGCATCTATTGTATTTATTTTTATAGAAGCATTATTGTCCCATGTAATAGCGGTGATGGTTATAGAGTTTACACTGCTATCAACATTGACATTATACTCCAAGTGAGAAGATGAGAAGGAGGGGTTTAATGTTCCCTTGCTTGTAACAATACTCCTTAGCTCTGCATTTCCTGATAAATCAGCAATATTTATTGTTATTTCTCCTATATTTGTAGAATAGTTTGATTCATCCTTACATTTCCATTCAAAGTTTGTTGTTCCGTACCAGTCTTCTACTGGAATAAATCTTATGTTTTTTATATCTTCTACTAATATTTCCTGGTTAATTACAATAGAAGCATCTTCTAGCTTCAGCTGGCCATTCTCTGGTAAGGAGATAATCATAATTTTTTCTATTGGGCTTCCATCTTGGTTTACAAAGGTAAAATCACTTGCCTTAAATGATAGTATATCTCCAGTTTTCCCATACACAGTATTGTTTTCAGCCTTTGGTATTGACTTGTATCTAATATCAGCAGAGTATGCTTGGCTTACATTTCCTATTCCATCCTTTAGCTTCATATATACTGTTTTAATCCCATAGCCTTCGCTTAAATTCCAATTGTAGTTATCATTAAGGGGCTGCCACTCACTCCAACCTATGTTATCATTTGAAAACTGCATTGCTATATTCCCTGCACCAAGTCCATCATTTGCTGTAATTGATAAATTAACATCTGCTATAGTAGTTTCTGCTTCTCCATGGTTAATTTCAATTGTCCCTGTTGGAGCTGTTGTATCTAAATATATACTGCTACTCAAAGGGGTTACATTCTTGGCCATATCTCTTAACTCAATATATACAACCTTGTCTCCATCTCCTTCAGTTACCATCCATGGCTTGGCTTGTAATAACGTCTGCCAGCTGCTCCATGTTGTATTGTCATTGGATAGTCGCATTTCTACTGTTCCATTTTCATCTACCCCTATTATGCTGAGAATTACATTGGCATCATTTGTGTGGCTGTCTCCATCATTTATACTTATACTTCCTGTTGGCGGGATGGTATCTAAAGTTATTGAAGCTTCGAAGTCTGATATGTTTCCTGCTTTATCCCTTAATTGCATATAAACAGTTTTCTTTCCTTCTCCATCTGATATTGTCCAACTCTTATTGGACAGCAGCATCTCCCAGCTGCTCCAGATTACATTGTCATTGGATAGTCTCATTTCGACTGGTCCGTTTTCATCTGCGCCTGTCATATTAATGGTTACATCTGTGTCATTGGTATAGTCCTCTTCATCATTTATCGTTATACTTCCTGATGGTGGGGTGGTGTCTATTATAAACTCCAATGTGGTTATATTGCCTGCTGTATCTGTTACCACCAGAATATAGCTGCCCTCTTCACTCACACCTTCTCCATTTGTAAAGGGATTATCATTTAGTGTTGCTGTTCCTTTGTTAAAATTTATTGTAATTGCTGTGTTATATACGCCTCCATTATCTACCCCCGTTACTATTGGTGGTGTTGTATCTAATATAATCGATTGTTGTATGGCCAGTATATTTCCCGCTGCGTCTCTGAGCTCCAAATATACTGTCTTTGTTCCATCTCCATCTTCTAAACTAAAATCCTTTGTTGTTGATAGAGCCTCCCAGCTAGTCCATGTACTATTATCCTTTGAAAGTCTCATTTCAACTGCACTATTTTCATCTGTACCAACAATATTTAAAATCACGTTAACATTATTGGTTATATTCTCTCCGCTATTTATTGTAAAGCTTCCGATTGGAGGAACAGTATCAAGTATTATAGTTGCTTCATAGCTTGCTGTGTTTCCTGCTGCGTCTCTAAGCTCCAAATAAACTGTTTTTTCTTCATCTCCTGTTGATAGTGTCCATCCCTTAGTTGTGATTAACGCCTCCCAATTTTCCCAGGTTATATTATTATTAGATAGTCTCATTTCTACAGCACCGTTTTCATCTGCACCTGTTATATTCAATGTTACGGTTGTACTATTGGTATACATATCTCCGTCATTAATGGTTATTGAACCTGTTGGAGGTGTAGTATCTATTATGAAGGATACTGTGGTGGTATTTCCTGCTTCATCAATTACCACAAGTATATAGCTCCCTTCTTCACTGGCGTTACTTCCACTTGTAAAGGGGCTTCCATTTAGTGTTGCTGTTCCTTCATTGAAGGTTATTGTTCTGGCTGTGTTATAAACAGCATTATCAGTAACACCTGTTACTATTGGTGGAGTGCTATCTAATGTAATTGTATCCTCATATACGCTGCTGTTTCCTGCCATATCCCGAAGCTCAACGTATACCGTTTTTAGTCCATCTCCGTCAGACATTGTCCACAGCTTAGTTGGTATGAGTGTCTCCCATCCACTCCATGTAGTATTATTATTTGAAAACCTTATTTCAACTGCTCCATTTTCATCTGTTCCTGTAATATTTAATGTTACATCTCTATTATTGGTAACTACTGCTCCACCGTTAATGCTTATTGTCCCTGCTGGGGGTATGGTATCTAAAGTAATACTGTCACTTATTTCAATATTACTTACAGCACCGTTTCCATCCTTCAGCTGCATATAGACTGTTTTTTCTCCATCACCATCCCCTAATGTCCAATCCTTTGTTGATGAATAACTTTCCCAGTCACTCCAGCTTATGTTGTCATTGGAAAATCTCATTTCTATTGGTGGGCCTCCTGGGGCGTTGGCTGAAAGACTTAATGTTACGTTGTTGGAGTTTGTATAAAGTGCGTTTGAATTTATGCTTACTGTTCCGGTTGGTGGTGAAGGTTGATATTCTATGACCAGATGGGTTTTATGGTATTGTTGCTGCTGGTAATTTATGTTGCTTCTATCTGGAAAATCAAAAAAGTTGACTGCACCAGTTTGTGCTCCACTTATTACAAAGGATGCCATAGTACTTATTGAGGCTTGTGTTTTTATAAAATCTGTTACATCATACTCTGCTTGTAGATTATGAGATGTTTGAAAGGACCTGTCCTCTAGGACAATTAACTGATCTTTTGTTGGTACTATTATATCTGACTCTGTCCAACTATCATTATTTGAACCATGGATTGTAATGAAATTATCACCAGAAGTATTAACTATAAAGAATTTTAAAGTTGCCTTTGATACTGTTCTATTATTGTCAATATCGCTTAAGTTAAATCTTATTACTGATTCAGAAACCCCATATGTATCAAAGTGACCTACATAATTTAAATTTCCATCATTCCCATTATCAAGTCCATCTGGGTATACTTCAATAAGCCCATCTAGTGTTTCTACAAACTTATCTATTTCCACATTAATAATAAGGTCACTGGCAAAGGACGTACTATATACTATTGTTAGTATCAACAATAATAATGTACATATGGTAAGTCTTAATGCTTTTTTAAACATCCAATATCCCCTCTCTTACATTAATTACTCTATGGGTTTTATGTAATAGCCTAACTTCTGCTGGGGTATATCCCCCGTAGGGCAATGATAAAGCTTAGGCCTAAATAGGGCTGCATATTTTCGTGGGGCTCCCCTCCACCAGCCGGCTGCACTACTTGTGGTGCCATATTCACATTAGGTGTAGTAGTATATGCAGCAGGTTGTCTTCCTCTTATATTAGTAAATACTGCATTTTCGGGATTAGTAACTGGTGTACCTGTAGTGGTGGTGCATTGGGGTATATGATTATGGTTAGGTAGTTGACTATTTGTTAATGTTACTGTAGAGGAACCACCTGTTGAGCCTATCTGTCTATTGGTTAATCCGGGGCCTTGCCCATAGCTCATGGGGGTTTTTCCTCTTAGATTTGGTAATGCAAAGGTTGTTCCTCCATCTCCGCCATATCTATTTCCTATAACAGAATATAATGCAGTGTTTTGTGAGATTTGAAGGATTTGTCCATCACAAAAGGCCCAGTCCTTTGGGGGAAAGTTGCCTGCAAATATACGAATTTCTCCGATAAATGGATCCATATTATAGCCTCCTCTTTAATTTCTTGGTGGGTATATACCCTGTAATGCAATACAAAAATTTAATACTATATAGGGCTGCATATTGTTATGGGTCTGAGCTTCGCCGCTGTATGAAAGTGCTGCATGATTCATATTAACCATTGGGTTAGTATTTTTTACATATATATTTCTTTCGTCTTTTGCTAAAACATTTCCTTCAGCTTTCTGTTGATCTTTATTGTTTGTACTTCCAACCATTATATGAGTATGATTGGGCATTTGGCTTACGGTAAGCCATTGCTCCTCTACTCCTCCAACTTGGCCTGCTTCTGAGTGAATAGGTACTCGGCCCCTTAAATCTGGCAAAGCAAAGTTTGTAGTTCCATTTCCACCGTAGGTTGTACCTAATAATGAATATAATGCTTGGTTTTGATTTATTTGTAGTAATTGCCCATTACAGAGGGCCCAGCCCATTGGTGCAAAAGAAAATGGAAATAATCTAATTTCTCCTAAAAAACCTTCCATGTTTTAACCCTCCTTTATTTTTAGTCCCTAATTGGGTAATCACCTTCAAGTGCAATAATATAATTTATTGCTAAATAAGGCATCATATTATTATGGGGTTGATTTCCACCTTCATAGGAAATTGAATTAGCATTCATATGGCTTAAATCTGTAGTTTCCTGTGTATATTGTGCTATTTTATTTGATGGATATGCACCCTCAGGAGACGCTTCTGTCCCTTCCGCCGAGGTGGCTGTTACATTATGACTATGTATTGGTAAATGAATATTGGTTAAGGTTACTTCTTCTGTTCCACCCTTTTGTCCAATAATATAGTTTTTGCCCCCAACAGATTGTCCTTGATGAATTGGAATCCTTCCCCTTAAATCTGGTACTGCAAAATTTGTTATTCCATCTCCACCATAACTTGTTCGAATAACCGAAAAAAGCATCTCATGTTCAAAAACAGATAGTAATTGACCATGGCACAAAGCCCATCCTATAGGTGCATAATCACCTGCAAACATCCTAATCTCTCCTACATATTGATCCATATTAACTCTCCCTTCTTTTTATTAAATACTGTTTTGTTTTTTGAATTTTCAATAATTTTACCCTAAAATTCTCATAGCCCTTCTTACATTATCATTATTTAGGCCTCCATTCCATTCTATGGTACAACTCATTACAGCTTACTTCTTTAAAGCCTAGTTTTATGTATAATATAACAGCTGGATTATTATTAAATACACTCAATTGGATAGGGAGGTTTGCTGCCTTTGCAACGCTTTGAATGAATAATATTTGCTCTTTGCCAATTCCTTTATTTCTAAATTCTTTTAGAATAGCTAAGTCTACAATAGTAATTTTTTTATCATCTCTATGGATATATATATATCCAACCTGCTGTCCATTATAAATAATTAATTGTTTATCAAGATTCGGATATTGTATTTCGTAGGAATTTTGCTGGCAAAGAAATTGATTTTGTATAAATAACCTCTCTTCTTCTTCTCTCCACCCCCACAGAGATATTTCTTCCTGTTTATTATTTTTAAAGACATTAAACAAAAAATCTTTGTCATCGTTTGTCATAACTTGTTTGTTCCTTAACATAATTACCCCCATTTATTATCGTATTATATTATTATTCTTGCATTTATTCCTATTATTGTCAATTTTTTATAGTCTAAGTATAAAAATACAAGGAGGGATCGCCCCCTTAACAACCTCGATATTAATAGGAAAATAGAATTTTCCTATTAAAAAAACTCCACATTTGAAAAGTAGAGTTTTTTTAAAGTATTTTTATTTATGGTGCAACATAGCCAATGCTGGTATCTATACCTATTGAATTTGTAGCTCCATCCCAGGTTACTCCTATATTAAAGGTACTGGCTATGTCCCTAAGTTTAAAATAGTTGTTTCCATTGATGTTATAGGCTTTAAGTTCCACTACATTACCATCTTTATATATTACCGATGTGTTTAAGCTTGCTGTCTTTTCTTTTCCGTCGCCGGTAGTAAGTTCTCCACCTGATACTGTATATGCTTTATTTGTGATTAAATTAATAGCATTTTTTTCTCCATCCCACTCAACTTCAAATTGCTTTTCTGTACTACTTACTACTTTAGCTAAATCTCTTAACTTAAAGTAATTGTTACCATCAATATTATAGGCTTCAAATGATATTTCACTACCATTGACTAAAACCTTTGCTGATGTTGGTTTTGCTATGGTTGTGTTAGTTGTGTTAGTTGTGTTAGTTGTATTTTTCGTATCCTTAACAGTAATAATTGCTTGAGCTGCACCAGCAACTGCTTCATATCTAAAAATGACATAATAGTCTCCTGGTTCAGTTAACGTAACAGTATTTCCAGCCATATATTGAGGATAATCAACGTCATAATTGTATATCTCTGATTCATCAACAAGTTTCTCGATAAAATTTCCAAACTTAGGGAATCCATGCTCGTCTATTTCAAGTGGTTCTTCAGGTACCCAAATTTTAACTTTTCCTGAAACTGGCAGTCGGTCATCATAAAAATATTCGTAGGTTTTATCACCTGTCTTAATTAATTTATACACATCAAACATAATTCCCTTATCAGTAAGAAGTTTTATGGTGGAGGGCCCTTCAACTATAAGTCCAGCATCAATATCTTCCTGAATTTCCTTTACATTAAAAGTATCTATTACATTAGTAACAGAAAAATGTGCTGGTGTATTATCTATGTCCTCCTTAGACATACCTTCCCATATGTATCCTTTTACTTCAACTGTTTTACCTTCTGCTGCAAATACTGATGTTGGAAATATCATAGCTAACAAAAGTAAAACTGTTAAAATCTGTATTGCTCCCTTAATTCTTGTCATTTTCATATTCTGCTCTCTCCCTTATTGTGTAGTACTTACATACGTTGTGGTGAAAAATCCATCATAGGAACATTATACCAAATTAATTCTTCTTGGAATAGCTTAATGTTTTTAGAAAAGAGCTTTATACTATAGATTTTTGTAAACAGAAAAAGACCTTCCTCAATAGAGGTCTTATGGTATATAGTAAGTAATAAACAAAGCCCTGCAAAATGGATTTGCAGGGTTTTGTCTAAATTCTAGTGGTGTTCCCGGCGGGAGTCGAACCCACGGCCTACTGCTTAGGAGGCAGTTGCTCTATCCTTCTGAGCTACGGAAACATATATCGATTAAATTTGTACCTATTTTAGTTATAGGGTTAAAAATTTTATATTTTGTACAAGGGTTAGTTTAACATAGATTATATAAAAAATCAATTATCTATTTATTCATGTTGATATACAAATTTCCAATAGCAATTGTTGATATTATTGAGCCCTCATCATCATTTTGAATCCGAGGGCTTTTAACAGTCTAGTTATATACAAATCAACCTTATTTTAATAATACTATTAATTCTTAAATCTTATCTGTTCCCATAAAGTTTCTTAATGCCTCAGGAATAGAAATGCTTCCATCTGAATTTTGGAAGTTTTCAAGTATGGCGGCCAAGGTTCTTCCTACCGCTAGTCCTGATCCATTTAGTGTGTGTACAAATTCTACCTTACCCTTATCACTTGGTCGATATCTAATGTTGGCTCTCCTTGCCTGAAAATCTTCAAAATTACTACATGAAGAAATTTCAACATATCTATTATAGCTGGGCATCCAAACCTCCAGGTCATATTTAAAGGCCGCTGTAAAGCCTAAATCTCCAGTACATATCTTAACTATACGATATGGTAGATTTAAAAGCTGTAATACCTTTTCTGCGTTATTTGTTAGTTTTTCTAATTCTTCATATGAATTTTCTGGCTTAACAAACTTAACAAGCTCAACCTTGTTAAACTGATGCTGTCTTATAAGCCCTCTAGTGTCCCTACCTGCTGAACCCGCCTCAGATCTGAAACAAGGAGTATATGCCGCATAATATACAGGTAGGCTTTCTTCCTCCAATATGTCATCTCTATGAATATTAGTTACAGGGACCTCTGCTGTTGGAACTAAGAAGTAATCTTTTTGAGGTATTTTAAAGGCGTCCTCTTCAAACTTTGGTAAATTCCCTGTTCCAGTCATGCTGTCGCGATTTACCATGAAGGGAGGTAAAATTTCTGTATATCCATGCTCTGATGTATGCAGATCTAACATAAAATTGATTAGCGCTCTTTCTAATTTTGCGCCAAGTCCCTTATATATTGTAAATCTTGATCCAGTCACCTTTCCAGCAGTTTCAAAATCAAGGATACCATTGTCTATTCCTAGCTCCCAGTGGGGTTTAAGGTCAAAATCAAAGCTTCTTGGCTCTCCCCACTTTCTTACCTCTTCATTATCATCATCAGTTTCTCCTTGTGGCACATCTGGATGCGGTACATTAGGGATACGTAGCATTACATCTAAAAGCTTTTCTTCTACTTCCTTTACTTTATTATCTAATTCCTTGATTTCATTTGAGAGATCTCTCATCCTTTCCATTATTTCAGTAGTATCTTTGCCTTCTTTTTTTAGCCTAGGTATTTCCTTTGTTACAGTATTTTGCTCACTCTTCATCTGCTCTACTTGCTGTAACCGCTTTCTTCTTTCATCATCAAGGGCTACAGCATCATCTAGACTGAAGTCTAGCTCTCCCCTTCTTGCCATTGCCGCTTTAACCTCTTCTAAATTCCCTCTAATTTTTTTAATATCTAGCATAATTAAAACCTCCCTAAAATTTTTGCTACAATAAAAAAGCCCCGTCCCTAAAAGGGACGGAAGCTATTGTTCCGCGTTGCCACCCTAGTTGATTAAGACATGACCTTAATCCCCTCCAAGGCATTTTAACGGTTGCAAACCGATGTAACCTACTCAACTTCAGTACATAGCTCTGGGATGGATTCGAAAGCTTGCTACATCGGTTTACACCAACCACCGACTCTCTTTAAGTAGCTCTACTCTCTACTATTTCCCTTCTTTGCATTAATCTTTAATTATAGTGAATTTTATCATATATAACTTCATTTTTCAATGTTTTTTTAATAATATATTACTCTTTTCATTATGATTTCCATAATAAATCATAATATGTCTTATATTATATAGAAATTTTAAATTTTAAAAAAATTATTTACAAAGTACCATCTCTCTCGTATATCCTTCCTTTTATAGGTTAATAATCCTAACATAAAGGAGGAGTTTTGCTATGAATAAAGTTGATTTAATCGCACAAATTAGTGACCTAAAGGATACTGATTATAGAAATACTCTGGCGATAGCAACACTTATAGAGCTTTTGATAGAAAAGAATATTTTTACTAGGAAAGAATTTGCTAAAAAATCATATCATATTGATAATATGACTTTAGAGGAATTAAAAAAGACAAGGGCTCATATATAGGTCCTTGTCTTTTTCTTATTAAATAGTATTACTTCTATTGTTCAAGCTTCATATCTCCATCTTTAATCCAACCCTTTTTTCTCATGCTTTGAGCTATTAAAAAGGTTAAAATAGCTGGTAGTATAAAGTGTAAAATTATTACCTTTGTTAATACGATAGATGGACTAATACCATTCTCTGTTACCATTCTGGCAAAGGTACCAAATTGACCTACTAACCCACTTGTACCCATGCCTGCACCTATACTATTGTTTTCCATTTTAAAAATTGTAGTAGCTAAGGGCCCCAGTATTCCACTTGCCAATGTAGGCGGAATCCATATTAGCGGATTCTTTATTATGTTAGGGACCTGAAGCATACTGGTACCCAGCCCTTGAGCAATTAGGCCTCCAAAGCCATTTTCTTTATAGCTTGCAACTCCAAAGCCTATCATTTGAGTTGCACAACCAACTACCGCTGCTCCTGCTGCCAAACCATTTAGTCCCAGTGAAATTGCCAATGCCGCACTACTTATTGGAAGAGTTAAGATCATTCCCATTAATACCGCTAAGAATATCCCCATAGGTATTGGATGAATAACAGTAAGGCTATTAATAATTTCTCCTAACCCCTTCATTAAAGCTGATACCACAGGTCCAATAAACCTACCAGCCAAACCTCCTACAATTATTGTTGTAGCAGGTATTAATACTATATCTACTTTGGTTTTACCTGCAATTCTTTTTGCTACTTCAGCACCCGCCAAAGCAGCAACAAAGGCGCCTACTGGCTCGCTGTTTCCTAGACCATATCCCCCAGTATCTAATAGCCTTATTGTTCCTGCTCCAATCATACCAGTTGCCAATGAGGCAAAGATTGCCAGAGATGGGGCTCCTATAGAATAAGCTACCCCTGCTCCTATTGCTGGCCCCACCATGAATTGAGCAATCTGTCCAAAAGAAACCAGCATTTGAATATTTAATTGCTCTCCAATTTGTTTTAAAATCAATCCAATAATTAAGGATGAAAAAAGACCTAAAGCCATTCCATTTAATGCCTTTGTAATATACTGCTTAAAAGAAATTCCTTGATTCATAAGTACCCCATTCCCTTCTGCTACATTAACCAGCATAAAAGTCAATGTATTTACACCTGTCTTTACACCAGCTATTAAAAATATACCATAGTATTAGTCTTGAATCAAGTACCCTTTTCTAAATAGTTCTTCCTTTAGGTCCTGGAAGCTTTTTTCACTTGTAACTTCTATTGTATGAATATGGACTCCGTCTGTTAAAGAAGCTAATGGCTCCGCTTTATAAAATTTTACCTTTTCCATGAACTCTTGAAGTTCTCCTTTATATCCAATGTCTAAAACGGTTCTAATTTCACCGTATATAGGATGTTCAACTATAACATCTATTATTTTAACACCGTGATCTAACATTATTAGTAGTTCATCTTCCATCTCTTCGTAGTTATGATGCCTTGAAACAATTGTTTTTATAAGCTTTCCTTTTTTTTCCTTCATAATTATATATCCTTGTGGTGTGGCAATAATGTCATTTCCATTGGCTCTCAATAAAGCTATATCTTGAACTATTACTTGTCTTGATACACTAAATAGGTTGGCTAATTCAGTACCTTTAATAGGTTTTCTTCCATTTTGCAATTCATTTATGATGGCTTTTCTTCTTTCTTCATTATTCATAATGCTCCTCACCTTCTTTACTTAGTTTAGGGAATTGCATAATTCAGATTTTTATTCTTTACACGTTATAAAATAAACAAAAGGGAATTATGCAATTTCAGCAGTTAATTATTAGTCTAACATATTTACATCATATTTAGATGTAGTTATAAAATCAAGCTATTTATTTAGTATTATATTTAAGCTTATATCTAGAGCCTTTACAGAATGGGTTAAGGCTCCAATTGATATGATGTCTACCCCAGTTGCTGCTATTGCTTTGACCCTATCCTCAGTTATGTTTCCAGATGCCTCAAGGATTGCTTTACCCTTTGCAATCTCTACTGCTTCCTTCATAGTCTCTACATCCATATTGTCTAATAGGATAATATCTGCACCTGCCTTTAGTGCCTCCTTTAACTGTTGAAGATTTTCTACCTCTATTTCAATCTTTACTGTGTGTGATAGATCTTTTTTGCATTTTTTTATTGCTTCCGAAATGCTTCCCACTGCTTTAATATGGTTATCCTTTATTAAAACTGCATCGGAAAGATTATACCGGTGGTTATTGCAACCTCCTGCTTTTACTGCATATTTTTCTAACCCTCTTAAACCTGGTGTTGTTTTTCTCGTGTCAACAATCCGCACATTATAGTCTTTAACTAGATCATTATATACCTTTGCCTTAGTTGCAATTCCAGACATCCGTTGCAAAAAGTTCAGGGCTATCCTTTCACCCTTTAAGATGTTTATCATCCTACCCTCTATTATAACAAAATCTTCACCAGCCTTTATTTCATCGCCATCCTTTTTCAAATGAGTGAGTTTTAAATCAGCATCCAATATTTTAAAAACTTCCTCTATTACTTTAAGTCCAGCTATAACACCATTTTCCTTTGCAGTAATTATAGCTTTACCCGTCATTTCATCATTTATTAATGTGTCAGTTGTAATATCTCCAAAATTTAAATCCTCAATAATTGCCCTCTTAATTATCTCATTTACATATATTTGATTTATCATTGCTTTACCTCCTCAATTATCTCATCTGAACGATAATGAACTCCAAGACTCTTTTTCTTACTTAATGAGTCTTCAACTATAAGCTTTGCTACTGCTAATTTATTAGATAACACTTTATATTCCACAGTATTTCTAGGGTTTTTAAAAAGCCTTTGACTAAGCTTATTTATGTTGCTGTAGGCTTCCTTTAAGCTCTTCTCATTTCTTATAATAGCTACATTTCCCTCCATTACATCCTTTAATTGTCTATCTAAATCTTTTACTTCTGCATTATTTTTTGAAGTGCTTGGTGATTTTGTCTTTACCTCGAAGTTTTTAATCTCCTTCTTCACTTTTCCTTTTAAAGAGCTATTAATAGCTATTGCAGTTCTTCTAGCAAAAACTACCCCTTCCAGTAAAGAATTGCTGGCTAACCTGTTTGCTCCATGAACACCAGTATAGGCACATTCTCCACAGGCGTATAACCCTTTTATATTTGTCCTTCCATGTAAATCTGTCTTTATTCCCCCTATAAGATAATGTGCTGCAGGTGCTATTGGAATCCAATCCTTTGTTATATCAATACCCTTTAATAGACACTTGTTATAAATCATGGGAAATCTATTCTTAATAAAGGAGCTTCTTTTATGGGTAATATCAAGATACACATGTTTTTCTCCTTCTTTAATCATTTCATGGAATATCGCTCTTGCAACGATATCCCTTGGAGCCAAATCCTTCATCTTATGATACTGGGCCATAAATGCTCTACCCTTTTTACTTCTTAAAAAAGCTCCTTCTCCCCTAACCGCCTCTGATATTAGCAGTCTTTGCCCTATTATGTCTTCAAAAAATGCTGTGGGATGAAATTGAATTAGCTCCATATCTGCTATAATAGCTCCTGCCCTATAGGCCATGGCTATTCCATCACCTGTTGATACAATTGAATTTGTGGTATTTCCGTATATTTGACCAGCTCCACCAGTTGCCATGACAATTGCATCAGCTGAAAATTCCAATTTATTTCCATCAGTCTCTATTACTTCTATCCCCGTTATTTTATTGTTATATTTCATTAGCTTATCTGCAAAAGCATTTTCAATTATTCTAATATTTTTCTTATTCTTTATCTCTTTGTACATGGAGCTTATTATTGCTTTACCTGTTTCATCTTTAACATGAAGTATATTGCTTTGTCGGTGGCCTCCCTCCCTGGTAAGCCTTAACTCTCCATTTACATCTCTGTCAAAAACCACTCCTATTTTAATTAAATCCTCTACTGCTATTTTTGCCTCTGCTACCATTGTTTTTACAGCATCTTTATTATTATAATAGCAGCCTGCCTTTAATGTATCTTCATAGTGAATTGACTGATTTCCTAAGGCAGCTATGCCTCCTTGGGCTAAATAGCTGTTGCTATCTTCTAGCCTCCCCTTCGTTATTAGCAGTACATTATATTTTTCCTCAACTTTAAGGGCTGTAAATAAACCTGCAATTCCAGTTCCTATAATAATAACATCAAAATTTGTCATTTTTATCACCCTAACTAAGGTTAAGCATCCTATTTAGTGATTTAAAAGCCTTTAATCTTACTACTTCATCAATTAATATTTCATTTTTTTCTGTTAATAGTGCTTCATAGATATCCTTTAATCTTGTCTTTTTCATATTAGTACAAATTAATCCCTGTGAAAGAAGATAAAATTTCTTATCTGGATTCTCTTTATTTAACTGGTGGAGTACCCCCATCTCTGTACCAATTATAAATGTTTGCTTAGATGATTCCCTTACATAATTAATAATTTGGGAGGTGCTTCCCACAAAATCAGCTAAAGCTACAACCGCTTGGGAGCATTCTGGATGAGCAAGTATTGGCGCCTCTGGCAGAGATTTTTTTGACGCCAAAGCTTCTTGTGTCTTCACTCGATGATGGGTTATACAAAAACCCTTCCATGAAATAATCTCCTTTTGGGGCAGCTGCTTTGCAATATAATCACCTAAGTTCATGTCAGGAATAAACAAAACTTTATTTGAAGAAAGGCTCCTTATAACCTTCAATGCGTTTGAAGATGTACAACAAATATCACTTTCTGCCTTAACCTCTGCAGATGAATTGACATAGCATACTACTGGTGCATTGGGATATTCTCTTTTAAACTGTTTTAGTTTATTTACATCTATCATATCTGCCATTGGGCACCCTGCATCATAAACAGGAAGCAGTACTTTTTTATTTGGTGATAATATTTTTGCGCTTTCTGCCATAAAGCTAACACCGCTTAATATAATAATCTCTGCTTTTGTCTTTGCTGCCTCTTGGCTTAGCTTAAGGGAATCTCCCACTACATCAGCAATATCTTGAATCTCTGGAATTTGATAATTATGAGCTAAAATAATTGCATTTTTTAATTTTTTTAATCTCCTTATTTCTTCTATCAATTCTATTTCACTCATGGCTGTATATTCCTTCCTTTATATGTGTATTTACTTGTGTCTTGTCACATGTTAATACGAATATATCATACTCTCAGTTTAGTTTCAAGCATTTAGATTATATAGAAAGCATACATAATATCATCGCCTTTGAAAGTTTTCTGCCAAGTGCCATCAGCGCTGAAGGGCTTAACTTCTGTGCTGGAGATGGAAATAAAATAAAGAAGTAGGTTAAGCACCTCCTTCTTTATTTTTTCTCTCTATTTAAAATCCAACAAAATTTTCATCTACATCTATAACATACATCTACTGGACTATAACGTCTTCTCTATTATTCTTATTCATTTCCTGATATGGTTAATTCTTTTACTAATATGGAGGGTGCTCCAAAATAATTGGAGCTGGGATGGGAAAACTTAATGTCCTGTCCAATTGCTAATATCTCCAGTAGCATCGTGTATAAATTTCCAGAAACTGTTATTTGGGCTAGCGATCTTACTATCTGTCCGTTTTCTACAAGTAATCCATTGGCCGAAAGAGAGAAATTTCCTGAAATTGCATTTATTCCTGCATGTAAACCATCTACCCCAGTGATTATTATTCCATCCTTCATCTCTTTAGTTAAATCGACAAGGGTTAGATCTCCCTTTTCTATATACATATTAGTTGCTTCAACTCCAATAGTAGCTTTGTGAGAATTTTTAAATCCATTACCTGTAGATGTAACGTTGTCCTTCTTTGCAGTCTTGTTGTTATATAAGTAGGTTTTTAATTTGCCCTGTTCTATTAGGTATTTCTTTGTGGTAGGTGTACCCTCATCGTCAAATCTTCTAAAGGTCTTACCTTCTTCCAATAGAGGGTCTTCAACTATATTAACCATCTTCACAGCTACCTCTAAGCCTAATTTCTCCTTCAGTTTAGATAAGCTCTTTTGCACTGTACTACTAAAGAATATTGAAGAAAAGCTGCTCATAATGTCGGCCGCAACATTATTACGTAATATAACCTTATACTTTCCCTTACCTATAGAAGTAGCACCTATCATTGCTAAGGCATCTCCTACGCTTTCATTAATTAAATTATCCATATATTCTTCCGAAAAATTATTAATTACATGATGGGTATAGCCTGTTTGCATACCTTTTCCATCTTTTACTATTACACCTAAGTCTATAGTCCCAATATTATGGCTATCCTGTAGCTCTAGCCCTTTGGAATTCTTAATAAAGATATTCTGCTTTGATTCAGTATAGTTGCAGTAGCTTATTTCTTTTATTCTTTCATCGTAACTACTCGCCTTTTTTTCTAATTTAAGCATAAAATCCATTTTCCCTTTACTACTAGTAACCTCTAGCTGACTTTTTATCTGGGGACAATCTATTTGTTTCGTTAGTTGTGCAGAAATATATTCTTGACTATCGTTAGTATTACTCAACGCATATCCTTTTAAATTACTTAAAAGTTCTTCTATACTATCCTCTGTTACTTTTTCTGTATATGAATACCCCATTTTACCATTATAGATACCTCGTAATGATATATTAATTTCTTCTCCAATTATGTATTTTTCCAATTTACCCTTATATATATTAAAGCTTAAAGAAGAGGTCTCCTTTAAATATACTTCAACTTCATTAATGCCCTGAATTTTGCTTTTATCAAATATTCTATTTATCAGCTGACTTTTATTCAACCCTATTCCTCCCTTCCTCCAACGGTCATTGACTTAACTCTAATGGTAGGTTGTCCAGCACCTATGAAAAGAGCTCCACTGGAAGCATAGCAATAGCCTTGTCCTATGGAAAGATTGTTGGCCACCATATCTACATCATGAAGGATTGTACTTCCATTGCCTATAAGGGTGGCTCCCTTTACAGGCCTTGTAATCTTCCCATTTTCTATAAGATATGCTTCAGAAAGAGAGAAGTTAAAGTCACCAGTAGCAGGGTTTACTGAACCAGCAGATATCCCTTTGGCGAAAAGACCCTGTTCAGTATTACTAATAATTTCTTCTTTGGTACTATCACCATTATCAATATAAGTGTTTGTCATTCTGGAAGTAGGTTCAAATCTATAGGATTGTCGTCTACCAGAACCTGTAGCCTTCATATTCATTCTTTTTGCATTAAGTTTGTCAATGAGATAGCCTTTAAGTATTCCTTTTTCAATAAGAAGGTTTTTTTGAGTGGCTGTGCCTTCATCATCAATACCCAGTGAGCCCCATGCGTTGGTAATTGAACCATCGTCCACTAAGGTAACAACTTCCGATGCAATTTGTTTCCCTAGCTTGTTTGAAAAAACCGAGTTGCCTTTAGCCACCGAAGAAGCCTCTAAGCTATGTCCACAAGCTTCATGAAACATTAGCCCCCCAAAACCGTTATCTACAACAACTGGCATGTTGCCAGCCGGACAATAGTCTGCTAAAACCATTGTTTTAGCATTTCTTGCTGCTTCCCTTGCGAACTCTTCTATATTAATCTTATCGTAGAATTCTGAACCCATTAAAGCTCCAGGCCCAACAAAGCCTGTTTCGATCTGCCCATTTTTTTCTGCAGCCACTATAATCATTAATCTTGTCCTTACCCTAATGTCTTCTACATAAACTCCTTCAGAATTGGCAATTAATATATTTTGTACCTGGTCCAAGTAGTTTACAGTTACTTGTGAAATAACCTTGTCATAGGTCATGGCTGCCTCCATGGCTCTTTTAGTTATTTCTATTTTCTTAGCAAACTCCGTTTTTGATGGAAGTATTATATATGGATGCTTTTTGGGAGAAGTAATTGCCCTAGGGTTAATTAAAGCATTCTTGTTTTTACCCTTTATACCCTGTGTTATTCTCTTTGTTATTGATATTAAATTCTCTCTAGAAGCATCATTTGTGTAGGCATAAAATGAATCAAGACCCGATAGGATACGTATCCCTACGCCATGCTCCCTTCCAGCCATTCCTTTTTCGATGTTTCCGCCAACGGTGGATATTTCGGTTGTAAAGTTATTTTCAACAAAAACCTCTACAAAATCTCCTCCACTTGATGTAGCCTCATATATTATATCTTGAACTATATCTCTGTTTAACATAATAATTCCCCTTTACTGTTCTACTTATATAGATGGCAGGCTACAAAATGGTCTTTTTCTACTTCTTTAAGCTCTGGTGATACCTTGCCACATATATCCATTGCATATGAACATCTTTTAACAAACTTACATCCTGGAGGTGTGTTAATAGGTGAAGGCACCTCTCCTTCAAGCTTTATTCTTTGTCTCTCTTCTTCTACCTTAGGATCGGGTATAGGTATTGCAGAAATCAGTGATTTAGTGTATGGATGTAATGGTTTTCTATACAGCTCTTGACTTTCAGTTATCTCAACCAAAGAGCCAAGATACATAACTCCAACTCTGTCTGATATATGCTTAACCATAGAAAGATCATGGGCAATAAAGAGATATGTTAGTCCCAATTGGTTTTGTAACTTAATAAGGAGATTTACTATTTGAGCTTGAATTGAAACATCTAGGGCTGATATAGGCTCATCACATACTATAAAATCTGGTTCCACTGCTAAAGCACGGGCTATCCCTATTCTTTGCCTTTGCCCACCTGATAGCTCATGGGGGAATCTTGAACGAAAATCAGAGTTCATTCCTACCTTTTCCAGTAAATCATCTATTCTAGCTATTCTTTCAGACTCTTTTAATTTAAAATGAACATCTATGCCTTCAGCAATTATTTCACCTATAGTCATTCTAGGATCTAATGATGCATAGGGGTCTTGAAATATTATTTGGGCACCTTTTTTAAACTTAACTTTTTCTGATGAACTCATTTTATGAACATTTTGTCCATTATATAAGACTTGTCCATCTGTTGAGTTGTAAATACCCAGTATTGTTCTTCCACAAGTTGTTTTTCCACAGCCTGACTCACCAACCAAACCTAAAGTTTCTCCCCTTCTTATCTCAAAGGTTACATCATCTACAGCCTTTAACACTTCATTTCTCCCCACATGAAAATATTTCTTTAGGTTAATTATTTCAACTAATTTTTCCTTACTCATTTGTAGTACCTCCTAAGTTGATAGGTCTCTCCACTTTAGGTGCCCGTGGGTCTTGTAACCAGCAAGATACCCTATGGCTATCTGTTATTGACGTCTCTTCAGGTTTTTTTTCTAAGCAAATTTCCATGGCATATTCACACCTTGATGCAAATGGACACCCCTCCAGCGGAAGTATTAAGTCAGGTGGTGTTCCTTTTAATGGATGCAGCTCTGCCTTACATTCAATATCCAGCCTTGGTACTGAATTTAAAAGAGCCCAGGTATAGGGATGCTTACTCTCATAAAATATTTCATATTTATTTCCTGTTTCTATTACGTGTCCAGCATACATCACCTGTACTCTATCAGCAAAGTTTGCAACCACCCCAAGATCATGGGTAACTATAACAACGGAGGTATTGAATTCTCTTTTAAGCTCATTTAAAAGTTCAATTATTTGTGCTTGAATTGTAACATCCAATGCTGTAGTGGGTTCATCTGCAATAAGGATTTTAGGGCTGCATGAAAGGGCTATGGCAATCATTACTCTTTGTCTCATACCACCGGAAAGCTGATGGGGATACGATTTAATCCTCTCTTTAGCATTTGGTATATTTACTATTTCCAAGAGTCTTATAGCTTCGTTAATTGCTTGTTTTTTCTTTATTTTCTTATGTATTATTAAGCTTTCAGCAATTTGATTCCCTATCGTCATGGTTGGATTTAATGAAGTCATAGGGTCTTGAAATATCATGCTGATATCTCCGCCTCGAAAATGTTGCAGACGTTTTTTGTTCATTTTAAGAACATTTTCTCCGTTAAAAATAATTTGAGAACCTTCTTTAATTATGGCAGGTGGTTCCTTTAATAATCTCAATATAGCTTTTGCCGTTACTGTTTTGCCACAACCTGATTCACCCACTATAGCAAGGGTTTCTCCCTTTTTTAGATCAAAGCTTACGCCTCTTACTGCTTTTACTTCACCTGCATAGGTTTTAAAGGAAACTTTCAAATCTTTAACTTCTAATATACTACTCACTGCCACCCCTCCTTATTGTCTCAATTTAGGATCTAGTGCATCTCTTAATCCGTCACCTAGTAATGTAAACGATAACATTGTTAGTCCTATCATCAAAGCTGGAAAAAATAGCTGATATGGGTGGAATATAAATGTTTGTTGAGCAGCTGATGCAAGTGCCCCCCATGATGTGCCCGGTGGTTGAATTCCGAGCCCTATATAGGAAAGAAATGCTTCAGCAAAAATATATCCAGGCACATCAAAGGAGATTGCCACTATAATTATACCGAGACAATTTGGTATCAAATGTTTAACAATGATCTTCCAAGGCTTTACTCCTAACGCCTCTGCAGCCATTATAAATTCTTGTTGCTTTAATTGCAGCATTTGCCCCCTTACCAGTCTTGCAATGCCGCACCAGCCTGCAAGGGTTAAAGCCAGTAACATAGTTCCTATGCTTCGAGAATCTAAAATGATTGATATAAGAATTACCAATATTAAGTAGGGTAATGAAATTAAAATCTCCACTATTCTCATCATAATGGTATCTACTCTGCCACCGAAATATGCAGCTATCGAACCATAGATACTGCCTACAACAGTTGCTATTAATGCACCTGTTAACCCTATAATCATTGAAATTCTTCCACCTTGCCATACTCTTGAAAAAATATCACGCCCTAATGCATCTGTTCCAAACCAATGTTCAACACTGGGCCTTTGATTAATCATTGAAGAATTAATTTCTTTATAGTCGTGACCACTGATAGAAGGACCTATAATAGTCATAATAACAATTGTTGCAAGTATGAAAATAGCTACTATAGCCACTTTGTTTGTTTTAAGTCTTCTCCAGGCATCCTTCCAATAGCTCACACTTTCTCGAGCTATAACTTCCTTTTCTTTATTCTCTACAGCAACTGGTCTAAAAGCTGTTTCCATTGTTTTAACCTCCTACCTGCTATTTTTAGAAACTCTAATTCTAGGATCAACAACTCCATATAATATATCTACAACTAACTGGGATATTATAAATAATGAAGCAAAGAAAACAGTTGTCCCAATTATCATTGTATAGTCCCTATCATTTATGGAATTTATATAATAAAATCCAAGACCTGGAATTCCAAAAATCCTTTCTATTACAAAGGCTCCTGTAAAGATTCCTGCTATTTGAGGTCCAAGTATTGTAAGGGCGGGAAGTATTGCATTCCTAAAAATATGCTTTCTAATGATATTAAACTCAGAAACGCCTTTTGCCTTTGCTGTTAGTATGTAATCTTGATTTACAATCTCCAGTACATTTGAGCGCATGTACCTGGCATAGGTGGCAATGGAGCCAAAGCACATTGCTATTGAGGGTAGTATTGTATGTTTAAATTTCCCCCAACCCGTTGTGGGAAGCAATTCTAGTTTTGCTGTAAAGAAATATTGTAATAGTGCTGCAATTATAAAGAGTGGTATTGAAACACCAAGAATTGCAATAAACATAACTAGAAAGTCTGGCCATCTATTTCTGTTTAGTGCTGCTATAATACCTAAAGTAATTCCTATTGTCACTCCCATTGCCAGGGCTTGAATACCTAGCCTACCAGAAACCTTAGAATTTTTTGATATTGTTTCTGTTACAGATCTACCTGGATATACTAAAGATTCGCCTAAATCACCCTTCGTTATTAAATTTTTCATAAATATACCATATTGAACAACAACTGGCTTATCCAATCCATATCGCTGATAATAGTTTTGCTGTATTTGCTCTGGCAATTTCCTTGCCATATTTGCCAAAGGATCACCTGGTATGCTATGCATTAGTAAAAAGGTAAGTGTTATGATTATCCATAGTGTTAGTAGCATCAATCCTACACGTTTCAGTATATATCTGCCCATAAGCTTCCCCCTAACTTCTTTAAAAGACAGCAGTTTGTAGTTGAACTACAAACTGCTATTAATATTTATTTATCTGCCTTGGGTATAACCATATTTGTATCCGGATGTACCAAGGGGTGTTACTCCAATATCATTAACATATTTATACCTAAATATATTGATTCTTGGATGTACAGTTGGTACTAAAACCGATGCTTCGTATAATAAAATTTCTTCTGCTTCCCTGAAGTATTCTAACCTCTTAGCAGGATCCATTTCACTGGCTGCCAATGCAATTAGCTCATCATATCTTTCATCTGACCATCCTGTCTCAATAGCTGTTGATGTAGATGTCATTAAGCTCATAAGTGACGCTGGATCGTTGAACTCTGCACCCCATCCCATGTAGCCAATTTGAACTTCTCCCCTTGACGCCATTTGAGAGAATACTGGCCATTCAACCTGCTCTATTTCCACATTCACACCAAGATTTCTATTATACATCTGTTGAATATATTCGCCATAGTTTCTAAACCATTGGTCTGTTGATCCCAGGGTTACTTTTATTGTTAAGTCTGCAGGATCTGTACTTCTACCTAACTCTTGTAACCCTTTAATTAAAAGTTCTTTTGGATCATTTTCTTCAGCTATCCTTTTAACAGGTCCCGGAACTAAAGATCTGTACTCATCATCACCTATAGTTATGCTGGGTGCCACCCAGCCGTAGGCTGGAGTATTTACACCATGAAAAATAACATTAGCCATCTCTTCTCTATCTAATCCTATTGAAAAGGCTTTTCTTATATTAACATTTTGAAAAACATCATCTCTTGTGTTAAAGAACATAAAAAATGTACTGGGCCTTACCACCTCAAAATGGTTTAGTTTATCATTATTTATAAATCTTTGTCTCCAGTCAGGGTTATTGGCAATTGCTATATCAATTGATCCATTTGACAATGAGTTGTAAACAGCATTTTCATCTTGAATTATTTTTAAATTAACATTATCTAAGCTCACTGTTTCTGCATCCCAATAATTGTGATTTTTATTTAGTATCAGTTCGCTATTATGTACCCAGGTTCCCAGTACAAAGGGCCCATTATATACAATCTTATCAATCTGTGTACCATAGCTATCTCCATGTAGCGCTACTACATCTTCTCTTTGTGGCATCATAACTCTTTGATATGTTAGAGCCAGGAAATAAGGTGTTGGTGCTTCAAGTGTTATTTCTAGTGTTTCATCATCTAATGATCTAACTCCTAATTCATCTATTGATAACTCTCCACTATTTACCTTTGAAGCATTTTTAATTGGTTCCAATAGGTATGCATAGGGTGAAGCTGTTTCCTGTGCTACTGATCTTTTTATTCCATATTCATAGTCCTGTGCCCTTACAGGAACACCATCTGACCATTTGTTGGGTCTTATTTTAAATGTCCAAACGGTACCATCCTCATTGTGTTCCCAAGATTCAGCCCCAGCTGCTGCTAAGTAATTGCTTTGATTCTCGTCCTCTTCAAGTCTTGTAAGTGGTTCCAATACATTGTTAAGTACTCTATTACTATACATATCTGAACCTTTAGATGGATCTAATGTTGTGGGTTCAGCTTCTAAGACTAAATTAAGATACTGCTCTCTGTCAATTCCACTGCTTTCTTGTAGCCCTTCATCAGCAACATTGTTACTAACATCTTCGGAACTACATCCAACTAATCCTACTACAGCCAGTAGTAATGATAGAAGTATTGCCAAAAACATTTTACCCTTCATAAATAATCCCCCTTTAATTAGGTAGTGTCTACTCAACACTCCTTTTGGTTAATCAATTTATAATAAAGGATTACATATGTTAGCATGTAAGCCCCTTATATATTGTTATAAGCATCCTAGTGATAATTTGTTAAAAAATATACAATCAGATATTTATATAGATGTAATCTATTAAATATCTGTTCATTATAGGTATAGTCCTATTATAGAAAATTTTCTAACAATAGTCAATAATCTTCTAACAAGTTAATTAATCTTCAATTACTGCCTGAATTGCTTTATCCTCCAATAGGATTGCACTTATGCTTGCATCGGTCTCAATATGTGGTGAAGTTCTAGTCTCCATATTAATACTGTAGTTTACATTTATTCCAAGTTCACTACTGAATCGTATAATAAAGCCACTGTTTGGCAAATAAGCAAAAGGAATTTCTCTAAATACCCTATCGCCTCCAGTTGTTTCTCCTATCAATGTTGCAAATCCAGAGTCCTTTGCAAAAGAAGCGAATTTTTCTGCTGATGAAAAGACATATCTATCCACTAAAAGATACACCCTGCCTTGAAAATTAATTTTGTTCCATGGTTGAACAGTTACATAGTTTTTTTCGTACCTATCGAAATTCTTTCTAACCTCTGGAGGAAATTTAAGCAATATGTCATCATTTAAGTCTTCTATAGAACTGGCTCCTCCCACTTGATACATTTCATATTTGTCCCTATAATCACCTCTATAAAAAGAATAATATTCTACTACCATTTCTTCATCTACTAAAAACCCCACAATATTTCTCCAATAATCATCAAATCCTCCTGTATTTCCTCTTATATCAATAATCAGCTTTGGGTAGTCTTCAACTCCCTTAAGAAAATTTTCTATCTTATGATAGTCCTCCCTTATATGGTTTGCCGACATTGATTTTATTGCCATGTAAGCAACTTCATTTTCTATAACAATTTCTGTATCTAAAACATCATCTTGTATAATTAAAAAATCATATTCTTCATTAATCTCAATATTATTCACATCTCCATCAAAATTGTATCTTTCTTTAGATTTCTCATAGTTTAAAATTTCGTGTTGATACGGATAAAAGTGTTTATAGAAACGTTTATACATTTCCCCATTAAAAACATTAACGTGAGAATTATTTAAATCACTTAATATCTCATCAATTGCAACAAAGAACTCAGCATCATTGGTTGTATTTTTGATTTTTCTTGTATAATTTCTCTTGTTACCTAACCAATCCACATTATTTAATCTTTTGTTTACCTGAAAGAAGGAATAGTTATCTTCTAATAGGCTATACATATGTTCAAAATCTTCAAGTTTTTCTTCAGTAGTTAAGTTTGTCTCAATTATTCCATAGTAATCGGCTTCCATAGCTACTGTTGAGGGCTTTGAGCCTCGACTACAGGCTGAAAGAAGTAGTATGGAGAGTATAAAATAGAGAAAGCTGAGCCTTACATATCTTTTCATTATAATACCTCCTAATTATTTAGTTTAGTATTAACCAATTTAATATGTGTTTTAAAATACCTATAAAAACATCTATTTCTTAAAATTATAAATCAAATTTATATGTTATTCAAACATTTTCTATTAACTAGTTAGAAACCCATCTAACTATTCACCTTGTATGTATTGATTTAACTTCTTTATTATTGTATTATTAATAAGTGAAACATATAAAATATATTCAAAAGGGGATGATTGGGTGAGTTATAATATTAAGTATAATAAAGCAATAGAATTTATTTCGGCAATTCTTAAATACACAAGATCTAAATCTCATGAAGTCAATTGGAACATTGACGACATTGTTTACGATCCTGCCAATAGCTATTTAGATCTGGTACCATCAAAGGAAGTAAAGGATTGGCTTAAATATGTAGATGAGAACATACCTCCTTTTCTTCGTAATGATATACTTTTCTTAGTAAATAAGCTATTTGGTGTTATGGACGTTTGCTTTAATTTGGTTATGGATAAGAATCTATCAGAGCCCATGGAAATCATCGAAGAGATTGAAAAAATTGATAGTTCTAAGCTGGTTGAAATGACCTTACATTTTTATCATTATTATCATTTAGATGATAAATTAGAAGATAATGATATAGTTCTTAAAAATGCCATCGCTAAAGAAAATTCCGAAGAAATAGACTCTTGTTTTATACAGATAAAAAAATATCCAAATGAGTATAAAAAACATTTTATTGAATCCTTTACTTCATTTTATAACTTGTTTTTCCTCCCTTTTGAAGAACAAACCTATAGCTATATGGAGAAGATGCTTATGTCGCATATTGAACTTTCAGAAAAGGATCCAATTAATTTTATTAATACTATTGGGTTTGGCGATTATTCTAAAGTATTAAGTGAGTATGATGAAATCAAATTGTTTGTCAGTTATTACTTAGATCACGGATTGTTTTATTTTGCGCAAGGAAAATCCTTCCCGTTGCTTTACGGAAAAACTATTGAGCATCGATTTAACAAAATAAAAATGCAAGATACCTACAAGGCTTTATTTAAAGCTCTATCGGATGATAAAAGAATTGAAATTATTAAAATAACTTCAAAAAGACCTTGGTATAATAAAGAATTGGCTGATTATTTTAATTTAACCACTGCGACTCTTTCTTATCATTTAAATTTACTTTTAGATTTAGGATTATTACATTTCGAGCCTAGTATTAATAATAGATATTATTATACTACTAATAAAGAGAACCTTAAAAAGATTTTTGATATGGCCTTAAAAGACTTATTTGGTTAAGTTAAGTTTAGTTTCTTTATTCTTTATTTTTAAGCAAATATAGTTTATTTCTAGAGGAGCCAAGGCTCCTTTTTTTGTTCAACAAAAAAACTCCCTAATAAGGAAGTTCAAAAAATATAAAAAACTGCAACGTCCTACTCTACCATGAGTAGATAACCAAAGGCTTTGCTTTTGTGTTGGTCACTTAGTAAGCGATACAAAACTCATTTCATAATTTTTGCATTTTATAATGAGCTGTAGTTGAGCTAAAAAGCTTCCCTCCAAGCTCATATTAAGTGAAGCTGCCTCATATTTGGACATAAAAAAACTCCCTTATACTTAAGGAAGTTATTTTTAAACCGCAACGTCCTACTCTCCCAGGCAGCTTCCCGCCAAGTACCATCAGCGCTGAAGGGCTTAACTTCTGTGTTCGGGATGGGAACAGGTGTGACCCCTTCGCTAT
>NZ_FMUS01000002.1:0-197977 GCF_900101495.1 Alkaliphilus peptidifermentans DSM 18978
CTTTAGCTTTAGTAAGCATAATTCATCACCTCATTATACATATTCGACATCGATTGGATAAATCCTTTTTGAATAAAAAAAAATCCACCCTTTTCAGGTGGACTTTGTCAACAGTCTCAAAAAAAGTAAACCCGAACTAATTCGGGTTTACTTTTTTTGCTTGAAAATACCCTATCTAAAAAATCACTCATACATAAGAATTTTTTCCAAATTATCTTATGTTGACGACATTGCAAGTGCCTGTCCCATTGTCTTGCGATCCTTTATAGTATCAGTAAACATAAACTTACCACAACACCTACATAGATTAGATTTACTAAACAATAGCCCATAATATCTTTGGCTCCAAGTCCAGCGATACCTAATGCAGGGAGTGCCCAGAATGGCTGAATCATGTTGGTCCAAGCATCCCCCCAGGCAATGGCCATTGCTGTTTTTGCGGCATCTACACCTAGTTCAGCACCAGCCGGCATCATTATAGGAGCTTGAACTGCCCATTGTCCACCACCTGATGGTACAAAGAAGTTTACTATTCCAGCACTTAAGAAGCTGAAGAATGGGAATGTAGTGGTACTGGAAATACTAACAAAAGAATTGGACATCATAGCTGCTAAGGATAGACCTTCTGAATTGGCACCAGTCATCATACCCATGATACCTGCATAAAAAGGAAATTGGATGATGATTCCACCAGTACCTTTTGCTGCAGTAGCTACAGCGTTCAGGAATTTTCTTGGTGTCCAGTGTAGTATAATACCCATAAATAAGAATATGAAGTTTACAATATTTAAGTTTAGACTAAATCCATTATCTACAAAATATTTAAAAATAAAAACTAAACCCATAATTCCAATAATTAACGACAAAACTGGACTATTTTCCATTTTTTCAGCTGGAGTCATATTCTCTTTAGTAACTGCCAATTGATCTTCGTCTGCTTCCAATAATTCTGGGTTTACAGTTACTACATCTTCTGCTTTAGGATGCATAGCCTTGTTTAAAAAGGGAAGAGTTACCAATAGAATAAGAACTGGTACTAAGTTGAATAGTGCGAATATCGTGTCGCTGGTTGGAATTGGATCTGTGACAGCCCCTCTAGTCATATCAGCTAAATTTGAAGTCGCTGTTGCCAGTGTTAATGGAATTGAACCGGAGAAACCAGCATGCCAGATTACAAAGCCTGTGTATCCTGCAGCAATAAGTAAACGATAATCAACACCTTTTACTTTTTTTGCTAATTCTCTAGCATAAAGAGCCCCAATTACAAGACCGAATCCCCAATTGACCCAGGATGCAATTAAAGCAACCAATGTTACAGCAAAAATTGCGCCGCCTGGTGTTTTCGGAATGCTGGCAAGACCCCTTAGACCTTTTTTAATAATTGGAGCCTGAGCCAAGGTATGTCCTGTTACTAATACTAATGCCATTTGCATAGAAAATTGCAATAGGCTCCAGAAGCTTCCGCTCCAGTGTCCCACCATATCCTTAGGAGCTTGTCCAGTGAGAAATACCCCCATCATAAATACTATGATAGTTAGGATAACTGCAAACAAGAAGGGGTCTGGCAAATACTTTTGTACCAAATTAACGCATCCGTTAGTAAACTTTCTAAACATGTGAATAATACCTCCTTATATTTTTTCTTAGTAGGGCTGAGTACAGCCCCTAAGATTATACTTCCATTCTCTTTATGTTTTCAGGGATTATTAATTCTGCTTCAGTTGCTGCCACAACATCTTCAACTGTTGCCTCAGGCCCTAATTCTTTTAGTAGCAGGCCCTTTTCTGTTACTTCAATAACTGACATCTCAGTTATTATAAGGTTTACCTGATTAGCTGAAGTAAGGGGCAGTGTACATTGTTTAAGGATTTTATGATTACCCTTTGCTGTATGTTCCATGGCTACTATAACTTTTTTAGCCCCCACAACCAGATCCATAGCTCCACCCATGCCAGGTACCATCTTCCCTGGTATCATCCAGTTTGCTAGATTACCGTATTGATCTACTTGTAGAGCGCCTAAAACCGTCACATCCACATGACCTCCTCTGATTATCATAAAGGAAGTGGCACTGTCAAAAAAGGCACCTCCAGCTTTAATGGTAACTGGCATACCGCCAGCGTTTGTCAAATCCATATCCTCATCACCTGAAGAAGGGGCTGGACCTAATCCTAAAAATCCATTTTCAGATTGCAGGATTATATCTATATCTTCTGGTACATAATTGGCAACCAGAGTAGGTAAACCTATACCTAGATTTACAACATCACCATCATGTAATTCTTGAGCAACTCTTTTGGCTATTATTTCTCTTACTCTATGCTTATCCATCAATAACTACCCCCTACTATATAGTCAATAAATATACCTGGTGTCATGACATCATTAGGATTTATATCTCCCACCTCAACAATTTCCGTCGCTTCTACTATTACTATATCTGCAGCTGTTGCTATAATAGGGTTAAAGTTTCTAGTGGATTTTTCATAGTATACATTTCCTTTTTTATCAACCTTGGCTCCGGCTATAAGGGCTATGTCTGCCTTCAAGGGCAATTCTAAGAGATATTCCTTTCCATTAACAGTAATCTTCTCTTTGCCCTCTTCCACCACTGTGCCGATACCTGTAGGGGTTAAAAAACCTCCCAGACCTGCTCCTGCACATCTTATTCTTTCAACTAGAGTACCCTGTGGTATTAGTTCTACCTCTGTTTCTTTTTCGTTCATCTGTCTTCCTGTTTCAGGATTAGTCCCAATATGAGAGGTCATCACTTTTTTAATTTGTCTGGTTGCAATCAATCTTCCCAGACCATACTCTGTTGTAGATGTATCGTTAGCAATAACGGTAAGATCCTTTACTCCTTTTTCTAGTAGCATATCAATCATTTTGTGGGGTGTTCCACAACCCATAAAACCACCTATCATCACTGTAGAACCATCCTGTACCAACTCTACTGCTTCTTCAAATGTAACTATTTTTGCCATTTTAACACCTCCAATTATTGTCTTTCAATTACCATAGCCACACCTTGACCGCCACCGATACAAAGGGTTGCTAAACCAGTTTTGCTATCTCGTTTAAGCATCTCATAGATCAAAGTTGTTAATACTCTTGCACCAGATGCACCAATGGGGTGTCCCAGGGCAATTGCACCACCATTGACATTAACTTTTTCTGGGTCAAGCTTTAAGTCTTTAACTACTGCTAGAGATTGGGCTGCGAAGGCTTCATTTGCTTCCACTAAATCGATATCTTCAATAGTTAATCCTGCTTTTGCCAGAGCCTTTTCACTGGCTGGAACTGGACCATAACCCATAATTTTAGGATCTAGGGCTGCAGATCCATAGGATTTAATAGTTACCAATGGTTTTAGCCCAAGCTCATCTGCTTTTTCCTTTGACATAACCACCAGCATGGCGGCACCGTCGTTAATACCAGAGGCATTGCCTGCTGTTACTGTTCCATCCTTTTTAAAGGCTGGTCTCAATTTTCCTAGTTTTTCTATAGTTAATCCATGCTTAGGAAACTCATCTATATCCACAACTATCGGGTCTCCTTTTCTTTGTGGTATAACCACTGGAACAATTTCATTTTTAAATCTGCCTTCTTTTTGTGCCTTTTCAGCCTTATGTTGACTATTTAAAGCAAATTGATCCTGCTCTTCTCTTGTGAAATTCCATTTTTCTGCAATATTTTCAGCTGTAATACCCATATGGATATTATTAAAGGCATCAGTTAAGCCATCTAAAATCATAGTGTCAATTATTTCTCCATTTCCCATTTTATGACCCCATCTAGCTTTAGGAATAGTATATGGAGCATTGCTCATACTCTCAATTCCACCAGCAAGTACAACATCTGCATCTCCAAGCATAATAAATTGAGCTGCCATACTAATTGCCCTAAGTCCAGAGCCACATAATTTATTTATTGTCATTGCCGGTACTGTTTCAGGTATCTCAGACCCTATGGCTACCTGTCTTGCGGGATTTTGGCCAAGGCCCACAGATAATATATTTCCCACCAATACTTCGTCTATCATATCAGGTGTAATACCAGCTCTATTGATGGCTGCCTTTGCTGCTACTACCCCTAAATCTACAGCTGTAAGACTGGACAAGCTTCCTCCAAAATTTCCTATGGGTGTCCTTGCAGCACCCACTATTACAACCTCTCTCATATATCAAAAACCTCCCTTTAAATTAATTAATTGATTTAAGTGCAAGTAACGTGCCAAGATATATTACAGATGTTTCTTTAGGTATTAGTGTGTTGAATGTAGCGAATTTTCTACATCCAATTTTTTTGTAATATTAAATCAATTACAATCCCGTTATTTACAGTAATAAAGGCATGTAGATATTTTTCTACATGCCTTTACCGTGTGTATATATTTCGCTACATTAAGTTTAATCCATCAACTCTGTTAATTTGTATTTTTCAATTTTTTTATATAATGATGTACGGTGAATATCTAACATCTCTGCTGCTATAGTTTTACTACCATTAGCATCTCTAATGGCTCGCTTTATAGCATCTATTTCTGTTTTTTCAACCATATCCTTCAATGTTAATGATGGTTGACTTGAAGGTGTGGTACCTTTTTCATTAATATATTCTGGCAAATGCTCTGGTAAAATTATATTATAGGTTGCAAAGTACAATGCCCTTTCTAAGACATTTCTTAGTTCCCTTACATTTCCCGGCCAATTATGGCTCTTTAACCTATCACAAGCTTCACTTGACACTGTTTTGGGGGTTAGCTGTAAGTCAATAGCTAATTTACTCACCATTGTTTGAGCCAATAGTTCTATATCATCTATTCTTTCCCTTAAAGGTGGAATATCTATTTTTATAACATTTAAGCGGTAATATAGATCCCTTCGAAAAGTTCCCTTTTGTACGGATAATTCTAAGTTTTCATTACAAGAAGCAATAATCCTTACATCCAATTTTATCCTCTTATTACCCCCTACTCGCTCAAATTCTCTTGATTCTAAGACCCTTAACAGCTTTGATTGCAGGTTTATGGGCATTGATCCAATTTCGTCCAGTAAGATAGTTCCACCGTTAGCCAATTCAAATTTTCCTATTTTTCCACCCCGTTTTGCACCAGTAAATGCACCTTCTTCATAGCCAAAAACTTCTGATTCCAGAAGCTCTTTAGGTATGGCTGCACAGTTTAATGTCACGAAGTTTCCGTGTCTTCTTAAGCTTTCTTTATGAAAGGCATGAGCAAATAGCTCTTTTCCTGTGCCACTTTCTCCCTGGATAAGGACAGTGGAATTTGTCTTTGTTACTCTTTTGGCAATATCTTTTAATTCCATCATGATGGAGTTTTGAGTTATGATGTCTTCAAAGGAGTACCTTGCTTCGTACATTTTACTTAGTTCTCCTTTATATCTATCTATAGTATCCTCTAAGGCTTTAACTTTTTTTTGCAAGGGATTGCAATTCACTTGTATCACTAAATAGAATAGTTCCAGCAGCTCCTATAACACGTCCCTCTTTAATTATAGGTATTCTACTTGCTATTGCATGTTTGCCATTTATCTCTTGTATATCACATAGTTCTTTTCTTCCTGTCTTTACAACCATGTGTAGTCTAGTGTTTTCTATTACATCTTCAACATGTTTTCCCAGTACTTCCTCTTCTGGAATCCCAAAAAACTTTTCATAACTCCACTTTACAATATGCCCTTCACTATCAACTAATACCATACCATAGTAGGCATTATCTAAGAGCTCTTCCATCATAGCCATACTTTCTTTTAGTTTTTCCAGCTCCTGGACTTGTTCATTGTATAAGAAGCTTTTTTTTGTGACCAAGGCTTTCTCCCCCTTGCGACTTTTTTCATATATATTAATCATAGCATAGGGGCACACCAACCGTTATCAAAATATTAAATAATGGTAATTATTACTGTAAGATAAAAATAAATGAGATAAATCGAATATTAAAGCTTACTAATAATATTGGTATTGTGTTTTAAAATCTTAATATTAGGATATTTTTACTCTTCACTATTAGCTTCAAAATACTCCTCCATTAGATTCACCCTTTCCATTTACTGAAAATCTAAAATTACCTGGAGTAATATCAAAATAGCCTACCATTACAAACAAGAAAGCAGCTACGCTGCGTTAGACTGATGAAAAACCCCCATCTTCTTCGTTGCTTCGAAAACCTAGCACCCTTACGTATTACGTATACGCTGCAGTCGCTAGGTTTTCTTGCGCCTTGAATCTGCGGTTTTTTGATCAGTCTGCATTTTGATGACTTTGTCATCAACCTGAAGCAGCTACGCTGCGTCTTTGCTTTAGGAAAGTTTAGTTGATTAGGAAAGTTTCTTTCAGTTCATAAATCGAGGCTTCAATCGATTTTGAATTTTCAAAAAAAAGAGGATTCCATTTTAAAACCTGGAATCTCTCTATTACGTATTTGCTCTAATATCATTCATTGTATCCATGAAATGATATTATGCATTATTTCGTCTTCATTTTATTTCTGATAACAGTTAAAAGCTTCTCGAAATAAGCTGGAAGCACCGTCTCAAACTCCATATACTCACCTGAAGTGGGATGGTTAAATCCAAGAACCTTAGCGTGTAGCACCTGGCCCTTTAAATTAAACTTAGATGTTTTACCACCATAGGTATCATCCCCCAATAGTGGATGCTTAATATAGGAAAGATGCACTCTTATTTGATGTGTTCTACCAGTTTGTAGCTGTGCTTCAACATAAGTATAATCAATAAAACGTTCCATAACTCTAATATGTGTTACTGCATCTCTTCCACCACTAACGATAGCCATTTTCAGCCTATCATTGGGATTTCTTGCTATTGGAGCTTCAATTGTTGCCTGGTTTTCCTTAATATTCCCCATTGCAATGGCATGATATTTTCTTGTAATGGTATGCTCCTTCAACTGATCTGCCAGAGAACGATGAACAAAATCATTTTTTGCCACCACCAATAGACCAGATGTATCCTTATCAATTCTATGTACTATTCCAGGCCTTATAACTCCATTTATAGATGACAATCTACCTCTACAGTGATATAGTAGAGCATTGACTAATGTATTTTCATAATTCCCCGGTGCTGGGTGTACCACCATACCTTGAGGCTTGTTCACAACTAATAAATCATCGTCTTCAAAAACTATTTCCAGGGGAATATTTTGTGGCTCAATTGATAATTCTTTGGGTTCTGGGACCTTAAGCTCTATAATATCTCCTGTTTTTACCAAGTATCTATTCTTTTCTAAGGAACCATTTACCGTTACTAATTGGTCTTTGATTAATTTTTGAATATAGCTTCTGCTTAAATCTTCAAGCTGCTCTGCAAGAAGGACATCTAATCTTATTCCTTCCTCTTCCTCTGATACTAAAATTCTTTCTATATCCACACTTACAGCTCCTTTGGTTTTATGGAATCATAACGTAATATTATATAGGAGACAAGTATTGCACCTAAAATTATAGACATATCAGCAATATTAAATACTGGCCAAATTCTAAAGTCGAAAAAATCAACAACATATCCGAATCTTACACGATCTATAAGGTTTCCGACGGCTCCAGCAATAATAAATAATATTCCTATTCTTAGAATCGAATGCATTTCTTTATTCTTATATAAAAATATTAATAGCCCTATTACAGCAATTAATTTTGCTATTATAAAGAAAAGTCTTTGATTTGGTAAAATACCAAAGGCAGCCCCTATGTTTTCAACATATGTTAAATGAAATACATTTTGAATTATTGGTATTTCACCTATATATTGTAATGAATTGATTGCCCAATATTTTGTGATCTGATCTAATGCGATAACTATTAAAATTAATATATATATCATGAAACCCCACCCTTCTGTCTAATATCTTTACTGATTATATCATTATCAACAGAAAAAAGATACAAAAAGTACCTTTTTCTGAGTGTCACTGGATTATTTAAGGGTGCATTTTTTTGTCTTTTAAAGTTTCTTCAAGCTCATCATCCGGCAGCTGTTCAAGGTATTCATCCTCTGTAATTTTTTCTACTCCCTGAACAATACCTGGAGCATCGTCATCGAAAACCATAGAGAAGTCCATTGTAGAAAATGAAGGGTCATTTTTAACCTCATTAAATCTTGCAACTGCTTGATAAGCATCTTCACCATCAAACCCAGTGTAATCCTTTCCATCCATGTTTGTTCTTGAAAATGGAGGTGCAAGCAATTTTTCTTCAACCGGGCGTCCTCTATCTCCCTGCATAGCCTCTATTGGCATTTTATCCTTAGCGCATTCCATACATATATTGGCCTCTGGTAAAATCTCAAGCCTTTCCTCTGGAATAGTTTTCCCACACAAATTACAATCACCGTAGGTACCATTCTCTATTTTATCAAGAGCTCTATCTATTTCAGTAATATGATACCTTTCATGATTTTCTAGATTCCCCTGCATCTCCACCATAAACATTTCTGTCCCTAAATCTGCAGGATGATTATCATAGGCTGAAAGCTCCTCGGTATATTCTCTTATGGAGGCATGGGTTCCATGGTGATTTTCCATTTGCTTTAATGTTCTTAATGTATCAGCTTTTTCCTCCAATAATCGTTTTTTGAAGTATTTCAATTTTTCTTTATCCAAATCAACAACCTCCTATCTATAATTATCAATAATGTCTAATAAATCTGCAATTAATCTACCAATAAGGGGTAAATTTACCCATCCTTGCATCATATAAATTAATACCCCAACTAATATGGTAAAACCAATGCCCATACCAAAGCCGCGAATTAAGCCTAAAATAAAATTCATAAATATTAATCTGCCTGGCCGATTAATCATCATTACATATTCTGCAACCCTCATGTTATCCATTTTTCTTGAAAGACCTTCTATTATATTTTTATTTTTTTCTTCCTCTTTTTTATTATTATCCTTCATTTTGATCCTCCACTCTCAAAACTATTTTTCCCTTTTTAAGTGTTTTATAAGTATTTTTGAGGAAATCTTTTTATGGATAAAAAAGCAATAAGGATTTGACAATTGCCAAATCCTTATTGCTTATTTTATTTTAGGCCGACAGAGTCGTCGGCCACTACATCAAATATCTCTTTTCTTTTCTCTTTAATATTTCATTCTTTCATTACTCATTATTCATTACTAATTGTTTTTTTAAGTACTCATGTAACCTTCTTACACTCTTCATCAGATGGTTAAATTCTTCAAAGTGTAGTGATTGCTTCCCATCAGACAAAGCATGCTGAGGTTTAGGGTGTATTTCCACCATTATACCATGGGCGCCGGCTGCGATTGAAGCCAACGACATTGGGGCTATAAGCTCTTTTATACCTGTACCATGGCTGGGGTCGACTATAATTGGTAGAGATGACAGCTGTCTGACCAGAGGTACCACTGATAAATCCAAGGTATTTCTTGTATAGGTTTCAAAGGTGCGAATACCCCTTTCACAAAGTATAATTTCCTCATTACCCTCAGATGCTATATATTCTGCAGCCATCAACCATTCTTCAATGGAAGCAGCCATCCCTCTTTTCAGCATTATTGGTTTTTTGATCTTACCAATCTCCCTTAATAAGCTAAAGTTTTGCATATTTCTAGAACCAATTTGAATAATGTCTACATATTGGCAAACCATTTCCACCTCTCTTGTATCCATAACCTCTGATACAATGGGCATATCATATTTTTCTCCTGCTTCCTTTAAAAGCTTCAGTCCTTCTTCACCAAGTCCCTGAAATGAATAAGGTGATGTTCGGGGTTTAAAGGCTCCACCTCGTAATATTTGTCCACCAAAGGTCTTTACAGCTTCAGCAGTTTCCATAATTTGTTGTCTATTCTCAACAGCACAGGGCCCTGCAAAAACTACAAGAGCATCTCCACCCACTTCAACATTTTTTATCTTTATCTTTTTTTTATCTTCTTTATGCTTCTTATTAATTATCTTAAGTTCCATTCCTACTCCTCTTAGTTCATCTGTCTTAGCATATTCTTTACTATTTCCTTTGAATTAATTGCTGCCTCATCAACAAACTCATTAAAATTATCATGGGCAGAACCATCTGCCTTATCTGACATAGCTCTAATAATTACAAAGGGAACACTATTAACGTAAGCTGTATGACCAATTGCAGCTCCCTCCATCTCAGTACAAAAGCCCTTAAAATTATTCCATAGCTTATCCTTTAGTTGTGCACTACTAACAAATACATCACCAGAAATAATTCGTCCCTTATAAGCCTTACTATTCTTTAGTACTTTTTCTGCTGCATTATATGCCTTATTAAGCAGTTCCTCTGAAGCAGAAAAAACTGAAGTTTCCATTCTTGGAATTTCTCCTAAAGGGTAGCCAAAGCCTGTAACATCAAAGTCATGCTGCTGTACATCTGTTGATACAACCACATCTAATACATCTAGTTCTTCATGAATTGCCCCTGCTACACCTGTGTTAATTACCATTGAAACCCCAAGCTCACTAATTAATACCTGAGTGCATATTGCAGCATTCACTTTGCCTATTCCACATCTTACTAATACTATAGACTGATTTTCTAATACACCAATGAAGAATTCCATATTTGCAATTTGTTTAATTTCATGAATATTCATTTCTTCCTTTAATAATTGGATTTCTTCATCCATAGCACCAATAATACCAATTCTCTTCATATGTTTCTCCTCCTTTTATAATACCCTATTTTTTATATTCACTCTCATATATTATGTAAATACTGCTTGTATCCTAACATGAATAACATCATGACTATTATACAATAATTCTATAAAAATTATAAGCTATTCTTTTAAATGCAAAATCTCGTCCTACCATATCAGACGAGATTCATTATTTATTCATCGTTATCTATGTATTCACAATCATTTAATACAGCATCTAGCTGTGCTTGAAGCAAGGTTTTGTACCTGGTTTTAAATATATGCATTTGCTTCTTAACTTCATTATACTGTCCGTTTATTTCTGCTGTCTCTTTATGGGCATTTGCAATAATTTCCTTTGCTCTATTCTCAGCTTCTTGAATAATTAGTTCTGATTTTTTTAGTGCATTAGCCCTTAAATCCTCTGCTGCATTCTGTGCCACCACTAAGGTATTCTTCAGCGTCTCTTCAATAGTTTTGTACTGCTCAATTTTTTGACTTACCTTTTCAACATTTTCCTTTAATTCACTGTTTTCCTTATATAATTTTTCGTAATCGATCATTAATTGATCTAAAAATTCATCAACCTCGTCTTCCTTATAGCCACGTAAACCTTTTTTAAACTCCTTATTTTGAATATCTAAAGGCGTTAACATATGACACCTCCTGAATTATAATGGTTTTTTAAAAGATAGCTTTATTCTATCAGACCTTGTCCTACCACCGACTTCAGTAATATATACCCTTCCTTTACCTCTAACAGAAATTACATCGTCACACTTTATTTCATAGCCACTCTTTTTAATGATTTCCCAATTAACACTCACTAATTCTTTATTTATAATACTCTGCGCCACAGATCTTGATAGATTGTAGGCAGAACCCAATACTGCATCTAGCCTAAGGGAAGAGACATTCCCACTATACTCCTTGTAATCTAACCTTGGAACTAGTATATCATTATATGTTATTTCTTTGGTATTAACTCTACAATTTCCAACTTGATCAAGATTAAATAATATATAGTCCTTAAGATCCTCTTTTATGATGATTTGGCATACCTGCTGATTCGAGCCATCATCATGAACAAGAATATCACCTAATTTTTCCCGTTTTATCCCTAATCCTAGTATTGCTCCAAGATAATCTCTATGAGTACATTTGTTAAAGTGTGCACTACCCACAACCTCTATAGGAGCAATAGGTACATTTATTGATTCAGCCTCCATATAGTCTGGGAATATTGTAATTACCCTTCTTTCTGCTCCATCATAACCTCCATTAAAGATATAATTTATACCTTTTATACCTACTAAAATATTGATAATGGCTTTTCCATGATATGGGGTCAGAAAGTCAGTGGTACGAATAATGTGCTTATCTATAACGCTATTTACTTGATCAATTACCTTGACTGCAATTTGCTGTAATTCAATATCCTGAATATGCTGTGTATATCTTAGCTTGTCAATCAATCACGACACAACCTTTTTATAAGAATCTCAAAAGTACATTATAGAATAAAAAATTCAAAACAAAGATTGCAAGGATTGGTGAGAAATCTAACATTCCGCTGTATCCAAAGACATTATATATTAGATGCCTAATGGGTGATAAAACTGGTTCAGTTACGGTAAAAATAAATTGAACTATTGGGTTCCTTGGGCTTGGGTTAATCCAAGTCATTAATACCCTCACAAGTATTAAAAGGTTTACCAGTCTGATTAAATAATGTAATGCATAAATAATATCCAAACGAGAAAACAAGTTATCACTCCTCTATTCTATTTCTGCCAAGGAAAAACTCCCTTGTTTTTTAATTCATCCTTAATATTTCCTGCTATATCAACATTATTCGGTGCTAGGATAAAAATTCCATGTGAAACCTTTTGAATATTTCCATCTAAAGCATATATGGCACCATTTAAGAAGTCAAAAAATTTCCTAGCCAGCTCAGGTTCTATATTTTCTAAATTTATAATTACAGGCTTTCTACTTTTTAAATTATCTACTATGCTTGGTGCTTCGTCAAAGCTACTTGGTTCGTATATTACTACCTTCATTTGACTTTTAGTATGAATATTAACTACCTTATTTTTCTTATTACTATTCATGGTATGTAGCTCTTCTTGTTCTATTTCCACCTCTTCATTTAACTCATCTTCCTCTTCAAAAACATCCAAGCCAATAAAATACTTCACCTTATCCATTATTTTCCCTGACATATTTATAAACCTCCTCTAATTTTATATTATGAGAAAATAGCACTTCCTACTCGAATAATATTGGCACCTTCCTCCAATGCAACCTTGTAATCATTAGACATGCCCATCGATAAATAATCCATATGTACCTTCTGGAAAGGCATCAACTTAATTTCTTCCGACAGCTCCTTAAGACCTCTAAAATATTTTCTAACGTCTTCTGAATCTTCTACATAGGGTGCCATAGTCATAAGCCCAACTATCTTTACATAACTAAGCTTATCAAGCTTTTCTAGTAATGGCTTAACCTCTTTAGGGGCAAGGCCATACTTTGATTCTTCTCCTGATATATTAACTTCAACTAAGCAATTTATCTCTCTTTCAATTTTACCAGCCCTTTTTTCTATTTCTAAAGCCAATTCATAGGAATCCAGAGAATGAATTAAGTCGACCTTATCAACTATATATTTAACCTTATTTTTTTGAAGATGCCCTATTAAATGCCACTTAACCTGCCCTCCAAGAATATCATATTTTTTTAATAGCTCTTGTACTCGATTCTCACCGATGTCAGTTACTCCTAAGTTAATGGCCTCTTGAATTTCATCTGATGATACTGTTTTTGTAACCGCAACTAGTGTTACATTTTTATCTAATGCTTTAGAAACAGAAGATTGTATATCAGCATTTATTCTTTCCAAATTGGTTTTAATATTCAAAGAATAACAACCTCCTTTTATCGAATTTTTTGTCCATCTATTGCCTTATCTCCAATCAATAGAATTTCATCATACATATTAATGGTATTTACTCTTTTGGTTTCATTTGATTCTTTATTTACCTCTTGAAAAGTACCATTATGAACTACTGAGAACTCGTGATTTTTTCCCTTTACTTGAATTGGAATAAATCTTACGAATCCGTTTACATCTATTCTATAAACACCTTCTCTACCCTCTATATTTACTATAGCAGAATTCGGAATAATAACACCTTCATAATGCTGTGTTATTAAGTCGATTTGCATTGTTCTTTCATCAAGGTAACCTTCCATCGCCTCTGAAAGATCAAATATCGCAATACCACCTTCATCCTCTAAAACAGTTTTTCTTAGGACAGCTTTATATAGTCTCTCATCTTCATGTTTTCTAAAATAATACTGCCGTCCTTCTACCAAATTCTCTAATTGTTCTGTTTCAAGCTGACAGAAGATACTCCAGCGATGATTAGTAACCATCCGAATAACAGGCGTACCCATTTTAATATCTTCTTCCTCTATATCTAGCTTAGCCTTTTTAAACAGTTCTAAATCCGATATAGATATTTTTTCAATAGATTTAAGGGTGATTAAGTCCTCAAGCCCATCACTACCAAATGCAACAAAACCAGCTGAATTACTATATATAACCTGCAGGTCCGACTTTACTCTTTCCTCAAGTGCTCTTTTCTCTTCTAACAGTTGATTTAGATTTCTACCTGAGAAGCTATCTTCTCCTGCAATAATATTTTTCTTTTCAGCTAACTCCTGTAGGATGCTTTCATATTTCGATACATTGCTATATGTGCCCTCATCGATTTCTTTCTGTAAAAGCTTCATAATTGTTTTAATATCTTTTTCAATGTTATCAATATCTTTATTAAATATAGAACCTTCCTCTTGCTTACTTTGAATATTCTTTATCCTCAAATTTACTATTTCTAATTCTTCTACAGTTTTTTCATCTAAATTTTCTAAATATACCTCTGCGAGCTTTTGACCCTTAGCAACCTTTTCTCCTGAAGTGACAAAGTATCTTACTTCACCTTCTCCAAAGCTTGTATAAATCTTTTCTTCACGAGCTAAAATTCCTGTTATGGGGATAATTTCCTCTATTGTACCATATTCAGTTACATATGTTTGATAGCTAGATGACCCAATAGTTGGAAAAAACCTTGACAAAAAATACAAAGAAATTATTGAAATTATTACTATTCTAAACAATACCTTTTTTATTTTTTTCTGTTTCTTCTTCTGCAACAATACCACCTGCCAAATTTACTCTGTATAATAATTCTTCATATACTGCAAAAGTCCTTCATCTAATAATCATAATTTATAATACTTCAGTACTAAAAGATGTAAATAAATAAAAGCCCCTTAAAGAGGCTTTCTAAAAGTAATTGAAGAATTTTCCATATCGACTAATTATCTTCAACTTTTTTATTGAATTGACCTTTAGGTTTTTAACACCCTGGGGGCTTATAATGGATATACTATTTTCTTTTTTTATTACACCCAGTACAGTGCCCTTAATTCTTGCAGAATTCTCTAGTAAAACCTTTACCTCATCTCCTGCCATAATTTCGATTGTCCCCAGCATAAAATGTTTAATATCTACTCTGTTGAGGTCTTCAGGTTCTAGATTTTTATAATCCAGAAAAATGATTTGATTACTTAAATAGTACTTCTCTTTGATTACAGTAAAAGCATAACCCAATAGAAACAAGGCAAAAAGTGTATATGCAATTAGCAGTAAGCTATCTATTATCACAAAATCACATCCTTACCATGATGTTTTATACTGATTAAGTGAGCTACAAGTATATTATATCATATTTTTGCAATACTCAAAATATAATAAACCTAAAATTAATGGATTTCTACTAAAAGTGCTAATAATCCAAAAAAACACCCTATAAGCAATGAAAATACCAACACTGATTGAAATATTTCTATAATAGAATAACAATTTACTGATTGAGCTAGAATATTTAGTTCATTACTATCATATCTGATCCTACCCTTATTAACCCTTTGCATAAGCATCATCCTTTGGCAATAACAGTTAGTCTATCAATAATATTATATTAGCAATGGACAAGGATTATTCTTGCTCTTTTAAATGTTCCATATTAACAACTTTATTTGCTTGCTCTTTACTATCCTGTACCAACAGAACTGCTGTCAAAACAAGTAATATGCCAATAAACTGCCAAAGAGCAAGGGATTCCTTGAAGTATAATACTCCTACTAAGGTAGCCACTACAGGCTCAACTGTAGCCGTAATAGATGCCCTGCTGGGCTCTATCTGTGATAGCCCTTTGGTATAAAATATATAGGCAAGGGCTGTAGGAATAAGTCCTAGCCCTATAACATATAACCAACTAATTCCTTCATTAAATTCTGCAGTCATTCTCCATAATCCACTAAAAGGAAAGATAGCTATACTAGCAAGAAGAAAGGTATATGTAGTGGTTGTTAGAGTAGAATACTTATTTAGAGCTGCTTTTCCAAAAATACTATAGAGGGCATATCCAAAGCCTGAGCCTAACCCCACCACAAGCCCATATAAAGAAATATTTTCTCCTGGAGTATATCCTATAACCAAAATAATCCCTATTAATGTAACCAGTAAAGAAAACAGTTTCTTTTTGGTAAAATACTCTTTAAATATAATACGAGAAAGTATTGTAACAAAGGCAGGTGCAGTATAGAGTAAAATTACAGCTATTGTCAGAGAGGTTTCTTCCATTGCGGTGAAGTAGCACCAGCTGAAAAAAACGATACTGAATATTCCTGTGCCTACAAAATATATAGAGTCTTTTAATTTAATAATTAATTGCTTTCTATCCTTAAAGTAAACATAGGTTAATAATATTATGGCTGCTGTTAATATCCTTAGGGTAACAATTTGCAGTGCTGAAAATCCAATTTCACTTAACCCTCTGACAAAAATTCCTATATGTCCCCACAAGGCAGCTCCTACTATAATCCATATATATGCAAATTTAATCTTCATGTGATACCTCTCTTTAGCCAGTTTATAATTCTTACCCACTTTTTTATAAACTGCTATAATAATATAAGACAATATATAATTTAAAAAACTACACTTTATTTATATACTATTTTCTTTCAGTATTTATAATTTCTTTAACAATTAATAAGTAATCTTCTAAAGTATACAGCTTTTCATCCTTATATTCTAAAAGATAACTCTGCAGATCAACAGCTGTCTGGTTTTCTACGTACCATTCATATGTTACAACAGAAAATGTGTAATTATGATCTAGGTTTTTATGCTCCAGCTGTGCTACTGCTTTTCCTGACGTTTTTTTTCCTATTAGTCTGACATTATCCATATTTAATAGCATAGTTAGGGCAAAAATTTCTGAGGCAGAGGCACTATCTTCATTTAACAGAATAAATATCTTCTCAAAGGAGCTATTGCTCTTTTCCTTAGTTATAAAGGATCTTATTTCACCCTTTCCCTCTAAACGAAAGGCTTCAATTCCTTCTGGCAAAAAAAAGTCAACTATACTCAATAATTCCAACAGATTACCCCCTACATTATCCCTTAAGTCGATGATTAAAATCCGATGATTATTGTCCATTAGGAGATCACGCAAGATACCCGACACATTTTCCTTGAAGTTATAAATTCTCATATAATTGTTATTTAAATCAATAATTCTATTTTCAACAATCCCTCCAGTAGGGGGTTTTGGATTAATTGAAAAATATGTGTATGGATCTCCAGCATTTCTTGCCACATCCTTTACAAATAAGTTAAACTGGAGCATTGAGATTGAGTTTTTTTCTAGTAATTTCGCTCTCTTACTTTGATAATATTCTGTTTCAAAAACATTTTGATGTAAATAGTTATCTTCAAAATAATTAATTAGTTCTACAGCTTCGTGATTCTCTAATCTTCCTCCGGCTAGCAAAGAGCTTAAGGAGCTGAAAAGTGGAGGTAAAACAAAAGTAAAAATTATAGCTATTACTAGCAAAATACTCAGTATTCTGTAAACACCTTTACTACTGGGCTGATTTATTTCTTCATCAAACAGCTCTTCATTAACCTGATTTTCTTCTTCTCTATCCTTCATGGTAATCACCTGCCTTCATATCAAGTAACTAATCTCTTATTCTTTATAATACATAAAGATTCCTTTAATTTAATACTAACAATATTAAGCATTTTTCTTTTATTTTAAAGCCTTTATTTTAAAGCATAAAATGCTTTTGTTCTTTCTTTATGTTTATTTAACTGAAATTTAGGTATCAGTTTAATAAAGCAAGGAGGATTATTATGATAAACCTAAAAACAAATTATATGGGCCTAGAACTAAAAAATCCTATTATTGTAGGTGCTTGCTCACTATCGAGAGATATAGATATTTTGAAAAAGCTAGAAGCTTCTGGAGCCGCTGCAATTGTTATAAAATCACTGTTTGAGGAAGAAATCCAGCTTAGCACCTTTCAATTTAATGAGGATATAAAGAGATTTGATGATATTCATGCTGAGATGACATCCATTTACCCAGACATTAAACATAGCGGACCAAAGGAGCATTTGTACTTTATAAAAAAAGCTAAGGAAGCCCTTACTATTCCCGTTATTGCCAGTCTAAATGCTGTAAATCTATCTACTTGGATAAAATATTCAAAGGCATTGGAGGAAGTAGGCGCAGATGCATTAGAATTAAACTTCTATTCTCTACCTAAGGAAATGAATATTTCTGGTGACACTATTGAAAAGGAACAGATAGAAATATTGAAGGCAGTTAAGAAGACTGTAGAAATCCCAGTATCTGTTAAGCTAAGCCCTTATTATTCCAGTATATCTCATTTTACCCATCAGCTGGATGAAGAAAAGGTAGATGGTCTAATTCTATTTAACAGATTATTTCAGCCAGAAATAGATATACATGAAGAAAAAGAAAAAATGTCATTTGAATTCTCCACCACTAAAGATCATCAATTACCTCTAAGATGGACTGCATTACTAAGTAAAAAATTAAAGACTTCTATTATCAGTAGTACAGGAATTATGTCTGCTGATGATGTTATTAAAATGATTTTTGCTGGTGCTACGGGAGTTCAAATGGTCAGCGCCCTATATAAAAATAATATTGAATATGTTGAGGAAGTTATTATAGGTATAGAAGAATGGATGAAGGAGAAGGGTTATGTATCATTGGATGACTTTAGAGGAAAGTTAGCAAAAGGTAACATCAGTGATCCTTGGGCATATGAAAGAAGCCAGTATATCAAAATTTTACTATCTAATCAGCCCCTTTAGCAGCTTTATTAACAATTTATTGATTAACAAAAGAAATAATAAAACATAAAAAAATCCAGTATTCTTGGCGTACATAAATATACGTCAAGCTACTGGATTTTTCTTATTAATTTTTTGGTCGGAGCGACAGGACTTGAACCTGCGGCCTCATGACCCCCAGTCATGCGTTCTACCAAGCTGAACTACGCCCCGAAATCTGATACTAGCATCTTAAAATGTACTACATAAATTTAGTCCAGTTATTAGTGCTACAAATAATATTGTATGAGGAAATTAGCTATTTGTCAAGGTCTTTTTAAAATGAATTGGGGTATATCACTATACCCCGGCCCTTTGCTATTAGTATTTGCAATTTTTTTTATAATATGATGGCTATTAGTCCACCGCTACCATCATTTATAATTTTTTGTAAGGTTTTCTGTAGTTTAATTCTTGTATCTTCAGGCATCATGTATAGTTTATTTTGAAGCTGCTCTTTAACTAAATCATGTAGGGTCTTGCCAAACATATTTGTGTCCCAAAGAGTTTCTGGATTCTGTTCAAACTCCTCCAGTAGGAACTTAACCAGCTCTTCGCTTTGTTTTTCAGTACCTACTACAGGTGATACCTCTGTAGAAATATCAGCCCTTATAAAGTGAAGGGATGGTGCGTTTGCCCTAAGCTTAACCCCAAATTGATTACCCTGTCTAAATATTTCGGGCTCTTCTAATGTTAATTCATCTAAAGCAGGTGGTACTAGTCCGTAGCCTATATTCATAACGTCATTTAGTGCTTTTTCCACCTTACTATATTCCCGCTTAGCTCGTGCCAGCTCAATTACTAAGCCAATCAGCTGATGATCACCCTCTATTGTGTAGCCAGTCTTTTCCTCTAAAACCTTGTAGAATAGATGTTCAGATGTTGTTAAGTCAATTAAGGCAGAGCCTTCTCCCATTCTAATGGTTTCAATTCCTACCTTCTTAATATTTTCTATTTCTTTAAGTCGACTAACCATATTATCTATGTCTCTTAACCTTTTCATTTCCTGAGCTGCTTCTTTTATTTCATTAAATATAGAAGCCTTTAACCAGTGGCTAGATTCTATACTTTCCAACCAACCAGGAAGATTAATATTTACCTCGGTTATAGGGAACTCAAATAGAATTTGCTCTAAAATATTATGAATTCCATCCATATCCAGCTTTGCACAATCCTCAATTATTACAGGAACTTGATATTTCTCCTCTAAGCTATCCCTTAAGGCTCTGGTTGAATCTTCAAATGGAGTCTTTGTATTGAGGATAATAACAAATGGTTTTTTTATTGCCTTTAATTCGCTAATAACTCTTTCCTCTGCCTCAATATAGCTTTCTCTATCGATGTCAGTTATTGACCCATCTGTTGTTACTACGAAGCCTATTGTTGAATGCTCTTGAATAACCTTTTTTGTTCCTATTTCAGCCGCCTCTTCAAATGGTATTTGCTTTTCAAACCAAGGGGTATTTACCATTCTCGGTTTGCCATCCTCTTGATGGCCAATTGCTCCTTTTACTAAATATCCTACGCAATCTATCATCCTCATTCTAAAGGATGCGTTTTCCTTTAGTATTAGTTCTACAGCCTCATTAGGGACAAACTTGGGTTCTGTAGTTGTTATAGTTTTTCCAGTTCCGCTTTGGGGTAATTCATCCTTGGCACGTTCTTTTTTATAGGTATTTTCTATATTGGGTAAAACAAATAAATCCATCACTCGCTTAATAAGCGTTGATTTTCCGGTTCTAACAGGTCCAACTACCCCTATATAAATATCTCCCTGTGTCCGCTGGGCTATATCCCTATAAATGTCGAAATTTTCCATACTCTTTCCCTCCTTTTAGCTTCATTATGATTTATAAATAATACATGTCTAACATTATAAATATATTGATTACAGGTATATATTATGACAAATCACTCCCCCTAAAACTGCTTAATACTTTATATTTTTCTTTAGGGTAAATTATGCCTATTACTTTTTTTATAACTAATTCTCAATATAATAAAAATCCCAATCGGTAGATTGGGATTTACTATATATATTCTTTTTATTAGCTTTCTAATTTTCTTAAAACTAAAAGGCGGACAGAGTCGTCCTCCCTTTAGTATTAGTTCTTATTTACGGTTTTCAATTTTCAATTTTCAATTCTCAATTTTGTCTCTTAATTCTTAACTCTTAACTCTCAATTCTTAACTCTTAACTCTTAACTCTTAACTCTTAACTCTTAATTCTTAATTCTTTAGTTTTGCTTTTATTCTTTCCATTCAACATTCAACATTCAACATTCAACATTCAAAATTTATTACTGTTTCTTCTACCAATTTAAATTAGCGTCTTCTACAATCTCTTCCATCTCATGGGTACGATCCCTTGACATTAAATTAGTCACTGCTTCTCTGGCGTTACTTCCTTCATATATTACCTTATATATTTCTTTTGTTATTGGCATCTCTATCCCATGCTTTATAGATAATTTATATGCAGCTTTAGTGGTGCTAACTCCTTCAACCACCATGCCAATTTTCTTTAGTGTTTCCTCGATTGTGTTACCTTCTCCTATTAAAATCCCGGCTCTTCTATTACGACTATGCATACTTGTACAGGTTACAATTAAATCACCTATACCTGTAAGACCTGCAAAGGTGGCTAAATTGGCCCCCATTTGACTTCCAAGTCTGGCAATTTCCCTAATGCCTCTAGTCATCAAGGCAGCTTTTGCATTATCTCCAAAGCCTAACCCGTCTGATATTCCAGCACCAAAGGCAATTACATTTTTCAAGGCGCCTCCTAATTCCACACCAATTAAATCTGGATTTGTATATACTCTAAAGCTTTTAGTAATAAAAACATCCTGTACAAGCTCAGCAATGTCTCTTTTTTCAGAGGCCACTGCCAATGTTGTGGGCATGTTTTTACATACCTCTTCTGCATGGGAAGGTCCAGAAAGGGCCGCAAAGGGGTTTTGGGGCAACTCTTCCTTTACCACTTCAGATATTCTCATTAAAGAATTCTGTTCTAATCCTTTAGCTGCATTTATAATGACTTGATTTGAGCTTAAAAACTTTTTTGTATTTTGAATTACTCCTCTAATAGCTTGGGAAGGAATCGTCAGTACAATTAGCTCAGAACCAGTAACAGCCTCCTCAATATCAGTAAAAAGCTTAAGATTGTTTGGTATCGCTATTCCAGGTAAATATTTAGGGTTTTCCCTTGTTGAGCAAATGTTCTGGAATTGATCCTCATCCTTCATCCATAAATTTACCTTATGTCCTTTTTCGTGTAGCAATAGACTTAGGGCTGTTCCCCAGCTTCCTGCTCCCAAAACGGTTATTTTGTTGCTATTCAATTATAACCCTCCTTTTGTCTTTGAGCCTGATGATATTTTGCTTTCAGTACCATTAATTAGTCGTTTAATATTTGATCTATGTCTATAAATTGCCATAATCGATAAAAATAAACCGAATAAAAAGTAATTAGTCCCATGAAAAATAAAAACAAAGGGAAGTAAACTTATAGCTGATACTGAGGCCAGCGATACATACTTAAAACGAAATAGAATTATAACACCAATAATTATACAAATAAGTGCTGATAATGGTTGAACGAATAAACCAACCCCTATAGAAGTAGCAATTCCCTTTCCACCTTTAAATTTCAATGCTACAGGCCAATTATGACCTATTATAACAGCTATACCACATAGCAGCATAAGGCTTTCACCACCAAAGCGTCGGCCTAAATAAACAGCTAATATGCCCTTAAGACTATCACCTAGGAATGCCCAGGCTCCAGCCTTAAGACCTAATGTTCTAAATACGTTAGTGGACCCAGCATTACCACTGCCATAATTGCGTATATCAATATTGGCAGCTATTTTGCCTACAAAATACGATGTTGAAAAATTACCTAGTAAATACGCGATAAAAATCCAAATCAAATAATCCACTTATTTCCCTCCTTTATCCTTTTCCCGAAGAATAAATCGTATTGGTGTTCCTTCAAAGCCGTAGTTTTGACGTATCTGGTTCTCTATGTATCTTAGATAAGAAAAATGCATTAATTCTTTGTCATTTATGAAAAGTATAAAAGTCGGTGGCTTAACAGCGGCTTGGGTTCCATAAAAAATCTTTAACCTTTTTCCTTTATCTGAAGGCGGTTGATTTAGTAAAACTGCCTCACCTATAATCTCATTTAGGTTACCTGTAGGTATTCTCATAGCATTTTGATTTGCTACAAACTTCACGGTCTCCAATACTTGCTTCATCCGCTGTCCTGACATAGCAGATACAAATAGAAGGGGTGCATATGAAAGATACGCCAATTCATTACGAATTTCTTTTGTAAATTCTTTCATTGTATGGGTATCCTTTTCAATCAAGTCCCATTTATTAACAACTATAATCATACCTTTACCATTCTCATGACTATAACCCGCTATTTTTTTATCCTGTTCGGTAACCCCTTCAGTTGAGTCTATAACCAAAAGGCAAACATCTGCCCTTTCTACAGCTGTAAAAGCACGTATAACACTGTACTTTTCAATATTCTCTTTTATTTTACTACGTCTTCTTATTCCTGCAGTATCAATAAGCAAATACTTATCTTCTCCATCAGTAAAAGGTGTATCAATTGCATCTCGAGTTGTTCCTGCAATATCACTAACAATCACTCTATTTTCCCCTAGAATATGATTGATCATGGAAGATTTACCTACGTTAGGCTTTCCTATGATGGCAACCTTAATAACTTCATCTTCATCTTTGTCCGCCTTTTCATCTGGGAAATGTGCTACAACTGCATCTAATAGATCTCCTATGTTGTAGGCTGCAGTAGAAGATATTTCCACCGGTTCATCCATTCCTAATTCAAAGAAATCATAGTAATATGGAGAATGCTCCACTGTATCTACTTTATTTAATGTTAATACAACAGGCTTATGTGCCTTCCTAAGCATGGAAGCAACTTCTCTATCTGTTCCAGTTAAGCCCTCTTTACCATCCACCATGAAAATAATAACATCAGCAGTTTCAATAGCAATCTCTGCCTGGTTACGCATTTGAGATAAGATGGTTTCCTTTGATTCAGGCTCTATTCCACCTGTATCTATTAATGTAAATACATTGTTTAGCCATTCTGCCTCTGCATAAATACGATCCCTTGTTACTCCTGGCTGATCTTCAACAATAGAAATACGTTTACCTGCAATTCTATTAAATAGTGTAGATTTTCCTACATTTGGTCTTCCTACAATAGCTACTACTGGCTTTGCCATAATATATCACCTCAGTTTATTATTCCAAATCTAATATTGTATTTAAAAACTTATTTCCATCTACAGGAGAAACTTTTACAGAGGATTTCGTTAATCCTTCAAGTTCTTCAACAGTCATATCATCCAAGAATACCTTTTCTCCTGATTTCAGCATGTTTTCTCCAATGACAATCATATCCCCCAATTTTGTTTTGCTTAAGGTAGCTAAGATGTCTTTGCCAGTAAGAAGTCCACTTACAGAAACATGTCCGCCAAAAAAATCATTTGAAACGCATACAACATCAATTTCGATATCCTTTATTACCTTAACTATTTCTCCACATATATCCTTCATAAATTCACATGCTAAGGTTCCTGATACTATTGAAACTCTTTTGCCCTTCATGTTATGATTAGGTTTTTTCTTTAAAGCCTTTCTTACCTCTTCCCTAAACTTAACAACCATTCCTACTCCATTTTCAAGCTGCTGAAATCCATCATAGCTATCATAGGATGGGAAATTGGCTTTTGCAAGTATGTAAAATTCATCTGATAAATATACAAAGTTTCTTTTGAATTTTTTGTGAAAGTATCTTTGCCATTTTGTAACCTGTTCAATAGTCTCAAGAGCCATTTCTTTATTAAATGGTTTTATTTCTGTTAAAGCCTCTCTGTATCTAGTTAATCCTACTGGCACAACAGCAACACTGCCGATGGATTCATGGAGACCCTCCAGATCCCTTAATGTTTTATCTAATTCTTCTTTATCATTAATATTAGGACAAAGTACTATCTGACAATTCATTTCTATTTGATTTTCAGCAAGCTGATTTAATAGCTCCATTATGTTATCCGAAAAACGATTATTTAGCATTTTTCTTCTTAGTTCACCATTGGTAGTATGTACTGAGATATTGATTGGGCTAATACGATATTTTATAATTCTTTCTATATCACGTTTCTTCATATTTGTTAATGTAATATAGTTTCCATGTAAAAATGATAATCGTGAATCGTCATCCTTAAAGTAGAGGCTTTGACGCATATTTGGTGGTAGTTGATCAATAAAACAGAAAATACATTTGTTTTGACAGCTGCGCATATGGGTTAATATTGGATTTTCAAAATCTATACCTAAATCTTCATCAAAGCTTTTTTCAACTTCCAATAGCCATTGTTCACCATCAGGCTTTTCTATTTCAATTTCCAAATACTCATCAGCTATAAAAAACTTATATTCAATTATATCCTCTATAGTCTGTCCATTTATACTAATGAGTACATCTCCCTTTTCTACTCCAAGCTCTTCTGCTATACTACCTACCTCAACATGATTAATTATATTTTTACCTTGAGCTTCCTTCAAAAAAACACCTACTTCATATTTTTATTTATAAAAATATTTTAACATACCTAGTAAAATATTACATCATGTAATAATATCATTTAGCTTTAGAAGCAGTCAAGAACTTGTTATGGATCAATTACTGCTTTAACATTTTTAACCAAATCTACAAAAAGCATATAGTTTTTCTGTATACCATAGGCAGTAATAGGTTTGCCAATGGCTATAATATTTATTTTTTTTGAAATGAAGCCACCAATCCTTACTGGCAAGTTTATTAGGGCAATGGAATTTACAACTAAAACCTCTTTTATACTATATCTATTATGGTGGTATACATAATCGTAAACCAACTGAGTTAGCTCTCTTCGGGCAGACCCCATACCAACAACATAAATATCATGGTTATCCTTATCCTTACCCATATAAATAGGAATTCCTATACATTTAGAAGAAGTATAATCATAATAGGGAATAGCCATTATTTCCCTAACTTTTGGTACCCTTTTGGTGGGGAGTAATCCTAAGTGAATACCCGCTGCCACTATTGATGTATGGGCACCACCATAGCAGCTATAAATTATTTTCATGTCTCCACTCCACCACTCTCATTTCAATATCCTTTTTAATATTATTCTTATACAGACGATAGAATAAACCATCGTACTTGCTTAAGTCATTAATAATTGAATTTTCATTAAAAATATAACCCATTCCATTTAAAATATTCATTAAAGTTTCCTTTTTACTTGATGGATATTTTATCAGATAGACCTCATCAAGCTTTCTATCACTACCCATATAATAAAGCTTATATGGCTTGAGCTTCTTTTCAGTTATTTGATTATAATCCATTTCTAAATGAAGATATGCAGCCAAAAGAGCTGCATAATCATTTTTTTTGTAAGAATAGAAATACTTCATTTCATCACCTAGTGCCTAACTATAATATATGTTCCAATTTCCAAGTCATGTACCATTCCTCTAGTTGTTTTTGCTATTAAAAGGGCTACTCTTTCCCTTTGTTCTTCATTCTCGGCATAAAAAATAGGAGCAGAGGAGCTACTGACGATATCCTTATTTATTGTAACTATTGCCACTATATTCTCTTTAATTCCAATATCCATAATTACTTCTCCCTATTCTTATGGTTTCCAGCAGCATCAACTGGTTTTCTTTTTGAAGATTCCAGCACAGGTGATCTTTTTACTACCTCAACTAGAGCTTCTGCATCAGATTCCATTGTAATCAATGCCATTACAATATTTCCATTTTCAGGATTTCTTCTAGCTATGGGTGTAAAATCTGGTTCATCCAAATCTTTTCTTATTCCCAGCTGTGTAGCTGCATTATGCTGTATCGATTGTCTTTGTCCTATGTTCCCTAGTATAGCAACAGCATAGGGATTTTTAGGTATTATTTCAACAGCAATACCAACATCCTGGAAAATTTTTCGTGATTCTTTAAGACCAATATTCATAACAGGTACACCTGCAATAGTTAACAATGGTCCTTCAAAGGTAATTTCTGCTACTCTTACATCTGCAATATCATCAATTGCTCCACCCTTAAGCATTTGAGTAAGATAAAATATAACGATGGCTCCAAATACTACTCCTATAACTATTTGTACACTCCAATGAAGTTTAAAATATATAGCAATGTACACGCCAATAGAACTACCTATAGCTGTTAAAATAGCCATGTAATTTCTTGCTTCAAAGGTTTTGGCTATATCCTCTATGTAAGCTGTCCCCCTTGGGACCAGCTCGGTTACTTCTATATTATCAAGACTCTGCCTTTCCATATTTCTTACATCTCTAAACTGTTGAGCTGCTAAAGCTAAAAAGGTTACTGCAACAAATTCTTTCTCAGCTATAGATGGAATTGCTACAGCCCCCAAGGCTGCAGCAATAATACCTAATGTAAAGTGTGACAAATAAGCCTGTGGATAAGTTGGATATTGCCTGTAATCCACCTTCATCATTAAAACTCTAGCTAGTGTCCCCATAATCAGAGACGTAACAATCGAAATAAAATACTTATCCAATATTCATCTCCACCTAACTATTTCTTTTTTCTTCTACCTAGGAAGCTATTGAATTCGTCCTTAAAGTTAGAAACTTTAGAACGCCACTCCTTTCCACCACTACTTAAGAATAGAAAGGCTATTCCCCCTCCACCTATAATTGCCAATAGCGCAGCTATACCTGTACCAGAGCCAGCATTGCTCTCTTTTTGTGGTTTAACTTCTTCCTTTTCACCATCCTTTTGATCTGTAAAGGTTCCACCATATAAAGCAGTAGTCAATGCTTCAGATAGAAATTCTGTTGATTTTTCAGCTCTTTCTCGGGTATGCTCATAGGTACCCATTTCCACCAGCATAGCATTTGGAGTTAAGTCTTGATTATAACCTCCCTGGGCATAAAAAATGTCTTTAATTAGCTCAGGATGCATTTTATCTGCAACGGACTTAATCTTCCAAGCCATTTCTTCATTAGCTTTGAAATTTTGATTATTTCTTCCTATTACAAGCCTTACCTTTGAAGCAGGCTCACCATTTAGTTCCGTTAAATAGGCCTCAGCTGGTGTAGCATCTCGATGTACATCTATTAAGGTATTAATTCCATTATCCCTCATTAGTTGGACTGCTGTTCTTCTGGATCTTTTATAAGCTCCTGAATCATGGGGTACATGACTGGTATTATCAAAAATCGCCTCTACACCATGTCCCTCAAAGCTTTCCTTAAGACTTTCTGCAACCTTTAGAATTCCCCCACCATCCTCAATACTCTCACTGCCGTCAGTAGGAGTATAAGATTCTGCTGTATGGGTACAATAAATTCCGACCCTACGATCTTCATCTTGCACGAGGAAATTCTCCAATCCTATATTGTTTCTTAAAGCAAAAACAATACTCTCAAAGGCCAGTTCATCAATCTCTGGTAATGTAATATCTTCTATGAATTCTGCATAAGCAATTTTACTGGAGGTGTTTACCCTAACTACCTTATACATTTTATTGTCTCCACTTAAATACTGGTCGCCCCTTGTAACGTCCCTAGCTGTTTCAAATAATCTATCACCACTTTTTACATCATAAACCCTATAGTAGCCACCATAATCATCATACCAATCATCACTATAGGAAAACTGAAGAGACATTACTATAAAGGTTAAACATAGTAGGCAAATGACTTTTTTATTTATCATTCTCATCATCTCCTATTCTATTATTTTGGCTATCTTTCTCTTTTTTGTTTTCTGGTGCCTTATCTTCTTTTTGTCCCAAAGTACTTACAAAATGACCCTTCTCAAAGTGCATATTCTTTTTTTCTGTTCCACCTTGAAGCTTTTCCCTTGTTTCACCAACAATTTCTGCAATCAAAACTGCAACAATACCTGCTATTACTGTTGTATCAGCCCCTCCAGCCCCTCCAAATCTAGTTGGTGATGGAATATTATTAATTGTATTAAGGACAAGCTGAATTACATCACTAATAATTACACCGCCAATGCCAGCAATAAAGGCCGCTCTTCTAGATCTTCCTATTAAGTAGGCTGTTAAGCCTGCTAAAACTGGATATACATAGTTTGGATCAATCAATTGAGCTTCAGGCTCTGCTGGCAAAACATACCTTTGTACTGCATAAATAACTGCACCAGCAACTATTGCTGCAATTATTGCCCTCATACGTTCCTTTGTTGTTTCTGCCTTAACAAATAAATAAATTACAAGGCCTAAAGGTATCAAAAATCCAGCAACGTTAACAGATATCCTCTCTGTTATATCTATATCTGGGATAAATATTGTAGATAAGACAATGGCAATAATAATTACTATAGCAGCTTTATCGTTTAGACGTAAACGATCTAATACTCTTTCAGCCAAACCCATAAATATCAATACTGTAACTCCTATAAGCAAAATCATTCCTATGGACATTATTTTTTCCTCCTTATTTAAACCTTAGGTTGATTTTAGGTTTCCCTCATGAGGATTAAAGTATACGAAGGAAGTTAAGAGTTGAGAGTTGCAAGAACAAACTTGAAATAAGAATAAGCTACAAAGAAGGGAATTAAATTGGTACTTTAGTATCAAATATGGTATTTTTCTACATTTATGTAAATATTTAATTGACTATGTCCATTTAAGATATATAATAGAGTTATAAAGATATATTTAGAATTTTCAAAATATTTCGTTAAATATTCAGTCAGCTAATTAATTCATTTAGTTTTAATATTATATTAGTACAGTTGGAGGTGATATATAAGATTAGGACTTATTATGATTGACTATATGTCTTTTAGGTGCTTTTAAAAATTTGAAGGGATGTGTTTTTATGAAATTCAAAAGAAAAAAGACAGCTTTAGTCCTATCTATAATAATGGTTATCCTGTTATTGCCAATGGAAGCTAGTGCCTTTAACCAAAAAGAGTCTAATGCACTATTACCTCAAGAAGATTATACTTATGGTGAGAATATGTTTATCACTGAAACCCGCTCATCTCCACCAGATATGTATATTGGAACTCCATATCAGGAGTCATCCATGGATGGATTTGTTGAATATACAGACAATGATGGCAGTAGATACATGATGAGAGTTAGACATATTAAGCTACAGCAAATTGATGTTGGGCCTATTGTGAATTCCACCCATGTTATTTCTGTTCCCAGAGGAATGACCTATTCAACCAGCGAGACAAAGACTATTCAGAAAAGCTATACCTCCTCATGGAATGTGGGAGCCAACTTTGGCATTAATCTAATAAAATGGTTAGACATAAAGGTAAATACTCAATATACATCTACCAACAGCGAAACCACCACCTTTGCCGTGCAACAGGGACAATCCTATACCTTCCCATCTGGTGTTGATCCATCCTATAATATTGCCCATTTTTATATTGGATTTGTGCATGATAAATATGAAGTAGTTGCAGACATAGTTAGACGTGTAACAAAGCAAGTTTCAACCGAAGTATATGGTATTGAAATAGATGACGAGCCTAGAGCTACAGCAACAGTATATCTTGCTGATGGCAGAGTCATTTACATGAGAGCAGAATTAATTCCACTTAGAATTATAGATAATTATTATATAGAATATATTACTGAATATGATTATGAAAACATGGAAACAGAATATGGAACATTGTTATCTCCAAAGCCAATCACATATCTTCTTTTAAATAATCTCGCAGCTAAATAAATTAACTAAAGAGATATAGACAGTAAAGGGAGTTAGTGTCCAACCCTAACTCCCTTCTTATATTAAGGACTAATCAATAAAATATGTTATATCTATGTAATAGAATTTATGTGAGTTTAATTGATTACACTTTCTATTCCTTCCAGTTCCAGTACTTTTTGTATACATTGGTCATATTTAAAAGATTCGTGCTTTTTAGAAAACTCAACTTCATAATGGGGTGTTGTTTTATGCTCTTCATTAACAGTACCGTCACTGGTTGTTGAAAGATCCACTGGAAATCTAACAAGATAACCACTATTTGGCAACATTTCTATCCATGGGTCATGACCAATTCCATCTCCCCCTGTTCTTTCACCAATTAAGGTAGCAAAATCTACACCTTTGGCGAATACAGCAAAGGCTTCAGAGGCTGAATATACCCATCTATCAATTAATAGATAAATGTTCCCATGAAATCTAATTGACTCTTCATTGGGTTTAACATTATAAACATAACAGTAATAATTATTAAAAGAATCATAAACCTCAGGCGGTAGCATTGAAAATTTATTTTTATCTAAATCCTCTACTTTCTGCAGATGGATTTCTTCATGTCCTACCCAATTGTCTACTAGCTTGCTTGAAATTTCTCCTTCCCTATAAAAGGTATAGGTTTCAAAGGAATATTCTTTATCTATAATTAGAGGAAGCATAAAATCACTCCAGTACTGATTATTTCCACCACTATTACCTCTAATATCAATAACCAATGCTTGATAATCTTTCACTTCTTTTAAATAATTACTTATTAGTTTTTCGTCCTTTTCTCTTTGGTGGTTTTGAATCATTTTAGGTATATAAATATACCCTACCATCCCTTCAATAATATCACCAACTTCTGCGTTTTCAATAGGTTCACTTATAACTTCCTCTGTGTTTTCATTATTAAACTCTTTCAAGCTTAAGGTTTCTAGCCCATAACGTTTTAATGCAACTCCATCATTTAAAGAGTCAAAAATTATTTTATACCAGGAATTTTTATAATGTTCATCATTTAATACATGATAATATATATCTCTACAAAATATTACAAAAGATTGATCTAATATATGTGTATGTCCATTATTCAAATCTCTTAAAATTTCCTCTAACACATTGTGAAATTCAAAATCCGTGTTTGTAGCTAGTACCTTTTGCTTGTAGCGTTGGTAATTAGCTACCCAGTCAACACCATTCATTCTTTTATTTACTCCTAAAAAGGGATAATTTTCTTTAATTACCTTATATAGATACTCAAAGTCTTCTAATTTCTCTTCCATAGACAAATCTTCTAATACTTCAATTTCGTTTTCAGTTGTTTCAGTACACCCCATAAATGTAACTGCCAAGAGACAAATGATTATAATGATTTTAAATTTCATAACTGTCACCCCATTGTTAATAATTGGTTATTATATTATTTATTGTAACATTATTTTTTATAAAATTAAATGAACCCTAATTAATTTAGGGTTCATTCTCAATTCTTTTTACTCTAATTCTTATTTCTCAACTTAATTTATTTTTGTTGGAATAATAATTGTAAACTCTGTTCCTTTCCCTACCTCGCTATTTACCTTTATTCTTCCGTTGAAGGCTAAAACAATATGCTTTACAATTGCCAAGCCTAATCCTGTTCCAATTACCTTTTTACTCCTAGCCTTATCTACCCTATAGAACCGTTCAAATAATCTAGGCAGTTCATTTTTAGGTATTCCTAACCCAGAATCCTTTACGACTATGACCACATGATTATATTTTTGATAGGCATTAATCTGTACTCTTCCACCCTGTGGAGTATACTTAATAGCATTGTCCAATAGATTTATTAGCATCTGTTTAAACCAATCTCGGTTACCATAAATTATGGGAAGATTCCCCTCCACCTCAGTAATTATATCGATTTTCTTACCATCTGCTATTGGTCTCATTATCTCTGTAACCTCATTAATTGCTTCAGTGGTATAGGTTTCACTTCTTATGCTTTTTGTACTATTATTTTCTATCTCTGAAAGGGTCAAAATGTCATCTATTAGTCTAGTTAATCTTTCCGTCTCAATATCAATAATATCAAGGAAACGCATTTTAGTATCCTCATCTTCGATTGTGCCAGACTTCAAGGTTTCAACAAAACCACTTATTGATGTCAGTGGAGTTTTTAGCTCATGGGAAACATTGGCAACAAAGTCCGAACGCATTTTTTCCAATTTCCGCATTTCTGTTACATCTTCCAATAATGTTACAATACCTATTACTCTAGTTGGATCGTTTTCTAATTTAATCAAGTTCGTATATATTTTCAATATCCTTTCTTCTGGATCTTGTATATTAATTTCCATCTGGGTTTCTTGATGATTTTCAAAAATGTCCTTTATTCTATCTTCAAGAGTACTATTTCTTATTATTTCAATTATATGCTTACCCATTGCATCCTCTGCCTTTACTTCAAATAGCTTTTCAGCAGCTGGATTTATTAGTATTATATGATGCATATTATCTACAGCAATAATGGGGTTAATTATACTGGTTAATAGTGCTTTAAATTTAGTATTATTATCAGATAGTTTATCTATCATTGTCTTTAATCTATCTGCCATATTATTAAAATTATTAGCTAAAAGCCCGATTTCATCGTCAGAGCTGACATCCACTCTGCGTCTCAAATCTCCTTCAGCTATTTTTTTCGATACCTCCGTCATCTCATATATTGGTTCCATTATTTTTCGAATATATCTATAGGCCAATGTAAGTGATGCAAAGAAACCAAATAATATTGAAACGCCTATATAATTATATAGCTTTTGGTTAATTTCTTTAATTTGCTGCAGATTAACTGCAAGACGTATCACCTTTAGCTCTAAAGTATCAAAATCTACAGGCAAGGCTATGTAAAGCATTTCTTCATTTATTGTCGTACTATAACGAACGGCTTTACCTATTTCTCCTTCATATGCAGTTGTTATTTCGGGCCTATCATAGTGATTTTCAACACTATCAGGGTCTATTAAGGTATCTGCCAAGACTTCTCCCCTATAATCAATAAAGGTTATTCTTAAGTTAATCCGCTGACCATATTCAATTGCAATGGTCTGCAAATCTTCATGGGTTAACGAATCTCCTCTATCAATTACTACCCTTTCCAATAAACGAGCATTGGAAATTAACCTACTTTCCAATTCATCCATATAACTGGTTCGAATTAAAGTTAGGTTTAGAAATCCAGATAATAATATACCTAGAAGCATAATAATAAAGAACGCAATAAGAATTTTTCTTTGCATAAATCCCCCTATTTAATTTTGTAGCCTACACCTCTAATAGTTTCAATATAATCACCAGTCTCGTCGTCGCCTATTTTTTTTCTTAAATGTCTAATATGTACATCCACCGTTCGAGTTTCTCCAAAGTATTCATAGCCCCAAACTTCATCCAGCAATAAATTTCTGGACAATACTTTTCCTCTATTTTCAATTAGAATTCGTAATAATTCAAACTCCTTTAGGGTTAACTCTATCAAAATTCCTTTAACCCTAATCTCATGCTGCTCTATATTCATTTCTAAGTCCTTCACCTTCAGTAGCTTGCTTTTAGTTTGAGGTGCATCTTCTATTCTTCTTAATACTGCCTTAATTCTTGCTACTAATTCTCTTACACTAAAGGGCTTTGTAATATAGTCATCTGCTCCCAGCTCTAATCCTAGAATACGATCTGTCTCTTCTCCTCTAGCAGTTAACATTATTATTGGAATTTTTTCTAAACCTTCAAGTCTTCGAATTCTTTTACAAACTTCTAAACCATCAGTTCCGGGCAGCATTAAATCCAAAACTACTAAATCTACTTTTTGCTTAGTAAGGAAACTAATACATTCCTCTCCATCGTCACTGGTGTAGACCTCAAAACCGTTTTTCTCTAAATTAAACTTAATTAATTCAAGTATATGCTCCTCATCATCAACAACCAAAACCTTTCTTTGGCTCATTACTATACCTCCTAGCTATACTATTTCAATGATAGATGCCATTCGTCCTGTCAATGGACCTTCTTTTCTATGGGAGTAAAATAACTGTAGATTACAGCCTGTACATATTTTACTTACTAATATATTTCTATCTAATACCCCTATTTCCTTTAAGGCTAACCTATTGGCCTCCCATAGATCCAGCATATATTTCCCTTCACCCTTTGATATTACAAAGTTTTGGATATCTGTAAAATTTATGTTAAATTTTTCGATTACCTCCTCATTTACCTCATAGCAACAGCTTCCAATGGAAGGACCAATAGCTGTAATTACATTTTCTGGCTTAGTGCCATATATCTCCGTCATTTTAGCTATAGTTTTGTTGCCAATCTTTAGCATTGTTCCCCTCCAGCCTGCATGAGCTAGTCCTACTGCCTTAGCAACTGGATCGGCAAAAAAAAGTGGCACACAGTCTGCATAATAGCTCATCAGTGGTACACCCCTTTGATTTGTGACAAGTGCATCAATATTTTTAATATTGCTTGTTAGGTTCAGTTTGTCTGTAGTATCGTCTGTAGTATCGTCTGTAGTATCGTCTCTAGTAACCACTCTAACCTGATCCTTATGTACCTGATCAGATATTACAACATTATTAAAATTTACCCCTACAGCTTCACAAAATCGTTTAGTATTTTCCATTATATTATTAGGGTTGTCAGAGGTCTTTACTCCTAAATTCATGGAGGTATAGGTATTTGAACTGACGCCTCCTATTCTTGTACTAAATCCATGTTTAATAAAGCCCAGTTCTTCATATGCATTAAAACTGATATATTTAACATTATTTTTTTCTAGGATATTGTAGTTCAATCTATTCCCTCCAGTTTCATATCTTATATTTCGTTTTTTCGTGTAAGTTATTAGATTTATATACTCACCATAAGATTCTTCGCCAGCCTCAGAATGACTTTTAATTGTTATTTCTTAGTTCTTTAATTTCAATTTTCAATTTTTATTTTTAGTCTCTTATCTCTTTAGTTTTGTTATATTTTTTCCATTCAACATTCAACATTCAACATTCAACATTCAACATTTTATTTTTATGCTCTTACCTTTTAATTAATTTCAGACTTATCCTTTAATAGCTTTCTGAGCTCATCCATAAATGTATTTATATCTTTAAATTCACGATAAACAGAGGCGAATCTAACATATGCCACCTCATCTAAATCCTTTAACTTATCCATAACCAGTTGTCCAATTAGCTCTGTTGTTATCTCCTTCTCCATTGAGTTGTGAAGGAATTTTTCAATTTCATCAACTGTATGTTCAATTTGGCTTAAGGATATTGGCCGTTTTTCACATGCTCGTATAATACCATTTAATAGCTTATTACGATTAAAGGCTTCCCTATTACCGCTTTTTTTAACTATTATTAAAGGAATTTCCTCTACTTTTTCATAAGTAGTAAATCTTTTGCTACAGGATATACATTCTCTTCTTCTTCGAATAGCTTGTCCTTCCTCTGTCGGTCTTGAGTCAACCACCTTTGAATCCTGAAAAGTGCAAAATGGACAATTCATTATATCCCTCCATTTCTTTAATCCATATTATTGCTTTCATTATAATATACACATTATACCTTGTCTAATTCTTTTTATATCTATATCTATTGCTATAGAGTGTCATCATTCACTTTTTTTTGTATAAACTCAGGCTCTACTATCTTTTTCTTCTCATCTTCAATTATTCTATAGGGTTCTACACTGCTTTTCATTTCAATTAATATAACATCTTCGCCTATTTTTTTAATTTGATTCCAGCTAATTTCATAATCATGCTCCTTACCAAATATACCCATAAATTTCCCTTCACCTGGTATTATAATTGCATTAATCCTTCCCTTTAGCAAATCCACCTCTAGATCAACAATCATACCAATACGCTTACCGTCAGTTATATTTATAACTTCCTTTTGTGTTAATTCAGATGCCCTTAGCATTTTATCCCTCCTATTTTTTCACATGGTTATCCTTTGAACAATCATTAAACTTGTCTCTACCATACATATTTATCATTTTTAAATCAGTTTTATACCAAAAATAAAAAAGGAATTTGACCTCGTCAAATTCCCTCATTATTAATTATTCATTCTTCATTAAGTTTTTCTATATATATTTTTTCATATGTCTAAGGGCAGTTTTTTCAAGTCTAGAAACCTGTGCCTGAGAAATACCAATTTCGTCAGCCACCTCCATTTGAGTTCTACCTTCAAAAAATCTTAAAGATAATATTAGTTTTTCTCTGTCATTAAGCCGCCTCATAGCTTCACCTAAAGCAATGCTATCAATCCAGGTTTCATCTTCACTCTTTTCGTCACTTACCTGATCCATAACGAAAATTGCATCTCCGCTATCATGATAAATTGGTTCAAAAAGTGAAACTGGATCTTGTATAGCATCTAAAGCGAATACTATATCTTCTCTAGGAACATTTAGCTGCTCTGCAATTTCTGTTATGTTTGGTTCCTTTCCATTTTTATTTACCAGTTGATCTCTTATTTGAAGTGCCTTATATGCTGTATCTCTTAAGGATCTACTGACGCGAATAGAATTATTATCTCTCAAATATCTTCGTATCTCTCCTATTATCATGGGTACTGCATATGTAGAAAATCTTACATTCTGAGAAAGATCAAAATTGTCTATTGCCTTAATCAGCCCTATACACCCCACTTGAAACAAGTCATCTACGTGCTCTCCCCTATTATTAAAACGCTGAATAACACTTAAAACCAACCTTAGATTTCCCCTTATAAATTCTTCCCGAGCAGTAAAATCTCCTTGATTAATTCTGTCGAAGAGTTTTCTCATTTGCTGATTGGTTAATACTGGTAATTCCGATGTGTTAACTCCGCAAATTTCTACTTTGTTTATATGCATTGTTTTACTTCAGTCCTTTCAACTTGAATTACCCCTTTCTATATTTTAATTATTGACTGATGTAATATTTTTATACGATTACATATGCAGAAGAATAAAAAAGCAGTCAAAAAAATAAAGTATGCAATAAAAAAATCGCCTACTTATATAGACGACTCTTTCTTATACTAACCGATTAATTTCTTTTTTCAAACGAACTATAATACGTTTTTCTAGCCTAGAAATGTAAGATTGAGAAATTCCTAAAATATCTGCAACCTCTTTTTGTGTTCGTTCTTGCCCTGTAAAAAGACCAAATCGTAATTCCATTATCTTTTTTTCTCTCTTAGATAATTTATTTAAAGCTAGTTTGAGTAATTCTTTATCTACTTCCTCCTCTAAAAATCTATATATTATATCGTTTTCTGTACCTAAGATATCAGATAATAACAACTCATTTCCATCCCAATCAATATTTAAAGGTTCATCGAATGAAACCTCCATCCTGATCTTATTATTGCGCCTTAAATACATTAATATTTCATTTTCAATACATCTTGAGGCATATGTGGCAAGCTTAATATTTTTATCTGGATTAAAGGTATTAACAGCTTTTATTAACCCTATTGTACCAATTGATATAAGATCTTCAACTCCCACCCCTGTATTCTCAAACTTTCTTGCTATATAAACTACAAGTCTTAGATTACGTTCAATTAGTATTGTACGTACAGTACTTTCATCATCCTTAAGCTTTGATATTAAAAAGCTTTCTTCATCATTAGATAATGGGGGTGGTAAAGCTTCGCTACCGCCAATATAATAAATACCTTCATCGGTATAAATATTTAATCGCTTTATCACTTTTATAAAATAGTATCGTAGTATTAACCGGCTTTTTAATAATAGACTTTTCAATTTAGTAGACCTCCTGTGCCATTTTGTTTTTTAAACTAAATCTGGGTGAAGCAAAGCTCTGTAATCCCCTGTCTTGGAGAGTTTTTTACTATATATAGCAATAATAATATCGTTAATATTTTTAATCTGACTATCTTTTTCTATAATAACACCATCTGGTTTAAAGCCCACAAGCATTCCGTTCTCAGTCCCTAAGGCCTCATAAGGAATAATTCTAAGCCTAGTTATCCATGATGCATTAATGCAGGAAGAAGATATTTCGTTATAATTTGGAAATCTAGTGGCCAAAAAAATAGCATGTATATCTTCTGGAAGCAAATTAAGTATTGCATCGAATTCCACGATCATTACTGGGTAATGTGTTATAGGATCTATCAAAGAATTACCAGTATCCACCATGCCAATTAGCTCTACAACTTCACCATTCATATGAATCTTTACCTTCATAAGAATTTTTTCTCTTGTTAATTGCTTCTGAACGTAGCCCCAACAGAAATTTATTAGTATATAACCAATTCCGCAGGACAATATAATATTTTTTACAGATATATTGGTTATGTAAAAAATACCATTACTGATTATTCCATTGAAGTTGGTAAAATAAAACAGTGCAAAGCCTGCTCCTCCAAAGATGATAGTAATTAGGTAAAAAATGCCTAATAATCGAAAAAAGTCTTTAAACCTATAGGGAGTAAAGGCTATAACAATAATAAACATAGAGCAAGCTATTTTCATTATAAAAGAAAATAAAAAATGTAGTGAAGGAAAAAAAATAATAAATGCATATAACGCCCCTATCGAAGATGCAATAGCTATTTGAAATCTCTTTGGTATAGCCTTTCCAAATTTTGATGTTAGTGAAAGAATTATATAATTCATAATAAAATTTTCAAGAAACACATATTCAGCGTATACAATCAATTATATCTCCTCCCATTAGGGACATATCACTTTATTATAGAAATATTCAATTGGTCATTTCTTTATGTCTATTATATAGGATGATATTTTATTTTTTTGTCAATTTATCGGGTCGAAATTTTTCTTTATAAATCAATATCATCAATACAAAAAGAACCTGTTATTTAACAGGTTCTAGGTTATATAATATTTATTATTTTTTTCTTCTTAAGAATATCGGTATATCAAGGTCATCATTTTTTTGACCTTCATCATTGCTAGCAGCTACTTCCTTTACAGATGCATTAATTATTGATTTTCCTTGTTTATCTAATATCTTCATTAGATCCTTTTCAAATCCGGTTGCAATAACAGTAATACGTATTTCATCTTTTAAGTCTTCATTTATTACAGCACCAAAAATAATATTAGCATCTTGATCTGCAGCCTGAGTAACCAACTCAGCAGCCTCATTCACCTCAAATAGTCCTAAGCCAGAGCCACCGGTAATATTTAGTAATACTCCCTTTGCTCCCTCGATGGAGGTTTCAAGCAATGGACTTTGTATAGCTTGCTTAGCTGCCTCAACTGCACGATTCTCTCCACTAGCCCGTCCAATTCCCATATGGGCTAAGCCCTGCTCCAACATAATTGTTTTAACATCGGCAAAGTCTAGATTAACAAGACCAGGTACTGCAATTAAATCTGAAATACCTTGAACACCTTGCTTCAATACATCATCTGCTATTTGAAAAGCCTCTAGCATTGTAGTTTTCTTTTCAATGACCTGTAAAAGTCTATCGTTTGGTATAGTAACCAAAGTATCAACACGACTTTTCAATTCTTCTATTCCTTGCTCTGCATGAGTTAATCTTCGTTTGCCTTCAAAAGTAAATGGTTTTGTAACTACACCTACAGTAAGTATTCCCATCTCCTTGGCTATTTCCGCTACAATTGGTGCTGCACCAGTACCTGTACCTCCACCCATACCAGCAGTAACAAAAACCATATCTGCTCCTTGAAGTAGCTTACATACGTCTTCTCTGCTTTCTTCAGCAGCTTTTCTACCAACTTCAGGGTTAGCACCTGCTCCAAGCCCTTTTGTAAGCTTTTCCCCTATTTGAATTTTATGCTCAGCCTTTGAAGTGAATAAAGCTTGTTTATCTGTATTAACAGCTATAAACTCAACACCCTTTAGTCCGGACTCAATCATTCTATTCACTGCATTATTTCCACCACCGCCAACGCCAACTACTTTTATTTGTGCAAATTGATCCATATCTACATCAAATTCTAACACAGTAACTACCCCCTCGTTATGTATATGAGCAGACAAATATTCGATATTCTAGATTCACTTACCTAGAAGAAGTATTTGTCCTATTTTGTATAAACTTCCCTAATGATATTACAATATCTTTCTAACACTGTAACATATAGATTGATATTTATCTAGAGACTTATGTACTAAAAAATGACATTTTATGATTTAGTACTTTATATACATCTACAATGATTATTTAATTCAACAAAAACAATAGATTTCCTTTTTTCTAACTCAATAAAATTTAATTTTTCCAAGATATTAGAGGTAAAAATAATACCATATAGGGGATTTATTTCCAATTACTATTTTTATCCTCTATTATGCTGCAGAAGGTAACGTCTTATGATTGCAAAGTTTTGGAATAAACGATTTCCAAAGGCAAAAATAGCTGCATAATAAAGGGGTACACCTATTCGATCACCAATATAGGCTAATAGTCCTGCTAAAATGGCATTGCCAAAAAAACCCGAAACAAATATTTCTGTATTGAACTTATTCTCCATGTTGGACCTAATTGCACCGAAAACGGAGTCAAGAGCAGCCAGGATAGCTACAGAAATATATAAAGAATAGGCTGCTGGATAAGTTATGGGTAAATACAAGCCTAAAATAATTCCAATTAATAGACCAATTAAAGCAATAATCAAGCTATTCACCTTCCCTTGGTGCTGCAAATTTCATTGCGAAGTCACCGTTATATTTTGAAATTCTTACTCTTGGACTGGTTTGAGATTCTACTTTAATACCAAAAAAATCCCTTAAATGTGATCCATAGGAATCTGCGGACTTAATTGCAGCATCTAATGTAATAGGATCTCCTATGGCTACAATAATAAATGGCTGTCCATAAACATGATTATTAATAGTAATGGTTGCTCCAGAACATAGTACTTCCGATGCATGAATTATTCTTTGCCCATTTATGGAAATAGCCTCTGCACCTGCAATCTTTAAATCATTAATAATCATTAAAACATCTGTCCGATGAATAATTAAGTCATTTGGATTCTCTCCCTCATAAAGCTCTCTTTCACTGTCACTTAGTTTAACTATAATCCCAGGACCTTGTAAATCAGTATAGCCGCTTATCATTTTTACGCTGTCCAATTCACTTCTTAATACATCCCTTATACTTCCATCTTCTGATAATGCTTTCTTATACTCATTTAAGCGGTTTTCTTTTTCTATCACAAGTTCTCTGAAGTTTTTAATGTCCTCTAATTCTCTATTAACTTGATCCTGTAAGTCACTCATGGTTTTTAGACTAACAAAACTATAGTCCTCTTCAATATTTCGGATTTGAAACGTAAGAAAAAAACCAAATATAACAAATATTATTAAGATTTTAAGTGTATCATACCTATTTATCATTCTTAAAACCTCCATGCATCTATTGACTAGCCTCTACCGGTTTAGCATATTTAAATGTCATAGGCCTATCATATCTTGACATTTCAATGTTTTCTTCTTTGTTCACACTTACTCTAATTCTATCCTCTTGTCTTAATCTCCATACTAAATCAAATCGCATGTTCAAAGCTGCTTCCAAGGTTTCTGGATTACCTATTGCATTAATATAATATGGAGGCGAGGTAGCTATACCATTTATATGGATTCTATTTGAATTCAGGAAAACTTCAGTAGTTGAAGTATATCTGATGTCATTAATCGAAATTGCTTCTGCCCCTGCTGCATTTAGCTTATTAATTAACTCCAGAATGATATCATAATTGTACATAATAAATCTACTTGTTTCTCCTTCTAGACTGTAGGTATCTTCTATTTTTATAGTAACTCCTGGTCCTTCTACTGAATTATGTCCAGACAAAATTCTATACTTTTCCAAATCATTCTTTAGGTTTCTAATAATAAAGTTTTCATCCTCTTCAAATAGCTCATACTCTCTAAGTCTTTTTTCTAGCTCAGCAAGCTCTTGATTTAACCTTTCATTCTCAGATCTAAGGATTCTCACCTGTTGGCCTCTATTGGAAGAAAGAAACTTTCCTTCATTAGTATTAGAAGTTACGGACTTAAATTGCATTGATAAGGCTATTCCAAATATGATGCATAGGATAACAAAGACTACTTTTCCCCTTTTATCCGTCATTGCTCTTCCTCCTGTATGTTTCGCTCTTTTACTGTTACATGTCCCTCATATCGAACATCTATAATGACATCTCTTTTCTCCATGGAGTATAAATTCACAAGCACTTCTCTTAATGTAAGCATTTGATACACAGGATTCTCACTGGTTCCTAATAGAACCTCTATACCATCTATTGTAATTAAACGAAGATTATCTACTTCATTAATATTTAATTCAGAGATAATATCTATCATATCACTTAAATTAGCTGCCTCTATTAATCTTAATCCATTAATTAATCCGATTGTGTTAGAGGAAACTATATCTCCCCCAAGCTCAAAGCTTTCCAGACTTAATCCAGTAATTAATGGTATTTGATTAGAAAAATAGCTATCACTTATTTTAAGTACGACTCCTTCATTATCTATATATAGATAAGAACCCATATATGCTATTATAGCATATTCTTTTCTCTCCTTCACATTGATAATTAATCTATTTGGTAGTTTTCTTTCAATCTCTGCTGTCTTGATATATGGATGAGTCTCAATATTTTCCTGGATATCCTGTAAATTATACTTAAGAATATTTCTTTGGAGTAGCAGTTGGGAAGCTTCTAAAACCTCTTCACTTGTTAATGTAATATTCCCTTCTACATCCACTACCTTTAAATTCATAAAATCTGATTGTAGAATACCATAAATTCCCCAAAGCAAAAACACTACTAAAATTAGCATTAGAGAAAAAAAGCCTCTTAGCTTTCTACGAATTTTTTTTCGTTTTTGCCTCTCTTGAGCGCCCATAATATATCCTTCCTCACGTTACAGCATGTACAAAATTGAAATAAATCAAAAGCAGTACAATACTGCTTAGATTATTTAGAGCTATTATTTTATTATATCAGATATCAGTCTTCATTTGGTATTTCTTGTTTTATAATTATACCACCCAAGCTATTCATAATACCATGAATATTATCATAACCACGCTCAACATGCTTAACATTTTCAATAATAGTTTTTCCCTCTGCTGATAAAGCTGCAAGTATTAAGGCAGCTCCACCTCTTAAGTCTTTAGCACTTACCTTTGCACCAGTAAGGCCCTTCACTCCTTTAACAAGGGCAATACGTCCATTAACCTTTATATTCGCACCCATCCGGGCAAGTTCTTCAGCATGCTTAAATCTATTTTCAAAAATTGTTTCTACAAATACACTTGTTCCATCCGATACACTCATTAAAGCCATCATCTGTGATTGCATATCTGTAGGAAAGCCAGGATATGGAAGAGTTTTGATTGTATCTACAGCTATCAATTTTTGGGGTGCAGCTAATCTTATTCTTTGATCTTCTAAATCAATAATACAGCCGCTCTCCCGCAGCTTATAGATCACTGATTGTAGATGCTCGGGTATAATGTTTGATAACTCAATTTTTCCCTTTGTTATAGCTGCAGCTATCAGATAGGTACCTGCCACAATTCGATCTGGAATTATACGATGCTCAACATCATGAAGATTTTTTACACCATCAATTACTATTGTAGCTGTTCCTGCTCCACTTACCCTGCCACCTATACTATTTATAAAATTCTCTAGATCTATTATTTCTGGTTCTCTTGCGGCATTTCTTATTACAGTAGTTCCCTTAGCAAATATAGCAGATAAAATTGTGTTTTCTGTAGCTCCTACGCTGGGAAAATCCAATTGTATTTCTGTACCACGAAGCTCTTTAGCCTCACAAATTAGAAAACCATGCTTTTCTTCGATATTGGCTCCTAATTCTTTTAATGATTTTAAATGTAAATCTATCGGTCTAGGTCCAATTTCACATCCACCTGATTAGATATACACATTGGATCTTTAAAACTCCAAATAATTACTATTTTTAGAAGATCTGTTGAATCATTCTGCTTGACTACTATTTTTTCTATCAATAGTTCTATATCATCTCGTTGAAGTTCAAAATCGTTCATAAAATTATCTAAAAAGTCCGTATTATCTAATGTATCCTCTGACCGATGTAGGTCTTTTTTTGCCAACAATCTTTCTAAAGCAGCCTTCATATTATTCAAATCAGCGTAAGTTTCATATATGATTTCTTGGTAAAGCTCATCCTCCAATTGATTTTTTGCCCATAACCTTATATAATTTTTTGCTTCATCTTTTTTATTATCTATGCTGGAATAAAGTTTTTCAATTCTTTTTTCTATATTAATACTATTTTTTTTTATATTTTTAACCTTCCTTTTAATTTGAATAACATCTAAATTATTACATAGTATAAACTGCTTAATACTGGTACTTATTATTGTTTTTAGATTTTCCTCTGACACATAATGAGTAGTGCATGCTTTTCTACCATGCTTATGATATTCGCCACAATAGTAGCCTATGGCATGATTTTTTCTTTTTCTAGCAATCATGTAACTACCACATTCATTACAGTATACAAATCCTGAAAAAAGATTTATCCCCCTTTTACCACCTCTTATTTTTCTATTATTCCTTCGCTCATTGATCTGTCTAGACAACAAAAAATCTTCCTTTGATATTATAGCTGGATGATGATTTTCATAAATAATCTGCTTATCCTCTTCCACTAAGTATGAAGCTCCTTTTATCTTCTTTTTTCTAGTTTTCCCACATCTTAAGGTCCCCATATAAAAGTCATTGGTTATGATTCTTTGTACGTGAACACTACTCCATTTTGATGCAGTTTTAAACTTACCTCCCCTCTGTTTTTTTAGATATTGGGAAGGAGTAGGGAGCTTTAATAGGTTTAATTCATCTGAGATTTTTCTATATCCCAATCCTTCAATATATCTTGCGAAAATCATTCTAATAATCTCTGCTGCCTCTTCATCTATTAATAGTTTGTGTTTATCATTTGCATCCTTAACATATCCAAAATGACTTTTTATCACCAAGCCGCCGTTTTTTTGCTTACTTCTAATGTTTTCCGTTATCTTTCTACTTATATCCTTAATGTACATTTCGTTATACCATGTTCGAAGACCAAGAAGATCATCGTTATCAATTTTACTATCATAATTTTCTGTAGCAAGAATTAACCTAACATCATTTTCTTTAAGAAGTTCAAAAAAAAGTAAAGTTTTAGCATTATGCCGACCAATTCTTGAACTATCCTTTACTATAAGAATAGCTACCTCTCCTTGATTTATTTCTTCAATAAGCCTGTTTAAACCAGGTCTATCAAAGCTGTAACCGGATATATTATCATCCTCATATATCTCAGCAATCTCATAACCCAATTCTCTTGCTCTTTCATGTATAATATTCCTTTGCTGCAAGATAGAGGAGTAATTTTCCTTGTCTTCATCTCTTGATAATCTGACATAGCCATATACCTTCAATTTCACCACCCTACCCTTATCAATTGACTTCTTCTTTTAATATTCTTTTTATAATTAATTCCTCTAGCATCACCTGAAATTCTTTTTCTCCAGCCCATTCATGCTTTACTTCAATCTTCTCATCACCATTTGATTTAATCTTTTCACTACTCAAATCCTCCACCTTCCTCTATAGCTAATTACTTAATTAAGCTTATGCACCCTTCCCGTTGTCCTATTAACGAACTTTTAAAAAAGAGTTAAGAGATAAAAGAGAAAATTGAGAATTGAGAATTGAAAATTGAAAATTGAAATAAGTGCTAAGAGCTAAGAGGCAAATAAAAAAAGGAATTTGATTTTTATCAAACTCCTACTTGCATTACTAATTACTCATTACTAATTACTCATTACTCATTACTCATTAGCCATTACTCATTACTCATTTCATTTGGACATTTATATAAAGAGCCTATAACTTTGCGAAATCGACAGCTAGCTTTGCAGCTACTTCAGCATTATTATATACCAGGTGAATGTTGGCATCTAAGCTATTACCTTCTGTAATCTCTTTAACCTTAGCTAAAAGAAATGGAGTGCTTTCCTTTCCCTTAATTCCTTTTGCCTCGGCCTCAACAACAGCATTATCAATTGCATTATTAATCATATCATAGTTCATTTCATATTCTTCAGGTATAGGATTAGCCACCACAATACCACCCTTTAAGCCAATATCCCATTTTGCCTTTAATGCAAATGCCAGCTCCTTTGTATCCTCAACACTGTAGTCAACATTAAAACCACTTCTTCTTGTATAGAAGGCTGGCAATTCATTAGTTTTATAGCCTACTACTGGTACTCCATGGGTTTCAAGATATTCAAGGGTTAATCCTATATCTAGTATTGATTTAGCTCCTGCACAAACAACTGCAAGATTGGTGTTGGCTAACTCCTGTAGGTCTGCTGAAATATCAAAGGTATTATTGGCTCCCCTATGGACACCGCCAATTCCACCAGTAGCAAATACTCTAATGCCGGCTAGATCTGCAATAATCATTGTAGATGCAACTGTTGTGGCACCATCAGCTTTTTTTGCAATTATAAAAGGTATATCCCTACGACTTGCTTTATGGATGTCTTTCCCTTTTCCAAGATACTCTATTTCATCTATTGTTAGCCCTGCCTTTAGTTTGCCATTGATTATGGCAATAGTAGCAGGTATTGCTCCATTTTTTCTAACAATCTCTTCTACTCGAAGGGCGGTTTCTACATTTTGTGGATAAGGCATACCATGGGAAATAATAGTTGACTCTAAAGCAACTACTGGTTGATTATTTTCTATTGCAGATTTCACCTCTGGATGAACTTCAATATATTTTCCTAACATAAGTCGATATCCTCCATTTCTCTATTTATATTATCGATTGACATATTGGGGTTAATTGTATTTTCATGAGATAAAGCCACCTGTGCTGCAGCCATAGCAAATATAGTTGATTTTTTAATATGAAACTTATTTAAATAGCTATAAATTAACGCCGCCATAAAAGCATCACCAGCACCCGTAGCATTTACTACCTCTCTTTTCGATGCATTTATTATTCCATCCTCAATTCCATTTGTATAATATACCCCGCCTTCTCCTAAGGTAATAAAAGCTCTTCTTACTCCCTTTTTCAAAAAGTACTCTCCTGCTCTTTTAATATCAGCTTCGTTATTAATCTTAATTCCCGCAAGAATTTCTGCCTCTACTCTATTGGGCTTAATAGTGTGAAATTTGCCAATTAAGTCCTTAATTCGTACAGCTTTCGAAGTGGATACAGTGTCTAAGAAAAACACTTTATCTTTATGATGTGTTAAGGCATATTCTATTGTCTCGGTAGGAATGTTTGTATCTACTATGCAAAGAGCAGCATGTTGAAGCAGATGATTTTTCTCCTGCAAATACTGAACTGTTAATTCATTAAATATATCCATATCTGATATAGCTCCTAACATGTCTCCCTTCTCATCTAAAAGGGACAGATATGTTGAGGTTGACTTGCCCTTTAATGTAAGTGATTCAGACATGTCTAGCCCTGTTTTAAGAGCCTCCGTTAAAATCCTTTTACCATAGGGGTCATCCCCGATAACACTAATAAGCTTGGTTTCAATACCTAATTTCACTAGATTCTCACCAATGTTTCGGCCTACACCACCAAATGAAATTTTAACACTACCAGGATTAGAGTCTCTTATAACAAAATTTTCCTTTGGAAAGCCCTGAATGTCAACGTTTGTGCCACCTATTATACACACATATTCACCTTCCTTAACAATATATCCCTTACCAGCTATATAGCCTTTCCTTTGCAGGTTTGTAATATGGACAGCTACAGAAGACCTAGTAATATTAAGGCTGTTGGCAAGCTCCTTTTGTGAAACAAGAGGGTTTTTCTTTATTAATTCGATTATTTGCCTTTCCCGCTCAGTCATAGTACCTCCTTTACTTTTGTTTATTTAATAAACTTTTGCTTATACAGTTATTTATAACATATATTTTCACATTTTGCAATTAATTATTCAAGAAAATTATAAATTTAAAAACATATTTTTTCTATGGCTCTGTTAAAGACAAAATGTTGATATCTATATTAAATAGGAAAGCTGGTTAAGGAAATTCACCTTAACCAGCTTTCAAACCAAAATTTATTTTTCTAAAGCCTTCTTTCCTTCTTCCTCCATAAATTGATTGGTATATAGTCTATAATAGTAGCCCTTCTTTTGTATAAGCTGAAGATGATTACCTGCTTCTTCTATTCTCCCTTTTCTAATAACAAGAATTCTATCTGCAGAGCGTATTGTAGAAAGTCTATGGGCAATAATAAAGCTTGTTCTGCCCTTTAAAATTCGACTTATGGCTTTTTGAATCATCTGCTCTGTTTCTGTATCAATGGATGAGGTAGCCTCATCTAAAACAAAAATCTTAGGATTTGCCAATACTGCCCTTGCAAATGAAATTAGCTGTTTTTCTCCTGATGATAATAAACCACCACCTTCACCCACCTCAGAATCATATCCCTTTTCCAGCTTCATAATAAAATCATGGGCATTTACAAGCTTTGCTGCCCTAATAATATCCATTTCATTGGCATCAAGTCTGCCGTATTGAATGTTTTCTTTTATGGTTCCACTAAACAAGTGGGGACTTTGCAAAACATATCCTAAATTAGATTGAAGCCATAGCTGAGACCGTTCCCTATAATTAACTCCATCAATTAATATTTCTCCCTTTGTCGGTTCATAAAAACGACAGGCCAGGTTTACTATTGTACTTTTACCCGAACCAGTTTCCCCCACAAGGGCTATTGTTTCTCCTGCCTTTACTTCTAAATTGAAATCCTTTAGAATTGGTTCTTCTGAAATATAGCTAAAGGAAACATTTCTAAAGGTTATATTTCCCTTTATCTCTGGCCAATTCTTTCTTAAAGGATCAAAGGAATCACCATACTGGCTTACAATTTCTAAGCTGTCTTTAATTTCTGGCTCAGTATTAATCATAGACATTACTCGCTCTGCCGATGCATGGGCAGATTGAATCTCTGCAAATACCCTTGCTAATTCTCTTATTGGTTCAAAGAATTGAATTGTATATGAAATGAAAGCTACTAAAGTTCCATAGGTTATTGCATATTTTGCAACCTCTATCCCTCCAAACCATAGAGCCAAGGCTGTTCCAATACTTCCAAAGGTTAATACAATAGGTAGAAACATAGATGAGAATATGGCGGCTCTAATTGATGAAGCCTGCATTTCTCTTGTAATACCTGTGAACTCTTCTAAATTTTCTGCTTCTCTTACCAATACCTTTGTAGTTTTTGCTCCTGTTATACCCTCATTAAAGGACCCAGTAATTTTTGAATTTATTTTTCTTACACTTCTATATTCTTTTAATATTTTTTTCTGGAAGTATAGACTTGTAATTAATAATATTGGGATTACTGAAAGTGATATTAATGCCAACTGCCAATTAAGAAATAGCATTACAGCAATAATTGCTGTCATTTTTGTAAAGCCCCATAAAATATCAACCATACCCCACGATACTATTTCACCTAGTCTCGTTATATCAGAAGTCATTCGAGCCATCAGCCATCCAACAGCTTTATTATCATAGTATGATAAGGAAAGCTCTTGAAGTCTTTTAAATCCCTTTTTTCTAATATCATAGGTCAAAGTAGTTTCAATTTTACCGGCTATTGATATAAATAACCATATGTTTCCCGCCAGTAATATTACCAACAATCCATATAGGGCTATAAAGCCTGATATCCCCTCTAATTGCCCTTCATAAATAAAACGATCGATTGCTACTAAAGTCATTAGAGGGAATGCTGCTTCAACCACTGCCACTAAAACCATTGAAACAATCAATAGTAGAATTAGTTTTTTCATCGGTAGAGTATACTTAAATATCTCCCACCAAAGCTTCAGATCAAATTTCTGATTATGTTCTTGTTCCTTAAGTTCCATCATCTTATCACCCTGCCTTCTATACTCTAATGCTGTATAAATACTTTATTAAATATTTGCATCAACTGGATTTTCCTAAAATTTCATCCTCTAGGCTTTGTATTTTCCAAATCCTACTATATAAGCCCTTTTGATTAATTAAATCCTCGTGTTTTCCCATCTCCACAAGTTGACCCTTATCTAATACTAAGATAAAGTCGGCCTCAGATAAGGTTGCAATTCGATGAGAAATTATAAATGTAGTCGCATTGTTTTTTCTTTTTTTCAATGCTCCTCGAATAGCAGCATCTGTTTCAGTATCTACTGCACTTAATGAATCATCAAAAACAACTATTGGGGCATCTGAAATAAGGGTTCTGGCAATAGCCAGCCTTTGTTTTTGTCCTCCTGAAAGGGATACTCCCCTTTCTCCAACTAGTGTTTCATAGCCTTTGTCAAACTCTAAAACCACATCATGGATTGATGCAACTTTAGCAACGCTATAAACCTCATCGTCCGGAGCATTTCCCTTTCCCAGTCTAATGTTTTCTTTTATTGATTTTGCAAACAGGAATGGTTCCTGTAATATTAGACCAACATTCTTCCTAATCCATTTTTTGTCAATATCCTTTAGTTCCTTGCCATCTATTGTAATTGATCCCTTCTGATAATCAAAAAGTCTTGCCAACAGATGTACTAGTGTTGTTTTCCCTGCTCCTGTAGGTCCTAATATGGCTATAGTCTCCCCTGCCTTAACATCAAAGCTTATATTTTTTAAAATCGGCTTATCTTTTTCATATTCAAAGGATACATCTTTAAAGGAGATACTTCCTTCAATTGCTGGTTTTTCACTGGTATTCTCCATGATTTCCTTAGGCACATCAAGTATTTCACTAATCCGTTCCAAAGAGACCATTGCTTTACCTAAATCGGTAATAACTCTTCCCATCTGTCTGATAGGCCATAAGAGCATTCCCACATAGGTATTGAATACAACCATTGTACCCAAGGTAATTCTTCCAGTAAATGTCCAGTATACACTTGTCATAAGGACAATCCCCATTTGCAGCATACACATAAAATCTGATATAGACCAATACCATGCAAATAAACGAATTAGTTTATAGGTTAAATCCCTGTTTGTTTTATTATTTTTATCAAACTTTTCCACTTCGTGGGCCTGTCGTCCAAAAGCCCTTACAACCCTTAGTCCTGTTAGATTTTCCTGAAGAGTTGAAGACATTTTACCCTCAGCTTCCTCCATTAACCTAAATGCCTCTTTTACCTTTATAAAGAATATAACTGTAAAAATAAAAATTATTGGTATCAAGGCCATAGAGATCAATGTTAAGGTTATATCCATAGGTAGCATTATATAAATAGTAAATAGTAACATAAATAACGCACTGCCTATTTCGACAAATTGTGTTGCTAAAAATTTTCTAATTGTTTCAACATCAGAGGTACATCTCTGAATTAAATCTCCTGTTTCTGCATTTACATGATATTGATAGGGAAGGTACTGCAAATGATTATAAACACCATCACGTATTCTTTTTGCAACCTTTTCTGCTGCTTCTGCTGACCACTTACCCTTCAAGAACAAGAAAACACCCCTCACAACTGCAAATCCAACAATTACAGCTGCAGGTATCCAAAGTTTATCTCTAAGAACCTCAACACCTCCAAATTCAGTGATCATCCTTTCTATCCAAATTGGTGCTTCTAATTCTTTACTACCAATTATTGAATCAATAGTAACTTTAATAATTAAAGGTGCTGCAAGACTAAATATAGTTGCAAGCCCAATGCTTATAACTGCACCTAAGTACCGACTTCTATTTCCCTTCATATAGTTCCATAGTTCCTTTAAATTCTTCATAGTAGACCCCCCTTGCGGTCAAAAATTATTATTTTTAACTAAGCTAAATAATGAACAATCCCTTATTTTTTTTATTACCTAACACTTTTTCCATCTACATCTCCTCCTTGAAATAGTACAAAAACATTAAAAACCCCCTATTGCTTAGGACTTTCTAATGGTGATTTGAATCCTGAATTCCTATGCAATAAAAAAACCTAGAAAGAAAACTACTTCCTAGGCAAAATATTACTTACTAAAATAATATCAAAAATAATTAAAGCCTAGGTAAGTATCCCCTTACCTAGGCTGAATTAACTTATTAATCAGTCTATGAGTAAAGATGATTTTTTTCCTTAATTAACAGATTATTTAATTTTGGACACACTACTCCCTTGTTTGCTACAAAAATTGCTGCATTAGTAGTTAAAAACACTTTTGAACCACTGTTAACTAAAGTATTGATAATCATCTTCTCACCTCCTAATTTTATTGATGCTCCTATTACAGTAAAATTATACCATAGTATAATCCATCATACAAACTTTTTTTTATGATAATTATTAATTTTTTAAAAGCTTTGTATAATTACAATTCTTAGTCATCCTCAGAATTTTAGAAATTAATAATTTAATTTCTTTATTCCATTTATAACTTCAATTTCAATTCTATAGTCTTATTTCAATCATCATTTAACATATAAAATTCATCATTTGATTTATATGTTCAATATGTATTACTATCCACCTGGATAGCTAATTTTAACCTTTCCACATCTCGAAAGCATTGCACCTAGAAAAATAATAGAAGAACGCATTTCCCTAACAAGATCCTCAGGAATCTCATAGTTGTTCAATCCCTTTGAATTGACCACCAGAGTATTGTTCTCCCTTTTCACTTCACAACCTACTGACCTTAAAATTTTTGTCATTGTAATAACATCTGATAATCTAGGAATATCGTGTACTACATTTAGTCCACCATTTAATACCGTTGCTGCTAATATAGGAAGTACAGAATTTTTCGCTCCATTCACTCGTACTTCCCCAACTAATTTATTTCCTCCAAGGATTTCATACCTACTCACTAGTTGGTCACCTCCAAAGTTCTATATATTATGTATTATAATTGATTCAATTATGAAAATTACCAAATATATAAACATATTATGCAAAAAACTCGAAGGTGTTACTTTTCTAATTTATTAGCTTTAGAATCTCCCTGTAGATTTGCTCAACTGCGTCTATTTTAGCCGAAGTAAAGCTTGCTTTCTTCATTGACTCCAATAATTTCTTATTATTTAAAATATTATTTATATGATTCAATAAAGTTTCTGCTGATAATTCATTTTCTTTAATCATAACTGCTGCACCAATTTTATCTAATGCTTCGGCATTATATTCTTGATGATTTTCGGCTGTATGGGCCTTAGGAATAAGAATTGATGGTTTTGCAGCCGCAGTAACCTCTGCTATTGTAATTGCTCCTGCACTACATACTATTAAATCACAAGCCTTTATTGCATGGGGCATATTGTTAATATATGGAATTATTTTATGATTATTTAATATATTTTTATTTTGTATAGCCTCAATAACTCTACTATAATGATTTTTACCTGTCGCCCACAGGAGCTGAAAATCAAAATTATTAGTGTTTTCTAAGATTGATAGGACTGCGTTGTTTAATTTTGATGAACCACCGCTTCCTCCAACTATTAGTACTAAAGCTTTGTTACCTTCACTTCTATAGATAGCCTTTGCCTCTGCCTCTGTGACCCTGGTGAAATCATCCCTAATTGGATTACCAGTAACTATTATCTTATTATCATACTTAAAATATTTTTTTGCATCTTCAAAGCTTAATAATATTCTATCTACATATCTAGAAAGAATACGATTTGTAAGCCCTGGAAAAACGTTTTGCTCGTGTATCATTGTTTTTAACCCCATCCTAGTGGCAGCATATAATACAGGACCACAAACAAAGCCTCCTGTCCCTATAACTATATCAGGTTTAAAGACCCTTAATATTCTTCTAGCCTCCCATAATCCCTTCATAAGCTTAAATCCTGTTTTTACATTATGAAAGGATAACTTCCTCTTAAGGTAACTAATTGTAATATACTCCATCTTAAACCCGGCTTGGGGAACCACATCACTTTCCAAGCCTTCTCTTGTTCCAATAAAAAGAATTTCAGCACTACTATTGTTTTCTTTAATTTTGTTAGCAATGGCAATTGCTGGGTAAATATGTCCTCCCGTACCACCACCACTTATAACAATTTTCATTTGCATCATCTCCTATCGGGGTTAACATACCTTGATATATTCAGCAGTACTCCTGCTGCTGCCATAAAAATAGCCAGTGTATTTCCCCCATAGCTAATAAAGGGCAGCGGCATTCCCGTAACTGGCATAGATGATGTTGCTACAGCAATGTTAATAAGTACCTGAATGGTAATCATACAAATTATACCGGTAGCCATTAGGCAGCTCAGCATGTCAGGTGCATTAATTGCAAGCCTTATACCTCGCCAAATGAGCACTAAGAACAGTAATAAGATCACTACACTGCCTATAAAGCCTAATTCCTCACCAATTATTGCAAAAATAAAATCATTCTGTGGTTCAGGAAGATAGAAATGCTTCTGCACACTTCTACCCAAGCCTCGCCCAAATAAACCTCCAGAGCCCAGCGCCAACAAAGATTGTATTACTTGAAAACCTGTATCTGTAGGATCTGCCCAAGGGTCTAAAAATGCTATTATACGACTAGCCTTATAGGTCTTTCCTGTGAGAAAAAAATACGCTATCATGGACGAAATAGCTCCAGCACCAGCAAGCGATAAGCCAATAAAATGAGAAAGCTTCATTCCACCAACAAATACCATAGACATAATAATTACAGCCACTACAAAGGCCGTACTGAAATCTGGCTGGAAAAATATTAACGCAAAGTATACAGCAATTATCAATAGGTAAGGTATAACTCCATTAACAAAACTTTGCATTTTATCTTTTTTCCTTGTGATACTGGTGGATACGTATATAATGACAGCAAATTTTGCAATTTCAGATGGCATAATACTTATAGGACCTATAAAAATCCATCGCTGAGCAAAATTCAATTCAGTTCCTAATGGTGTGAGTACTGCAATTAACAGGCCTATACTGAGGAAGAATAGAATATTTGCATATCTCTCCCACTTCCAATAGGGGAACTTGGCACAGAAATACATAGCAAAGCTTCCTACACATGTCCAGGCTAACATACGCTTTAAAAAATAATACCCGTCATTCCTTTGTACTAACGCATGGGAGAAGCTTGAACTAAACACCATAATAATTCCAATAGACACAAGGGCAGCTACTGTCAGTGTAATTATAGAATCATAGGGAGCCTTTTTTTTCATTATTAAGACCTCCTTAATCTAGAAACAATATTTTTAAAATGTTTTCCTCTCTCCTCAAAATTTGGATACATATCCCAACTGGCACATGCTGGTGATAGCAATACAGTGTCACCAGTAACTGCTAATTTAAAGGCTGCTACAACAGCCTCATCCAAATCCTTTACTATAGTATAGTTATTAAAGCCCAAGGCTCTAGCTGTAGCCTGTAGCTTTTCTGCTGTTTCTCCATAAACTATCATTTCCTTAACCTTACCCCCAAAGGACTGTATAAACTCAGTAAAATCACTTCCCTTATCCATACCTCCTGCAAGTAAAATTATTGGTTCTTTAATAGCCTCAATAGCTTTAATTGAAGCATCTGGATTTGTTCCCTTTGAGTCATTAATAAAATTGACTCCCTCTATGGTATCAACATATTCTGTTCGATGTTCTACACCTTCAAATTCCTTTAAGGTTTTTGATATTATTTCTATATCTACACCCATTACGAAGGCCATTGCTGTTGCCGCAAGGGCATTCTCCAAATTATGATTACCTGGAATTTTTATTTCATCTGTTGAAATCACATTGATCTTTTGATTATTAAATGAAATTACTATAACATCATCTTCAACATAAATACCTTCCTTCAGCTGTTGTTTTCTACTGAAGTAAATTTTTTTTGCTTTAAGACTACTGCTATGATTCCTGCATAGTTCATCATCATAATTTATAATAGCATAGTCTTCTGGATCTTGATTTGCAAAAATATTAAACTTTGCATCCCGATAATTTTCCATTGTCTTATGTCTATTAAGATGATCTGGTGTTAGATTAAGTATTGCCGCAACTCTAGGATGAAAATTCACTATACTTTCTAATTGAAAGCTACTTACTTCCATCACCATAGGCTCCCCTTCTTTTGTTTCTAATGCTTTAGATATAGCAGCAACTCCAATATTACCTACTACATATGTTTTGACCCCTGTATTTTGAAAAATAGCTCCAGTTAATGCCGTAGTAGTTGTTTTTCCATTTGTTCCTGTAATGGCTATAATGTTGGCCTTAGAGAGACGATATGATAGTTCAATTTCTCCAATAACTTCAATCCCTTCAGTTTTTAATTTTTGTATGAAGGGTATATCTAAAGGTATTCCAGGAGATACAACAGCCAAATCAATTGCACCAAGCTCCTTTATATCTTGAGGATGCCTTTCTAAAATATAATCTACCTTTACGTCCCTAAGTTCTTCAATGGCTTCAGCTAAGTCCTTTGGGGATTTAAGATCATTAACAATTACCCTTCCCCCAAGTTCTACTAAAACCTTTACCAAGGGAAGACCTGTAACTGCCAAGCCTATAACTAGTATCTTTTTATCTTTAAGGTTCATTCCAACACCTGCTTTCTTAGCTTATTGCTATCATGCCAATTAGGCATAATATAACAGTTGTAATCCAAAAAACAACAACTACTTTTGTTTCGGCCCATCCACTAAGCTCATAATGATGATGAAGTGGACTCATTTTAAATATACGTTTCCCAGTCAACTTATATGAAGCAACTTGTAAAATTACTGATACTGCTTCTGCAAAATAAATCCCACCAATGATTGGAATTAATAAGGAGATATTCATTAAAATAGCCACCGATACGACTGCACCACCAAGGGCTAAAGAACCAGTGTCTCCCATAAAAACCTGGGCAGGATGGGAATTGAATTTCAGAAAGCCTAGGCATGCACCAGTTACCGAAGCAGAAAAAATTGCTAAACTAGTATATCCCCCATTAATGGCTACTAAACTTAGAAATGCAGTAATAATCAAAGTTACACCTGCTGCTAAGCCATCTAGTCCATCTGTTAGATTTGCACTGTTGACAGTCGATAACACCACAAATATAATAAATGGAATATAGAGCAACCCTAGATCTAAATACTCAGGTATTACAATATTACCTATAGTAAAGCTTCCCTTTATAAAGGGTACAATAATCTTAGTACCCATACTTGATACATTTGATTGATATATGGCCAGCATAATTGCTACGATTGTTTGCAAAACTATTTTTTGGTATGCCCTTAGGCCTAAAGAACGCTTAAGCACTACTTTAATAAAATCATCAACGAATCCAATTATACCAAAGGCAATAGTTGCAGAAAGTGCCACCAGCATATCTGTGTTTAAAAGTCCTGATGTCAAAGATGTAATAAGAATAGAGACAATAATAATTATTCCACCAATGGTTGGTGTTCCACTCTTATGCTGATGACTCTGTGGTCCTTCCTCTCTAATCATTTGTCCCACCTTAAGCTTCTTTAAATAAGGGATAATTAATGGGCCAAGTATTAAGGTTATTATAAATCCAATTATTATTGTATATATTACCTGTTTGTGCTGAATCATAAATTAGCTCCTCTCTTGTAAAAAATTTACTATTTCTTCCATCTGCATTCCTCTGGAGCCCTTTATTAGAATAACATCATCATTTTCCAACATTTCATTTAACTTAATACATGCTTGCTTATTATCATCTACTATAATGGTATTTATGCTACTATTTATGTAATTTACTTCCATAGCAATCCATCGAGCTTCATCTCCAACAGCAATTAATCCATCAACCCCTGCTTTAACCAGGTAACTTCCCACTAATCGATGTCCCTCCTCGGAAAAGGCACCCATTTCTAACATATTTCCTAAAACAGCTATTTTACGTTTTCCTTTTATATGCTTTAATACATCAATTGCTGCCTTCATTGAGTCTGGACTAGCATTATAGGTATCATTTATAACTTTAAAATTATGTAATTCTAGAATTTCCATTCTCATTTTAGATGGAGAATAAAAATCAAATGCTTGTTGAATTTTGTCAGGTGAAAGGCCAAAGTAGTTTCCTATCCAAATAGCCACTAATCCATTATACACATTGTGTAATCCATATTGCTTTATATTAAAAGTAGCTTCTCTATCGTTAATAGTAATAGAAATACTATATCCTCCATCCTCATTTTCACTAATACTTGATGGATACAAATCATTATCCTGCCCTATACCGTAAAATATTTTAGTATAAGGAGTTTTCTGTCCCTTAAGCTTTTTTAAATATTCATCATCTCCATTAATGATCAAATAGTTATCTTCAGTCATATGTTCAGCTATTTCCATTTTTGCCTTCATTATATTTTCTTTACTGCCTAAATGTTCAATATGAGACATACCAATATTAGTAATTACACCAATTTTAGGTCTTACGATTTCAGCCAGCATTGATATTTCACCGAAGGCTGACATTCCCATCTCTAATACCGCTACTTGATTATGCTTTTCAAGATTAAATAGTGTAAGGGGTAAACCAATATGATTGTTGAAATTCCCTATGTTCTTTAGAACACTAAAATGGCTGGACAAAACAGCACTAATCATATCCTTGGTGCTGGTTTTTCCAGTGCTTCCTGTAACTCCAACAAAGGGGATGTTGAACATATTCCTATAAAACTTACTTAGCCTACTTAATGCCTCTAGGGTATCTTCCACCTCTATTAGATACATACTATCCAATACACTAAGGTTTAAGCTCCTATTTTTCTCAATGATGGCACCAGTTGCTCCCTTTATTTTCGCTTCTTCAATAAATGTATGGCCGTCAAAATTTTCCCCCATCAGTGGTACAAAGAGCATACCCTTCTGTATTGTACGAGTGTCAGTTGATACCCCATATGCAGATGTGGATGCTCCTTTAGAAATGATATGTCCATTACATCCTCTACATATCTCCTCATATGTTAACGAAATCATTTTCTTCCTTCCTCCCTCGCAACATCTAGTGCTACGATTCTATCATCAAAGACATTGATCTGATCTTTAATCACCTGAGTAATCTCATGCCCTTTTCCAGCAATTAAAACAATATCTCCCTTATTTGCTTCCTTGATAGCATAGCGAATAGCTTCTCTACGATCCTCTATTACTATATAATTCCCTTTAGTCAATTTTATTCCTTCCTCTATCATATATAAAATTCTCATTGGATCTTCAGAGCGTGGATTATCAGAGGTTATTACAGTAATATCACTGTACTTTCCTGCTATTTCCCCCATTACAGGCCTTTTAGATTGATCTCTGTCCCCTCCGCATCCAAAAACAGTTATTATTCTCTTTGTAGTAAAATCTCGTGTAGACTTCAGAAGATTTTCTAAAGCATCTGGGGTATGGGCATAATCAACCACTACAGAAAACTCTTCAATGTCTGGGACTACTTCAAATCGTCCCGGAACACCTGGAAAATCATTTAACCCCATTGCAATTATATCGGCGGGAACCTTTAAACTATAACAGCAGGCAATAGCTGCCAATGCATTATATACCGCAAAAATTGCAGGAATAGGCAACTTTACAGCTATTTTAAAGTTATCAGGACCTGTTACGTTAAAGGTGACCTCTTTACTATTAAATTTCACATTGCAGGCTGTGAAATCAGATTTTTCTACAATACCATATGTCAATATTGGAGTATTTAAATGTTTTATTTCATCACTTATTTCTTTACCAGCTGCGTCATCAACATTTATTACATTACATAAAGAAGTTTTATAAAATAGCTTCTTCTTTGCATTTTTATAATTTTCTAGATTATCATGGAAGTCCAAATGATCTGGTGTCAAATTGGTAAATATGCCAACTTTAAAATCTACTCCTTCTACCCTTCCTAACTCTAATGAATGGGATGAAACCTCCATAATACAACTGTCTAGTTTTGCATCAACCATTCTATTCAGTAGATATTGCAAGTCATTGGCCTCAGGTGTTGTTCTGACAGCATCAATCTTTTCATTATCAATCCAAGTAGCAATAGTACCTATCAGTCCAGCATTTCTTCCGCTATGCTCTAATATTTTTTTTACCATATAGGTTATAGAGGTTTTTCCATTTGTTCCTGTAACACCTATTAATTCCAGTGACGAGCTTGGTTTGCCATAAAAGACATTGGACACCTCTGCCATTGCTTTTCTTGTATCATCTACATGTATTATTGTAGCACCATCAACCATAACTTTTTGTGATACCAGAATGGCTATTGCACCATTTTCTATCGCTTCTTTAATGTATAAATGTCCATCTGTTTTAAAACCCTTTATACAGACAAACAGTCCTCCAGGCTTAATATTACGCGAGTTATAATGAATGTTGTGAATTTCTAAATCTATATTTCCTATTACCTCTTTAATTTTTAGCTTTTGAACTAGTTTTCTTAAGTTCATGGGTTTGCCCCCCTTCTATTGCTATTATTAACTATTCGTAGACTTTTTAAAAGGCAACTTAAAATTAATGTATAAAACCATTAATTTCAGTTGCCCATTTAATTATAAAACTATTAGATTATATTTTCCAGCATAAAATTCTAATTGGGCTTAAAATCAACACTTATTATTGTTCCCTGAGGTATTTCCTCATTGGCTTCAGGATATTGACTAGCAACAACCCCACTCCCACTTATTTTCAATCTCAAACCCAATGCATTAGCAATTCTATTTACCTCGCCGATGGTTTTACCAGTCAGGTTTGGCATTAATACTACTGCATCATTGGCACTATCTTTAGTATATAATAAAATCGTTGAATTTTCTTGCACTTTGGCTCCGGGTTTAGGAAACATATCTACTATTACAGCTGAGTCTTCAACCTGATGCTCCGTTTCAATATTGTATAGCAGCTTACTTTCTGTTAGTACCTTTTTTGCATCCTTTACAGATAGCTGTCTAATTTCTGGAACTATAACATCTGCTTTAATTAGACGCTCTGCTTCTTCTTCCGTATATTTGGGTCTTATTTCTAAATAGCGAAGACTTTCTTCTAATATTTCTCTTGCAATTGGAGCAGCCGTTATACTACCAAAATGACTTAATCCTTTTGGTTCGTCAACAATAACCAATATTGCTAATCTTGGATCATCGATAGGTGCAACACCAACGAAGGAAGCTACATAATAGCCTGGTGCATATCTACCATCTATAACCTTCTGTGCTGTTCCTGTTTTCCCACCTACAGAGTATCCAGGAATATATGCAGCCTTTCCTGACCCTTCAACTACTACCGATTCCATTATTTCTCTCATTTCTCTAGAGGTTTTTTCTGAAATAACCTGTCTTACCATGGTTTCTTCAAATCGATGTACGACGCGTCCCTCTTGATCTACAAGCTCCTTAACTATTCTTGGTTTCATAAGCATACCATCATTGGCAATTGCTGAAATTGCCGTTATCAATTGAATGGGTGTTACTGATATACTTTGGCCGAATGACATAGTTGCCAATTCTACCGGGCCAACCTGTGGTAATTGATACATAATAGATTTTCTTTCCCCGGGCAGGTCTACACTTGTTGTATCAGTAAATCCAAAGGCATCAATATATGAATAGAAGGAATTGGTGCCTAGCTTTTCCCCCAACTGAACAAATACTGTGTTACATGAATTTTGTACTGCCTCTGTCAATGTTTGATCGCCATGAGGATTATAATATCTCCAACATTTTAGGGTTCTACCTGCGACATTAATTGTACCGGAGGAATAAAAGTGACTATTAGGTGTTGCTACTCCTTCTTCAAGTACTGCAGCAGTTGTTACTAACTTAAAGGTGGAACCAGGCTCGTATGTATCATTAATCATTGGATTTCTCCACATACTATACCATGTTTCTAACTGCTCGTTTTGAGACAAACCCTCAAGCTGTAGCTTTACTGCTTCGTCAAGGGGTACCCTTGGAGTATTAGGATCATAATCTGGCTTTGCTGCCATAGCCAATATTTCACCAGTCTTAACATCCATTACTATAGTAGTTACTCTTGTGGCCTGATTAATTTCTAATGCATTTTGAATTGCTTTTTCTGCAAAATGTTGAATAACTTCATCTATTGTCAATACAACATTTAATCCTTCCTCTGGAGGATAGTATCTTTCAACACTAAATGCAAGCTGTCGTCCAGCTCCATCTGTACTTTTTATCCATCTTCCAGGGATACCGCTTAAATATTTGTCGTATTCCATTTCAATACCCGCAATGCCCCTATTATCTACATTAGTGTGCCCAAGAATATATGAAGCAAAATTTCCATAGGGATAATGTCGCTTATTATCTTCGGCAATATAAACACCCTTCAACTTTTCATTTCTAATTTCTTCAGCTATATTATCATCTATCCAGTAAACAATCCTAACCGTACTATACCTTTTATCTTTTATTTTTTCTTCTACCTCAGAAGCATTTAGCCCTAGTATTTTTGCTAGCTTTTCAGCTGTATGTTCTGCATCCGCATCTGAAATTTCACGAGGACGTATCCAAACAGTATTTGTACTGGCACTGATGGCTAATTCTTTACCATTCCTATCGTATATAACTCCCCTTTTAGCGGGTATTGGTATATCTCTTGTCTGCTGTGATTTTGCTAATTCTTTGTATTTTTCACCATTTACAATCTGAATCCATCCTAAACGGATTATCAACCCAAGAATGGCTAAAGAAGTAAGAGCGAACATGAACATAAGTCTTTTTTTGCTGGATATCGAAGGCTGAGACAAGATTATTTCCTCCTTTATATTTTTAAAAGTGCAGCAAATTTATTTATTGTCCGTTGTATAAAGCCATTTTCATCAACCTTTACAGTGTCTTCTGTATTCATATTCTTATTAAGGTCATTAGTTAACAAAGCAGTTTTTGTGGAATTTACAGAGAAATAGTAGGTGTTTTCTGAAATGGGGTACATCATTCCCAAGCGATTCACAGCTTCTGATTCTATCCATCTTGATTTAGTTACCTTTTCCAATTCCACCTTCAGTTTCTCTCTGCTGTCTTCAATTTCATCTAATTGTCTACTAAGGTTGTATATTTCATGCTTCATCTCTGTAATAGCTGCATATCTAATAACCAACAATAATCCAAGCATTAAAAGGCATGAAATGCTAAAGGCAGTAGCAATCTTTACAAAGCGATAGCTATTCTTCTTTTGCTTTTGAGGTCTTTGCTTTTGGTTGTTTTGTTTTTTCTCTTCAGTTAAATAGGGAAGATAATCTTTTCTTACTACTTCCAAATTTATTCACCCTTTCTGCCTTTTAGACCTACTATACCTTCGTAGCCACCCTTAATTTAGCACTTCTTGCCCTAGGATTCTTCTCTAACTCTTCATCAGAGGGAAGTATAGGTTTTCTGGTAATAATATCAAGAATTTTTTCTTCATTGCATCTGCAAACGGGGAACTGGGGTGGACATATACAGTCTTGATTTAAATCTTTAAAGGTATTCTTTACTATTCGATCCTCAAGGGAATGGAATGTAATGATGCTAATTCTTCCACCACTGTTCAATTTCTCTGCAGCAGTTTTTATTGTTTCTTCTATGATTTCCAATTCACCATTTACCTCTATTCTTATTGCCTGAAATGTTCTTTTGGCCGGGTGAGGTCCATCACGCCTTGCACCAGCTGGAATAGCCTTTTTTATAACCTCAACCAATTTTCCTGTTGTGTTTATTTTTTCTTCTTGTCTATGCTTAACAATGAAGTTGGCTATGCGCTTAGCCCATTTTTCTTCTCCATAATCTCTAATGATTTCTTCTAGATCCACTTCACTATATGTATTTACAATTGTAGCTGCATTAAAGGAATTTCTATTATCCATTCTCATATCTAATGGAGCATCCTGCATATAGGAAAATCCTCTCTCAGCTTCATCTAATTGATGAGAAGAAACTCCAAGGTCCAATAATATCCCGTCTATTTTACTCACCCCAAGATTATTTAAAATATCTTTAAGGTTTGAAAAATTATCCCTTACTAGCTTTATTCTGTCTTTATACTCTGCTAGTTTTTTTTCTGCAGCTATATGTGCATTTTCGTCTTGATCTATACCAATTAGTAAACCCTCCGAATTGAGCCTTTTTACTATTTCCATAGAATGGCCAGCACCACCCATGGTTCCATCAACATAAATACCATTAGGCTTTATGTCTAAGCTTTCTATTGATTCCTTAAGTAGTACAGATAAATGTTCAAAATTCATATAATCACCTTCACAGTTATATTCCTAATTCTGCCATCTTTGATGCAATTTCATCGTAGCTTAAATTTGAATCACTATTGTATTGCTGCCACTCTTCTTGGCTCCATATTTCTATTCTTGTCCCGACACCGATTAAAACAGTATCCTTTTCAAGCTTGGCATGTTCTCTTATATTATTGGGGATTCTTATTCTTCCCTGATTATCCAATTCACATTCAGAAGCACCAGCAAAGAAAAAACGAACAAATGCTCTTGCATCTTTATTGGTTAATGGTAATTGCTTTAACTTATTCTCCAGTATTGTCCATTCCTCCATCGGATATATAAATAAGCAGTTATCTAATCCTTTTGTGACAATGAAGTGTTCCCCCAGTTCATCTCTAAACCTGGAGGGAATGCTTATTCTACCTTTTACATCAATTGTGTGATTATATTCACCAATAAACATTTTCATCCCACCTTAGGGGTTTTTATACCACTTCATACCACTTTACACCACTTTCTTATATTTTCTAGCTTCACCATCAAATTCCTGCTTTTCTTTAAAAGAAATTTATTTTTTTATTTTTTTAGTGCTTAAGCTCTAGAACAAAATAAAATTAAACTTTAATAATCGTTTTTTTAAACAAAAAAAAATGCCCTTGTTTAGGCAGTTTTGAAATACTGATAGTAATTTAATATTTATAATTACAATGATGATTAATCTATTGTAACTAAATAAGTAATAAAATGTCATTTTTCGACTCTTTACTAAGCAGTTATTTGTAAATTAATTCCTGTAATAGGCTACTATTAACTCGTCTAATTGAATGCTTAATTGATAAATAGCATTGTAGTTTTTCTGATCATTTATCATCTGATTTAACTGTTTCTGTAGCCTTTCAATTTCTTTCTTTATCATTATCTCACCTCATATTTTATCTTTAGCCGCAAGATAAATTCTAAAGAAAAAAAGCAGCTTTGTCAAAGCCTATTATAACCATATTTTTACATTGTATCTAAAGGATTCATGTATTTTCTTATGAATTCTTCAATTTATTACATTAATTGAATTTTTTTCAAATTTAATAACCTTTTTTTCTTATTTGAGATGATATAACAAAGGCACCAGCTATTAAAGCTAAGCTTACTACTTGTGCAGTTCTCAAAGGTCCAATCATTAAACTATCTGTCCTTAAACCCTCAATAAAAAACCGTGCTATTGAATAAAGAATAACATATAAAATGAAAATTTGCCCTGAATATTTTTTTCTCTTGGTGTAATGAAGCAGGAAAAAGAATACTCCAAAATTCCATAAAGACTCATATAAAAAGGTTGGGTGTACCATAACACCATCAACTTCAATAGCCCACGGCAAATCGGTTGGCCCACCATAAGCCTCTTGGTTCACATAATTTCCCCATCTACCAATAGCTTGACCCAGTATTATACTAGGTGCACATATATCTGCCATTCTCCAAAAACCAAGATTCTTATATCTACAATATAGGTATCCAACTATAACTCCAGCAATTACACCTCCATGTATAGCCAAACCACCTTGACGAAATCTTAAAATATTTTCCGGATGCTGAGAGTAGTATTGCCAATTAAACAATACATAGTATAGCCGAGCTCCAACCAGTGCAGCAGGTACCGCCAAGAGAGCTATATCTATAATTACATCCTCCTGTAAGCCTTCCTTTTTTGCTCTAGCAGAAGCCACAAGCACTCCTAAAAGCATACCAAATGCTATAATAATACCATACCAACCAATTTCTATTCCAACTATCCTAAAAGCTACTGGATTCATAAATAATTACACCCCTCGCAAAAAAAATCTATGATGAAACTGTTCAGAATACTTCTGATACCATTTCATCAGTATGTGTTACAGTAAACATCAACCACAAGTTGATTAGAAAGACATCAATCCAGAATAAATGTAATGTGTTTTGATGTAATTTCCAACAGTCTGAGCTGCTGTTTTAATAGCTGATAATTAACATTATATTGAATGATAAAAAAAATGTCAAATGATAGAAAAAATCAATTAACAGGACTTATTATTGAAAGCACCTGTCTCTCTTCATTAAAATGATTTTTTAATTCTTCTTCAACATCTTCAAAGCTTACTGACTTTAGCATGTCAATATACTCTAAAAAATTGAGATTCTTAAAGCGATAGCCGATAAATGAATTACCAATATACTCCATAGAATTATAATAACTTATATTTTCTCCAATTTGCTTTCTTTGTACCCTGGCGAAATCAGCCTCATCTAACCCTCTATTTTTCAAAATGACTAACCACTCATCAATTATCTTTTTAACCATTTTAGGGTCCTTTGAATCACCACTAATAATACTATGTCCATAATCTGGCTCACATACATAATCTACTTGAAAACTACGATCAATTAATCCTTCGTTATATAGTTTTTGATATAAATCTGTCCCCTTATCAAAAACCATATCAAGTAGTATTCTAACTGTAGCTTCCTCCTTCAGTAGATTAATATGTCTCTCCTCTGAATTTTTAGGTATTTTTTTATATCCTAAATAAAACATGGGCATAGATACCGATAATTTTTCTTCAATAATCTCTTTATTTACATGAATGGGTTCATCTGGATAATACCTAATTATTGAAAAGGGTTCTTTTATATCCTGCTTTTGGAAAAGTTCTTCAACCTTATTAAAAACCTCTTCTTTTATTAAATCACCGGCAACTAATAATATCATATTTGATGGGTCGTAAAAGGTATTAAAGCATGTATATAAATCTTCCTTTGTTGTTTTATTTATGCTTTCTACTGTTCCTGCAATATCAATTCTAACTGGGTGGTTATGATACATTCCCTTAAGAAAATTGAAAAATACCCGCCACTGTGGATTATCCTGATACATTTTAATTTCCTGTGTAATTATCCCCTTTTCTTTTTCTACATTTTCATCAGTAAAGTAAGGAGCTTGCACAAACTCAATTAGATTTTTCAGATTTTCATAGAAATAATCTGTTGAAGTAAAATAATAGGCAGTAATATTAAAATTAGTATATGCATTAACATTAGCCCCTAATGGAGCAAAACGATCAAAGGCATTGCCCTCTGGCTCTTCAAATAATTTGTGCTCTAAAAAGTGAGCTATACCTTCAGGCACTTCTGCAATATCTTTATCATGTAGCTTTTTAAATTTCAAATCATTGGAGCCAAATTTTGTTGCAAATATTGCATACTGTTTTGTATAACCTTCCTTAGGCATAAAAAACACTTCTAATCCATTACTAAGCTTTTTTGTAAAAATAGATTCCTTTACAACGTCTCCTTTTATTTCACTGTAGGTCATTAGATATTGCCTCCTTCCTCTGCTAAGCCTTTTAAAAAGTATACAGTGTCCAGTTGAACTTTTTTTGCCACCATGACAACATCTTCAATTCTTACAGAGTTGATTTTCTCTATTAGCTCATCAGGGTTAATGAAATGATTTCCTACAATTTGACTATAGGTATATTCCGCCATAGCTCCCGCGCTGTCTCCTAGAGCTTCAATTGCAGTAATTAGTGCTTTCTTTCCATTTGTCATCTCATGGTCAGTAATTTTTCCGTCCTTCATTTCATCTATTTGCTGTTGTACAACTGTTTTAGTTTCATTAGCCTTATCTACTTCTATACCACTACTTATCATCATAAGTGATTTAAACTTCTCTAGTTTCGAGTAAATATAATAGCATAGGCTTCGTTCCTCCCTCACCTTTAAAAATAGCTTTGAGTGAGGTCCTCCTCCTAGAATGCTTGAATATACCATTAGAGCAGGGTATAGTGGGTCTTGATAGGATAGATTAGTTCTATATCCTAACGAGAGCTTTCCTTGGTTAATTTCCATCTTTTCATCTACCTCGTGAATTGGCCTTTCATGACTAATAAAACTATCATCTTCTATTTTAATAATCTCTTTTTGATTAAATTTCAAACTATTGGTGATATACTCTTTGACTTGTTGATGCTGCAAACTACCCACAACAACTATGTCTATTGGGCTAGTCTCAATTATATTCCTATAATGATTTAATAGATTCTTTCCATTTATCTGTGGTATGTCCTCCAATATTCCATATTCATATAAATGAAACTTCTCATTACGACACATCTCTTCAATACATCTATCATATGCATATCTGTTTTTATCGTTTAACCTTCCCTTTATTCTACTTTCAAGATTCAACTTTTCTTGTGCAACATATTCTTCCTTAAATCCTTCACCCTCTATAAGAGTATCGAATAAAATCTCATTCATTAATTTCATGCAATCCTCCAGTAGATTTTTGTCATCTATATATTTTAAACCTACTGTGTTTAAAGAAAATAGAATAATTTGCCTTTCTCCTTTCTTCCCCACATCGCCATTTAAACTAGAGCCATATAAATAATCTAATTTTTTAGCCAACTCCTGTGATGTTTTATGATGCTTTGTACCCCTTTGTAGCACCATAGGTAGTAAAGCATTGTAGGTAACCTCCTCTGGGATTAAGGGTCGTTTAAAATATATATTAATTAAATTTGTTTTAAACTTATCCTCATTCACGGTATGAAGCTGTAATCCATCAGCAATCTGTTCACTGGTTAAATTAAGCATGAAATATCCTCCTTATTTTTATATCAATTTAATTAAAAAATTAAATGAGTAATAAATAATTATCAATTGTTATTTTAAATTCTCCATTTTATTTTCTTTATATTATTCCCAACTCTTTTAAATATAACAAGTCAGTTCTATCTTTGCATATTTAATAATTTAATTCTTTTATTTAATTCATTAAATACCCCATCCTGTAGCTGCCAACCAGTAATATAGTGGACTTCAACCCCTCTTGGCTTATCAATTCCCTCCAATATTTTTTCTATTTCAATTTTGTAATTAATATCTTCAAATAGTGAAGTACCTTGAAAAATGTAGATATCCTTTACTGCATGGTTCATTAATTTTTCTAATTCATTCCTAACTAACCTTTTATCTAAAAAAGTGTGTTGAACATGCCTACTATTATACCCTTCTTGAACTAGCATATCTTTTACTTTTTCCCTAAATAGAAGCTCTTGCTTAATATAATTCTTTTCTTCTAATCCCGCCTGATATTTTTCTCCTAAAATCAATATGCCCACGTTACTTCGTTGATCCTCTTCAATATATCCATTTAACCAGTTAACACATCCACGTGATAATTCATCACTATCCCAAAGAGGGTTAGTATTTTTTACCACCCTCATATGTTGAATTGGATTAACCCTTTGAACAACTTCATTTATTTTTTTAAAATCATTTGAGTCAGTAAGCATTACAGTTGATATGATAATCCTTCCATTTCCATCTACCATAGCCTGATTTAATACCTCTTCAAAATATGGTCTTGTATTTATAAATGATGAGTAGAATTTAAATTCTTCCGTAAATTCATTTTGTAATAGATGCTTTAGCTCTGTATAATAATAAGAATCACTAATACTGCTAACTTTTTCATATGTGAGCTTGGTTTTAAATAGTCGAAATGGTAAATTTAAATACTGATATTTGCTTAAGTAATCAAATTCATTTTTCAAAATAGTTGGTAGGTCATAGGTTGGTGGCTCTCCTTTAAACACAAGAATAACTGCTGTTTTTTCGTTCAACAAATAATTTTTTGCAATATAATCACTGGATATTTTATATTGAATCAAATAAAGACTTACTATAGTGAGAAAATATCCCAAAATAATTCCTAAAGTTACTTTATTAATTTTTGACTTTTTTATGATGTTTTCATTTTTAAAAAATATGCATCCTAATAATACTGCTAATATCCAAAGAAATCTCTCCACTAGACCAATAGTTATTAATCCGTAACTTATAACCACAGAAAAAATTATAGCTTTTAACATCAAAATCATATCTATCCCCCCAGATTTCTCACATAACACAATTCAATTTGATTAATAGATATGATGAAAATAATAATAAAATGAATAAAGGTGGATATATAACCCTCCACCTTTACTCACTTTTAATTGTCTAATTTTATGCACCTGGAGTCATTCTTCTAATCAACTCTTCTATTTCTCTTCCAAATCCACTTAGTGGTCGTCCTCTTGTTGCTTCCGTAGATATGTTTTCGATTCGTTGGACAATATCAGGATCTGCTGAAACAGATACCCTTTCTATATTTCTGTCAGTTCTTCTTACTACATCCTCTATTTTTTTCTTTACTTCAGTATTTACCTCACCTTGAGTATCTTCAGTTAAAGATACGCCTACTAGAGCAATATTATCGGTAATAACAACAGTAGCACTTCTAACTTCTTCTAGCTTGACTACTGCATTAACGATTCTATCTGCCCTAATATTTAAATCTTGCATGGCTTCACCTGGTTGCATATTCATTGGTGCATTTCTATCGGTCATTTCTTGATTTGGTTCTACTCTCCTTGGATCTGCTGGTGCTGGAGCCGGTCTTTCGACAGGTCGTCTACAACCAGTTGCGGCTATACCTAATATTAATATAAAGCATAAAAATATTAATAATTTTTTGCTTTTCATTTTATCACCTCCTATAGTTATTTTATCTCCGTCTTGATTTTTTATTTAGTTAACTTTTTCATAAAAAAACTATGATTGACAATTTGTTATTAATAATTTACATGCCTTTGGAGGAAAATAAATTTAATATATAATATTCATATTTATTACTTATCAAGGAGGCATCATATGGACATTCTATTACTCTATTATTTATCCAAACTATTTCAAAAAACATTCCAAAAAGTAAAACTACCACTTTTCATTTTATTTTTATTTTGGCTAATTTCAAAGTTAAGTAGTTTATCCTTAAGCTATGGCAGGAACATTGAAAAAAGCTAGCTATAAAAATGCTGGCTTCTTTATTGCCAATAGATACTTAATAAGATATAATCTTACTTGTGTGCAAATTTTAATCTTTTTATGTAGAAAGGGACGGATTTAATGAAACTAGGCATCGTTGGATTACCAAACGTAGGCAAGAGTACTTTATTTAATGCAATTACTGAGGCGGGAGCAGAATCTGCCAATTATCCATTTTGTACTATCGAACCAAATATAGGAGTGGTTGCTGTTCCAGACCAGCGTTTGGCTGTATTAAATGAAATGTATCAATCTGAAAAGGTTATACCTGCAAGCATAGAGTTTTACGATATAGCAGGTCTCGTGAGAGGAGCCAGCAAAGGTGAAGGACTTGGAAATAAGTTTTTATCTCATATTCGTGAAGTTGAAGCTATTCTTCACGTTGTCAGGTGCTTTGAAGATTCTGATATTACCCATGTTGAAGGTGACGTAAACCCATTAAGAGATATTGAAACTATTAATTTAGAGCTTGTTTTTTCTGACTTAGAGATTATCGAGAAAAGAATTCAAAAGACAGAAAAACTCATAAAATCAGATAAATCATTAATTGAAGAGCTTGAGCTATTAAAGCTAATAAAAGAAGCGCTTGAAGAGGGTAATACAGTTCGGACCCTTGATTTATCGCCTGAACAACAAAAAATTGTTAGAAGCTTTAATCTATTATCTTCTAAACCAACTATTTATGTTGGAAATGTTTCAGAGGAGGATATAAAAAATTATGGTGCTGATAATCAATATGTTGGAAAGCTTAAGGAATTGGCTTCTGGTGAAAACGCTGAGGTAGTAGTTATTTGTGCAAAAATTGAAGCTGAAATTGCTGAATTAGATGAAGATGAAAAGCAAATGTTCTTAGATGAGCTAGGTTTAAAGGAATCAGGTTTAGATCGACTTATAAAGGCATCCTATTCATTACTAGGCTTGATTAGTTACCTTACTGCTGGCCCTAAGGAAGTGCGTGCATGGACCATCAAAAATGGTCTTAAGGCCCCCCAAGCAGCTGGAAAAATCCATTCTGACTTCGAAAGAGGTTTTATTCGTGCAGAGATAGTAGCTTTCAATGATCTTGTAGCCTGTGGAAGCCATGGAGCAGCTAAAGAAAAGGGCTTGGTTAGATTAGAAGGAAAAGAATATATTGTTAAAGATGGAGACGTGATACTATTTAGATTTAACGTTTAAATATTGGTGAGCTAAAGATAATCAGGAGTTTTCATACAGCTGAAAACTCCTGATTATCTTTTCCCTCTTACTTTTTCTTCAGTCTGGAGCAATGGTCCTAACTATGTCCATTGCTTCTATAGGCTATATTTTTTAATACCTAATATACTGTATCATATACTTCTAAGCTATCGGCTTTTACTAAAACATATTCACCTACTGGCAAATCCTTACCTTCTACCTCCAACTGTATAATGCTATTTCCAAATCTGAGGTCAGAAATTCCATCCTTATACACCTTTTCTAAAACTCCAATAATATGAGTAATTTCTTCTTCAATAAAAATCTTAAAAGATTTCTCTTTGCTCAGGCTAACTGTTTTATTCCACTCTAAAATATCTGTAATATCATACTCTACGTTATATTTATTACCTACTTCAGGATCACTATTTCCATTCCATACTGCTTTTCCATTTCCATATTCCGTATTAAAATCAATAATTGAATCCATATCTGAATTATCGACGCCCCTGATTAGAATTTCCAATAATCAAACCTCCTTCTTATATTTATATTATTTTATAAGACTAATTCTAAAAACAGGAACCTTTACAGGCTCCTGGGGTTATTGAAAAGCGTAAAATGCTTTGTTATTGTCATTAATCATTATCAATTATCAGTTGATTTAATATCCGCCCTGTTGATCTTCAATACCCTTAACAATACTTATTGAAGCACTACATCCTATTCTTGTTGCACCTGCTTCAATCATTGTTATTGCTGTCTTATAATCACGTACACCACCAGATGCCTTAACTTGTACATTTTCTCCAACTGTTTCCTTCATTAGCTTCACATCTTCAGCAGTAGCACCACCCGTACTAAATCCTGTCGAGGTTTTAACAAAGTCTGCTCCAGCTTGTTTTGCTAATTCACAAACCTTAACCTTTTCTTCATCAGTCAATAGAGATGTTTCTATGATAACTTTAACAATTGCTTTACTTTTTGCGGCATTTACAACTGCCTCAATATCTTTATAAACCAAATCATACTCTTTGCTCTTTAATGCTCCAATATTAATCACCATGTCAATTTCATTAGCTCCATTATCGATGGCATTTGATGTTTCAAAGGCCTTCACTTCCATAGTTGAAGCTCCTAATGGGAATCCTACTACTGCAGTAACCTTAACATCGGAGCCCTTTAGTTCGTCTGCTACAATAGCTACATTCGATCCATTAACACAAACAGAAAAAAATCCATAGGTCTTAGCATCTTTACAATATTGTATTATTTCTTTTTTTTTCACATCAGGTTTTAAAATTGTATGATCAATATACTTTGCAATATTCATTTGGATGTTCTCCCATCTATTCAATAATTAATTCAACTAAGTCACCATTCTTGACACCAGCGGCATTGCCTTCGTCCACATCTACGTGCATTTCTAGTGCGAAGGTGGGATGTACTCTAGCTAAAACATTTTCAAATATTACTGCCCTTTCACCAAAGGTTCTGACCTTAACGGTTTGTTTATCAGTCACACCAAATGCCTCTGCATCAGATGTATGCATATGTATATGTCTTGAAGCAATAATTACCCCTTCCTTCAATTCAACTTCTCCATTTGGTCCTACAATTTTAACACCTGGGCTATCACTAAGATTACCTGAATCTCTTACAGGTGGCTTTAACCCTAAAACAAAGCTATCACCTAATGAAACTTCAATCTGTGTACTATTCCGAGCAGGTCCTAAAACTCTAACACCACTTATTGTACCTTTTGGTCCTATAATATCCACTTTTTCTACAGCAGCAAACTGTCCTGGCTGTGATAAATCTTTAAAATTTTTCAGCTCATAGCCTTCACCAAACAAACTATTAATATCTTCCCTGCTTAAGTGAAGATGTCTGTTGGATAAAGCTATTGGTAACATTTTTTTGCTCATACCCCTTTACCTCCTCATATGTATTCTCTATAACAATAAGATAAAGATACCATCATATTGTATACAATCCTATTATACTTTTTTTTATCTTATAAATCAAATGTTCCAAGTTAATAGTTTTGCATAATAATTATTGTTTATTTCTTATAAATCATTAAGCAATGCACTAAAATACGAGTAGTCCTCATCCACTTTATCTTTTTTGATTTTTAACGCTGAAATAAATGTTATAACCGTTAGCCCCATTGAAAGGCCGGCAACTGTCATATAGTAAATAGGGTATGGAGTATAAAAAGCAGCTATTATTAAAAATAAACTCAAGAAAAAATAGCTCTTAGATTTTTTATTAGATAAAAGCGCTATCTTGTACTTCTTCCATAAAGCGTTCCTTCTGCTAATTTTATTTTCAATAAGCTCATCAATTTCTTTATCTGTAGGAAACATATCACAGCTTTCAATTAGTTTAAGCATTCTTTCTTTATTCAATAGAAGTACTCTATAATTCTTGTTTAGTAGATTAACAAAATCGTATGCATCCTTTGTAAAATCTGAGGTTGTAATTACAACATTTCTTTTTATGTCCATTTCGTGAAGTCGACTTAATATCTCTTTAATTTCCTTCATCTCTACATAGAAATCATTTTTATATACATAGAAAGATAGCAGCATCTTTTCTCCATTGTATAAGCCTTGGCAAACTAAAATATTATGACTATTGTATATATGTCTCACATTTGAAAATCCTAACTTGCTATATAATTCTAGTGAAAATTCTTTAAGCTCAGCTTCTGTCCTGTTGAGAATTTCTTGATATACTTTTTGACTTGCTACATTTCTACGTTTTTGTATTTTTATACTCTCCAGCTTTTTATTTCTAATACCTATCGATATGTAATGAAATAAAAGTAGCATTAACACTGAAATAAAAAGTGCAATTGACAAATGATTTAAGTATATGTATGTAACCATGAAAAAGAGAAAGAATAAAAATATTCTAATCAGTGAAAAATCAATTATTTTAGCACTATTACTTCTAGTATCCTCTTTAGAGGTCATATAATATGATCTAAACCTTCTACTATTGTCCCTATTTCTTTTATAACCTTTAATTTGATTAAGAAAAAATATACACAATTGATTAAACTTACTCATTACCCATGCTCCCTTCTATAAAAACAACCGTACTTGTAAAAGTCGGTTATTTTAAAAATCCTTTACTAGTTTAGTCTAACTCATCTAAAGCATTAATAAGTTGGTCTAGTCCAATTTCATCAAGATTAATCATTTTTACGAATTTATTATTATCTGAAAAACCAAGCCTACCCGTCATATTATGGGCTAAGTATTCAGTATTTTTAAAGGAATAAACTATAGCATCAATTGTATCACTGGCATCATCTACACTAGTTACTGCATAGCCATAATCTTCAAGTAGCTTAGCAGCATCGTGTAGTCCCTCCTGTACTGCTATTCTCTTACTTCTCATCTCATAACCATTCCTCTCTATTCTTTAATCTTCGTATTCCATTAAGGCTTATTTTAGCTTTCTTTTATTACATTGACCTCCTGAAATATATTTTAAGCACTTTAACAAGAATTATCCAAGGAACAAAAGCATTTCACGCTTTAAAATAATTAAAAAACTCTCATTAGCCTTAATACCACATACTACTTATCTGAATATATGCTAATGTACTACTACTTTTAAACATAAAGAAACCTAGCCTCGACGTATCCATAATACGTAAGATGCTAGGTTTTGATAGAGTGAGGAAAATAGGTATCAATCATCAGTCTAAAGCCTCCATCGTTAGAGACTTAATTAGTGTTTTAACCCATTGCTCTTTCTAATTTTTCAAGATGCTGTAGTGGAAAATGCTTTAGTAACTCCTTAAACTGATCTACTGATAGCCCCTGTGTCGTTGTATAGATTTCTATTTTACCATCAATGTCTGCTTGCATAAAGCGTTGCTTTACTTCTTGAAAATTAACTGTACTCACTGTAAAACCTCCTCGAATAGATTCTATTAATAGTATGGAAAAAAATTAGATTACTATTCAAGGATTTATTCTATTGATAAGCTTCTTCTTTTAAAATAGCTACATATGGGAGGTTTCTATATTTTTCAGCATAGTCAATACCATAGCCAACAATGAATCTATCAGGTATATCAAAGCCTATATAATCTAGCTTTAAGTCACATTTCCTTCTCTCAGGCTTATCAAGCAATGCACAAATTTTCAAACTTGCAATCTTTCGAGATTTTAAGTTCTCAGTTAAGTACTTCAGGGTTAAGCCAGTATCAACAATATCTTCAACTATAATAACATGTTTACCCTCAATTTCTATATCAAGGTCCTTCATGATTTTTACTACACCCGAACTTTGAGTAGAATATCCATAGCTTGATACTGCCATAAAATCAACATATACAGGAAGGGCTATCTCTCTAATTAGGTCTCCTAGAAAAACATTAGCACCCTTCAAAACACCTATCATAATAATATCTTCCATATTTTCATAATCAACTGTTATCTGTTTACCAAGTTCCTTAACTTTTGTTGCAATTTGTTCTTCAGTGAATAGTATTGCTTCTACATCCTTATTCATAGTATCACCCCTTCTAAATAATCCAACTTCATTATAGCATAATTTACAAAATATATGAATATTATTCTCGTTTTTTGGTTTATTATACGTAATACTATGAATTTTTAACTACCTATTTATTAAAATCAACATATTTTAAGTCCGATTCTAAAAATCTTGCCAATGTATAGATGGTATCAGAAAGTCTATTTACATATTTTAATAGCATATCACTTATATTATCTGTTCTCTTTAAGGAAATAATACGTCGCTCTGCTCTTCTACATATTGTTCTTGATACATGTAATGCTGCAGATTCTTTATTGGTGCCTGGAATAATAAATTGATCCACTTTAGGTATCATGGCCAAATAATTATCAATAACTTCTTCTAAATAATTTACATGTTCTTCTTTTATCCTTTCCGGAAATTTATTTCCTTCATAGGTTGCCAATTCACCTGCCACATCAAATAATTCACGCTGTATTTTAAAAATTATGTTAGTAATTTCTTCATCCTCTATAAAGCATCTTGCAAAGCCCAACGAAGAGTTCAGTTCATCAATTGTACCGTAGCTCTCCACCCGTATATCATCCTTCTTAACTCTACCTCCATCAAAAAGACTAGTTTCTCCTTTATCTCCAGTTTTAGTATATATCTTCATAATAATCCTCCTTCTGTGTTTATATTTATTATATACACTTTTGCAAGTAGGATTAACAATTTATATTAAAACTCACTATTTATTTCTTTTTCTGTAATTGCTTGAATACTTTATTTTTAAATATTTAATATATTTAAATTTTGTTACATTTATGATATAATTATATTGCTATTACTTAATAAAAAACTCTATAAGATTCTGTTGTTTATTTTATATTAGTTAATAATATTGGATAATCATAGAGTATGTCATTTGTAAGATTCTTCGCTAATCCTCAGAATGACACTACCCCAGTATATGAAGACTTTTATAGATATTAAGATTTATCTTTAACAGAGCCTAGGATCAAAATAAAAAAATAAGGGCGACCGACGCCCTTATTTATTAACAATTTATTATTTTGAAGTTTCCTTTAGGTTATTAGTAAAGTGACAAGCAACAAAGCGTAAGTCTCCAACATCTTTTAGCTCTGGAGTTTGTTCTTTACATATATCTTGACGATATCGACATCTACCATAGAAACGACAACCTTCTGGCGGATTAATAGGACTCGGAACGTCTCCTTCAAGAATAATACGTTCCCGGGTTACATCTATTCTTGGAACTGGTATTGCAGATAGTAGCGCTTGAGTATAAGGATGCTTTGGATCCTTAAACATTGATGTATAATCTGATAACTCAACAATTTTGCCAAGGTACATAACTGCTATTCGGTCGCTTACATGTTTAACTACACTCAGGTCATGAGAGATAAACATGTAGGTTAGACCGAATTCTTTTTGTAAGTCATCCATCAAATTCAATATCTGAGCCTGAATAGATACGTCTAGTGCTGAAACAGGCTCATCTTGAACAATAAACTTAGGGTTTAAAGCCAAGGCTCTTGCTATACCAATTCTTTGTCTTCTACCACCATCTAACTCATGGGGATAGGTATTTATTAATCTTTCTGCTAAACCAACGGTTTCCATTAGTTTTGAAACATGCTTTCTCATTTCGATTTTATCTTTATAAACCTTATTAACTACTAAAGGCTCTGCTATTATTTCCGAAACACTCAGTCTAGGATTTAATGAAGCAAAGGGATCTTGGAAAACTATTTGCATTTCTTTACGCATGACTCTCATTTGATCCTTATTAAACGCTCTTATATCTTTTCCTTCGAAGATTATCTCACCTTCAGTTGCCTCTAATAAGCGTAAAACAACTCTACCTGTAGTGGATTTCCCACAACCAGACTCACCTGCCAAACCTAATGTTTCACCTTTATTTATAAAAAAGTTTACATCATCAACGGCGTGTAATAAACCTTTTTTTGTACTGAAGTACTTCTTAAGATTTCTAACCTCCAATAATCTTTCCTGCATAAATCTCACCTCCACTAGTACTATTTTACACCCTCTTCAAACAATAAGCACTTAACAAAATGTCCTAGTTCAATTTCAGTATTGTTTGGCTTTCTTTCTGAACAAATACTCATTACCTTAGGACATCTTGGGTGGAACGGGCATCCTGAAGGAACATTTGTTGGGTCTGGCATTAGTCCTTTAATAGGATTTAAACGTTCTTCGTCCTCTTCTGCATCTGGTATAGACCCGAATAATCCTAAGGTGTATGGATGCTTTGGCTCTGTAAACAATCTTTTCTTATCGGTATATTCAATTACATTACCTGCATACATTATTGCAACCTTGTCACAAACCTCTGCAACAACACCCAAGTCATGGGTTATAAGAAGCATAGATGTCTCAAATTCTTCCTTCAAATTTTTCATAAGAGTTAATACCTGTGCTTGTATAGTTACATCTAGAGCTGTTGTAGGTTCATCAGCAATTAATAGTGTTGGGTTACAAGCTAAAGCAATGGCAATAACCACCCTTTGCCTCATACCTCCACTGAATTGATGTGGATACTCCTTAGATCTATCCGGTGGAATTCCTACCTTCTCCAACATTTCTTTTGCTCTTTCTATTGCTTGGGCAGCATTAACCTTTTGATGAAGTTTAACAACCTCAGCAATTTGATCTCCTACGGTCATTACAGGGTTTAGTGAGGTCATTGGATCTTGGAATATCATCGAAATCTTATTACCTCTAACCTTTCTAAGTTCTGCTGGTGACTTAGTAAGAAGGTTTTCACCCTCAAAAATGATTTCTCCACTTACTATTTTACCTGGAGGATTAGGTACCAATTGCATGATACCAAGGGCGGTGGTAGTTTTGCCTGCTCCTGTCTCACCTACCAGGCCAAGGGTTTCACCTTTTCCAATTTCAAGGTTCATGTCTTCTACTGCACGAACTATTCCTTCACCCTCAACAATAAAGTGTATAGTCAAATCTTTTATCTCAATTAATTTCTTTTTATTATCCATTCTTATCACACTCCTATCCTACTAGAATTAGCTCTTTAGTCTAGGATCAAGTGCATCTCTTAATCCATCACCTAGAAGGTTTAAGCCGAAAATGGTAATCATTATTGCTATACCAGGGAAGGTTGCAATATGGGGATAATCTCGAATATAGTTTCTTCCACTAGAAAGCATTGCTCCCCATTCTGGTGTTGGTGGTTGAATACCTAATCCAATGAAGCTTAAGCCTGCTGCAGCTAAAATTGCATTGGCTACTCCAAGGGTTGCTTGAACTATGATTGGTGCCATAGAGTTTGGAATTATGTGCTTTGTTATAATTCTAAAATCGTTTGCCCCAACCGCCTTAGCTGCCTCAATAAATTCTTGATCTCTTAGAGATAATACTGAGGCTCTAACAATCCGTGCATATCCAGGAATTGCACCTATCCCTACAGCTATCATAACATTTCTTAAGCCTGGTCCTAAAGCAGCAACAATTGAAATGGCCAATAGTATTCCTGGTATTGCCAGTAAAATATCAATCATACGCATAATTACATTATCAAGCTTGCCACCATAGAAACCTGCGATTGCTCCCAATGTTCCTCCTGATAGTGCAGCAATACCAACAGCTATAAAACCAACCATTAATGATATCCTGGAACCATAGATTATTCTACTAAATATATCTCGTCCAAAGTTATCTGTCCCTAATAAATGTTTACTATTTGGTGTTTGGAATCTTCCAGGAAGGTTCTGATCATCATATCCATATGGTGCTATAATATTAGCGGTTAAAGCAGCAAATATCAATATTCCTATTATAACTAGACCAACCATGGCAGCTTTATTCTGTTTCATTCTTCTCCAAACTTCTCTCCATGGGCCACGTTTTTTATTTGGGACATTATTGGCAACCTGTGCCTGTGCCTCTTGAGAGACAGTTTTTACATTTGACATAGCACTACCTCCTTTTCAACACTTTCAAATGTTTATTTGTATTGGGATTTAATTCTTGGATCAACGAAGGCATATAAAATATCTACAAATAGGTTAACAATACTAAAGGATACTGCTATGAATAGAACTGCGCCTTGAACAATCGGAAAATCTCTTCGGAAAATGGATTCTATCATTAACCTGCCTACTCCAGGAATTGCAAATATTGTTTCTGTCAATACTGCTCCTCCAAGTAAGAATCCAAATTGCAGCCCAATAACAGTAATAACTGGTATAAGTGCATTTTTAAGGGCATGCTGGTTGATTACTACTGATTCCACCTGTCCCTTTGCCCGTGCAGTACGAATATAATCTTGACGGATAACTTCAAGCATACTTGAGCGGGTCATACGTGTTATAATTGCCGCGGACGATGTACCAATGGTTAGGGCAGGTAAAACCCAATGCTTTGGTGAAGTAAAACCAGAGGCTGGAAACCACCCCAGATAAACTGAAAATACCAGCATCATCATTAACCCCTGCCAGAAGTTAGGCATTGATACTCCAATTAAAGCAAGTACCATTGCAATGTTGTCAAATAAGGAATATTGCTTGGTAGCAGATATTATTCCAGTAGGTATACCCAATGCAACAGCCACAAAAGCTCCCATTGCAGCCAGCTTTAAAGTTGCAGGGAAACGAGCCATAATTTCATCTACTACTGGTCTTCTTGTAGTATAAGAACGACCTATATCTTGATGAACAACTGCATTTTTAATATATCGACCAAATTGAACTAGATATGGATCATTTAGCCCTAGATCTTCTCTAAGCTTTATTACCTCTGACTCTGGAGCTGATTCTCCAAGCATGATTCTTGCTGGGTCACCAGGAGTAAAATACATCATTGTGAAAATTATAAAAGTTACCCCCAACATTACAGGAATCAATAGGAGAAGTCGTCTAATTATATATTTGTGCACAAAAATCCTCCTTCCCTAAACTATAATTCTTTAATTTAATATAGGGCCATAAAACTATGACCCTATATTAATTATAAGTCTAACATCTTGAACAAAAATCAAATTTTATCTTCAATTATTTATTCAAAGTAAACATTATAAAGGTAATGATGTCCTGCTGGATGTTGCATATATCCCTTAACATTCTTTCTTAATCCATCAATGTTCTCACCATTATTATTAAATATCCATGGTGCATCATTTCTAATAATCTCTTGTGCTTCAAGATAGAATTTCTCTCTCATTGAAGGATCAGTCTCAACTCTAGCTGAATCTAATAATTCATCTACCCTTGTGTTAGTGTAGAATGTTCTATTTCCAGCTGCTCCATGCTGTGCAGAGTGGAATAATGCATATAAACCATAGTCAGGGTCACCTGTAACTGTTACCCATCCAAGGATAAACATATCATGCTCACCAGCAGCTGTACCGTCTAGATATGCTCCCCATTCCATAACTTTAACTTCTACATCGATATTAATAGCACGTAATTGATTTTGAATTATTTCAGAAATATCCATTCTTTGTTGGTTTTCATTTGTCCAGATAGTTGTTTTGAATCCATCTGCTAAACCAGCTTCTGCCATTAATTCCTTCGCTTTTTCAACATTATAACCGTATGGCTCTAATCCTTGATGAGATGCCCATACATTTGGTCCTAATGGTCCTTTAGCAGGTGTACCAACACCTTGGAATACCGCTTCAACAATTGAATCGATATCTATTGCATAGTTGATTGCTTGACGTACTCTTACATCGTCAAAAGGCTTCTTAGCTGCATTAAATCCAATATAACCTGTTGTAAAGGATTCGCCTCTTATTAGATTTAAGTCACTGTTTCCTTCAACTCTACTTACGTCTTGTGGTTGAATATCATAAGCTATGTCAATTCCACCAGTTTCAAGCTCGATAGTTCTTGTAGTGTTTTCTACAATTGCTCTAAATGTAACCTTAGCCATCTTAGCTGGTCCATCATGGTATCCATCATATCTCTCTAACTCAATAGAGTCACCTGTAACCCAGTTTACGAACTTAAATGGTCCTGTTCCAACTGGATTTTGTCCATAATCTTCTCCACCTTCTGTAACAGCCTTTTCATTTAAGATTGAAGATGCTGTATGAGATAAGTGAGCTAATAAAGGAGCAAAAGGCTTTTCTGTAGAAATTCTGATTGTATAATCATCAATAATTTCTATGCCTTCTGGGTCAATTGCACCAACAATATGTCCAATATGGTTAGATTCTTTAGCTCTTAATAATGTAAACTTAACATCATTAGCTGTAAAATCTTCGCCATTATGGAACTTAACGTCTTGTCTTAACTTGAATTCATAGGTTAAGTCGTCAATAACTTCCCATGATTCAGCTAAAGCAGGCACAACTTCCATTTGTTGATTTTGAGTAACTAGTGTGTTATAGATGTGCTTCATTACTCTTGCTGAAGGTTGATCATTTGTTGCATGTGGGTCTAATGATGCTGGGTCTCCACCTTGTGCTACGATTAAAGTATCTTTTACTGTTACATCTCCAGCTGGTTGCTCAGTGTCTCCATCTGGTGTTGTGTCAGCAGGTTGACTACAACCAACTGCAAATAAAGCGAATACTAAAACCATACTCAATAAAACCAATAGTTTTTTGCTTTTGAACATTGTTTTTCCCCCTTATATTTTTATATCTTTGCCTTTTGGGCAAAAAATGTTAAACGATTGAAGTTTATATAATATTTACATATAATAACCAACTAATCGTTTAAATTATATGAATATTATATAATCAGTGGGACCTTACTTTCAATAGAAATGAAGAGATTTTAAATTTATTTAATAATTTTGTGTCGGAATAGTCTTAATTCTTTCATAACTTATTTATATATAATCCCTAGATTTTTATTAGTTTTCACGTGTTTCCATAGCCTTATGACAACTTATATAAAAACAGCTACAGAATTATATATGATACTGTATACTTTATACATATAATTAATAGTTAAAGAATCCCTTATTTGTTTTCCTTCCTAAGTGTCCTGCTCTTACATATTTTTTAAGCATAGGATGAGGGCGATACTTGGAATCGGCAAACTCATTATACAATACCTCCATGATTGCAAGACAAACATCGAGACCTATTAAATCTGCCAAAGCCAATGGTCCAATAGGATGGTTAGCTCCCAGTTTCATTGCTTCATCTATTTCATTAGGACTTGCAACTCCATCTGCAAAAACTCCTACGGCTTCATTAATCATAGGAATTAATATCCTATTAACAACAAATCCTGGTGCTTCTTCAACCCTTACTGGCGTTTTTCCTAGAGCCTTGGATAATTCAATAACTGAGTTTACAACCTCTTCATCTGTAATCATACCCTTAATGATTTCAACAAGTTTCATGACTGGTACTGGATTAAAAAAATGCATACCTATAACCCTTTGAGGATGCTGTGTTGCACTAGCCAGTTCTGTAATAGATAATGATGATGTATTTGTAGCTAAAATTGTCTTTTCATCACAAATTTTATCTAGCTCTTGAAAAATACGTTTTTTTACTTCAATACTTTCTGTTGCTGCCTCTATTATCATATCACAATCCTTAAGATCTAATATCTCAATTGTTGTGTATATGTTATTCAATGCCTGCTGCTTTTCAGTTTCTGAAAGCTTACCTTTTTCTATCATACGATTAAAGTTTTTATCAATTTGTGTCATAGCTATTTCCAGTGAAGCATGCTTAAGATCTCTCAATACAACATTGAATCCACCTTGAGCTAATACCTGAGCAATACCATTTCCCATAGTACCTGCACCAATTACACCGATTTTTTTCATAGTTTGTATCCTCCCTCTTTTAATTTCTTATTAAGTAATTTTACTTCATCAACATTACATAGGTAGCTATTCTTTATTATTGTTTTTATTGTTTTTATTGTTTTTAATGTTTATATTGTTTTATTGGTTTATTGTTTTTATTTTTTCCATTCAACATTCAACATTCAACATTCAACATTCAACATTCAACATTTCATTTTATATACTCTTAACTCTTAACTCTTAATTCTTAATTCTTTTCCATTTTCAATTCTCAATTCTTAACTCTTACCTATCTTTCAAAGTTAGGCTTTCTCTTTTCTAAAAATGCAGCCATACCTTCTTTTTGATCTTCTGAGGCGAAGCAAAGGGCGAACAGATTTGCTTCTATTTCTGATGCTTTTTCCATACTTATTTCTGTACCCTGGTTAATTGCTGCTTTACTATAGTTAACAGCAGTAGAGCTTTTACTAATTATTTTATTTGCCATTTCAATAGAGAAAGGTAATAATTCCTCTGGCTTCACCACATGATTTATTAAAAGTATTTTCTTTGCTTCTTCCGCATTAATAATATCTCCAGTAAAAATCAGTTCTTTTGCCTTTGCCATACCAACTATTCGTGGTAATCGTTGTGTACCCGCAAATCCAGGAGGAATTCCAAGGCCTACTTCTGGCTGTCCAAATTTGCTTTTTTCAGAAGCAATGCGAATATCACATGACATCATTAGCTCACAGCCTCCACCTAAAGCGAATCCATTAACAGCAGCTATAACTGGTTTTTCCATTGTTTCTATTTTTCTAAATAATGCTTGTCCTTGTAATGAAAACTCTCTGGCTTCATGGGGTTTCATATTTAGCATTTCTTCAATATCTGCTCCTGCTACAAATGCTTTTCCCTCACCAGTCAATATAACTACTTTAATAGTCTTATCAGACATAACTTCATCGATAATCTCATTTAATCTATTTAGCATTTGCAGGTTAAGTGCATTTAGTGCCTCAGGTCTTGATAATGTAATTAGCGCTAAGTGATCGTTTAATTTTTCTAGCTTTATCAATTGTTAATACCTCCTTTAGCTTAGTATACCTATCATTTCCATTTTACCAAAAATAAAGATATATTCCTATTAAAATTTTGTACTACTAAAGCCGATTGCGTACTAAATAATTTTTTTTATACATTAAAAGCCCAGTCAATACAGCTTTAACACTGGAAATTGACTGGGTTTAAGTCTAATTAGATGAGAGTAGTTATATATCTATCTCCACAGCCTCATCATAAGCCATAAAAGACCTCCAAGAACAGCTATACCAACAATAATTATCGGAAATATTACTTGAAATGCCGCTATAATCATTGCCAAAATATCATGCCATGTAGCTTCGATCCTATCATCATCCGTAGGTGAGCAATGGTCTTTATTACTATTCTTTACTTGTTCGTACATATCTTCTATTATTCTTTTTCTTTTTTTATTCACTTAACTTATCCTTTCTAATTCTACTTATCAATTAAGTGACACGCTGCAAAATGCTGCTTTGCGTACTCCTTGAATTCTGGCGCCTCTTCTTTACAGATGTCTTGAGCAATTGGACATCTAGTATGGAATTTACATCCAGACGGTGGATTCGATGGACTTGGTATATCACCCTTCAATATAATAATATTACGCTTCATCTTAGGGTCAGGTACTGGTATAGCTGATAGTAGAGCCTTTGTATAGGGATGCAAAGGAGTATCATATAGATCATTTTTATTGGCCAATTCAACGATATCTCCTAAGTACATTACCCCTACCCTATCACTTATATGCTTAACAACACTGAGGTCATGGGATATAAATAAATAGGATAATCCAAGTTGCTCTTGTAGATCCATCATTAAATTAATAATTTGGGCTTGAATAGAAACATCTAGAGCTGATACTGGTTCATCTGCTACTATAAATGAAGGATCAAGTGCTAGTGCTCTAGCTATGCCTATTCTTTGCCTTTGTCCACCAGAAAATTCATGGGGATATCTATTAACATGATAATCTGCCAATCCACAAATCTCTATAACCTCTTGAATTCTTTCTTTAAGGGCTGCTCCCTTATAAAGATTATGCTCACGTAATGCTTCTCCAACAGCTTCACCAATTGTTATTCTTGGATTTAACGAACTATATGGATCTTGAAAGATAATTTGCATTTCTCTACGAAGCTTTCTTAAGTCGTTAGCTTTGGCGTTTAAAACATCTATTCCATTATATTTTACCTCACCTGCAGTGGCTTCGACAAGTCTTAATAACGTCCTACCTGTTGTAGATTTTCCACATCCAGATTCTCCAACAAGACCTAATGTTTCGCCAGCTTTAAGAATAAATGAAACATTCTCTACTGCCTTTACGTCTCCCACATGCCTTCTAAGAAAACCTTTATGAATAGGAAAGTATTTTTTTAGGTTTTTCACCTCTAGTAATGGAGTTGTCATTATTCCACCTCCTTACATGCAACAAAACAGCTGACTTTATGGCCTGTAGTAATTTCTTCCAATGTAGGCTGTTCTTGTCTGCATTTATCAACAGCATATTTACAACGGGGATTAAAGTAACACCCCTTTGGCAATAGTCGTGGATTTGGAACAGTACCTCTTATACTTTCAAGTCTGTTTTTATTTTCTACAATACTTGGCTTAGAATTTAATAGGCCTTGAGTATAGGGATGCTTTGGATTATCAAATAATTCTTGTACTGGTGCTTCCTCAACTACCTTGCCACAGTACATAACTATAACATGATCAGCCATCTCTGCAATAACACCTAGATCATGGGTAATAAGCATAATAGCTGTATTTAGCTTTTCTTTAAGGTCATTCATTATTTCTAAAACCTGTGCTTGTATTGTAACGTCTAGAGCGGTGGTAGGTTCATCAGCAATCAATAGCTTTGGCATACAGGCTAAAGCCATTGCAATCATAACCCTTTGTCTCATACCCCCACTTAATTGATGTGGATATTCATCAACAATTTTATCAGCCCTAGGAATATTAACTAAATTTATCATTTCTATAGCCTTTTTTCTAGCTTCTTCTTCCGATAGCTTTTGATGAAGGATTATGGCTTCCATAATTTGATCACCCACCGTGAAAACGGGGTTAAGTGAAGTCATGGGTTCTTGAAATATCATAGATATGTCATTTCCCCTAATACTTCTAATCTCTTTTTCAGAAACCTTTAAAAGGTCCCTTCCTTCAAATATTACTTCTCCATCTTCAATTTTTCCTGGCGGAGTTGGAATAAGTCTCAAAACAGACATTGAGGTAATGCTTTTACCACAGCCTGATTCTCCAACGATTCCCAATGTTTTCCCATATTCAATAGTAAAATCCACACCATCTACAGCTTTTACAACACCCTTATCAGTATAAAAATATGTTTTTAGATTTTTTACCTCTAATACATTATTACTCACTTTTTCCACCTCCTAGTTATTTGACTTAGGGTCTATGGCATCCCTCAGACCGTCGCCCAATAGGTTAATACTCATAACTGCTAAAAGTATAGCCACTCCAGGTGGTATCCATAGCCAAGGTCTTGTTCTTAATACATGAAGGTTTCTTGCATGCTGTACCATATTACCCCAAGTTGGTGTTGGAGGCACTACTCCCAAACCAAGAAAGGATAGACCAGATTCTGCCATTATTGCATTTGCCATTGACAATGCTGCCGAAACAATTATATATCCTATGGTATTGGGAATTAAATGCTTTAATATTATTTTATAATTTGGAATTCCTAAGGCCTTTGCTGCCAATACAAATTCCTGTTCCTTTAATGAAAGTATTTGTCCCCTCACTATACGAGATAGTCCAGGCCAACTGAGGCATCCAATTATCATCATAACTATATACATCTTTGTTTCAGGTGCCACATTTGCACCAACAACAGCTGAAATTGTAATGGCCAACGGCAAAAATGGAAATGACATAACAATTTCTGCAAAACGCATTAATATATTATCCACTCTGCCACCAAAGAATCCTGCAATGCCTCCTATGGTTGAGCCTAAGGTAACACTAATAAAGGCTGATATAACCCCAACCATTAAAGATACCCTACCACCGTATAGCAAACGGGTGAAATAGTCCCTTCCTAAATTATCTGTACCCATCCAATTTTGTCTGGAGGGGGCAGCATTTACATTGGAGAAATTCATTTCATCTGGACTGTAGGGGGTTAAAAATGGAGCAAATACTGCACTTAAAACTAATATTATAAGAATAATAACTCCTGTTAAAGCAATTTTTTTCTTCTTAAATCGTAGCCAAACCATTTTCCAAGGACCTACTGATTCCTCCTTGGTTATGTTCTGCAGTTCTTGGGATTCTTCAACAATAACCTTCGTGTCCATTGTCTAACCTCCTATTCTACCTTAATTCTTGGATCAACTACTGCATAGCCTATGTCGGCCAATAGATTTCCCAATAGAGTTAATACTGCAAAAAGTAATAATGTTGCCATCATTAAGTTATAGTCTCTAAAGTTTATTGCATTTAACATAATCTGTCCTATTCCAGGCCAATTAAATACAGTTTCCAATATAACTGCTCCACTGAATAGCTGTGGCACCCAAAAGCCTATTAAGGTTACTATGGGCAGCATGGCATTTCGGAAGGCATGGCGATAAATAACCACCTTTTCTGTTAAACCCTTTGAACGGGCTGTTCTTATATAATCTTGTTTTATTATGTCAAGCATGCTGGTTCTTGTATATCGAACTAAGCTTGCTAAGCTTCCAATGGTAAGTACCGTTGCTGGCAAAATCATATGCCTTAATTGATCTAGAACATTTGCCATACCTGTAAGGTTAGACCCTGCCGTCATCATTCCGCTTATTGGGAACCAACCCAGCTTTGCTGCAAAGAAATATATTAATAAAAGACCAAAAAAGAATGAGGGCATTGATATTCCAAACAGAGAGAATACAGTCCAAAAATTATCTGTAAAGGAATATTGCTTCACCGCACATATAATTCCAATGGGTACTGATAAAAGAAAGGCAAAAATAAAAACTAAAACATTGAGCTTAAAGCTATTCCAAACATATTTAGGTACAATCTCTGAAACTGGTCTATTGTACAAGGATGATGGTCCAAAGTCTCCATTTAAACTTCTTCCAACCCAATTGACATATTGAACCGGCAGAGGTAAATGCAAGCCCAATCTTTCATATTCTGCTTGTCTTTGCTCCGCTGTCATTTCCGGATCAAGATTTAAGCCCACAGGACTACCAGGGGTAAGTTTTATTATTGTGAATATGCATATGGAAATTATTATCATTACTGGAATCATGTGTAATATTCTTCTTGCCAAATACCTTAACATAATTTACCTCCTATCTATTTGCAGATACAAACCCGGCATAATACCGGGCCTGATCTGCTGTTTATTGTAATGTTAAATATCCTACTGTACTATTTCTAATTGATGTAGTACATAAGGTATTTCAACATATGGGCTTAAATCCATACCTTTAATTCTTTGATTTACTACGTCCCAATTGGCCTGTTGAGTAAGGAAGATATATGGTGCATCTTCATTAATAAGTAATGCAATTTCTTCATAGATGGCAACTCTCTTGTCGAAGTCCATCTCTTTATCTCCAAGGTCATAAAGCTCGTTAACTCTTGGATTGTTGTATCCAATACTATTATTTCCGTCTATAACATCACCAGCTGTATGGAAGGTTGTACGGCCAGCACCCGGATCTATTACCATCCTCCAACCCATGGTGTAGACATCAAACTCTCTACCCTTATAAATATGGTCAACCAATGCACCAAAGTCCATAAGGTTAGGTCTTACATCTACACCTATTTTTTTCCAATCAGCAATAAGCATTGGAATTAAGGTTTCATAATATTGACTATCAGTAGCAACATCCCAAACAAAGGATAGCTTCTTACCATCTTTTTCTCTAATTCCATCTGCTCCTGGCATCCAGCCAGATGCTTCAAGTAATTCTATAGCTTTTTCCTGGCTGTATTCATATCGATTTACCTCTCTTGCAACTCTATCTGTATTAACCCATGATACCTGTGAAAATGGCATTGTTGCAACATTTCCATAGCCCGTAAAAAATACGTCTACAAATTGCTGACGGTTTAAACCGTAGGTTAAGGCATGACGAACGTTTTTATCCCCCAATATTTCATTCCTCATATTAAAGCCCATATATTGATAAGAATTGGCAGGGAATGAAACTATATCAATAAAGCCCATAGGCTCTATTTGTGCCATGTTATCTGCATTTGCATTTACCTGTAACTGAATATCAATTGATCCTGCTTCCAGCTCCATCATATAGGTGTCAGCAGAGGTATATCTGTATATAATTCTTTCTGTTGGAGGTGTTCCTTTTATGTATTCGTCGAATCTTTTAAATTCAGTAAATTGAGTAGGCTCATGTCTTACAAATTGATATGGCCCAGATCCCATTAAATCCTGCTGCTTTGGCTTTAATGCTGCATCAGCGTTACCCTTTTCAAAGCCGCCATAATAATGCTCTGGCATAATACCATAGATCAGTCTACCATAATGATTAGCCATTTTTTCTTTAAATGTTATTGAGATATTAAAGTCATCAATAATATTGATGGCTTCTAATGTTTCAGCATCCCCTTCTTTATAATCTTCATAGCCCTGAAGGAATGCGCCTACGCTGGTGTAGTAACGACCGGTATATCCGGGATCAGCATAAATTGTAAAGGTGAAGGCAACATCCTTTGAAGTTAGCTGTACACCATCATGGAAGTATACATCTTCTCTTAATTTGAAGGTATATGTTCTGCCATCTTCAGAAATCTTCCAGCTCTCAGCTATTTCAGGAATGTACTCCCCAGCAGCATTGTTTGTTAGTAACCCATCAAAAGTGGCTTTAGAAACATATCCATCGTATACAGAGCTGTAATATACTGGTAAAAACTCATCGTTACCATTTTGCATTCCAATAACTATAGTGTTTGAAGCGTCGCCTCTTCTTGTAGCAGGGTTATTGGGATTTCCAGCACCCCTAATAAAAGTAACATATTCACTATAGAAGGGATTATCTTCAGCTACTTGTGGTGGTTGAGTTTCTCCACCTTGACCTTCTGGTGCTTCTGGAGCTTCAGTAGTTGTACCGCCCCCACATGCGGTCAAAAATACTGCTGCTACTAAAACGAAGCAAAGTAATAAACTTAATTTTCTTTTCATTCTTTCTCCTCCTTTTAAATATTTTGATAAAAAGGTTAATTTTAAAAATTAACCTTTATCAAAAACTTTTTCAATTTTAAACCATAAAGGTTTAAACATTTTTTAATTTTCAACAAATGCAAACTATTGTGTTTATTACAAATAATTTTATTATTACAAATAATTCTATTTTTTTGTAAAATATCCTTCTTTTTAATAAAAATATTTATATGAAAAATATTTTTTTTTGGTAATATTTAACTTGGATGTCTCTATTTTTTACATAGCTAAATATTTATATGATTGATTTTTATTTTATTCTAAATTCATGGAAAATTCAAGCAATTTATTGTAGACTTTTTCCATATTTTCGTAATCTTTAAGGTAAATCAATCACATTCATTTACATTTTTTAATTATTTTGTATATATATTCCTATTAATACTATGAATATGTTCAAGCCATCAAAGCTATTTATTAAATATTATTAATTTTTTTTTACACTAGCCACTCTTCATTAGTTTTTATTTAATCTTATATGTATGTTCACTTCTATATCCAGTAATAATTCTATATACCCCACACAACATGTTATCTACATCCTCTCTACCTGTATCAACCAGTAGAGTTTTATTTTTTATAGATGTTAATTTTTCAATGGTTGACACAATTATAATGTTATTTTTGCCAACCAGCTTAATTACATCGTAACTTATTTGCTGATTTCCCCTTCCAAAAACATAGCCTTGTCCTCCAATAGGGGTAACAATTATTTTTGCTGGCTTATCCCTTATAAGGTTTAGTATTGTAATTTCATCTACATCTTTAGCAACTAATTTATTCTTGTACAATACATCCACCCCAAGTAATGTACTCTCTAAATCCAATTTATCTGTAATTGCTCTAGTAGTCGTTCCTGGTCCAATAATATAAATATACTCGTTGTCTCTTTTCATCATTTCTGTTACGGTGGTAGCTATTCCTTGCATTATTGAAGCTTCAGTATCGATTCCCCCTACTTTAGTTCCTTGAACTAAGTTTGCTAAATTGGGAACCTTTAAATATCCATATAGCCTTGCAACTACTTTTCCATGACGGAATAGTTCTTCATCTATATCCATTACCTCTGCTTCTCTTGTTCCCATTCCATTTTGAAAATATTTGCTAATTAGTTCTCCAGCAATTTTAGGAGTAATTGAAAAAACCGAGGAGTGCATTTTCACACCAGAGGGGATTCCTAGAACAGTAATAGAAGTGTTAACAGCATTATAAATATTTCGTGCTGTTCCATCCCCTCCTACAAATAGTAAAAGATCCACCCCCATGTCCATCATTTTCATTGCTATTTTTTCTGTATCATTGGAGGTTGTACTTCCAGAATTAATTTCCCCCAATATCATTGGGTTGAATCCCATTGCTTTTGCTGCATCCTCCCCCATTTCACCAGGAGCCACTATTAGCTCAAATTTATCTCTAAATTTATAAATTTCAGTTAAGACTACTTCTGACCTTTTTCGAGATTCTGATTCTATCCCCATTTTTGCCGCCAGCTCTATAATTTCCGGGCTATCGCTTCCCTTTAAGCCAGCCCTCCCACCAATTCCAGCTACAGGATTTACAATGAGTCCTATTTTTTTAGTCATAAAAATATTTGCCTCCTAATTTTACGGTTGAATGTATTTCTTAAAGCCTCTCCATGTGCAAGCAAATTTCTCGTAATTTACCAAGCCTTCCGGATCTGCTATTGTTGATAATGCTGCATTATGGGGGGCTGTTTTAACAACTTCAGGGGTTGAATAGGCCTCATTGGCGATTTCCTTAAATGCTTCTACATATTCATCAATGTCAGCCTTTGAGTAGGTTTCAACAGGCTCTGGGGTAAATGGTTCGGAAATAATCTGGGGATGATGACTAGTAAAATAGCTTTGGAATCCATAATCAACAATTCTTCTATCAATATCATCTGTTCCTACACCAGTGTCTTCCTTTAATTTTTCCCAGCTCAGCCTAGCCTGCTCTAGCCTTCTTACTCCTTCAGCCATAGGCATACTTATTCCTGGAATTTCCTTCAGCATACGCTCAAGCATATAATTATTATTCAATATTGAAATTTCAGCAACCTCCTTCAATCCAGCAGCTCCTAAGCTCATTACATATGCATAAGCCCTTAACACTACAGGTGGAACCCCGTAGAATTTTCTTAATTTACCAATACTATCAGGCCTATTGTACTGGAAATAATACTTTTCTCCGTCAAATTCTATGGTGGGTGTAGGAAGGTATTTCGATAATTTTTTTGTAACTCCTTGAGCTCCTGCACCTGGTCCTTGACTGCCATGGGGTGATGAGAAGGTTTTGTGTAAATTAAAATGACACATATCAAAACCGCCTTCTTTTGCCCTCGTTATTCCAAATACACCATTCAAGTTAGCCTGATCATAAATACACAGGCCTCCCACTGAATGTACCAAATCAGTAAATTCTTTAATACGAGGATTAAATATGCCCGTATCTTCTGGATTAGTAATAATTAGAGCAGCAGTACGATTCGAAACAATCGCTTCTAAAGCTTCAAAATCTGGTAAGCCACTTTCATCAGGCATTAAAGTAATAACCCTATACCCTGCTGTACTGGCAGCCGCAGGATTCCCAGGATGTGAAAATATTGTGGTGATTATCTCATCTCTTTCTTCACCCTCCCCATTATCTTCATGATATGCCCTTACCACTGAAGCATTAGAATAAATTGCTTGAGTCCCTGCTGTAGGTTGGAATGTAAATGTATCTAGTCCTGATATTTCTTTACAAAATTCACCCATTTTATAAAGTACTTCAAGTATCCCTTGAACTGTACTTTCATCCTGATATGGGTGTAAATCTGTCATTTTATGTGAGCGAACAAACACCTCATGTATTTTAGGATTATATTTCATAGTACAAGTACCTAGTCCAATATCAATATTAAAATCTGCACCCATTGTCTCCTGAGAAAGTCGCAGGTAATGTCTTAGTACTTGCATTTGTGACATTTCTGGCAATGCAGGAGCTTTTTTTCTTCTAAGCCCCTTAGGTATCAAGCTCTCAATTTCTCCTGTTATAGCCCTTACCTCTGCCTCTACTGCTGGAATAAGTATGCCCCGCTCTCCTTTTGTTCCCATTTCCATTATGATAGGCTCATTCCATCTTGCTTGATGAAAATTTCTCTTTCTTGCTTTATTATTTTCATTTCCCATAAATAATCAATCCCTTCTATAGTTCTGTATAAATGGAATAATATCAAAGCCTAACCCTTAAACAATTTCCTTCAATGCAGCCACGAGTTTTTTTATTTCATCTATTCCAATTATCTCTGTAACACAATAAAGAGCACTATTTCCAAGCTCAGGGAAATCCTTTGAAAGATCTTTTCCTCCAAAGATTCCATAATCCAATAATCTCTTATTAATTTCATCTATGGTTTTTCCTGTCTCATCAAAATTTACAACAAATTCTTTAAAATGGTTAGAATCAAATATACCTGCTTTTACTCCATCGATCTTGGAAAGTAGATTCTTTGCATAATTAGCTCTATAGATTATTGTTTCACCTAACTCTTCCATACCCCGAGGACCCATTAGTGCTAAATACACTCCAGCAGTAATTGCCCACAAACCGCATTCCGTTCCAAAGTATTCATTTGCATCTTCTCTACTACCATGTGAACATCTTTCATTTAATGCTCTCCCCCAGCCATACTCTCCTTCAACCTTGGTAAGAGTAATTCCATATAAATAGGTTGGAATTTCTTGTACGAGTTTCTTTTCTTGTGGTGTAGCAATATAGCCAGCACAGCCTCCACCATAATGCATGTGCATACCTAATGGTTGTATATCTCCACATACAATGTCAGCTCCATAGTTAGCTGGTGATTCCAAAATCCCCAATGACGATGGGTCTGCAGAAACAATAAATAATGCACCATGTTCATGGGCCATATCAGCAATTTCTTGACCATGTTCTTCAAGAATACCAATATAGGAAGGATTTTCTAAATAAATAGCAGCAGTTTTTTCAGATATCTTATTCTTTAAATCCTTTAAATCAGTTTGACCAGTTACTGGATCGTAATCTACAAATTTGATATCTGCTACATGCTTACAATAATCTCTTACCTGCGAAAGAATCTCTGGATGCATTATTTTAGGTAATATTACCTCTCTTCTTCCTGTTATCCTTAAGGCCATTCGAATAGAAGAAGATGAAGCCTGTCCTCCATCATAATTTGTATAGCTCACAACATCCATATCAACAAGCTCAGCCATCATGCTGCAATATTCAAATATAGCTTGCATTTTTCCATGATCTGAATATGTATCTCCACAATATGCTGTTAAAAATTCAGATCTGCTATTGATTTCATCACAAACAGCAGGCACATAATGCTGATAGCAGCCTGCACCTAAGAAGCTAATATAATCGCTACTGGAAATGTTTTTTGAAAGTATCTTTTCTACATGTTTCTTTAATTCATACTCGCTAAATATCGGATCAGGAAGCCTCATTTCTCCTTTAAATCTTAAATGCTTAGGAATGACATCTTTATATAAATCTTCTACCTTCTCGACCTTTAAGGCATTTAACATTTCTTTTTTCGTTTCCGGTACACTATTGGGCATATATGGATGCACTATGAATTTATTTTTCATCCTTTTATCTCCTTTCTTTTCATTTTTTCTTATATGAAATATTCTTGAATGATATAAATAAATCCTTTAAAACACATATTAATTTTTACTGTAATTTCAATAATTATAGAGTAGAATGACTTACCCTTAGATAAAAATAAGATACAACAAAGTAAACAGCATCATATTAAATGAACTTTAGCTGGTACAAAATATATAAATTTCTTTGAACTGGTTTTATAGTTGGATATGATACAATATAATATAAGGTAACAAAACTATTAAGGAGTAAAAATATGTTGACAATCAAAAGTATTTCTGATGTTCTAAGTGAAAAAAGCAACGGCTTTATTGACATAACAATGCAGTATGCTGTTTTAATTCCAATTATAGAAATTGATGACAAGCTTCATATATTATTCCAGATACGTGCACATCATTTAAAAAAACAACCTGGTGAGATATGCTTTCCTGGTGGAAAAATTGAGCTTGGTGAAACCCCTACTGAAACTGCTATTAGGGAAACAGTTGAAGAATTAGGTATATCAGAAAAGAGGATAAATATTCTTGGTGAATTGAATACCCTTATAACACCCTTTAATACTATTATTTATCCATTTTGCGGTGTAATTAAGGGAGTTGATTGCGAAGAAATTAAATATAATAAAGAAGAGGTTTATTCAATCTTTACGGTTCCTTTGGATGAGCTTATAAAGCAACAACCACTAAAATACCATATGGAAATGAGCCTTATTACCCCATCAGATTTCCCATATCACCTCATAGAAAATGGTGAAAATTATAGTTTTAATAAAGGTATATATCCAGTTTATTTTTACAGCTATAAAAATTTTATAATATGGGGTATTACAGCAAGAATACTAAATAGCTTTATAGAGGATATAATAAAACCCTCTAATACTGAAAATAATATTAATAATTTATAGAGTCGAAAAATGCACCTGCACTAAATCGTATATAATTAATACGAGAAAGCACAGGTGCATTTGATTTTTAGAATGTAGGTTGTATTGATTCTTAAGTTCCACTTACTGGTGCATGTAATATATTCTGTTGAAATACTTTCTTAAGGGCTTCTTGTTGAGTTTTATTTGGTAAAAAATAATACCCTTCGATGTAAATATAATTTTCCTTCACCAGTCCAAAAATATTATCCTTATCATCGAAGTAAAAGTTAATTGGACCAATAACAGAGTAAGCTTGATTTTCCTCTGGAAATTTATCTTGCCACGGATAACCGAATAGAGTCTCCACCAGTTCTATTATGTCATCTCTATCAGAAATGGCTCCAATTGTTTGATTGTCAGTGTCCTTTAGTTCTATTAAAGTAGCTTCCAATAGCTTATCCTTTAATTCTTCAAAGGAAAAAAGTCTTGTATCATCTTCCTTAACATCTATAGCTTCTTCCAAGTCTATTGCTTCGTCATCATTTAAAGATGAATCAAACTTCTCACCTCTACCACAGCCTGTTATAAACAGAGCCATGATTAAAAAACAAACCAACAACAGTGGTAGTTTTATTTTAAAAAGCATAATATTTCACCTGCCTGTTTAGTTTATCAATACATTATAACATATTCAACCATATTATTGCATATGAATGATATCCAGTTAACAAGGTATTTACTCCTACATAAGTAAACAGGATTGATAAAAATCCTATTATTGCAAACCATGCTGCATTTTTATATTTCCATCCCCTTGAAAGCCGCACATGCAAATATACAGCATAAATTATCCAGGTTATAAAGGACCATGTTTCCTTTGGGTCCCACTGCCAGTATCTTCCCCATGCTTGATCTGCCCATATTGCTCCGCTTACTATTACTATAGTAAGCATGACAAAGCCTAACCCTATGGCTCTATAGCTAATGGTATCTAATATTTCTAGTGAAGGCATATTTTTTTGTATGAAGCTATTTTTGTTTAAGTAGCTCTTAATCAAAAACATAACAGATATACCACAAGCAACTGCAAATGCACCATAGCTAATAACTGCAGTGCTGACATGAAGAATTATCCAATTACTTTGCAGTGCTGGCATTAAAGGTCTGATTTCTCTTGACTGTAGTGCTGCATAAAAGGTAACCAGTACTATTATAGGGCAAACAAAGGTGCCAAGTATTTTAAATCTATATTTTTTTTCGAATGCTATTAAGCATGCTGCTATACCCCAGGAGAAGCTGGTGGCAAACTCGTATTGATTACTTAAAGGTAATCTGCTTGCCTCTACTGTTCTTGTGGCTAAAGATATAGTGTGGAAAAGCAGACCACAAATAACTAAATAGCTTGCTAGACTTGCATATTTATCACTTCTAAGAATAAAAAAAACTAAGTAAAGCACCATGGATAAACCATAAAGAAGAAATGCAATATTAAAGCTATGACTTTCTAATAACATAACAAACCCTCCTGAAATATTGCTTTTTTATTTTAATACCTGTATATATTAACCTCATTATAGCTTTTATCAATTACAAGCACTTGGGGCTTAAGATAAAATACAAGGATAAGACCAATGATAATCAATGATGACCCAATTGAAATAATAGACTTCCCTTTTATTCTATTTACTTGCAAATATGTATATTGGTTAGGATTATCAAAAATAAATTTATAATTGTTCCAGGTAATCATTTCACCTGGGTCAACAAAGTTCATGGCAACACGATTTTCACGATAAAAAATCGAGTAAAGGATTTTAGGGTTATTTAGCATCGGTGAATTATTGAAGAATCCTTTATCTGTCTCAAGGAAATCTGGATAAAACTTAGAAAACATTATAGCAATATTATCATTTTCATTAATGAGAGCAGTTCCTTCGTATAATATATCATCATACTGTAAAACCTCATCCCTAATATAACTAATACCAACTGTCCAACCACTTGCTGTTTGATAAAAATTGTATCTGTCATATCTTAGGGGTTTGTTTACATATATTTCCGAGGATTTTAATAGGTTTCCTTCTAAATCCATTAAGTCTGCCTCGGTTATATATTGACTAATACTGCCATCTTCTCTATGTATTACTTGAAAATCATTGATGGCAATTTTATATTGAGTGTTTCCTACTTCTATTACATCACCAGCTATTCCATAAACTGCAGTAGAGTAGCTGGTAAATTGACCGTATCCATAGGCAACTATAATAAATAACAAACCCATATGTATTAGCCATGATCCGAAATAACCTAGTACATTCCTCCTGCTGTAATAACCCTCGTTATATTTACTCTTATAATATTTATTGAAACCATATCTTCTAAAGGCTGAAAGTATTTGTTTTTCATCTAATTCCGTTGATGCCTGATATGTTTCTACTTTAATCATCTTTTCTATGGAGGGTAGTTCCTTTACCTTTTTTATTATTCCGTTTATTCTTGTAACACTACAAAGAAATAAGTTTATGCACAGGCCAGCAAACAGAAATATAAAAACCCATCCATGATATATATCATATAGCTTTAATCGCTCTATCCATAGGGCCCCCTCTTTAGAAAACATGCTTTCATAAAAAGCCATATCCCTACCTTGAGGTATAAATGATCCAATTACTGATATGCTTGCCAGCAGCATTAGTAGAAGCAATCCAAGCTTCATTGATTTTATCTTGTTAATTAATACTTTGGGTTTTATCATTTCAATCTCCTATATCATATTTGTTGATCCTTAATAGCTAAGGATATAATAAAATACATATACTTCCTTTTATTGAATATAGACAAACTACCACAATCTTAAACCTCAAAGATTGTGGTAGTTTTTTTTACTTAAATTATTGTGCTTCTAATATATTTAATGCCTCTCTTGCATATTCTTTTGCACTTTCCAATGTTTCTCTAGCTTTATCATAGTCATGAAAGCCTGTACTGTTTTCTACAAATACAAAATCCCATCTGTACTGAGATTTTCGATGAAGACTTCTAAGCTGATCAATTGTATCATCATCAAGCTCTTGTTCCTCTAGTGCCACTCCGAAATCTGCAATTAGCTTTACCAGCATGTCACTTACTTGTACCTGTAGGCTTTCAATTTCTCTTTGTCCCTCCTGCACCTGGGCAATAAGCCCCTCGTTATCAGCTCCATGACACCTTCCACAGGACTCCTCCACAGTCTTTAATGGACTTTTTGCCCAATGGGATTTATATTCCTGACCATTTTCTTCAACCCTTGGCATGTGGCAATCAGCGCAGCTGACACCCATTTGGTCATGTATGCTACCTGTATACATTTCAAACTCAGGATGCTGCACCTTGATAAGGGGTGTGCCAGTTCGGGGATGCTCCCAGTCATAATAATCTCTTTCGTCAAAAAAGCTTTCTATTTCATCTACACCAATCCCATTGTCCCAAGGTAGAATTACCTCCCTTGTCTCAGGGTCAAGATAGTACTCTACGTGACATTGAGCGCATGCTTGAGTACCAGCCTTTGGTGTTGTTTCAAGCTTTTCAATGCCCAAAGCAAAATGTGGCGAGGTTATTTGAATTTCTCCATCAGCTGGTTCATTTCTATGACAGTTGTAACAGCTAATGCTATGGCTTATTTCCTGAGAGGTTTTTTGAAAATCCCTAGCAAATAAGTCGTCACCGTGCTCAACATATAGTTTCTCATATTCTGAAGTTTTACAGGCTAAACATGAAGCACCAGGCTTAGGCCTAGATGTATTAATAACATCCTCCAATGCGTAATAGTGACCTCGTGCTATGTAATATTCTTTTGAAAAACCCATGCCTTCATATAAGGTAATTATGTTGGGATATTTTTTTAAGTAATCAATAGGATGGAGTCCACCTAATGAGGAGTCCTCTACTTTATTATCCTGCATTCTTGATGTTCTAATAAATGACTCGTAAATTAAAGGATATTCTTCCTTCCAATCCTCTGCGGCAACCAGCATATCCTCAGGACTGGGTACAACTACCCTGGGATCTTCATCTACTGGGTCCCTAGCTTCTGGCTCCTCCCTTGGTCCACATCCAAAGGATAATGCTAAAGCAATAATTATAAGTAGTATTACAGTCCTTTTATATTTTTTCATTTAAATACTCCTTTCCCTTGTGAAAGCTTGCTACTGGTAGTATTCCAATCTCTAGAAAAATTATGATTTTACAAATAAAAAAGAGTCATATTTTGACTCCCCTTAGCACTAGATATTTAGTTATACATACTCCAATACTATTCAACAAAGTTATTTTCAATAAGCTGCTTTATGGTAGTAATTGCCTCCATATCATCTATACCTTCAGCCGATATAAATAGTGAATCTCCATAAACTGCTGCTATACTCAATATACTTACTATACTTTTAGCATTGCCTTCTCTACCATCCTTAGTAATTTTAATATCAGATTTAAACCTTGATGCTACTTTTGTTATAACTGAAGCTGGCCTAGCATGCAAGCCAGTTTTGTTATTTAATATAACCTCCACCTTTTCCATAACTCATCCCCTTTTCATTTCAGCAAATCTAAGCTTTTATTAATATTTTCATAACCTCACCTTTACCTACTTCAACATTTCCTTGAATTTTAACTATTTCCTTAACATTGCCCATATTTGTAATGATTATTGGAGTAATTGTTGATTTTCCAGCAGACTCTATAAATTTTAAATCAGCTTCAATTAATAGATCCCCTTTCTTCACTACATCTCCCACATTTACAAAGCTCTTTAATCCCTTTCCCTTTAGCTCTACCGTATCTATACCTACATGAATCAATATCTCTATACCATCATCATCAATAATTCCTACTGCATGATTTGAGGGTAAGAGACTTACAATTTTTCCATTGCATGGTGCAACAACTACACCAGTAGTAGGCTTAATTGCTATACCATCTCCAACCATTTTTCTTGAAAACACTTGATCTGGTACTTCTACTATATCTACAACCTCACCCTCCATAGGGGCAATAAAAGATACTTCCTTATCTTTTTTGAATAATCCAAACATCTTTAGTCCTCCTTACTCTATATAATTATATAATGGAAAGTCCATTGCTCCGTTTATTTCATTAGACTTCAGTAATGATGCCGCCTCCAGGTCAAGTATCAATGTGACATTTGGGTGAAGCTGTAAAATTGAAGCAGGAACCTGTGGTGTAATTTTACCATTTACCGTTTGAAATATTGCTGTGGCTTTCTCTATCCCTTTAGCCAATAACAATATCTTCCTTGATCTCATTATTGATTTAATGCCCATACTGATGGCCTTTTTAGGTACTTCATTAGGAGATGTAAAAAATCTAGAATTTGCTAGAATAGTATCTTCCTTTAAATGAATGATATGGGTTTTAGCCTCAAAATTCGCATCCGGCTCATTAAACCCAACATGTCCATTTCTTCCTATTCCCAGTATTTGCAGATCTATTCCACCAGCTTTTTCAATTTCTTTTTCATATCTATTACACTCATCCTCTATACTTTCACATATACCATTGGGTATATTTACATTTTCATAGTCGATATTAACATATTTAAATAAATTATTATACATATAGTAATAATAACTCTTTGGATCATCAGGTTTCAGGCCATAATATTCATCTAAGTTAAAGGTTGTAGTTCTACTAAAATCAATGCAGTTATTTAAATAAAGTTTTATTAGCTCTTTATACATACCTAATGGTGTATCTCCAGTTGCTAAACCAATTGAAGAATTTGGTTTCACCATTATTTGATTGGCTAAGATTTGAGCTGCTCTTTTACTTAATTCATTGCTGTCCTTTAGGATAATGATTTTCATTGTATACCTCCAGCTCATAACATTTAGTATAGACCCAAATATTGAAATGAAGTCCATAACCTATATATGTATATGACGATCCAATCCAATAGGATCGTCATATACTATAAGGCTATAGCTTAAGCTTTTTGTAGTGTAATTAAATAATTTTTCATCTCTTCAGCAATTAACTCTGCCTTTGTTCCAACCACAACTTGCATATTCTTTTTACTTGGTCTTAACACTCCTGATGCTCCAAGTGCCCTTAGCTCTTCATCCTTAACAATACTACTGTCCTTTAAAGTTAATCTTAATCTAGTTATACAGGAGTCTACCTCAATGATATTATCAGCTCCTCCCAGTTTAGCAATATATTCTTTTGCTAAGTCATGAATACCTTTGTCGGCAATTATGCATTCTGAGCCCGCACCTTCTTCGTCTAGTCTTCCAGGTGTGGGTAAATTCATTTTCTTTATGGCAAAAACAAATATAACATAATATATTGCTAAAAATATAAGACCAATAGGAAGTAGCATCCAGCCATTTGTTGCCAGCTTCATGTTCAGTGCAAAATCAAATAACCCTGCTGAGAATCCAAAACCATGCTTAATATTCAATATATAAACTATTACAAATGAAACTCCCGTTAGCAATGCATGTAATACATAAAGTACCGGTGCTAAAAACATAAACATAAATTCAATTGGCTCTGTAATACCAGTAAGGAAGGAAGTAAAACCTACAGAAAAAAGTGCACCTCCTAAGGTTTTCCTGTTCTCTGGCTTAGCTGTAGTATATATTGCAAGGGCTACTCCCACCAAACCAAACATCATAACAGGATAAAAACCAGCCATAAATGCTCCTGCAGTCGGATCACCGGCAAAAAATCTACTCAAATCACCAGTAACTACTGCTCCATCAACACCTGCAAAATCACCAAAAATAAACCAAACTAAGGTATTAAGTATATGATGCAGACCAACAGGTATCAATAATCTATTTAGGAAGCCAAAGGTGAATACTCCCAGTGCACCTGCACCGATAATCCATTGTCCTACAGCATCAATTACATTTTGTACATAAGGCCAAAAATTTCCAAACACTATAGCCAAAACTATACATACCCAGGATGTAACTATTGGCACAAACCTTCTTCCTCCAAAGAAACCTAACCATTCTGGTAGCTTAATATTATGATATTTATTATATAAAATTCCTGCGATAATACCAGATATAATACCAGCCAATACCCCCATATTTACAGTGGAATTAATTGCAGTAGCACCACTTGTTAACGTAAAGTAACCTACTGCACCGGCAAGTCCAGCTGCTCCTGCATTATCCTTTGCCAGTCCTACAGCTATACCTATAGCAAAAAGTATTGCTAAATTTGCAAAAACTGCACTACCTGCTGCTGATATAAATGGTATACCAAGCAAATCATCCTGCCCTATCCTTAGAAGAATTGATGCCACAGGCATAACTGCCACTGGAAGCATCATTGCCTTTCCTAGTTTTTGTAGCTTACCAAAAAAGTTTCCCATTTACTTTACCCCCTTATTTTTATGTAAATCTAAACAATATGGTAAATATACCTCCCCTCCTTCTATTTCATATAAATGCAAAAAAGCATGAGACTATATACCTCGACCTATTGATAAGTCGTATTTGTATATAAGCTCATGCCTGATTAAACAGTAACACGCTTACTAACTTTTTCTTTTTCATTTCTTAGTTTTTCAATATGAATTGTCATATATCCTAACTCATTATCTGGGACGGTTATATTCTTAATATTTGATATGTGAGCGCCTATTTTATAAGCTATATTGAATGATTCCGAGAATTGCTTTTTAATATCCCCCAATAAAGGATTATCGATATATGATTTTTCTTCCAACCTATTGATTACGAGTTTTAAATGATTTATTAAGCGAATATACATTGAATCCTTGATATCTAAGGTTATTGACAGCTCATCTTGAATTATTTGTATAAGCTCCTTAAGAAGTCGAGTGTTTTTTACTGTTTCAGTGATCTTTTTATTCTGCCTTGCTGAGTGTAGATGAAGAGCAATAAAACCGATTTCATCTTCACAAATATCAATCTGAAGACTATCTCTTATTAGCTCTGCAGCCTTTATACCTACTCTAAATTCTTCATCATATAATGTTTTTATTTCATATATAAAAGGGTTGCTTATCTCCATTCCCATTTTAATTCTATCTAGTGCAAAACCAATATGATCTGTTAAAACAATATGTATATGTGAATTTAGTTTACCTAGAGCTTCTTCCGCCTCTGCAATTATTTCTTCACTTATGCCCATTACCTTTGAATCAATTTGATCAATAAGCTGAAAGTATTGATTCTTAGTTTTTTCATCATAGGCAATAAAGGATTTTTCAAGATCATCATTGGAGAGGCTTATAACTGTTTTATCTTTTCTACCAAAGCCTATACCCTTACCAACCAATATCATTTCCTGCCTTTTTTTAGGTTCTAGGGCTAGTATTACATTATTATTTAGTACTTTAATAATTTCATATTTCTTTTTATTAATCATTTCCCTACCCCCTAAAAAAATTTAAAAGGCACAAACCTAAATGCGATGAATAAGCTAATTCACACCGCACATAGGTTTATGCCTGATATTACTCAGTGACACACCTAGCCTTTTGAAATCGTATGCATTTATAACATTAATTTAACACGTTATCTAAAACATTGTCAAGGTTTTTTTTTAGTTATCTCAAGCATATATTTTACATAACTACTTAATTTATCAGGGGGTATTATATGAGTAAAATGATTCAACCCAATAATCCTACTACAGAAGAAAGGCATCAACTGGTAAAACTTGCATTAGAAGAAAACAACCGACTGGAGGACTTTTTTAATATAGTTCAACTCCTAAACCCTCCACCTGACATTACAACTATTGTACCTATAGGAAGCTGTAAAAACATTAAGGTGGCTGTTTTGGGAGGCGGCTTGGCTGGACTGTCTTCTGCCTTCCAGCTAAGAAAGGCTGGCTTTGACATAACCATTTTTGAGGCAGAGGAAGATCGTATTGGTGGTAGAGTGTACACATATTATTTTGATAAAGGGCAACCTCTTTACGGAGAGCTTGGTCCAATGCGGATTCCAGTTAGCCATGAAACAACCTGGCACTATATTAATCTATTCAAGCTTCAAACACGACCATTCATATCAGCAAATGAAAATGCATTTCGCTATGTTCAAGGAATTAGAGTACAAAACGACCCTGAAGGAAGAGAGGTTCAAAAATATATATATCCTGAGTTTAATATGACACCAAAAGAACGTGAGCAAACATGGACTGAAATTTTCGATGAAGTTTTTGAGGGTTACCTCTTGGCTATGCCCCCAGAGATCCGGAGGGAAATTTTACAAATTAAGTCTACATATTCACCTGAAATTGTTCAATCAGATTACTTTAATATCCGTCAAATGATGGAAAAGTTTGGCTTAAGTAAAGGTGCAATAGAAATGCTCAGTAGTGTAGAGCCCTTTCTAGGTGGTTTTTTAATACATAGTTTTTTTGAAATGCTTCAAGAATTATATCCTGTAAGCTTTTCCTTTGCATATGAGATAATTGGGGGTTTAGTGAAGCTTCCCCTGTCTATTCTTTCATCACTTTTAAGTAAAACACCTAAGGAATATAGTAATTGCATATCCTCAGATAAACTGGGTAATGTTAGATGGCTACCAGGTCATCAGGTTATGGGCCTGAGTCAGATGGAGAAAAATGGATCTGTAACTGTTCACCATAGGCATATAAAAAGAAATCTTTATAAGGAGGATCAATTTGATTTTATTGTTTGTGCTGTTCCTTTTTCTAATCTAAGACTCTTTAACCTTAACCCTGTATTCAACAGCAGTAAAATGCAGGCCATTAGAATGCTGAATATGCCAGCTTCTCAAAAGACTGTTATGCTCTGTAATTATAGGTTTTGGGAGGCAGGTCCGCCAAATAAAAGAATTATCGGTGGTGGTTCAGCCACAGATCTTGTAATAAACACCATCTGGTATCCCTCTGTAGGTGCTGTTAATCCACATATTCCAGGTGTGATAACAGCTTCATACAATTGGACTCAGGATTCAGTTCGTCTAGGAAATTTTAAAGAGCCCTTAAGGTTCGAGGTATTAAAAAGGCAAATTGAAGAGGTTCATGGCCTTCCATATGGAAGCTTAGACTCCATAGTTATTGATCATAAAACCCTTCTATGGAATAATCATCCTTGGTCTTTGGGAGCATTTGCTTTTTATTCACCTCAGCAGAAGGTGCTTTATTCAAAGGAGGCTATAGATCCTGAGTATAATAATCGTGTTTTTTTTGCAGGAGAGCATGTCTCAGTTTCTAGAGCATGGATGCAGGGGGCATTACAAACAGGAATGCTTGCTGCCAATGAAATTGCTAAGGTATGTGGCAGATATGTAAAATAATTGTCACTAAGTAATTTCATATCTCATATATATTACATAATATACAGTATAACAAAGCAATAGGAAATGGGGTATGAAGATGGCTTCCTTTGAAAATGAAGTATTTGCACTATTAACCACTGATGTGTTTAAAAAAATAATAGGCTCTGATACTCTCCAAATAGTTCAACTTAATGCCGCAATAACTCTGTTAATTAAGGTGGGTATACCCTTTGATGTAGTATTTTCTCCGGGCACAAGAAGAGCGGCTGCCGCCGCTCAATTGACTATTTACATTAACCCCACCACAACATTGGAATTTACTATTTCATTAGCTGCTGGAGGTTCCATCTTTGATATAGACTAGTAATATATCCTTTCCTAAGGATAGCCTATAGTCAGCCACCACCGCATTGATTTTTTCTGGCACATTGAGTTTTATTACCATTACCTCCACCAACACCAAAGGCTGAAAGCTTTCTAACTGTTTTAACACTACCACACTTGGTACATACTATTTCTTTATCCATATCCTCAGACCTTCTTAACTCATCAAAGGAATTTCCACATTCATTACATATATATTCATAAAGTGGCAAGCTATCACCTCCAATAAGCAGATTATACTGTATTATATCATATTGGAAAATGGGCTTTATTCATTAATATAAATTGTTAGCTCATTTTCTGCTTTTCTCAATCTTCTGCTTAATTCCTCATCTGAATATGGTTCATCGGCAAATACTATATCTATAAGCTCATTAAAAAATCTATTTCTGATTACTACTTCTCGTGAATCAAGTCCGTAAAAGACTCTCTCATAATCCCCTTCATCAAGTCTGTTTGTCATGAATCTTCTTAGCTCTAAGGTTTCCTCTAAAATCCCTCTATTACTTTCTATTCTTTCAACCTCACTCATTATAGCTTTATTAACAGGGGCATTAGTTGCATTTTCCCATTCAGCTTCTCTCTCATAAATATTGAATTGTATTTCATCACTTATTAAGAAATTTAGGAAGTCTAAGCCAAGATCTACATTTTTCCCATTTCTATTTACAACAAATCCAACTGAATGAATTTCATTACCTCGAACATCTGGTACCAAAAGGGAGGTTGTAATATGTTTAAACACATTATCCATTCGTATACTGGTTAAACCGTTATAATGATGGCCTACCGAGTTCATAATGAAAAACCTAGCCGAATTTGCCATGTACTTATCCCATGAGTCTTTGCTTTCTTGAGAATTAAGCTCGTGGAACATTCTATAATAGTTTTCATAGGTATAGCTTTCTTCTAAAATATACTTACCTGAAAAAACTTCTTCTCTAATTTCTTCTATTACCTTTTTAGTTTCATTGCTATTCAGAAGGGCCCTATTTGATTCTTCATCAATAAAAGTCAAATCTCTAATCTTCATTCCCACTATTTGATAGAATAGATTCCTGTTAAAGTAGATATCCTCAGCCTCAAGAGCCCTCTCCCAATAATAGTCATGATCAGCTAAAGTCCAATCAAGTCCTGGCTCTGGAATATTTAATTTATTCAGGAGTTCTCTATTAATGGAAATTGTCCTCCCATGAATTTTTATGGGAAGGTAGTAGTCGTCCTTTAAACCATTGTATAGCTTTTCTTGATTTTGGATTTTACCAGTTATTTCAAGGGCAACTCCCTTTTCTACAAATTCCCTAGCGTTATCAAAAGGCCCCAATAGCAATAAGGTAGGTCCATTCTTCATATATAGCATACTGTTTCTCTTCATGGTGTATTTATCAGGATTACCTGCTCTTATTTTTTCAATTCTTACCTTTACCCCAGTTTCCTCTTCATATTGTCGTCTATAGGTTTCTATAAAGGCATAGCTTTCCATTGGGGTATCACTATAAGGGAAAAGAATAACTATTTCATTTTCCTCCTGCTCCTCTGCAGTAGGCCATATGCCTCTTAAAACCAATAAAAGTAGCAGCAGGATTACAAAAAGAGTAATGATTATAAGCTTCTTAGTTTTCAATCCTCTGTTCTCCTTCATAATGGATTTGACATGGGTCTTTTAATAGCCATTTTATTTGAACGGCAAAGATAACAGCTATCATGCTAAAATTAACCAATAATCTATTAATCAAAAAGTGACTAAAGCCTCTATTCATCCTTTCATACCATATTTCAAATAGTGACTTAGCTTGATTTATGTAGCTAACTGGCGAAAATAAATTATCAGGAATTAATTCCTTTGGTATTGTAATGATTTTAGTCAGTTGATACATTATTAATGCTACTATAACTCCTCCACCCAATAAAATACAAATCTTCAAAGTGCTTTTTTTGTTGTTTATTATGTATCGATACCATTCAATTGTTTTGTGATTCTCTTTATAGCCTTTATACAATCTTTTAATATCATTTATTAGTTTTAAACCTGGCTTTATAGCTAATGTAATTAAAATTCCTATTATGGCTGCAATTATATAGTTAACATAGGAGTCAATCTTTTCCCTTAGAACTATCATTTCACTGTATCTTATCCCATTTGTATCTATAACCCTCTTTACATCCTCCACCTTTCTATCAAATATAGAATCTGATGGTGGCATAAAACGAAGGATAATTCTATCCCATTGCCTATTTAGTAGCTTCTCATCATAGGATACATAAATATCTGTACTGTCCTCTATTACTCCAATAACTATATGCTCTTTCCCTAAAATTGTAAGGTTTCTTCCTACAGACTCTGATGTTCTATAATATGAATTAGACACCAAGTCTCCTATTACAACTGCATTTCTATCAGCCATTGTTATAAAATTTCCTTCAATAACATTAATATTTTTAAACATAGTATCATACCCGGTGGTCATCATAACATTTTCATTTCTATACTTAATTTCATAGTTCAATGAGTATATTATGCTTTGACTTTGGGCAATTTCTTTTATTTTTTCATGGGTTACAAGGTCTTCTATAAAGACTTCAACACTATAGGGATTATGATTTTCCTGCAGATAAAAATATCCTGTAAGGGAGCATAGTATAATTAAAGTCAGTATGTAAATCCTTTTAATTACCATGGAATACCTTCACTCCGTCTCTTATTTTATAGGAAAGATTAGTAATTACTCTGGGATTTTCGTAACCTTCAAGCCCTATAATGCTAACCCTTTGATCACCAACTTCATCAATAGTAATTTCTACTTCCCTAGCAGTGTGTTGCTTCCCTAATATTCCCTCTGTGGTCTCCACCAAAAATACCTTTCCTACTTCACCCGGTTTAAAATTTGTAGTAATTACTGCTGATTTAGGGACAACGTTAGATCCATAATTCTGCTTTTTTACAACTCCCTTATAATTTCTTAAAGGGACTATACGACTTATTCTTTCATCAATGAAATCTCCCTCAACTCTTACATAATCCTTATCTCCATAACTTACATCAGTAACCCTAAATCTAATAGATTCTTTTAAATCTAATATTTCAATGTACACAGATTTTCCTATCTCAAAGTAGTCTGCGTATTCCACTGGAACTAATCCTGAGAATATTAAGTCTCTTCTCATAACAGATGTATCCTCTGTAATAACAGCAATTTCCATTATGGTTTCATCTATTGGTATTACCTTATTTGCTTGCCCTCGAGATACTATTATTCCATCAAATTCTGCATAGTATATCCCATCATCTCCGATGTTGGCATAAAACTCATTTTTCCTTTCATTTTCAAGTATCTCAGCTTCTAATCTGGCAATAGTATTATGGCCTTCCTTAATCTGAAGCTCTACATCCAAGGCCTTTTCCTTCATTTTTATTTCTTCAATCATTAAGTTTTCTTTCAAGTTAAGAAGTTCATTATCTTTTTTCTCCACATCAGTTAATGGAATAGCCCCCGATTGGTATAGAGAGTTTAACCTATCAAGCTCAGCCTCCTCTTGTTGTATCCTTCTCTTTAAAGAAGCAATATTGCTTTCGTCAATTAAAAAGCTGGTACTATGTAATCTGGTAAGGTTATTCCTTTCCCTCTCAATCTTTATTTGAAGCTCACCATTTTGCTGCTGATAATCATTTATTCCATAATCTAAATTTATTTGAAATAGGGGTGTTCCTTTACTTACCCTTCTTCCAGGTTCTATAAAGAAGTCCCGTACAATAACCCTTGACCCTAGTCGAACCAAATAAACATCTTTATATTTCAGTCCTCCTTCAATTGAAATGCTCTCATTAAAGGTACCAGAAAAGGCTAAAACTGATCTGGCTTGGGGTAGTGAATAGCTTATAAAAGATTTAGAGAAAAATCCAATTATAAATACTAGTATGAAAAACTCTATTAACACCTTTTTAGAAAAACTTAAAACTTTACTTTTTATCATTATTTTAGTCCTCCTAGCCCAATACTTTCAGTTAAATATTTTTCACCCTTTAAAAAGATTATAATAGCTGGTATAAAGTACAATACTGCACCTGAATAAAAAACTTCAAAATCTTCATAGTATATGTCTTCTAAAAATACAGACAGAGGAAATCGACCGGGAGTGTCTAGAAAAATAAATGCTTGCTCTACTACATTCCAATAATCTATGAAGGTTAACATGACCAAGATAAAGACAGCAGGTGTTACCATAGGCAGTACAATTCTGAAGAAAATCCTCATATCCCCTGCACCATCAATTCTAGCCGCTTCTATTAGCTCATTTGGTATGTTGGTTATAAACTGCTTTAAAAGAAAAATTCCAAAGGAAGAAAATACACCAGGTAATATAATTGACCAATGGGTGTCTATTATTCTAAAGCTTAAGGTACGCTCTAGGGCATTAAATATTATTGTGTTAGGTACAAGAGTTACCTGAAATGGCAATAATGCCACCAATATGTATATGGCAAAAATCCAGTCCCTTCCCGGAAATTTCATTTTAGCAAATGCAAAGGCTGTAATAACTCCAATAATAACCTGCCCTACTATTATGAATCCAGTTAGTTTAATTGAGTTTAAGAAAAACTTAAAATATTCTCCTTTGAAGACAGTCAGGATATAGTATTGCTGAATATTGAATCTTTGTGGCAGGAATTGTAACCCTGATGTATAAAGCTGTTCTGTAGCCATAAAAGAATTGGTGATTGTATTGATAACAGGAATTAAAAATATGGCAGCTACTATTCCAACTAGACAGAGCAGTATTCTTTTCATATCAATTTTCTCCTATCTTCTTTATGTAACGTCTATCCATATAGTAAAACATTAGAGCTATTATAAAAATAAATATTGCAAAAAGATATGCAGCAGATGTTAGCTTCTCATATTCTAGGTCTCTAAATTTATTATTCATGTAATGTTGAAGCATATAAATTTTGGGATTTGGATAATTCCCTTGAAGTATATATAAATCTTTATAGATTTTAAAGGAATTAATAATAGAAATAATACTGACGAAAAATGTCGCAGGAGTCACCAGTGGTATAATTACATGACGTAATTTTTCTAAATAGTTTGCTCCATCAATTTCCGAAGCTTCAATAACGCTTTTATCCAGCTGGGATAGAGCTGCTAGGTAAATTATAAGATTATATCCAGTGCTTCTCCATAGAAAAATTAATATGACACCTATCATTGCAAATTCTGAATCCATAAGATTGTTTGCCCCAGTAGCAAAAACCTCTCTAAAATAGCCAGCTACAGTTGCTGAAGGAATAGCTATAGGTAAAACAATACACAACTTAAGGATTTTAGGTGCATTTATTTCATGGATTATTAAAGCTAAAACAAATGATAATACAATTATTATGGTTAATCCTGCAAATAAAAAGATAAGATTATTTTTTAATGCTAATCTAAAGGAGAGACTGTTAATTATGTTTCTGTAATTAGTGAATCCAACAAAGGTATCATCAAAACCGCTACGACTAACAGAATACCTTAACCCTAAAAGAAAAGGTATTACGTAGAGCATCGAAAAGCCTATTAAGCTAGGCATGATAAAAAAATAACCCTTAAAATTTTTAATTTTCATAATACTACCACCATGTTTTGTCATATTTTATTGAATCCGCATGCGTTCAACCTCATTTTAACACTGTTACACACTATTAACAATATTGCAAAAATTTAAAAAAAATTAATATGTGTTACGTATTTTATACAATTAAAAAAAGTCCACACTATTTTGTGAACTTTTTAGCGTTATAAAACTGTACTTGATTTGCCATATATAGTATAACCAGACAACTTCCTATTTTCACATGATGTCCATATTTATACTTTAATAATGTTAAATATTTTAAATATTTTAATAATTTCTCAATTGATTTGATTTAAATACAACCTCTATTTTTTAAGTATTGCAAATTCATCCTTCAATTTAGCTAGCACATACTTCCCAATTATACCTTTAGTATATTGAGGAGTATTTACCAGTATACAGCCCATTTCATATGAGTTGGTATTCTTTTTTCCTCTAATTATTTTAGTGTAGATGTTTATTGGAGAGTCAAATAGAGATATTTTTATATGTAGAATGGTGCCAACGGGAAAGTGTTGATTAGATTCTAGACATAAGCCATTTTGTGATAAATTTTTTATTGTTATATCTTGATTTGTAATTACTATGTTACCAGTTTTGATCTCAGTAAAGTCAATAATCTTTCCTGCTAAATCTGTTTCTACTCTAATGTCTTTTCTTTTCTGTGTTGAATTATTTATAACTTGTATAACAGCTATATCTTCAAAAGGACTCTCTAATTTATAAACCTTAGATTCTCCTGTTACTACGCCATAAACTGGACTTAAAAGGTGAAACTGCATTGTTTCCTGATTTTCTAGCTTGTCGATAAACTTTGATTGAAAGACTACTTTTTCTTGTTCCTTATGGGTTATTGTTCCATAATACGTCTCATCTTCCTTATAAAATATCAAAGTATCACCCTTATGCATAAAGCATACCCCCTATAAAAATTGAAAAGTTGCTAAAGACAACCTCCTTCTTTAGTTTTACAGTTTTTAACTTCGTACAATTCATTTTAATATTTTAATAGAAATTATTACCTGCTAATAAATTCTATTTTATGTATTTATTGATAAAAAGTCAAGTTTTTTTTAAAATTTTGTAATATTTTGTAACTTTTTTTAAAGGTATTGGTTAACATCTTTTTATTTCTCCATTTATACCCAACAATGGAAAAGTCAATGCCAACTGGCATCAACTTTTTTAGTTATATACATAAGATAGTTTTTCGAATACATAAAAGTGTAACATTTATTAAGTGAGGAAAAATATATATTTTGCCCTTTAAAGTAGTTAGTTATAATTATAGATTATATTTCAGTCAATAGAACAGGTTAAATCAAACCTAGTAATTTTGCAGATTGAGCCACTATAAAGCATACTACTATTCCTGATACAGTAGGTACTAAAAATGAAATAAACGTCCATTTCTTACTTTGAGTTTCCTTTCGAATTGTCAAGAGGGCTGTTCCACAAGGGAAATGCATTAGTGTAAATATCATTACACACACAGCTGTTAACCAGGTCCATCCGTTACTTACTAGTAATTCCCTTAAAGCCTCTAAGCTGTCTAACTCTAGCATCGATCCAGTAGCCATATAGCTCATTACTATAATAGGTATAACAATTTCGTTTGCTGGAAGTCCCAGTATAAAAGCCATAAGTATATATCCATCTAATCCTATTAGTTGAGCAAATGGCTGTAAAAACCCAGCACTATGATCTAAAAGACTCAAATCTCCAACCATTATATTTGCCATTACCCAAATAACAATCCCTGCTGGTGCTGCCACCATAATAGCACGACCTAGCACAAATATGGTTCTATCCAGTAAAGATCTCACTAAAATTCTTCCCATCTGAGGTTTACGATAAGGAGGTAGCTCCAGCGTAAATGAGGAAGGCTCGCCCTTCAAGATAGTCTTTGAAAGAGCTTTTGAAATAACCAAAGTAGTAATAATACCTAGTATTATAACCCCTAGAACTGCTATAGTCGCAATTATTGACTGAGAAAACCCTGCAGTGGCTCCACCAATAAATACCGCTGCCATTGCAATTAGTATAGGAAACCTTCCATTACAGGGCACAAAGTTATTGGTAATTATAGCAATAAGCCTTTCCCGAGGTGAGTCTATAATTCTACAGGCGATTATTCCAGCTGCATTACAGCCAAAACCCATACACATGGTTAGCGCCTGTTTTCCGTGGGCACATGCTTTCTTAAAGAAATTATCAAGATTGAAGGCTACTCGTGGCAAGTATCCTAAATCTTCCAACAGTGTAAATAATGGAAAAAATATAGCCATTGGTGGAAGCATTACCGACACTACCCAAGCCAGAGTTCTATAAACACCAAGGACAAGAATACCATGAATCCATGCCGGTACACCTGCATTGTTAAACAAGCTTGTTAAATGTCCTTCTACCCAAAAGAAAAATGTAGCCAATGCTTCAGACGGGTAATTTGCTCCTTGTATTGTTATCCAAAAAATCACTCCTAATATTCCTATCATAATGGGAAAACCAAATATTTTTGATGTAAGTATGTTGTCTATTTTTCTATCGGTTTCGTTATATTTGTCATTGTGGATCTCAACCACCTGACTATATATTTCCTCTGCCATTAAAACCGTTGAAGTCACAATGCTATCTTGAATATAATCTGGTGTTAAAGAAATTGTTTCTGTAATTGCCTCAATTTTGCTTAATAAGTCATCACTTGTGTATTTTGTAGTATTATCAATTATATATTGATTTAAGGATTCCTTCATACTTGAATCATTGCACAATAATTGTAAAGCAATCCACCTGCTACTCATCTCTCCATCAAATAATTCTGTAATAGGTGCTGAAATTGCATCTATTATCTTTTCTATTTCTTCATTGTATTTTATCTCTAACGCGTTGGTTGTTATATCCCCTTGTACCAGCTGATAGACAGTATCCATAAGGTCCTCTAGCCCTTCTCCATCCCTTGCGTTGGTTCCTACTACCGGAATTCCCAGCTTTGAAGATAACTTTTTTATATCTACTTTTATTCCTTTTCTTTTTGCTTCATCTATAAGGTTTACGCACAACACAACATTTTCAGTTATCTCCAGTATCTGAAGCACTAATATTAGATTTCTCTCTAGGCATGTGGCATCTGTAACTACTACTGTAGCCTGTGGACTCCCAAAGCAAATAAAGTCCCTTGCCACTTCTTCCTCTACAGAATTTGATAATAGGGAATATGTTCCTGGTAAATCTACTAAAACAAACTTTCCATCCTTATATTTATATCTTCCCTGTGCATTGGTAACTGTCTTACCTGGCCAATTTCCTGTATGCTGATTTAACCCAGTTAGACTATTAAATACAGTACTTTTCCCTGTGTTAGGATTTCCAGCTAGAGCAATTACAATTTCATCTGGCGAATCTAATTGTACGTTAAACATCTCATCTAATACACCAGTACCTGTAGATTGATTTGTGAGTCCCAAGTCAATCCCTCCTTAACCTTCCACTATCTCTACTAAAATCTTCGATGCCTCTTCAGAGCGAAGGGCGATTACTGCACCTCTTATTTCGTAGGCTGTAGGATCTCCAGATGGGCTTTTTCTAAGTGATTCTACCCTTGTATCTGTAATCAATCCTAAGTCCAGCATTCTTCTTCTTACATTTCCTTGAGAGCTAAGTTTCTTTACCTTACCAAAGGCCCCAATAGGAAGCTGATGAAGTGGTACTATTTTTTCATTCATATATTTTTCCTCCTCATAATAATTTAGTCATGTGAAAAATCTCTTCCTGAGACCAATATATGAAAATAAAAAAAAAGTGTTACGAATATAATTCTAGAAAGGATGCAATTTAATATGATTGTAAATAATTATAAGGTTGTGATTTTATTGAATAAAAAAGAAGAATACTGCACCGTTAGGGGTTATGAGCTTCAAAGAAGAGAAAACAAACTTCTAAGTCATAGTATGGAGGACTATTTAGAAATGATTTATCGTCAATGCTTGATGGAGGGCTATACAAGAATTAATACCCTATCTGATCAACTGAATGTTCAAGCATCATCAGCGTCTAAAATGGTACAAAAGCTTACTAAATTAGGTCTTTTAAGCTACAAAAAATATGGTATTATCCATTTAACTGAAAAGGGAAGGTCAATAGGTGAGTTTCTTTTATATCGACATAACACGTTAAAAGAGTTTTTAAAGCTTTTAACCGTTGATTCAAATTTACTCTCTCAAACTGAAGCTCTCGAACATAATATTAATTGGGACACCCTAAAAAGATTAGATTTACTAATTCAATTTTTTCATGAAGAGCCTCAATTAAACGAAAGACTTAAAAACTTCATTAATGAAAGAAGTAAGTAAAACAGCTATTTACAACAAAAAGGAACCAACCTCCATTTGAAAAATGTCGATTGATTCTTTTTATAAGGTTATAGTTAGAATACAGATTATTCAAGCTCATGAAATCTATTTACTAATTCACCATTTACGTTAATCTTCTCCAAAAACATATCTAAAGGACGCACCCATATACCAAATTCTCCATATAGGGCTTGATACACAACTAAGTCTTCAAGGGTTTCAGAATGCTTTGCCAAATGTAAAACAAGATACTCTTGACCCTTGAAGTGCTTATACTTTTTGCCAATATTTATTGAAGGACTCATGTTTTTACACCTTCCTTTGTCTTTTGTCTAAAAAGCATATACTGTTTATAAGTCTAATGGTGGAGCTTTAAATACACTTCCAAATCCTGTTATTGTATTTGCTAAATCATCCCTATAATCTTCATGATGTGAATTCAGACTATTGATTACAACCTCCCCACTAAAGGATGTGGAATGAATATATTTGTCTTCTCCTATATATAAAGCTACATGCTTTGGAAAAAACAGAATATCAGCAGCTTGTATTTCTTCCCTTGATATTTTCCTCAAATACTTTTCATTAAATTTAGAATCTCTATGAATAATTTTTCCATGAAGTAAGTATACCATTGAGCAAAGGCCAGAACAATCAATACCCAGTGGTGTTTTACCTCCCCATCTATATTGTGTTCCTAAATAAAGCAGTGCCGTTTCAACCAATTTTTTTCTAATTATCTTCTCTTGCTCTTTTTCATTCCACTTGTTAATTCTATTAGTAAATCTGGTTTTTGTCCATCCCTTTGTATCGTCCGGCATAAGCATCTGGCTCCATTCCCCTTCAGTTACACCAGTTGTACAAACAATTGCACCTCTAGTTAAGAGTTTTATTCCGTAGCTTTGATACTTGGGTTCTGCCATCACATCAATTATAGCATGATTAATGCAACTATTTGCATTTTTTTCCCATTCTTCAGCTCTAACCTTGTCTATATGCAAATATTTTTCATGTATATAACCCTGATAATCATACTGGGTTTCAATATAATACCACCCGTCTTTTTCATGCCTTAAAATTTTAACCACCATTCCAAAAAGGGCTTCATCAGCCAGTTCACTTTCAAAATCAGGATGCTTTTTGATAGGTGCAATAGTTTCTTTTACAATGCCCTTTAATATAGTTTTATTTTCCACTTTCTTCCCCACCTTAATTAACTATATTGATCCACCCAGGATAAGACAACCTCTAAAAAGCTTAAAAAGTGATATATAGTCACTAGAAGATATAACTATAGTCTTAGGATTTTTTCTTATTACTCCGGGAATTAGTGTTGCCTGCTCTGCCATAATTTCCATGTTATAAGTAACTTCAATATTAATTTCCCCTTCATAGGTTAATACAGGATATTGAGTAATATTCTTAATGGCCTTTTCAATTATACTGCAATATTGCTCCTTAACAGAGTTCATTGGGATATTATGGGCACAAAATCTTGAAATTGCTTTTTTAACTACAATCGCTTCAACATCGCCTATCTCTTCCTTTATTTGTAGAGCTAGTTTATCATCACCTGAAACCACTAAAATAGGCACCCCATAGTATCCTGCTACACCAGCATTAATACCTGCTTCCCCTAATTCCTTTCCATTGATAATGATTTTTTCTATTGTTTTTCCTGAATAGGTGTGATTATAAATACCATTTTCTGTTCCCATCCTTGAATGATATCCTATAAACATCACTCCATCAAAAGTTTCATCAATTCCCTCCATCATACTGAATGGTTTAAATTGACCAGTAATAAGACTTGCCCTAGGGTCTAGCCCCTCTATCATAATATTGTCCATGCTATCGTGGGAGTCATTAACAACTACTTCTGTCGCTCCATTTTTAAATAGTGCTTCAATGGCCCAATTAGTTTCCTGCAGCATAAGACTTCTTGTTCGAGAATATTCATTGGACTCTTTTGAAACATGTCCCTTTGCAGAAAGACCCCATATACCTTCCATATCTACAGATATAAATATTTTCATTTATGACTTCATCTCCTTAGAATATCGAGTAATATATTTATAAAATTATCACATATTTTCTTTTTCAATATAATAAACTACTTTATTCCAAACATTTATAAAATCCGAAATAGGATATTCTCTTTTTACCTCTACCTCATTAGGTGCAGCAGGATCGTTAACAATTATGTATTCTATTCCGTCTCTTATACTAAATCCCCTAATAACAACAAGATGTCCATTTGGATAGGGCATATGGGAGCCGGAAAGCTCTTCAATTGATTTGGTTTTTATGGAGGCAATCAAAGGAAATCCTTTGGCAATCATCCTCTTTACTTCATTAATTGAATTATAGATTTCTACATAGGCATTAAACCCCAGCGAACCAGCAAAGGCTACATTAAAGGACCAATTTCCATATATTGAAGCCCCATAATCCTTTACACCTTCTGCAACTTCTTCAGTTTCCATGCATTCCCCATAGTATTCCATCACCATTGCCAATGATGTAGGGCTACATATTATCCTTCCTATGTTATCGATAACCATTTGTGACCTGACCGGAACTTGAAGATCTCTAATCCAGTCATCATCATTTATTAACGAATGGGACTTTTCCTCATTTGATAGCTCTAATGCCACTGCAATTAGTTTTAATTGGGGAGACTCTATACTAAGATCATCCCTATTGATACTAATATTATATTGTAGTCCATCTGCCGATCCTTCATTTAATAGTTTTATAATATCAACAGACATATGGGCAATTTTATCTTTTTGCTCCACTTCAACACTTTTGGCTTTGCCATTACAGCCCCATTTCCCATAGGAAAACCATTCAGACCATTGATTCCCTTTCCTTACTTTTATTTTAAGCTCCACACTTGTATTTATTGGAGTTAATGCATTCCATGAGGCAATCAGTTTTTTAAAACCGGGTGTGTTGATTTCCGGTGAGTAGAATACTCCCTCCTTAGAGTTTTCCACAAGCGCCAAATAACCCTTTGGAGTAAGTTTTAAGGACTTCATTATTCCTTTTTGAAAATCCTCTCCTTTGTGTAAAATGGTTGTATTATTCTCAGACCCATATAATTTCATTTCAAAACCACCTCCACCTTCAGAATATGAAAAGAAACTTAATTAAATGAATTATTTATCCATAAGATGACATGCTACAAAATGATTATTTCCTATATCTTTAAACTCAGGTTCTGCTTCTTTACAGATATTCATACAGTATCTACATCTTGTATGAAATCTGCAACCAGTTGGCGGGTTTAAAGGGCTTGGCACATCACCTTCAAGAATAACATGAGCCTTTTTACCTCCTACAACTGGTATTGGAATGGCTGAAAGCAATGCCTGAGTATATGGATGCAGGGGCTTTTTATAAAGACTATCACTATCTGTAAGCTCAACAATTTTACCTAGATACATTACTCCTACTCGATCACTTAGATGCCTTACAACACTCAGATTATGAGCAATGAAAATATAGGTCAAACCGTATTTTTGTTGTAATTCATTCATCAAATTAAGTACCTGAGATTGAATAGAAACATCCAGAGCAGATACCGGCTCATCAGCAATTATAAGCTTAGGATTTAATGCAATTGCCCTCGCTATTCCTATCCTTTGTCTTTGTCCTCCACTAAACTCATGGGGATACCTTACTAAATAATCAGGATTTAATCCTACCTCTTTAAGTAGACCTGCTATCTTTTCCTCACGCTCTTTTTTATTCATTGAAGGTGCATGAATTTCGTATGCCTGACCAATTATTTCTTTAATCATTTTTCTTGGGTTTAGTGATGAATAAGGATCTTGAAAAATCATTTGCATCTCTTTCCTAAGTTTAACCATTTCACTTTTTTTTAGCTTTAGTATATCCTGATCCTCAAAGGTAATATTTCCTGCAGTTGGTTCTATTAATCTGAGTACAGTTCTTCCTGTTGTAGATTTTCCACAGCCACTTTCTCCCACCAATCCCAGGGTTTCCCCTTGATAAACTTCAAAAGATACACCATCCACTGCTTTTACATGGGCCTTTACACCACCAAAGATTCCTCCTGTTACTGGAAAGTATGTTTTTAAATCTGTGACCTTTAGTAATGTCTGCTTCATCTGACTTCCCCCTCTGAAATAAGCCAACAGGCACACTGTCTTTCCTCATGCCCCAAATTCATTAATGATGGCTCCTTTTCTAAGCAAATATCCATTGCAAATTTACATCTTGGATTAAATCTACAACCCTTCGGAAGGTTATATAGGCTGGGTACCATACCCTCTATAACATGGAGGTCAACCTTTCTCCTTCCATCTATTTGAGGTATTGATTTAAGTAACCCGATGGTATAAGGATGTTTTGGTTCATTAAAAATCTCTTCTACTCTGCCCTGCTCTACTATTTTACCTGCATACATAACTACAACTCTATCTGCCATTTCTGCAACTACGCCAAGGTCGTGGGTAATAAACAATATTGATGCATTGCTATCTTTTTTCATTTTTCTCATCAAATCCAGGATTTGAGCTTGAACTGTCACGTCCAATGCTGTTGTAGGTTCATCTGCAATTAGAAGCATTGGATTACAGCTAAGGGCCATAGCAATCATTACCCTTTGACGCATACCTCCGCTAAGCTGATGCGGATATTCCTTCACACGTTTTTCTGGCAAAGGGATGCCTACCTTTTTTAGCATTTCAATGGCAACCTTCATTGCATCAGATCTATTTAATTTCTGATGCAGTACTACAGCCTCTGCAATTTGATCTCCAACTGTGTATACAGGGTTCAAAGAAGTCATTGGCTCTTGAAAAATCATAGAAATATCATTTCCTCTAATTTTCCTCATTTCTTCGTCGCTTTTATTAAGAATATTTTCTCCGTTGAATAATATTTCTCCATCAACATATCTACCTGGTGGTACTGGAATTAATTTAAGTATAGACATTGCTGTAACACTTTTACCACAACCCGACTCCCCAACAACACAAAGAGTTTCTCCTTTTTTTATATGAAAGCTAACCCCCTCGACAGCCGGAACCATACCGTCCTGGGTGAAAAAGTAGGTATGTAGGTTATTTATTTCTAATAATTTTTCATTATTTTTCATATCCCTTTTTCCTCCATTCCCTTTAGTCCTTCATCCTAGGATCCAATGCATCCCTTAACCCATCGCCAAACAAATTAAACCCATAAACCGTCAATGCAATGGCGATTCCAGGGAAAATAACTAAGTGAGGGGCATTATAAATATATTGCCTTCCAAAATTCATCATAGAACCCCAAGTAGGTGTAGGAGGCTGTGCTCCTAATCCTAAAAAGGAAAGTGCAGCCTCTGACATTATAGCACTTGAAATTCCCATGGTTGTCGATATAATCACCGGAGCCATACAATTGGGAAGAATCTCTTTAAAAATAATTCTTGTATCTGAAGCACCCAATGACCTTGCTGCCTCTACAAACTCCATTTCTCTCAAAGCCAATACCTGTCCTCTAATAAGTCTACACATACCAGACCATCCCACAAACCCAAGGGCAAAAAACACTGTATATAGCCCTGGGCCTATTGCTATAGATATGGCAATGGCAAATAAAAAATTTGGGAATGCGTCCATTATTTCAGCAATTCTCATGATTATCATATCTGGTATCCCTCTAAAATAACCTGCTATTGCCCCCAAAGTAATACCTATGCTCAGTGTCACCAACCTTGATGCCAGACCAACAGTTAAGGAAATTCTAGAACCATATAATACTCTAGAAAGTACATCTCTCCCCATCCAATCGGTACCAAACCAGTGCTGATAGCTTGGTCCTTCAAATGCTCTATCTAAATTAAAGTCATTTATAGGATGATATGGTGATAGGAAGGAGGCAAAGACAGCTATAAAGGTTAAAAAGACTATAATATATAAACCGTGCATAGCACTTTTATCTCGTCTTAATCTACCCATTGCAATTACCCAAGGGTTATTTGATTTTTTGACTTTTTCTTCTACCATGATCTCTTTAGTGCTTTCCATAACATCTTCTCCTCCTTTTAATTAAACTTGATTCTTGGATTCACAATTGCATATGCAATATCTACAAACAGATTTGCAAATACAAAAATGAAGGCTTGAAATAGGAAGCACCCCATAACTACTGGAATGTCTCTGGCAAAAACTGCCTGCATTGTATATGATCCAATACCAGGAAGAGAGAAAACAATTTCTGTTAAAGCAGAACCCACCAGCAAAAGACCTATTGTCATAATCATATTGGTTATAATCGGTATCATGGCATTCCTCAATGCATGCTTATAAATAACTACTCTTTCCGATAGTCCCTTAGACCTTGCAGTTCTTATATAGTCTTGTCTAATTACCTCCAGCATACAAGATCTAGTCAGTCTTGCATTAAATACGGCAGAGTTTAATCCCAATACAGTTGATGGTAAAATGAAATATTTAAAGCTACCATTCCCTATACCAGAAACAGGTAGAATCTTGAGCCACACTCCAAAAATATACATCATAAGTAATCCAAAAAAAATTACTGGTGTGGAGACTCCAATCAAAGTAATCGACCTAACAAACCTATCTAACAATGTATTTTGCTTGACTGCAGAGATAATTCCTACAGTAGTCCCCACCACAACTGTAATTAAAAAAGATAGACTGGCAAGTTTAATAGTTACAGGAAATCGCCTTTTTATCTCATCAGCAACTCTTCTATGATTTATATAGGATTTACCTAAATCACCTCTTATTGCATTAGACATATAGCTTATATACCGTTGGTGAAAGGGATCATCCAGACCTAGTTCAGCTCTAACCTTTTCTATCGCTTCGTCTGAGGCTCTATCACCAACAATAGTAGTAGCAACATCACCTGGTACAAAATATAACAGAAAGAATGTTATCAAAGATACACCAATCATTACTGGAATTAATAATAAAACTCTTCTTGTTAAATAAGTAAGCATTATGATTACGCCCCCTATATCTGAATATTACTGGGGCTAGCCTTGGCTTAACCCCAGTAATTTAAGTAATAAATTATCTATCTAACCAAACATCCAACATTTTATTAGCATTAAATATTCTGTATAGAACTACATCCTTTACCTCTGGTTTATAAACCCTCCAGTTTCTGCTTAGGAAGAACCACATACGGGCTGCTTCTTCCACAACGATGTCTTCAATATCCTGATATAACTTAATTCTTTCATTATAATTTGCTGTTTTATGAGCCTTTTCTAGAAGTGCATCTACCTCTGGGTTTGAGTATCTGGTTCCATTTCCTCCTCCACCCCAGTTTGATGAATGGAATAACGGGAATAGATAATTTTCCGCATCTGGATAATCTGCACCCCAGCTTAAATAGTAAACATTATGACTGCCACCCTCTCTAAATTGAACCCTTGCAGCTTGAGATTCCATAGAAATTAGATTAACATCAAAGCCAACTTGATTTAGCATTGCCTGTACTGGCTCTAATAAGGCTACATTAGCGGTTGATTCAATGTGAAGAAACTCTATTGGTAGTGGATTTTCTGGTGAGTAGCCAAGCTCAGCCAATAACGCCTTTGATTTTTCAGGATCATATGGGTAAGATTTAAACTCTGGTCTAAAGCCGTCTAGTCCAGGAGGAATTGGACCATGGCTTACAATGGCTGTATCACCTCTTACTGCCCGAACAATAGCTTCACGGTCAACACCATAGTTAAATGCCTGTCGTACCCTTACGTCATCAAATGGTGGCTTATCTGCCATCAAACCAATAAAGAAGTTCCAAAAAGTATTCATATCACGTAAGTATGGTCTATAGGTAGGATTATTTCTAAAACGCTCAAGATCAGCAGCTGGAATAAGCAATTCATCCAAATTACCTGCTTCAAACTCTGCAACTTGAGTTGAAGGATCTGGTATAACTCTATAGTTAATGCCATCTAAGAAGGCTCTACCAGCAAAGTAGTCTTCAAAAACATTAAGGGTTAGTCTTTCTCCTTGATTATATACATCAAATATGTATGGACCTGTTCCCACAGGGTGTAATGCAAATTGAGTTTGATCTGCATATTTCTCGACTTCATTTTTATCAACAATATGAGCAGCAGGCATTCCCAGCATACTCAAGAATGGAGCAAAGGGATCCTCTAAAGTAAGTTTAATTTTATAATCACTTAGTATTTCAATGCCTTCAACCTCAGCTGCGTTTCCTTCCATAAATGCTTCTGCTCCCTTAAGCTTATCAAATACCCAGGTTCGAGGAGATGCAACTTCTGGGTCTAGCACTCTTTCAAAGGTATATTTAACATCATTGGCAGTAAATGAATTTCCATTGTGGAATTTTGCGTTATCTACCAGATCAAAGATATAAGTCACTTCATCTGGTGTTTCCCATGATTTAGCAAGGGCTGGCATTACCTTACCCTCAGCATCGAAACCAATTAATGCATCATAAATCAAAGAAACCATAAATCCATCTAGGGCTGCTGTAGCAAATGCTGGATCAAGAGTATTAAAGTCTGCTTCTATATAGGATTCATATATCCCCCCGTATTTGCTAGCTTCTGCATTTCCAACAGTTTCATCTGGTGGCGTTGTTACTGCTTCTTCACTGGAACAAGCTGTAATAAATATTGAGAATATCATAAGCAAAGCCAAAATTAAACTCATTTTTTTCCTCTTATACATTTTAACCCCTCCATTTTAAATTTAGTTTAAAGTATATCTAAGTCTTTTTTTCCACCTCCTCAAATTATTATTTCTATTAGTAATCAAATATGTTAAGTCAATATTATGTTGAAATTCACAAAAATTATAAACTCTATAATACACATAAAAGAACTTGTACCTAGACACAGCTGTTTATAATTTATTAAATATTCTTAATTTTCCAGATATATAAATGCAATTATTATGCCAATGATTGCATTTATTTAGCCGCTAGAGTTTTCCTAGCTTACAATATTTTTAGTAGACTTAAGAGTTCGATAATCAGGACTTCTTATAATGGTAATATTTTGTAATTATCTCAATAGGCATGAATTTTTAACCAACATAATTCCAATTTCCTCAGTCCGTTTTATCGAACAGTAATTCCATAATACCGAACCGCAGATTCAAGTTCTATTTTACAGAAATTCTTTACCACAGTATAAAGCCTCTAAAAAGGTTTTTCCATTTGCCAGTCGTATACTAAGTGGTGTTACTAGTGTTCTCATTACTTTTTGATATTTTAAAGTATTATCTTTATCTTCCTTATAAAATCCAGAAAAGCTATGAATTATATAGTTTTCCTCTTTGTACTCACCAAGATAAAGCATTACATGACCAGACATGTATATAGGTGTAGCTGGATTTATGTTTTGAATAAACGCTTTTCTTTCATCTATATTTTGGGTAGTCACATTGTATGTAATTCCCTGGGATAGTCTTCCTTGCTCCGATGAGTTTCGTGGAAGCTTTATTCCAAAGGTTCGATAAATATCCATAATAAAAGCTGAGCAATCTCTAGCATTATTCATACCGCCCCATCCATAGTTTTCTCCTTGAAACTTAAAAGCTTGTTTAATAATATTAGCTCTATTGTAGGGCAAAAATCCCATACTGGCTTCACTATTTTTAGAAAGGTCAGCATAGGTAAAATATAGTTTGCCTTCCTGGCTTCTGGCAGGAAAGATTACCTTGTACGAATTTACATCATTATTATTTTGTAATGGTATTCTAACTCCCATATCAACATAAACTACCTCTTCTTCCACCAATATTTCCATCTGCCTTGCTGTAACCACTATATATGGAGCTTTATTTACATAATTTAGAACTTCGTCCTTCAAGCCTATGGCCACATCCTTTTTAGGAAGCCAGCCTAAGTAGTTATAGGTTTGTGCAAGAAGCCATTCACCATCGACACTCTCCAATAGAATAGTAACTGCTTCAGCCGGATAAACTGCTGTCTCCATAAATCTATCAAATTCTATATCTCCAGGCTTATTGTATACAGGTTTTTCATTGGGAAAGGTTCTCATTGCAGTTCGTCTACATACTAAACCATATAAAACTTCATTAATATCATTAATGGATTCTATATTAGTATTATGCATTAATAGATTATAATCTTCTGCTGTTAGAGTTTTTCCTTCTTTATTATACATAGTAGTGGCCGGAATTTTACTTATACTTTGAAGCAGTTCCTTTAGTTCATCCTTCGAGATATAATCCTCATGATTTGCAATGTCTTTAAGAACTCCCAATACTTCTATATTTCTTTTATTAAATTCTAGTATTTCATCAGAATTCATTAAAATTTCATCTGCATCCTTTACCCTTCCTATCCAAAACTCTGGATTTATAACTTCAACATCGATACTTGGAATGTCAGTATAAAACTCTAGCAACTGATCTTTTTCCTTTGAATTGTCACTCACTAATTCTACTTCTACTTCTGCTTCTTGATAATTTTCGTGATTTAGATCACCTTCTTTAAATATAGTAATGAAATTATTGTCATTATTTATGAAGTAATAACCTATTGCTGCTATAGCTAATATTATAAATAAAATTACCCTGTCCACCCCTTTATTTTTTCTATTTTTCCGTCTCCCCATTTGTTATATCTCCCATCAATATTTTTTTGTTTCAATCTTATCATTATTTTCTTTATATATCTATAGTAATATCAATTAAAATAGTACCGATTAAATCAAAAATCCACCAGCTTAGCCCGTGGATTATTATTCTCTACATATTCATCTTCAATAAAATATATTATTTTTATAATCCTTTGGGCATATTCTAAGCTATAAAGCCGGTATATCTGCTCTTTTTTATCAGTAACCACTTAATTAAACCCAAAATAGAGTAAAATCAGCCTTGTCTCTTTAAAGAATTATACACAATCTCTAACTGAGATCTCCAAAAATTCCTACGTGCCTTCACCATGGCATGTACATTTATAGGAGGTGTAAGGGATGGTAAAGCACAATCTGACATCAGTATATAGCCTTGGGGTATATTTCATTTTTCTATCAATTCCTAACAGATCATATATACATTAGGTAATACATTCTAATATTTCCTCACTTATATCCAATAACTGCTGCCCCTATTGCACCGATAAACTGTGCCATATCGGAAGAATAGATTTCTACCCCTAGCTTTTTTCCTAGATATTCTTTTAGTAAGGAATTTTTTGATACTCCCCCAGAAAAGTATACCTTGTTCTCCACCTGTACTTTGCCTGCTAATGAATAGGTTCTATTTGCTACTGATTGTAACAATCCTGCTGCTATACTTTCTTTAGAGGCTCCCTCTGCCATAAGACTAACCACCTCTGATTCAGCAAAAACCGTACACATACTATTTATTTTTTGTGGTGCATCACCTTGTGCTACCTCTGATAAATCGCTGATATCTATCTCTAGAGAATTAGCCATTACCTGTAAAAAGCGTCCGGTGCCAGCAGCACATTTATCATTCATTAAAAAATCAATAACATTACCTTTACAGTCTAATTTTATTACTTTGCTATCCTGTCCACCTATATCGATAACAGTTCTAACTTCAGGGTCTAAGAAATATGCCCCTACACCATGACAGGTGATTTCTGTAACTTTTTTATCTATAAAAGACAAGGACCCACGACCATAACCAGTTCCAATGATGGTTTTTACCTGCTCTCTTGCAATCATTTTTTCTTCTAGCAGGATCTTTAATAATTTTTCTCCTGTTTCTTTAGGACTCCACCCAGTAGGTAGTATAATTTTGCTAGTCACCTTCTCACCATCAAATGTCACTGCCTTACTGGCTACTGAGCCAATGTCAATGCCTATTGTATACATTTTATCCCTTCTTTACTAATATGATATATTAAACACTTTTAATGCTTTTCATCATAACTAATTACTACTATACCAGAAAAAGAGTTTCGGTTAAGAAACTCTTTCAAAATATAAGAATATTACTTTGCTGTTTCAAAGAAAGACTCTAAGAAGGCTTCTACCCTAACTTTGATCTGTCCTATATCTGAATCAGAATAATCGGTTTCTATTTGTAAGAAAGGTAGGTTTAATTGATCTTTTACATATTTTTTTACAGTAAATGACTCTATGTTGTAAGTATGACAGGCTTGCCATGTTAAATCTACTACTGCATCTACTTGATATTCTTTTGCCAATCTATTAATTAAATCTAATCTTCTATTGTTATTGCTCATACAGGAACATGGTGTAGATAGGTATTTTTCTGCTATAGCTAGAATTGGTTCTTTTTCTTCCTCCACCATTACATCTAATCCCTTATATCCAGTGCAGTTTTCCAAAGCCACTACACTAGCCCCTACTTCTTCCAGTATCTTTAATACCTTCTCAGACCCACTACCAATCGGTACTCCAGTTAACAATATTCTAGGAGCACTTTCATCAAAAGCATATTTTCCTTCTAACATTCTTTCTTCTATTTCAATAATTAAATCTTCAATCAACTTAATACCAGCTTTCTTATCTACATTAAATCCCTTTAACCATTGAGCTAGCATCATATCCATCCCTGTAAGGGGAGCCGGCTTATGGGCATTTAATTGATGCAGTTTTTTTAAGGCTCTTCTTTCTCTATTAGCAAGCTTAACAGCATCTCTAAGCTTTTCTTCAGTAATTTCTACTCCTAATTTATCTTCAAGAAAGCTTTTAAAACGTACTACTTCATCCTTCCAGTAAGCCAAGGCTTGTTCTCCATCAGCTGTTTGAGGAAGATTCATTACATGCATAGGTTTAATTTTACCCATCAATTCATACATTTTTTTCTTGCCATCACATGTTGTTTCTGCCAATAGTACATCTGAGAAATAGAAGTATGGGCATTTATCAGTAATGGCAAAGCCATAGCTGGATTTAATCAGTGGACATAGGTTTCTTGGTAGTTCCTTTTCTGCATCCTCTATTGGTTCTTGCTTTGTACCACATAGGGTTACAGGAATAGCTCCAGCTGCTAATGCAATTTCCTGTGGTGAAAAAACACAATACATTCCAACTACTTTTTGTCCTGCTTCACTGGCTTCTTTAATTTTTACAGAGTTAATTCCTCTAAGCTCTTCTACTTTCTCCATAAGTACTGGTCTCAAATAAACTCCCCCTCTTTCTCTAAATTTGGTTATGTTGAATTCATTGAGTTCTCCATAAGTACATAGAAAACCATTATGATGCTTTCTTTATAAAATAATCTTTTAAAGCATACACAATTTCTAATAATAAAACTTTTTCACTTTGATTTTATTAGGTTTGTTTAGGAATGTACAATTGAAAGTTTCGATGTTAGTTTACTTTTATATAAAAATAACAAATTAAACAATATAAAAATCATATATGCTCACTTTTATTAAAGGTAAAACCGCCTGTATTTAATATCACAGGCGGTCAGTTTAGTGTTTTAGTGGAGATTCTTAATATTAAAATATTAAATACTTTGAGGGTATATAGAAGAATTCTATTATTAGGTTTTTTAATATAGTAAAAAATTATAACTAGTTACAATTATAAAAAAAATAATGTCTAAAAACCTTTCCAATTGACTACTCTCTGCTATGGTTTTGGTGGACAATTGAGTTTATTTCGGTAAGATTAGTTTATTTCTGACCATAGGTTTTAAATTTTTCCAGCATTAAAGTCATTTCTTCCTGAGGGAGAATTAAATATATGTCTTATAAATGGATTTACATATAGTTCTAGGATGTTTAATTTAATAATTAACTTATCAGACATCAGTTATCTTAAGAGTATAATATCTTTGAAAGAATCTTCTGTATTTTTCTGGAGGTTTATCTGCACAATACAACCCTCTTATGTCAAAAAAGTGCCCATAGAAGAACGTATGTATTTTGCAAATCTGCTGGCGTTCCCGTGACAATGATCTCACCGCCTCTATCTCCTCCGCCGGGCCCTTATCATAACCAACATTTTGTATAGATGATAAAACTTCAATAAAAAAACCAACATAAATAATGTTGGCTCAGACTGAAATTTATTTTTCACCTGATTTAAGTTCTCCTATCTGTAAATATTCTTCCTTTCCATCCACCCAATTCTTTAAATTAATCAATCGTTCACCATCGTCGCCATGTTCTTCATTATTATATGCATCCTGTAACTTTTCGCATGGTAAGCTTGAGCAATGTCCACAATGATTATAACCCTTTTCTATAGAACAACCTGCAACCAAACATTCTCCCCAAAAGGGTTTACCTTTGACTGCTTGACAGCCTGGACAATTGGTTTTTTCTTTCCATTCACATACTCCACAGTAGGTACCACACATTCCAATCATTTCTTTATCCATTATATGTCTCTCCTTTTATGTTTTTTGTAAGCTTAAAAGTTTAGAAAGCGTTTTATTTTCTTTGGTTCAATGTCAGGAGAAATTTCCCTAATTCTCTGAAAAATTTCCTCCATTGCATCCTTAGGTTTAATATTATTGGATTCTTCCATAATCTTATCTCCTGCCCATGCTTCTACAGTAGAGTATGCAGTAGAAGGCCAACCATACGGTTCTCCTTTAGCGCTTATCTTTTGTTTGCTACCCTTCACTGTTATAAACATCCACATTTGTAATTCACACATTGCCGCCTCATATTTGGAATTTAAGTCCTTTGTAAATCCACCTAATGATTTTATTTCATGGACAGCTAAAATTGTGTCATCCTCAAATAAATCATATATCTGTTTAGCATAATTACTTATTAAACCCGCAGAATATATTTCCGAAAAATTCCGTCCACTTCTCTTAGCAGCAAGAAATTTAGGGTACCATTCAAGAGAAATAAATCCAGGTTTTTTGTCAAACAGCTTACCATAGGCCGCTTTACGATCTTTTTCAATACTCACACGCCACAACCACGGGTCTGTTGATAGACCAGTATGCCATTCCTCTTGGTTTGTTAAGTCAGAAAGACAGGGAAAATCAATACGGTTATTTGATAAAGTCATAAATCCAATATCTTTAACCATTGAGATAAATTCGCTATATTCAGAAATTCTTGTACTTATGTAATCCTTATTCAACTAATTACTCCCCCTTCTCTATCCAATTTTATGATATAAGTTTTATCTATTTACAAGCATAACACAATCAACATGACAACAGTATGTCATGTTGGTTAGTACATATTTAAAATATTTAGAGCATTAGCTTTAATCTCATCAATTATTGATTGTGGAGATAAAACACATACTTTATCACCCAAACTACGTATAAAATCCATTGCATACTGATGGTTGACATAAATAAGTTGAAACTTGATGCGATTATCATCTGTAATTTCATAGGAATCTACACCGTAGGTATCTACAATTTTATATTCCATGGAGGGATCAATAAGCATAGTGATTGTTTTTTTATCCCTTTCAAAATACCTATCAATATCAAGTCTTTCTTTTGGAACCTCACGCCGAGAGAATTTTCTATTGGTTATTTTTAGACGATTAACCCTGTTAAGTTTAAAAAGTCTAAAATCTTCTCTTGATTTACAGTATCCAAAGACATACCATGCAGCCCACTTGAAAGTAATAAAATAAGGCTCTACATATCTGTTTGACACCCCTGCTGTGGAAAAGTAGTCAAAAACAACCTCATAGTTACTATTGGCAGCTTCTCTAATAAGGCTTATCTTCTGAGAGAGGCTTGTCTTATAGAAAGAGGTTAAATCAATAAAAATATTATCGCTAAAGGATATAATATCTTCATGTTTTGGTGATAACTTATTTAATAGGAGATTAATATTTGAATTATTTGATATGCTTTCAATGCTTTTTAAACCGATTATTATATTACCAAGCTCATCACTAGTTAGTATACTTTTATCAAGTTTATAACCTTCGGCAATACTGATTCCCCCACCACCTCCCTGATAGGTAACTATAGGTATACCTGCCATACATATATTTTCAATGTCTCTATATATAGTACGGACAGACACCTCAAACTTTTCAGCTAAAATCTTAGCTGTTACTTTTTCATTATTCAAAAGAATAGTTATTATACCAAGAAGCCTGTCGATTTTCATATGATACACCTTCCTTATAACTGAATGAGCAGCTTTCCATTATAGATATTATATCAAATCATTCTACTGAAATTTACTAAACTCTTTTAAAAAGTTCAAATTGTTGCTTAGCTTTTGAAAATTTTATCCTATTTCTTATTCTCTATAATCTTTACTTACGATTTTTCAAAAAACAAAAAAACCAACATAAATGTTGATTTATTATAAGTGAGCAAATCTATAAGCCGAGTTCTGTATTAAACGGTCATCTATCTAGGCCAACTGTTGCCAGTTGGCTCAAGCAACCTACCACGGGACACGACGAGCAGCCGTTTTTTTAGTCCCTACTTGGTCTTGCTCCAGATGGGGTTTACATAGCCAGCTAGTCACCTAGCTGCTGGTGAGCTCTTACCTCACCTTTCCACCCTTACCCGTCACTCTAAAGAATGATGGGCGGTATCTCTCTGTTGCACTTTCCTTGGAGTCGCCTCCACTGGGTATTACCCAGCACCCTGCTCTATGGAGCTCGGACTTTCCTCGTAGGCATAAAAGCCCACGCGACCATCTGACTTACTCACTTTATTTTGTTTTTTCTCTTTGGAAATCTAATTATAGTATATATCATACTAATTGTCAAAATGTAAAAATTGGAATTTACTTATTATCCATTGCGTCATTAGCCAGCTTATCTGCTTTTTTATTATACTCTCGTCTTATATGCTTTATATCAAAGGCTTCAAATTTATTAATTAAAGGCATTATCATATTATATATTGGAATAAGACCTTCGTTTTTGACCTTATATTCCCCTTTTATTTGCTTAACAACTAATTCGCTGTCAAGATAGCATACAATATCCTTTACTCCCATGTCAAGTGCTACTTCAAGTCCTCTACTTAGGGCTTTATATTCAGCAACATTATTAGTTTGCTTTCCAATATATTGGCTTATTTCTTTAATTATATTTCCCTGTTCATCCTCTATTGCTATCCCAATTCCTGCTTCTCCAGGGTTCCCCCTAGAACCACCATCGGTATATATTATTGCTTTCATTAGTAAAACACCTCCAATTAAAATGTTGAATGCTGAATGATAAATGTTGAATTGTTGTAAAAAAATTTAGTCTAAATTTTTATTTAATATTGATTATCTTATTGCCTAATTCTTTAATAGGTTTAATTTTTTACTTTGAAATTTCTTATGAATTTGCTTCGTATCTCCGAAGCTTCATTAATTCAACATTAAACATTTATCATTTTACATTATATTTTACATATATTGAAATGGATTGCTAAAAACCTTCGACCCTACTACCTCAGCATTAATTTTCATTTCATGAAAAGTTTTCTGTAGGTATTCTGTTATTAATTCAATAAAATGTATCTCAGATTCATAATGACCAACATCCATAACATTTAGACCAAGCTCTAGGGCTATTTGAGCTTCATGATATTTTACATCTCCTGTAATCAAGCAGTCACATCCCGCTTTAACTGCTGCTTGAATATACTCAGCTCCACTACCATTTACAATTGCAATACTACTGACATTTTTATTTACATCTCCAATGAATCGAATATTCTCTATTTCTAGTGAGGCTTTTATATCTTCAATTAATACAGATGTTAGAATTGGATCTACATCAGCAATTCTCCCAATTCCATTTTGGGGTATTTCCTTATGTAAAGGATATATATCATATGCAACTTCTTCATATGGATGAGCCTTTATCATTTCTTCAACAATGTAATTGAGCTTTTCATTTTCTATTATTGTTTCCAAACGAATTTCATTAACATTCTCAAGTTCATCTTTATGTCCTATAAATGGATTTGTCCCTTCTAATGGTTTAAATGTTCCTACCCCTTGGGTTTTAAAGCTACAGTGACTATAATTGCCAATATGCCCTGCTCCAGCATTGCCCATTACATCTGCAATAATATCCGAATACTCTTCTGGTACAAAAACCACCAGCTTCGAAAAACTCTTATTTTTCGTAACATCCAATAATCTCAATTTCTTTAACCCTAGTTTTTGTGCTATAAAATCATTTAAACCACCATTGGCAATATCCATATTTGTGTGACTTGCATAAATACTAATATTATTTTTAATAGCCTTAATGATGATTTTACCCCTTATATCATTGTTTAGTATCGACTTCATAGGCTTGAATATTAATGGATGATGGGAAACAATGACCTGACATCCTTTTTCAATTGCTTCATCTAGGATTTTTTCATTAACATCTAGGCAAACTAAAATTTTACTTACCCAACTATTATTGTCCCCCACCTGTAATCCAACATTATCCCAGGACAAAGCATTATTAGTGGGGGCAAGGGCTTCAAGTATATCAGTTAGCTTTTTTAACTTAATTTTTTCAGCCACTTTTGCACCTCCTCAATTTTATAAATTTTATCAACACAATAATTAAACTTTTCAATTGCTGCTGCAGATTTCTGTGCTTCTACTTGTAATATAATTTCTCTTAAAGCCTTTAGCTTTCCTTCTAGGAATTCTTCCGCAAGATTAAGTTGGTTTTTTTCAATATGAAATCCTATTTCATATTTTAATTCATCATCAACCAATTGATTTCCTTTCTTGGCCTTAATAATTTCATATATGCGATGATCTTCCTTTACCAATACATCTTCTACAATTGTAAACTTATTCTCCACTAAATACCTTCTAAGTTCTTCCTGTGCCTGCATTGGTTGTAGGATAAAGAAATCAACTGTATCAATAATTTCCTTAGAGTTATTAAGCAACTCACTAATAAGTAGTCCACCCATGCCAGCTATAATAACAGTATCTACTTCATGGGGCTTTAGTACCTCTAAACCATTACCCAATCTTGTTTCTATTTGATTTTCAAATCCATAGCTCTTAATATTGTTAATGGCACTTTTTAAAGGTTTTTCATTTACGTCACTGGCTATTACTCTTGAGCATATATTATTGGCTATTAAATAAGTAGGGATATATCCATGGTCTGTTCCAATATCTGCTACAATTGACCCTTCTGACACTAGTTGGGTAATCTTATTTAATCTTGGGGTTAATTTTACCTGCATATTTATGACTCCTTTACTTAACAATAATTTTAATTACAGCATTTAACTATTAATTTGAAGGAGGTTATATAATGCCCCATACAAATAAAAAGAAAAAAAAGATTGTTCCTCCAGAGGACATGGTTCAATTTAAATGGGGAGGACGTACCCAAGAATGGGAGGAAGAAGCAGACCAAATAATGCACGTTTTGCAAGATCAAATTGATGACAGTGAAACAGCAGAGGAAAAAAAGAAGAAAATTGAATACGCTAAGCAAAAACAATATTGGTAATTAAAAGAATTATACTCTTAACATCATTATGGTGATAAAATAATAGATTCGCAGTTGCGAATCTATTATTGATTTATTCAAGATAATCTTTTAGTTTTTTACTTCGACTTGGATGTCGTAGCTTTCTTAATGCCTTAGCTTCTATTTGTCGAATACGCTCGCGGGTAACATCAAACTTCTTACCTACTTCCTCTAAAGTTCTTGCTCTTCCATCATCTAGCCCAAAACGGAGTCTTAAAACTTTTTGTTCTCTTGGGGTCAAAGTATCTAGAACTTCAATTAATTGCTCCTTCAACAATGAAAATGCTGCTGCTTCTGCAGGTGCGGGCACCTCATCATCGGGGATAAAATCTCCCAAATGACTATCCTCTTCTTCACCAATTGGTGTTTCTAAAGAAACAGGTTCTTGAGCAATTTTTAAAATTTCTCTAACCTTTTCTTCTGATAAATCCATTTCTCTTGCAATTTCTTCTGGCTTAGGTTCACGTCCTAATTCCTGTAATAATTGTCTTGAAACACGTATTAATTTATTTATTGTTTCAACCATGTGAACGGGAATTCGAATTGTACGGGCTTGATCAGCAATTGCTCTAGTAATTGCTTGACGTATCCACCAGGTAGCATAGGTACTAAACTTAAACCCTTTACGAAAATCAAATTTTTCCACAGCTTTTATTAGACCAAGATTTCCTTCTTGAATAAGATCCAAAAACAACATCCCTCGGCCTACATACCTTTTAGCAATACTAACAACCAGTCGAAGATTAGCCTCCACAAGCTGTTTTTTTGCTTCTTCGTCTCCAGCTTCCATTCGTTGAGCTAAATCAATTTCCATAGTAGCTGAAAGCAATGGCACTTTTCCTATTTCCTTCAAATACATTCTTACAGGATCATCTATATTAATCCCTTTTAATAATGCCACATCATCTTCTATGTTTTCCTCTAGTGGAATTTCAGCTTCTAGTTCAGCCTCATCAACTTCAATATCGATATCATCGTCTTTATCTCCGACGATATCTATTCCTAAAGTTGAAAGATGTTCATAAACTTCATCAATCTGATCTTTATCTAAAGCAATATCTTCAAATGCATCCATTATTTCCGTATAGGTAATCATTCCTCTTTTTTTACCTTTTTCTATCAGTAGCTTAACTGTCTCTTTTTTGCCTTCCTGTGGATTACTCACAAATGTCCCCTCCTTTCCTTAAAGCTGTAGCTTCTGTATCTCTGTATTTAATCTCATAATCTCTACTCCAATTTTAAGCAATTCCTTCTCAACCTCTTCCTTATTTAATTTTTTCTCCTTAAGCAGATCATTTTGCTGCTGCTGTAATATTCTAATTTGATATAATAGCTTGTATCTTCTTAAATTAATAATATATTTCTCTAAAGCTTTTTCTATATTTATATGCTCAATGTCTGTCTTCAATATATCTTTTATTATCTCCTGAAGTTGAGGGTGTTCATTTAGTAGTGACTCTATACTGTAAATCTTGTCATTATTAGATAGTAAGTATTCAAAAATCATTTGATATTCAGCTATTGAAAACTCTTCAAGATTAACTTTTGACGCAAATAGTGGAACAAGCTCTTTATTTATGATCATTGCCTTAATTAATTGCTTTTCTGCTATAATATGTCCTTTTTGTTCTACAGGATTTATAGCATCTATATATTTATTATCTCTTTTGTTTTTAGAAGTATACTTTTGATTCTTTTCAAAGGGCTTCGGAGATCTGTTTCCATATATTTCAAGCTGTATGGTTTCCTTAGAGACTCCTGTTTCCTTTTCAATCTTTTGGATATAAACCTCCCTTTCTACAGGACTTTTAATATCCTTCATAACGCTTGCTAGTTCTTTTACAAACCCAATTCTACCTTCTGATGAATTTAAATCATGCTTTTTTTTAGCAAGAAGTAACTTATAATCAATTAGACCTATCGCACTCTGTAATTGTTCCTTAAATTGAAATTTACCATCTTGGTTAATAAAGTCATCTGGATCTAAATTGTTGGGAAGAACCAGTACCTTAGGGATCAAACCTGCTTCCTCTAATACATCAAGGCTTCTAATGGTTGCATTAGTTCCTGCTTCATCTCCATCAAAGCAAACAATAACCTCTTGACAGTATTTTTTAAGTAATAATGCATGTCCCTTTGTTAATGATGTGCCTAAAGATGCAACACAATTTTTAAATCCATGCTGATGTAGTGCAATAACGTCCATATAGCCTTCTACAATAATTATTTTACCATCAGTAATATTCTTTCTAGCAATGTTCAATCCATATAATGTATTGCTTTTATTAAAAATTGGAGTCTCAGGTGAATTTAAGTATTTTGGTAAACTATTGTCAAGCACCCTACCTCCAAAACCAATCACATTTCCTCTAGTATCAAAAATTGGATACATTATTCGATTTCGAAATCGGTCATAATACCCAGATTTATCTTTTCTTGCGATTATCAACCCGGAAATATTTATAGTTTTTTCATCATAACCAAGCTTTAGCAAGTGATTTAATAAATCTTCCCAATTATTTAATGAATACCCCAAACCAAAGCTTTTAATGATTTGACTTGTTAATCCTCTTTTTTCAAGATATTCAAGTGCTAATTTGCCACTTTTTATAAGATTCAAATAAAAAAATCGCCCTGCTTCTTTATTTATTTCGTATAGCTCTACTTTTTTTTGCAGTTCTCTTTTTTCCTCATTGGAAATATTATTTTCCTCTATATGGATATTTGCCCTTTGGGCTAGAACTTTAATAGAATCTATAAAATCTAGATTTTCAATTTTCATTACAAAATGAATTACATCTCCTCCTACGCCACACCCAAAGCATTTATAAATTTGCTTTTCAGCATTGATAACAAAGGAGGGAGTTTTTTCTCTATGAAAGGGACAAAGGGCTTTATGGCTACCACCTGTAGTTTTAACAGATATATAGCCGGATATAACATCAACTATATCATTTCTGTCCTTTACCTCTTCAATAATTTCATCAGGAAAAAAATTTCCCATATATACCACCTAATTATTAGTTACTTTCTATATATTATTAGTTCTGTTTTCTTTTATAAAGTCCTTCTACTAACCATCGATTTGGATAATTTTTTGTAGGAATTTTTCTAAAGCCCCTGTGAAGTATTGGTTATCAATATTTTTTCTTTTCTTAGGTCCCTTTACCCGTCCGCCAGAAGCAAGTAACTTTTGTGTTAAATATCTATTTTCTAAGAGATTATCTATATTTTCATTAGTATAAATTTGTCCCCATGGATTCAAGGCATAACAGCCTTTCCCCAATATGATAGCAGCTAAACCTGTATCTGCAGTAATAACTAAATCTCCCTTTTGTGAATTATTAATAATTGCCATATCAGCTGCCTGAGCTTCACTATCAACAATAATTCTTTCAACATTTTCATCAGCTTCTGAAATATGACTAATACTATGAATAAATAACAAATCTATATTGTACTTAATACATAAAGCTTTTACAATCTCTTTAACGGGGCAAGCATCGGCATCAACAATTACCTTCATATTTAATTTAACCCCTCTTTAATGACATGGTGAAGTTTATTCGACATAAAACTTGTTAAATCCTCCCCATAGAATAAAAAAAGTAAATTCTGAATATTTAACTTCGGTACTAATCAATAGGGTGATGGTATAAAAATATTCTGAAATAATTTTATTGCATATGAATCTGTAGCTCCTGCGATACAATCTGTTACTACCCTATCTAAAGAATCCTTCTCCAATCGCTTTATATATTCACATGGCATTTTATTAGGATTTTCTACGAAATAGTTATAAAGGGTTTTTACTATAAAGGTTGCCTTTTCCTTTTCTCTTAAGCATATATCTCCGTTATATACTTGTTTAAACATAAACTCTCTCAATTTTTGAGTAACATCAGCTATCTCAATGCTCTGATATATATTAATTGCACTTCCTACAGATATCTGTTTTGTTGTTTCTTCTATAATGTCCTTCACAAAGGTATTTATTCTATTACTATGGGTATTTCCCAAAACTTCAATAAAGCTATTAGGAATTTTCTCTTCCTTTAATATACCTGCGCTTATGCTATCTTGTATGTCATGACAAAGATAAGTAATTGTATCAATAAGTTTAACTAGCTTACCCTCTAAAGTAACAGGAAGATCTTCCCCTGTATGATTCAAAATACCATCCCTCACTTCAAATGTGAGATTTAGCCCGTTACCGTCTCCTTCCAGTTCATTTACCACCCTGAGGCTTTGTTCATTGTGTTTAAAATGTCCGGTAATGCTATGAAGCACCTCTTCTCCGCTATGACCAAAGCAGGTATGCCCCAAATCGTGCCCCAATGCTATTGCTTCTACTAGGTCCTCATTAATTCTAAGAGCTCTTGCAATAGTTCTAGCTATTTGACTGGTCTCAAGAGTATGACTTAGTCTAGTTCGAAAAAAATCATCCTTTACAATAAAAACCTGGGTTTTCTCTTTAAGGGCACGAAATGATTTGGAATGAATAATGCGATCCCTATCCCTTTGATAAACAGTTCGTATATCACATTCATCCTCCTCTACTAACCTGCCCCTAGTTTTATGACTTAATTGAGCATAGGGAGATAAATTTTTAGATTCAAGCTCTTCGGTCATTTTTCTAAGGTTTTCTTTCATTTTCCTTCAACCTTCCTATAATAAGCTTACTATATATATACGCTTTTTAGGTTCAAAATCCTTTCTAATTAACCGAACATTTTTTCTCCATTAAATACTGTTTACAATTGTCAGAATTTTATACACTTTTAGTTCTCTTTAGCTACGTGGTATTATCCGTACTTTAAAAGTTTTTTAGATTTAAGGCGCAAAAACCCAGCAAAGGTAACCTATGTATTAATAGGTAAGATTGCTGGGTATTGATGATATTCGGACATGGGGGACCTTTCTCGTTTGTCCCCGTGTCTTTTTTTCTCTATACAGTACCTTATTTTTAAGTATTGAATATTCTATATTAGGAGGTGAGGCAATATGCCTTGGCAAACAACTATGCAATATTTAATAAACCAACCTGTAGGTGTGTCACTAACTGACGGCACAGGTGTTTCAGGTATACTTTGTACTATAACTCATAATGAAATATACTTGCTGGAGTATTTATATCATACTCAGTTTGCATTAAAACACTACCCCCTATACAGAATCCGAGATGTTCTTCCATTTCCATCATGTAATGCTCCGACTCCACCACTTTATTAGCTTCATTAAACATTGTAATTCGCTAGAATGAGTGCACTTTTTCTAGCGATTTTCCATGTAAATTATTTGAATCTATTCTTGCTCACAATTTCTTGATTGTAGTTGATAACTGCTAATAAGTTTGACAAACCTTTAAAGAGCCCCTTAAATTATAATAAACACCATCTTTTCTATAGCTTTGCAACCCTACTCTTTTGCCTTATCCCTTATCCTACCTTGATCCTTCTTGTTATCATACCATCCTCCGAATGAATATAGACATATATATGATTTTTCCTTGTTATAGCTACTTCTACAAAACATTCTCGACAAAAATAACTATACTTATTTAATCTTCCTATATTTATTCCTCCACAATTAGGACAGTTGGTCATCATGTGTTCTTTCCTAAATTTATTCATCCTACCCCTCCAACTTAATTGATAAGCTATACAATAATCTCTTAATATTTTGCTTTTCATTTTTCATGCCCACTTGTTCCTTCGTAGTTATTTGCTTTCTATATTATGTATTTCTTTAATTATTCTCTTGATTATAGATATATTGTATAATTTTAATGTGAACTAAATATGAACTAACATTGAAATCAAGAAGTAACTTGCTTAAGGCTTTAATGATGAGTTAACGTATAGACAACGTCATTCCATCGTAATATAATAGATTCTGATAATAGATAATAACAGAAAGGATGTTTTTATGTATAAAAATATTAAAAATGAGTCGGTTTCAAGCAGGAGGGTTTTTCCAAATAAATTATAATTTTATTATGTGCCCTCCTGCATTCCAGTGTAAGTAAATAAACTAACTGGAGGATTATAAAATGGAAAAATATTTTTTTGAAGCATTTGAAGGTTTAGATAGGATGGGTCCTGGTAGCAAAGCTTCTACATTAAAGGCAATATCGATGTTTCATAGCTCAAAAGAGCAGATTGAGATTTTAGACATTGGTTGTGGCAACGGCATTCACACAATGTTGTTAGCACAGGAGTTTCCCAATGCCATAATTACTGCAATAGACAATAATGTGACCTTTATAGAGAATTTGAATAACACGGCACGAGAACATGGATTATCTGATAGGGTAATAGGAAAGTGTATATCTATGTTTGAAATGCCATTTGAGGATAATTCATTTGACTTAATCTGGTCAGAGGGTGCTATTTACATAGCTGGATTTGAAAATGGACTTCATGATTGGAAGAGGTTTCTTAGGGATGATGGATATCTTATTTGTAGTGAGATTAGTTGGGTAGTAAATAACCCATCAGAAGAAATTTATAATTTTTGGTCAAATGACTATCCACAAATCGATACTGTAGAAAACAAAATAAATCAAATTAAGAAGGCAGGATATAGTTATAAAACCCATTTTATTGCGCCTGTTACAGATTGGACCGATAACTATTATACTCCGCTACAAGCCAGCATTAACAGTATGCTTCAAAAGTATGCAGACAATGAGGTTGCTAAACAGACTATTAATCTGTTGCAAACAGAGATTAATCTATACCACAAATATTATTCTGAATATAGCTATGTTTTTTATATTATGTCTAAGTAGGTTAGATTCAATAATGTAAAATATGATTAATTTCAAATAAACCCCACTGATTTCAGTGGGGTTCATTCCTTATTTCTTTACAACCGGTATCCATATCTCACTTTTGAAATTTGGATCAGTTAAATCCTTATCCTCATTCCACAATATTTCAGGTCCCTCTGCTATTTCATAGTTTGAGGATGAAAACCATTCAGAATAGATACGTCCCCATATATCCTGTAGAGTCTCAGGAAAAGGTCCTACTGCTTCAAATACAGCCCATGTTGAGGCAGCAACTTCAAGCCGTGATAGATTATCTGGGCATTCCTTGTTGGTTGCCACACCTATATAATGATCAAGCTCTCCTTCCTCCTCCATTCGCCCTTCAGAAAAATTAGTGGATGCACTAATCAGTCCCTTAGGTTCTACATTTGAAAGTTCATAAAGCTGTTCTATTATTTTGTCATTCAAACTTTCCCACATTGCAGCAATTTCCGGGTTAACTCCGTGGAAAATTATAGGTACTCTTTTCATAATACCAGCTATGCGAAATGCCTCTTTTTCTTCAATTCTATAATTCATTTCAATACCTCCCTTAATTGATAGATAAAAGGTCATTTGTGGATAAGCTTTTAATGGAATGCTTTTACTTCGAGCAACTGTTGGGGTTACCCCATGCATAGCTTGAAATGCCCTTGTAAAAGAATCTGGAGAATTATATCCATATTTCAATGCAATATCAATTACCTTTATAGAGCTATTTTGTAGATCAAAAGCAGCCAAGGTAAGACGTCTTCGACGGATATACTCCGATAGTGTAACCCCTGCAAGAAAAGAAAACATTCTCTGAAAGTGATACTCCGATCAACAAGCTAGCATGCCTACTTTCTTAAAATCAATCTCATCGGTGAGATTTTCCTCGATATAATTTAGTGCTTCATTCATTTTTTTTAGCGAATCCAACTCTATGACCTCCCTCTTATCTATAGAATAGCAGAAATAACTTTTAGCTATCCGACATTTCCTGCACAAGTTTGTAGGTATTTATCCAATACAGAGATTAAATAGTTTAATAATTCTATCTCTCCTTCAGTTTCTCTATTTCTCCCAATATTTCATGGTATTCCTTATCCAATGCTACTATATCATCTGTTTTTGACGGCATCGATAATCTTCCTACAACCTCTGACAAACGATTTTTTAGTATAAAAATCCTTTTTTCAAGTTCTGTTTCGTTAATATGTATGAATTTTTCTTTGCTGGTTAAATATGCTTTATAATTTCCTGGAAATACTTTTATTTTGTGATTTTCAATTGTCATAATATGACTGGCAACAGCGTCTACAAAACTTCGATCATGAGAAACAAATAATAAGGTTCGATCATAATCTTTTAGTTCTTCCTCTATTACTTCAAGGACATTGATATCTATAAAATTAGTCGGCTCATCTAATACCAGTAAGTTTATATCCTGTAGTAATATCTTAGCAAAGGAAACCTTTACCCTTTCTCCTCCACTTAATACAGCAATTTTTTTGTAAACAGCTTCTCCTTTAAATAACAGCCTTGCCAGCAATAGCCTTGCAAAATTTTCAGGGTATATGCTACTTTCCATTATATTTTCTATGATACTTTCCTTCTCATCTAAAATATCCATATCCTGACTAAAGTACCCTATTTTTGCACCTTGAGCAACCTTTATTCCTTCATCATTTTCCATAATCATTTTAATCAAGGTGCTTTTACCACAGCCATTGGAGCCAATCAAAGCTATTTTATAGCCGTTATAAATATTGAATTCTGCATCATTAAATATTATTTTATTTCCAAATGTTTTATTTAAATTTTTTCCTTCTATGATTATTTTACTATGGATTCTATCAGTATCCATAATCCCTAGTTTAATTCTCTCTTCCTTCTTAGGTTTATCTTTAGATTCCAGATGCTCTATTCTTTTTTCTACATTTTTAACTGCCTTTTCACGATTGACCTTTGCCTTTTGGTTTCCCATCTTATGCAGTCTAGCTTCAGAATTCCCCATCCTTATGGGAGCCTTTCTTATGTTTTTTACTTTTTGTTTTGTATGATTAATTACCTCTTCCAGTCGTCTCTTCTCTTTCATATAAGCATCGTATTCAATTTCAGCTCTTTCTCTTTCTTTCATCTTTTGATCCCTAAAGTGACTATAATTACCTTGATAGATTTTTATCTTACCATTTTCTATCTCTAATATCTTATTACATAGCTTATCTAAAAAACCTCTATCATGGGCTATCACAATCAGTCCACCTTTGTATTCATGAAATCGCTCTTCCATCAGTTGAATTCCTTCCATATCCACATTGCTGGTGGGTTCATCTGCAAATAATATTACACTGTCATTACCTAGAGCCTCAGCCAGCTTAAATCTAGTTTTTTCTCCTCCACTCATATTTACTCTCCAAGTAGATTCGACTCCAAATTTAGAAGCTAGTTCCTCACTTATCCTTCTACCTCTTGGCTCCTCCATCTGTGTTATATAACTATAGCTACCATATAACTTAACCCATCCTTCATCAGGCTCCAGCCTTTTACTCAATATGCTCATCAAGGTAGTTTTACCTACACCATTGGCACCTACAATACCTATTCTATCTTCAGAATAGATTTTCAAATTATCTATATCTAATATCAATCTATCGCAGTAATACTTTTTTATCTTGCTACATTCAATTAATAACATAAAAAAATCCTCCCTGTAGTCGGAGAGGATAGTATCTTAACAATATATAATCTTAATCTATCAGAAGTAAAAAAGGCTGAATTGAAAGAGAACTTTTTATTTTAAAGCCATAGTCTAATCTAATTTATTAGTATGGGATTAAATTTAAGCAATGTGTAAATAAATTTATTTCCACATAAAAATTTAAGTCCTCAATTAAGATTACATATATTTTAACAAGCTATCTACAGATAAAAATACTATCCACTCACAAATTATCATAAAATGCATAACAATAAAACCTTTGCTTTAGGTCTTATTTCAGTCTTCATTTTACATAAATAGTTTAAGTGAATTATATTCTCATTTCTATAAATACCTTGCCCTTTCTTAGTATTAGAATTTATAATATTCAACTTTATTATATAGATTACTTTCTTTGCTGTCAACATTTGTAAAATTCTTATTAGAGGATTGTTAATAAACCTAGTATCCCCTCTAAGAATAGTATAGTAAAGGCGACTTCACCTATCAAGAAGGGTGTAGGCTAACTAATTGGAAATCATCGCATAAACCCTCTCTGTATCTTCTGAGTTCTTATAATTGATTACAATTAAACCTTCTATATTATATCTAATAACTACATAGGGACCCTTATTAGATTCTAAATAGACCCATCCATTTCCCCAGTCTGCTAACCTAAAAACTCCTTTATTAATATTTCCAAAATTCAATCCATTGAGTTTTCTTTCAATATTTGGAATCTCATTAAGTAATTCAATAGATGTAATAGCTTCCCTTGATACAGATGTTCCATACATACCACTAATTCTAATTATATCTCCCTCTACTGTAACCTCATTGGTCACATTCCCATACCACATTAGACCCCCTACAAACATAAGTATAGGTAGGGTTACTATTAATACTACTATCAGACTTAACCTATCCATTTTTCCATTGGTAGAACCACTTTCCTTATAAAAGCTTTGTCCTCTAAACACAGTAAATATGATTACTATAATAAACAAACCCCAAGTTAAATCTCCCAACAGTCTGTAGCCTAAATATCGCAGTAATAGTCCCGATAGATTAATTGCTGCTAAAACAAACATTACATTCCCAATAAAGGCGCCTAATTTTTCTGCATCGATATTTTCTTTCTCTTTTTTAGAGGCTGTATTGTATCCTGCAATCAACCAGTACTGTTTAAAATACTTAATTAATATCCCAAATAGTATTAATAGCATAGGTGTGAATAAAAAAACAAATAATCTAACCACCTTTATTTCCCCCATTTTCTCATTTAATCTATTTCCTTTATTATATTGATTTCAAATACATTTCTCAATAAGGAATGAACATTTATTTCAATTATCAAATCAAGGTAACGCTTTGTTCTTGTTCGTAGGTAAAAGCTAAAACACATAAAGACTCTTAGACGTGGCTTTTTTTGAATTATTATAGGGATTACTGGACTCGTTTACCTGAAGCTTCAATATTATTGTCGATTCATCAAAAAACACCGATTCTTTTATATTTTATATAGAATCAGTGTTTCTTCGTTTTTAATAATTATTTACGCAAATTCTTATCCATCACTTTTTCCTTTGCTAACTCATCAATCAGCTTATCCAAAAATAGAATTTCTTGCATAGTTGGCTCTTCGATGTCTTCCACTCGGACACCAAAGGCTACACCTTTAATCAAATCCCGGGAAGGATTTAGTTGAGGAGCTTCGGCAAAGAAGGTCTCAAAATCGGTCTGTTTTTCAAACTGAGCTTCTAACTCTTCCTGGCTATAACCTGTCAACCAACGGATAATTTCATCGACTTCTGTTTTAGCACGTCCTTTTTTCTCTGCCTTAGTAACATAATGGGGATAGACGCTTGCTACACTCATTGTATAAATATGATGTTTTTGTCATGATACATCCTCACTTCTTTTGCTTTCAATGGTAGCAGCATTTCCAATATATTTTATATATGGAAGAATCCTTTATCTTTTTCCCAATAAAGATTTATAAACAATTATAAGTCAACTATTTGGAACATTTTTGGGCAGAATCATAACCCTATTTTATATTTTTTTTCATATGTACTTATAATACTATTCCGTAACATATTTAACATCTCCTTGAAATATTATTTCTCAATATTTGCAAGATCTATAAGAAAAAGCTGGTAATAAAAAAACTCGCCCTCTTGTTTCCAAAAGGACGAGATATCTTCTCGTGTTACCACCTTAAATTCATAAGCAACTCCTATTACTTACCTTACCAAGTACGTCATCTTAGGATGAGATACTCTAGCACAATAACGGGTGCTGATTTCCGTTGCAGCCTACTGAGTATAACTATTGGGTGCAAAGCTCAAAGATGTATTCACAACCGATAACCATGCATCTCTCATCACCCGGTAACTTTCTGTTTGGCCTCCTGAATGCTACTAATTCTTATCACAGCTTTTATTCTTATACTCCGAAATGTGACATGCCACAAATCTTCATTATGCAGATATTAAAATAATAGTATTATAATCAATAACTAATGCCAAGTCAATAGTATATATTTTAATGCCCATTTTTTATTATTTTCTTTTATAACGCAGAAATCATTGAAAAGGGTACTCTTCTGAAAGAATATCTTAAAAAACGAAGCTTCTCCAAATGAGATAAGCTTTTCAGTGGGGAAGGCTTGCGCACATCTCATTTTTACTTACTCCCTACAGGCTAATAAGACTAACCATAAAAATGCCCAATAATGTCCTTCATATATAATTTTAGATCTTTAATATCCTCTGTAATAATTTTATAAACCATTACCCGATCTATTTTCACATAGTCATGAACCAATATATTTCTAAAAGAAGCCATGTTCCCAAGATTTTCTTTTAGTTTTAAAGATATAATTTCATTTTCATGCAATATTTCAAACACATCTCTATTAGTCTCTGGCTTTCTGTATCTCATATCAGAAATAATATGGTTCCCAATATCTATGGCACATTCTATAGCTAAATGCAAAAACCTTTCGCTGGATCCATATATGAAAGGATCTTTTACATACTCAATTTCAGTATATTTTTTTATACTATCTAAAAAATGAATATATTCCTTTAACTTATTTAATCTTGTCATTAATATATCTTGGTTTACCACTAATATCACCAGCTTTCTGAGCTAAATCTCTTTTTTTATTGCTTCTATCATAGCTTTATTATATGCTTCAGCATAATATCGGAAGTCAAAGTATTCTCGTAAAGCTAAAGATTCAAATTCTGCTCTTCTTTTACTTTCTTTTAAGAGAATACCTTTCCTTACTACTTCATATTTAAGCAGCGGAGTAGCACTATTAAGGGATATAACATCTAGTTTTCTTTGAAAATACTTCATTCCCATATCAATTATATTTCCTTTAATTATGACTTCCCTCTTAGATTCATATTTTTCTTGAAACATAATGGCAATATCAATATCGCTTTCTTTATTATATTTTTCTGTAGCAAATGATCCAAATAAATAAGCAAACTCTATAGGATATTGCTGGTTAATTTGATCTAGAAATTCATCTAGTTTTTCCAACAGACCCTCTTTTCCCATAGTGCCTCCCTTCCTTTCATACATCAGAATTATAAAAAAGCACCTTCTAAGTATTTTACTACCAATAGCCTTGTTATTCGAGATACTTCGCCATTAGTGTTTCTATTTCCTTTATTTCAGCTTATATATTACTGATATTTTCTTTACTTACTCAATGGTTTTTATCCATTTCTCCATTACATCTAATGCAAGGACACAATTCCCTACCTAATTATCTACTTAGACCATTCTTTATGAACTTAATTAGAAGGCTTCTTACCCTTTGATGAACTACTTTAAATCATGCTTCGATTAGTCTTTGTTCTTAATAGCCGCCTGGGCTACTGCTAGCAAAATAGACCAATCACCGTTTTTTACTATTCTAGCACACTCCTATACAATAACATCATATCTTTACAAATCAATTACACAATATGCGAATATTCATTGCGGCTTTATATAATGTCACTCTTCTTTATTTAGTATTAGAGACTAACTAAACTAAAATTCAATACTGGCATTATTTTGATTTACTATGTAGCGTTGACATACGCCTCCAAATCGGTCTGCAACAAATTTTTCCAGTGTATTAAGAGCTCTAATCAAGGAACTTCCTTCGTTATCTTCAAAGCCCACCAGCTGAAAGAAAACATTTTTTGTATCTAATGTCATTTTTCCTAATTCACTTTGACGCCAAATCCATTTTCTTGTCTGTACAATATCTCCACTTGTAAAAACTAGCTCCCCTTCTTCTACAGTTTCATATTCATTAGCGCCAAAGGGTAAAAATCTTTCTGTACCTCTACTTAAACAAACACTCAAATCCTCGGATATATCTCTTAAATCATGACCTCCCAAAGAAATCTGATTTTCTAAAGAAACTACATTGCATAAATCTACTAAGGCATTGATTGTGGGCAAAGAATGACCCTTTAGTACCCTCTTTAGCATAGCCTCTGTAGAGGGTGGATACTTATTAGGATTAATCCCTGCCTCTTGCAACGTATTTCGATAGTCTTGTATGATAGGAAGACTTCTGAGCTCTTCCTCCTTAATTACTTGTCTTACATAGTTCTCCGCACTCCTGAGCAAATCGATGTCTGAAGATGTTGACTCACTATTATTAAGTCCTTTCCCGATAAGAATTCCAAAGTGGAGCCGCGGATTAAACTCAAACACCTCTGATTTTACAGTATAATTCATGATTTTCCTCCCCTTATATATGTGTTTGCAACCTCCCTACTACATCTAGGGGGTCAAGTATACTCAAGTTATTTTTTGAATTTAACAAAACGCTTTTTACCAATTTTCATAACATCGTTAGAATTTATCACACTCACAAAATCATCAGATGACAGTTTTTCACAATTTAACTGTACGCCACCCTGATTTACTAAACGGATAAATTCACTTTTACTTTTTACAAAACCCATTTTTATTAGCTGTGAAATAATATCCGTAACAGTTTCTTGATCCCCTTCAATTGAAAGCTCTGGGATATCCTCTGGAATAGCTTTTTTACTAAAAGCTATATTATAGTATTCAACTGCCTTTTCTACATTCTCAGGTGTATGGTATAGGGTTGTTATAATCTTAGCTAAACGGTATTTGATATCCCTTGGGTTTGTTCCCCTATCTAGTTCTGCTATTATTCTCTCGATTTCACTTGGATGTTCGTCAGTTGCAAGTTCAAAGTATTTGATAATAAGATTATCCGGCACCTCCATTACTTTTTTAAAAATCACCTCAGCAGGCTCACTCACACCAATATAATTACCAAGGCTTTTACTCATCTTCTCTACGCCATCTAAGCCTTCAAGAATAGGCATAAATATGGCAATCTGCTGCTCCTGACTTAATGTTTTTTGGAGAGTTCTGCCCATTAGAATATTGAAGGTTTGATCAGTGCCGCCTAGCTCAATATCTGATTTCAGTTCAATAGAATCATATGCCTGCATCAACGGGTAGAAAAATTCATGAATTCCTATAGGTGTTTGACTTTTGTACCTTTGCTGAAAGTCTTCTCGTTCCAAAATCCTAGCAACGGTAGTAGTAGCAGCAAGCCTAATAACATCTTCGAAATTAAGCTTAGAAAGCCACTGGCTATTAAACCGTACTTGTGTTTTATCTTTATCCAGCACTTTAAATATCTGTTCACAATAGGTTTTTGCATTCTCCTTTACTTGTTTATCAGTGAGTACAATTCTTCCTTTAGATTTTCCAGTAGGATCACCAATTTTCCCTGTAAAATCACCAATAACAATTACCGCTCGATGGCCGAGGTCTTGCATTTGTTTGATTTTACGCAGCACAACCGCATGACCTAGATGGATATCTGGTGCTGAGGGATCAAGACCTAGTTTAATCGTTAGTGGTTGGTTTGTATCAAAGGATTTATTGAGTTTTATCAGTAACTCATCCTCACTTACAAGTGTGTGGACCCCTTTTAGAATAATTTGTTTTTGCTCTTCTGGTTTTAACATGTTTAACATCTCCTTGAAATATTATTTCTCAATATTTGCAAGGTCTATAAGAAAAAGCTGGTAATAAAAAAACTCGCCCTCTTGTTTCCAAAAGGACGAGATATCTTCTCGTGTTACCACCTTAAATTCATAAGCAACTCTCATTACTTACCTTACCAAGTACGTCATCTTAGGATGAGATACTCCAGCACAATAACGGGTGCTGATTTCCGTTGCAGCCTACTGAGTAAAACCGTTGGGTGCAAAGCTCAAAGATGTATTCACAACCGCTAACCATGCACCTCTCATCACCCGGTAACTTTCTGTTTGGCCTCCTGATTGCTACTAATTCTTATCACAGCTTTTATTCTTATACTCCGAAATGTGACATGCCACAAATCTTCGTTATGCAGATATTAAATTAATAGTATTATAATCAATAACTAATGCCAAGTCAATAGTATATGTTTTAATGCCCATTTTTTATTATTTTCTTTTATAACGCAGAAATCGTTGAAAAGGGTACTCTTCTGAAAGGATATCTTAAAAAAGCCATGTTCCCAAGATTTTCTTTTAGTTTTAAAGATATAATTTCATTTTCATGTAATATTTCAGACACATCTCTATTAGTCTCTGGCTTTCTGTATCTCATATCAGAAATAATATGGTTCCCAATATCTATGGCACATTCTATAGCTAAATGAAAAAACCTTTCGCTGGATCCATATATGAAAGGATCTTTTACATACTCAATTTCAGTATATTTTTTTATACTATCTAAAAAATGAATATATTCCTTTAACTTATTTAATCTTGTCATTAATATCTCTTGGTTTACCACTAATATCACCAGCTTTCTGAGCTAAATCTTTTTTTATTGCTTCTATCATAGCTTTATTATATGCTTCAGCATAATATCGGAAGTCAAAGTATTCTCGTAAAGCTAAAGATTCAAATTCTGCTCTTCTTTTACTTTCTTTTAAGAGAATACCTTTCCTTACTACTTCATATTTAAGCAGCGGAGTAGCACTATTAAGGGATACAACATCTAGTTTTCTTTGAAAATACTTCATTCCCATATCAATTATATTTCCTTTAATTATGACTTCCCTCTTAGATTCATATTTTTCTTGAAACATAATGGCAATATCAATATCGCTCTGCAGGAAACCTTCTGGAGCAAATGCTATGGTGCTGTTATCGATAGGTTTGGAATTAGCTGGCAATTAAATCATGATGATGAATGTGCTATGACCACACCTTAGCTATAAAATATTTTTTTCTACCATAACACAAGAGATCTAAAACAAGGGTATCTTCTCTTAAATCGCTAAGAAAAAATACCCTTCCTTTATTTTACACTATAGCTTTCAAACCCTTGGTCTCATACACTTGTTTCCAATTGCTAATCATTTATTCTTCTGCCACAAAGACTCTTTAATCTTGCTTTATGTTCATACATAGCTTTATCAGCCTGAGTGAATGTAGAATATACACTTTCAGTTTCTTCTTTTGTATAAAAAGCATACCCATAAGCGATTTCAATTTTAATGGTACGTTTTTCATTTAATTTTGTTAATAAATTATCTAATTTTTCCAGCCCACGGTCAACTGACTCTTTTTTAATCTCCTCGCAAATAACACAGAATTCATCTCCACCGATCCTAAAGGCCTTCCCGATAGTGGCAAAACTTTCCTGTATACTTTTAGCAGTATAGAAAATGATCTCGTCTCCGGCTTTGTGTCCATAACTATCATTATTTTTTTTTAAGTTGTTAATATCCAACACAACAATTGCAGCATTTTTATCATCCTTAATATATTGCTCCATTTCTTTTTCAAATGCTGAACGATTTTTAATTCCAGTTTGAATATCATATTTGAACTGTAACTCCCGCAACAGAATATAATACAGTAGCAATGATATACCCATACTTCCCCAAATTAATAGTAGATCTTCAAATATAATTTGAAGAGTTGCTCCCAGCATAGGCATAATAATGATTAAAACCAAAAAATTTCTATTGTCGATTTGGTATTCATCTGTGTTTCGTTTAACGGCAATCATTATCATAACAAAATAAAAGGCACTAATTATCATCGGCAGTATAAAAATACTCCCACGTAAATACTGATTTTGAGCATCAACGAAAAAGATCCAGCCTGTACTATAGCTTAGAATACATATGACTGCATTAAGATATAAGGGTATGGCTAGAAAGCATTTATTAAATATTCTTTTTTGATTATTATCATAGAGCATAAGAAAGATAAAAGGAACTACAGGACTCAAAGAAAACCCCATGATGTTAGCGATACGATGGAATACCACCAGTTTGTTATTGGTCGAAAGTACCAACAATATAGTAATAATTTCCAAAACAAGCAAAATAATTGTTACCACTGACACCGATATGTACATTTTATTTTTATAATTATTTATGATTGGGTTCCGTTTAGCCAAACATATTGCTAAACAAAGTGCGATAATAGCAAGAATATCCGTACTGATTGATGCTGTAATGTTCATTTTGTTCACCTCAAAAATTAACCTAAATATAAAATTCTAATGTGAAGCTAATATAATTTCGTTTTATTTTTAAGCGTATATTATATATTATATATTATTTGCTCAACATTTCATATCAGTTAAGGAATAAAAAAGCATCTCTCTCCAAGGCATGTAAATGATATTGTAATAGTATAGCACTCGAGCCCATTTCGCTACCTTATAATACGGTTCACAGTTAATAATCCCAAATAAAACTAATGAGTCAATAGAATGATAAACTTCTGATTCTAGTACATTTATAGGCAAAATATTAATTAATAGAATCAGTATTTGAAATAAAGCAGGGTATCATAAAATCACTAATGAAATTAAATTGCAATACAGTATAATACTTATATCTGCAGTAAAAAAGTTTTGATTGTCATATTACTCTCTTTAATCAGAATTCCAATCTCTAAGTCATTCTCTATTGCTTGCGCCTAACATTCTCAGTATTTATCAAATAAAGAAAAAAAACCTAATCTGTATGATTTTGTCTTATCAACTCGATCATATCAAATCAGGTTTTTAATATTTTAATTCTAGTTATTAAAGCTCTAATATTACTTATTCAATGGGTCTTAGCTTTGCTGTGAAGTGTCTCAGCACAGGTGGTTGCCATAATATCTCGTAGCCCTTAATTTCACTTGCTCTTTTCTTAATGTTAATCAGAGCCTCAACTACAACATCAAAGTGAGCTTGAGTGTACACTCTTCTTGGTATAGCCAGCCTTGTAAACTCCATTTCTGCTTCCTGTTGCTCAGCTGTCTCTGGGTCTAAATCTAAAAGATAAGAGCCTATATCGCAGGATCTAATACCTGCTTCAAGGTATAGCTCGCAAGCCAAAGCATGACCTGGGAACTGGAAGTATGGAATATGTGGCAATAAAGCTTTAGCATCTAGGAATACCGCATGACCACCTACTGGGTATTGGAAGGGGATCCCTGCTTCCTTAAGCTTTGCACCAATGTATTCAACCTGTCCAATTCTGTATCGTAGAAAATTCTTGTCTAAGCCTTCATACAGGCCTATACAAAGGGCTTCTATATCTCTACCTGCCAGACCACCATAGGTTACAAAGCCTTCATATGGAATTGTCAGACCCTTTACCTTAGTAAATAGCTCTTCAGATTCTCTAATTCCGATAAGACCGCCCATGTTGACTATAGCGTCCTTTTTAGCACTCATGGTAAAGGCATCAGCATAGCTGAACATTTCACGAACAATATCTATAATTTCTACATCTGCATAGCCTTCTTCTCTTTGCTTAATGAAATACGCATTTTCTGCATATCTGGCAGCATCGATTATCATAGTAATGCCGTATTTATCTGCAATTTCTTTTGTTGCTCTAATGTTTGCCATAGAAACAGGTTGTCCACCTGCAGAGTTGTTGGTTATCGTCATAATGATAAGTCCAACCTCTTCTGCTCTAACCTCGTTAATATAAGCCTCTAATCTTTCAATATCCATATTGCCTTTAAACGCCACATATGTTTGAGTATCCTTTGCTTCAGGCACAACTATATCAACTGGTCTTGCACCAAGAAGGCCTACATGTCCTCTGGTAGTATCGAAGTGCATATTTGATATGCATTTTTGACCCTTCTTAAGTAGGCTTGGAAGTAAAACCTGCTCTGCTGCTCTACCCTGGTGTACAGGTTGGCAGTACTTATAATTGAAAATATCTTTGACTGTATTTTGAAGCCTCTTATAGCCTCTTGCCCCGGCATATGACTCATCACCAGTCATCATACCTCCCCACTGAGCATCACTCATGGCGCCGGTACCGCTATCCGTTAGTAAATCAATGTACACGTCATCAGAGTCAAGCCCGAAAAGATTGTAATTAGCTTCCTTTAGCTTCTCTTCCCTTTCTGGCCTTGTTGTAATTTTCAGTGGCTCAACCATTTTGATTTTAAAAGGTTCTGCAACATATTTAATCACTTTAATTCCCCCTTGAGATTTATTGATTAAAGCATAACACATATATGCAAAGCCTTATAGTGTCTTTAATTTGACTTTAATTGCTGTATATCTTAAAATTACTATAGGGTGATACATCCCTCCATAGCACTAGTGTTTTAAAATACTTAGAAAGGAAAAGTTATAATGAGAAACTATACCTCATTATACAGGGTTTTATTATGAAAAAAATCGGAATAGTAGGCCATACTGACAACATCAACCGAATTCAGCAGGTGATTGATAAGAGCTTCCCCAATATCGATGGCTATCCTATTCAAACTAATGAGATGAGCCACATTCAAACAACCGTCAATTATCTAAAGGAGCATATTAATGATTTTGATGGTATTATCTTCACTGGGAAAATTCTTTTTGACATTATGAATCACAGCATGCATTCACAAAATCCTTGGGTATATATCGAAAACGATGAGAGCCAATTACAGCGCATTTTACTGGAAGCAAGCCTTAAGCATCATATGGACATCACCCAAATTAGCATTGACTCTTATTCTGAAGGTACTGTAAGAGCCATATATGAAGACTCTGGACTAAGCTCTGGACAATATTCTGCCTATGTATCCAAGCTTGATATTTTTAAGGAAACCTTTATAGATGATTTATTTAAGTTTCACAAGAACAACTATTTAGCAAGGCCAGACTTAATATGTATTACAGGAATTTCCTCTGTCTATAGGCTTCTTCAAGCCCATCAGGTACCAAGCCTCCTCTTAACCCCTAATGAAAATGCAATCAAGAATAGGCTATATAACCTTCTTGAGAAGATTAGGCTTGAAAATATGAGCATTAGTCAGATTGTCGTAATATCTATAGAAATTGATGTAAATAATGAATATGACCTAATATCTGAAAATGAGTACAGCATTATGCTTCAAAAAACAAGAATAACAGAAGAGGTGTATAAATTTACACAACGTATTCAAGCTGCTGTAATAGAAACAGAAAAAAACTACTTGCTTTTCACAACAAAGCAAATAGTTGAGTTTGAGACTAAAAATTTGGGGGAGCTTTCTATTCTAAGCTCCATAAAAAATAAAACCAACAACACTGTTAGTGTTGGGATTGGCTTTGGGATCACAGCAAGGGAAGCTAAAGTCAATGCAATCATTGGGAAGAATAAAGCCCTAAAGATGGGTGGAAATCAGTGTTTTGTAGTATACGATAGAAATCGTATGGAAAGAATTACGCCCTTCGATAGATCCAACAGCAGTATTTCACCACTGGATCTCCCTTTGAAGGATATCTCAGAAAAAAGCGGCGTCAGTATAAATAATATCTATCAGTTAAAGTGTATTATGGATATATATAAAAAGTCTACCTTCACTAGCTTAGAACTGTCTGAGGAATTTGGAAATTCCCTCAGAAGTATGAACAGAATCATTGAAAGGCTTGAACAAGCGGGCTATATAGAGGTAGTTGGCAAAAAGATAGTTGGTAAAGCCGGAAGACCTAGCAGAATTCTAAAGCTACTCATATAAAAGGAGTTTAATAATGGCATTATAATTGTGAGGGTTAGCGGAGGATCTAAATATATTCAAAACATAAGATTCTCCAACTTCATTTCAGAATGAAGAGCAAAAAAACTAAAAGATATTGTTAACTATGCAAAATCTGCTTTTTTACATTTAACAATCATAAAATTTAATGGAGGTTTATTCTCTGTTTTATTATCTGATTCATCGATTTCTGAAATTTCTGTTAACCCATACTTTCCAAATTCTCGCTTTATTGAATCAGGATCATAAAAGAAGATTTTTACGCCTTTTATTCTCTCAAATCGATCTCTACTCAGTTGTTTCCCCTGTCCAAACATTGGGGCTTTTTTTGAAATAGTTGTGAAAATCATATATCCATTTGGTTTTAATTGATTATAACAATCTTTAATAAATTTCTTTCTCTCATGATTATTCAATAAGTGGATAAGTGCATAGCAAAATATGCCGTCATAAAGTTTGCTGTCAAAGGGCATATCAGTTACTGAACCATGATAGATACTAATATCATCAAGCCCGCTTTTTCTTGCCAACTCAATCGCCGTTCTTGAAATCTCAATACCCGTTACATTAATTCCATTCTCAATAAATACCTTTGAATTTCTACCATATCCAATACCTGGTATCAATATGTCCTTAACTTTCTTTTCAAGGAAAAAATCCTTTGTCAAAATTGCGGAGTCTGAAGGTTCAAATCCCCACATTGATTGTTTTTCTATAAAGCTTGATTCCCAGAATTCTGTCATATCATTATCTCCTTATAATAGTTTTTTCAACTCCATCATTCATATCCATATTTTTTAGATTGTATATATTGTAGATATATTTTATCTGTAATCATGGTATAAAAAGCTTAAATCTAGCTGAATATGGCAGAGATTATTCCTTACATATTCCATTGATTGCTGTATTTTAGACTATTTCGTAAATCTTTTTATTCAGCAAATACGTCTCCATAGTGTTTTCTGCTTCTTTCATCACTTTGAAGATTTCACACTGGCTCTCCTCCTCATGTAATTCACAACTAAATAACCCTCCTGTTCCCTCAGTTGCCTTAATTACATCCATAAATGAAATTTCCTCTACTTTTTTACGTAAAACATAGCCACCTTTTACACCTGGAGTCGACTGAACTAAATTAGCCTTTACTAGCTGCGTTAAAATCTTTGAAAGATAAGTCGCAGATATATTGAAGTGATTTGATAATACTTGTAAATTAAAGTTATCGTCTTTATTATATTTAATCATATACGCCATGGTATGAAGTGCGTAGTTTGTAGCTTTAGTATATTTCAATATGTAGCCTCCTTACGAAGATATTATAGACTGTAATTATCTCTAATATATAAGTAATATATATTATTGTCAATCCTTTTAAAAAATTGTGTGTTTATCTTATGATAATGTCACCTTGTAATTATCTTTAGAAAATGTCACCTATGGTCAAAATCTAGATATGAATAACGAGGTGATTTATCTATTGAGTCAAAATCAATTGAATAGGTATAATGTTATCTCCATGGTAATTGATGGGCATTTAAAGGTTGCTGATGCTGCTAAATCTCTATGCTTAAGCGAACGCCAGATTATAAGATTAAAAAAAGGAGTGATGAAAGAAGGAGTTGCTTTCTTAATACATAAAAACTCTGGCAAAAAACCTCTTCATACCATTGAAGATAATCTTAAAAATCAAATTCTTAGTCTGAGAAATACTGATGTTTACATGAATTCTAATTTTCTTCACTTCAAGGAGTTATTAGAAATTCATGAAAAGATTAAAATTAGCTATAATGCTTTATATCACATCCTAACTAAAGCAGGTTTTAAGAGCCCTAAAAAACATCGTAAGCCTAAGCAACATCATCGTCGGAAGCGTATGCCTAAAGAAGGCTTATTAATTCAAATGGATGCTACTCCTTTTGAGTGGTTTGGAGGCAATGAACAATTTGCATTACATGGTGCTATTGATGTTGCTACAGGCTTCCTCAACTACATGAATTAAATATTGTTAATTGTTAATACTATGTATTGACAATATGACTACCCAGTCACATAATAATATGACTGGGTAGTCATAGAAGAAAGGAGGTGATTAACTATGCCAAAGCAGACTTTCTTAAATCTTCCTGATGAGAAGCGAGAAATAATTTTAGAAGTAGCAGATGTAAAAATGATTTCAATTGCTTTATTCCACTATATCAAATGTATAAATGCAAGGGCTTTCTTTGCTTACTCCAAGCTGGGGTATGTCCATTGAATTAATTTTGAGTTTTATTCCCTGTATTTTTTCACTCATTAGCAGCAGTTTTGCAAAGATTTAACAAGCTAATGAGACGTAAATCTAAGACAAAGAATAAAAATTATGGCACATATTGCTCTGTAATACTTTGGACGTATCCATCTTTTGTAATAATTCTAAAGGGTGGTGTGAAATCCGAGTATTTTTTAAAAGAATCGATGAATTCCTCCATAGTAACCGATTTATGAACAGCACCTTCATCCCAATTTATAATATTATATTCAGTTTGTTCTGTTACTTGAAAATACATTGGATAGCTATCAGGATTGTAAATGTAGAACCCATTTAAATCATTTGGGTCTATATTCAACTCTTTAAGCCTCTGTGTGTCATTTAAGGTCAACCACTCAATTTTATCTAAATGAAAGGAAGCGCTTTCCTTACTAAAGTTAGAAATAAATCCTATAAAGTGACTTTCCGGAGTTTTATAAAAATCCTCAGGTTTTGCAGAATACTTCAAAACAATGTTGTCAACAGAACCACCTTGACCAAGATCATTGATTATGAAGTCAGTAGCAACCTGCATAGGATCTAAAAGAGAAAGGTTAGTTCCATCATCACTTTGTTTTTGTAGTTCCTTATAGTATTCGGCTATCCTAATATCCGTTTCTGGCGTAACATAATAGACTGTACCGTTTCCATCCATCCAGCGTTCCACACACCAAATTCCCTGTTCACCTTGAATAACTGGCTGCGATACTAACAGCTGTGATGTTTCTCCGGTCGATAATTGAAATTGCACAAGGATATGATTTCCCTTATAGCTTACATTTTCTAATAGCCCTTTGCCTTCAAGAAAAATACGTAGGGCTATTTCCTGCCCAGCTAAATTAGAAAAATCTGCTTCCCCACTTTTCATATATCCTAAATACTGCAACTTAGAACCTTCGTAAGAAAAAACTAACAATGGTTTACCCATACTTTCATCTTCTGTTATCCATCCATCAATTGCATTCATACCACCCGCTAACATAACATTACTTATATCATCAGGCTTTAGACGATACTCAAGACTCCAGATTTCTACATTGGATGGAAGTAATTGATCTAAGGAAGCTATTTTTTCAAGTTTAGTAATTTTACTATCAACAGTCTTATAAGCCGTGCTATAAAATTCTATCTTCTCCTTTACAAATTGTTCAGCATACTCTTCTACTGTCCACTGTTCTTTAGGGGGATTACTCATAAGCCCTACACTAATTACCACTACAGCAATAACTGCCCCAATAATAGCCCAAAATCGAGGCTTTTTGTAGTTTAATATGTTAATAATCCGACCTTTGGTGTTGTTCTCTCCAAAAGCAAGAGGACTACCACCTATAATACGTCTGCCTGTTGCTAAAAACAAAAGAGATGTAGAATAATCCTTTTTAATTTCACTACCCATTTGCTTAATAACACTTTCATCACATGACATCTCCATATCTTCGCTCATCAAAAAGAAAGCAGCCCAAACAAGAGGATTAAACCAGTGAACACACAGGATTAAGAAGGCCAAAGGCTTTATAATATGGTCCAACCTTTTAATATGAGTTTGTTCATGCTTAATGATATAGTTTTTTCCCTTCTCTGTAAGACCTATTGGTAGATAAATTTTAGGTTTTAATATACCAAAAATAAAGGGGGTTTTAATACCATGCATTGTATACACATTATCAAAAATTAGACTAGCAGGTTTGAGTTTCATATATAGCTTTATAGCTGTAAAAAAGCTATATATAAGCAATACAGCAATACCAAAAATCCATAGTATTTCACCCAAAGTAATCCATAGCTGCAACGGATTTACACTCACTTCAACTACAGGTGCAGACATCATAGAGTTATTTACTGTTTGATCCATAACTGTAATGCTACTGTTAATTGTATGTATCTGTGAATACATAATGTTCGTTGGTACGGTTTGTGTGCTGACGGGTACTAAGCTAAACATACTGTCATAGGAAAATGGAGATATAAGCCTGAAAAACACCACTGACCACAGGGCATAGGAAAAAATTTTAGGCACTCTTTTAAGCAGTAGTCGAGCTACTATAACAAATAAAACAACGTAGCTAGCAGTAATACTCATGTTTAAAATCTGTAAAAACAACGTATCCACACCTATTCCTCCTTATGTTCATTGATTAACCTTTGTAACACATCAATTTCCTTATCACTCATTTTTTTACTTCTTGAGAATGCAGCTAAAAACTTTGGTAGTGATCCAAAGTTTTGTTCTACAAATTGCTTGCTTTGCTCAGCATAAAAATCATCTTTTGTTATTAGTGATTTCACCATGCCATTATCATTTTCAAAGATTTCTTTAACCTCAAGACGTTTTAGCATAGTATAGGTGGTTGATTTTTTCCAGTCAAGCTCTGCATAACACAACTTTACCAATATACCTGATGGAATAGGTTCATGTTGCCAGATAATATCAGCAAATTTAGTCTCCATATCAGTAAGTCTATATTCTTTCATATCCAAGCCCCTTTCAGTCTACAAACATTAGACCAGTGTTGCTTTCAGTTTACAATTTGTAGACTACTTTGTCAATGGCAATATAAAAAAATCTTTCTTATCTTTTATGGAGACAATAATACTATAATAATTTACTCCATCGACAACACTTTAGACTAAATTAATTCTGTAGACACAGTATTTAAATGAAATAGGGTATTACACTTGAAATTACCGATTTCATGTGTAATACCCTATTTTTTTCATATTATAGTTAATCGCAAATGTCTATGCTGTAAAGCTTTTTAAGCTAGGCTTTATCATTTGTCCTATTATTTGATTGACCCTTGATGCTTTATCGCCGCCTAGGTTACCGCTAGCAAAATAGACCAATCACCGTTTTTTACTATTCTAGGACACTTATTGTAATGATTGATATTAAAAGATTTTCATCTTCTCCGATTAAATTTATATCATATGGGCAACACCGTACGAATCAAAATCATATAACAGGCTGTTCCAAGAAAGATACTGAGAAAAGCATTTTTTTTTGTGACTTGTGCAGCTATGACAATGCCAACTGAAAGTAATTCCCCCATACCAAAGGGGAAAGTGGTGAAGTTAATGTTTCTTAGACAGTAAACCACTAGAATAATCATTATCGATGCAGGTAATACTGTGCCAAGATAGTGAACGGTTTTGGGAAGTTCTTTCTTTCCACCAAACAAAAAGTAGGGTATAGCACGAGTGAGGCCTGTTATTGATGCAACTACAATAAGAATTAAAGTAGAAAATCCAAGTTCAATTGTCATAATTCATTCCTCCCATTTGAATGTCTATACGCTCCTTCATGATGGTATGTATAATTAAACTAACCGATAATGCAGGAAGTATAAAGTAGTCTGATCCTAATAGAAAATAGAATACAATAGCACTGACAAACCCTGTGATAACAGGGATATGGGAATCAAATTGATAGTATTGATTGACACAGACCACAACAAAAAATGCCGTAGCAGAAAATTCAATCCCCTTCATATCAAAGAATAGCATTTCACCAGCCAAAGCACCAATTGTGCAACTGATAATCCACAGCACATGGCATATTAGAGCAATATAAAAGTCTACTTTTTCCTCATCCATATTCTCTGGATATTTGATGGAGCAGAATACTGAATATGTTTCATCGGTTAGTGTTAAAACCATATAAGGATACTTCCAGCCCATCTTACTAAACTTAGCCACAAATCCTATACCATAGAAAATGTGTCTTGCATTGATAAAGAATGTCATAATCCCAATCATAATTAGCGGTACACCAGAGGTCATAAGAGAAACCATAACAATCTGCATAGAACCTGCATAAATGAAAGCTCCTGATAAAAAAGCCCAGAGAACTGAATACCCTGCTTCATGTATTAGAATTCCAAATGCAATTCCTACAAAAACATATGAAAATATCAAAGGTATTATTTGCTTTACAGCAAAACCAAATGTCTTCATAATATGCAACTCCTTTATATACAAACATTTATCTTGAAACCTATGCTATCACATGCAAATACGCCATACAATCTAATAATTGTATGGCGTACAATTTCGTTTTATTGTTTAATGGAACTCAGTAACTTCCTCAAAGTTTTCAAGCCTTTTTCTAACTCTTCTATGGTTTCAGGTGCACAAATAGACAAACGAACTGCTTTTTCAGGATTACTATTACCAACTGCAAATCGATCTGCCCCATACACTTGAACACAATGCTTCAAGGCCAATGCTTCAAAGTCTGTGGCTGATGTTTTTCCTGGTAGTTTAAGCCACCTAAAAATACAGGTTTTTTCACCGAGACAATCATATTCAGATAAATAATCATTAACCAATTGATTTCTTTCAATTGTGTTCTTCCTGTGGCTTTGAATAATAGTATCAAATTGATTTGACACAATCATACGAGCAGCTAATTCTGCCATCAATGGAGAAACAGATATATTCATATTATAAAGTGCATTAGATAGAGGTTTTTTATACTTTAGGGGAACTGATACATAAGCTAAACGGAGGCCAGGACCAATGGCTTTAGACATACTGGCTATATAGATTGTATTCTCCGGTGCAAATGATGCTACAGCTGGTATTGGCTTTTCATGCATCAGACTATAAGCAGCATCCTCGATAATAAAAATATTGTTCTCTTTAGCAATTCTAGCTAAAGCTTTTCTGCCTTCAATGGACATAATATGGGTAGTTGGATTTTGATAGTCTGGTATCAAATAAATACCCTTTAAATTTTCATTTTTACAGGCATATATCAGTGCATTTTCATCCATTACTAACCCTTTATATTTAATAGGCACTAGTTGAATACCAAGCATACTGGCGGTTGTTTTTAAGCCAGAATAAGTGTGGGGGTCAGTACCAATCTTATCTCCATGCTGACATAAACCAATAAGTGCAGCTGTGATAGCGTTTTGGCCACCACTAGCAAATAAAATAGTCTCGATATTTGTAGTATAACCACCCTTAAGCATAAATTTTACTGCTGCATCTTTCTGCCATAGAACATCTCCAGGTCTGTTATATCTGAAGTATTTTATAAGGTCAGATTCACTCACTATGTTTTTAAATTGTGCCATGAGTGGTTCATAAGAGGCTGGTTCCGGGATAGTAGCTCCCATTTCAATTATATTCTTTGGTTTTCCATCAGTGAGCAAATAAGCATTTGAAAGGGCATCAAAGGAAACAAATGCACCACTTCCCACAGTTGTGCTTATTAGGCCTTTTAATATACACACCTTAAAAGCCTTTGTAACTGTGCTTACATTTATGTCTAAAAAATCAGCTAGTTCCCTATAGGGTGGTAATTTAGTTCCTGGAAGTATCCTTCCATTTATAATATCCTGTTCCAGTTGATTTGCTAAAGAGCGATATAATGGTTTAACTGTATCTAAAACAGGTTTCCAAGTCATGGGGTAATTTTCAAATGAATTTACAGGCATATTATCACATCCTTTTCTACCACACAATTATATAATTGTATGGTAACTGTGGCAAGAATTATTCTATTAAATTAATAAAAATAAGGTGTTGGAGCTTAAAAAACTGATTCCAACACCTTTATTTTGTAGTATTATTAGTTTCAACATAATTGAAAAAACTTTACTAAAAAATTATTGTTTTATGCCTTACTTCGATTGGCCCTCGTTGTTAATCGTCGCCTGTGCCGCTGCTATCAAAATAGACGAATCACCATTTTCACATTATGGAACACTTCTAATAAAAAACATATGTGGTTATAAAATCATGTACTGGGCATATTATTTGTATACTATCTTCTTGACTGTTTCCGGTGAAAGATAGTATTCCTCAGCAAGTTCTTCAATGCTTGCTTTGTTAAAAAATCTATTTTGAATTTCGTCATTTCGCTGTTTGTAAAACATTCTTGCCCCAGTATCATGCCCCCACTTCTTGCGTTCTATATTGCTTGGAATATACAGAGTTTCACCCGCGGCATATTTCTGTATCTCTTTGAGCAATTCATCCGGTAAAATGTCTGATGCATTTCTATATTTCATTGAATGCACCTCGCTAACTGTTTTTCGCTAAAAATTGCTCCAGCGTATCATATTTATTTATAGCAACACCGTGGCCCTCAATCTCAGAAACTATATATCTTTCCAACTCCTGCACCCTTTGCTTAAGTCCACTTAAATTCGTCGCATCAAAGCTCCCGAGTAAATCCATTTCCTGAAGTCCAAACTCCTCTTTGATAATGTTAAGCTCGTGTTGCAAATTAAGTGCATCTGGAAAGGCCCTTTGATAATTATGAGTATCACAATGATTATAAATTCTCCGCCATGTCAGCGACATTTCCTCATACCATGCCGCCAAATCTTTATAAATAGGCGTTTTTAACTCTTCAACCTTGGATGGCTTATGTTCTGCGATAAACTTCCGGGAGGTACTAATGATCTCATAACAAAGCTTCTTCAACTCTTCAACAGATTTTGCTTTGACAATCTCCTCAAAATAAGTAATAAAATCATCTGGTATTTCTTCCATCTGTGACAACTCTACAGTCTCCAAATCAAGCCGCTGTTTAAAGAATGTTTCATTGATGCATGCAACTGCAATGGATAAATAACGGGCTATAAAGCCTGCTCCCATCTTCACCTTATAAAGTGAATCTTCAAACATCATTGTGCGGTAAATATCCATAGCTGTATCCAATTTTCCTAGAGCTTTCTTGAACATAAAATCTTTATTCTTAAGGTTTGCCATCAGTTTTATCTGAAACTCAACAAAACGCTTTTTATCTTCTTCGTTGCGCGAATACAGAATTTTTGCATCCGCTAAACCATTTGTAAAATCGTCATTGAATTCTGCCATGTTCTCTATGCGTTTCCATGAACGGGGATACAAGTCATGGCCAACACCATCAATGATAAAAGTCTGTGCTAGCTTATTTCCATTTTCATTTGCAGGTACAAAGTAATCAAAGCACTCACCATGACAGTCATTTTCTAATGAATGCCCTGAAATCCCTATGAGCAGAGCAATATCGTCCTTATATTTCTCTTGTATTTGAGTAATAGCCCAATCTGTTAATTCTTTTTGAGTTGGTTTCATTTTTACACACCTCTTTCAAAATTATGTTAAGGAATGGCCTTTCACTTACAAGATAAGTATATGGGAATATGACATCAGAAACAATGCCAAGATTTATTCTAAAAATTTTACACTATAACGAAAAACAACGGATAATCATTTAGACGTTTTCACTTGTTTAAGTGTAACCCCGCACTATATAAATAATCTTATGAAGTTTATATAATCTTAAACAATTAAAATTTAATATTTATTAAAACCGTTCAACATAAAATAATCATCGAGTAGCATATAAACTCATATCTACAATATATGCATTGAAAAACTTTTTCTTTATATTTTCTGAAGATTATATACTCAAATCTAATTTAATAGTTAGTTTTCTAATCCGTTATCTCTTGTCAGATTGGATATATTCGATCTTCTCTTTATACACAGAATTATTTACACCCTCAAACACCCTACCAATTAAGATGGCATGGCTTGTTAATTTCAGTAAACTCTTCTACATGATTTAGGGGAACCCATCCCTTTGTACCCAAATTATCTTTTTTAGCTCCCCATATCCAACCATTTAATATCTTATCCATAATTATAATTTCATCTATTTCTATATCAAATTCTCTTGCATCATAATCTTCTAGTACAATACCAATATTATCATTTCTATTGATTATTTGTTTCGAAACCCATCCTTCATTATTTTGACTTTTACAATATATCCAACCAGTCCAACCGCTATCTTCACTGGACTCCTCACCGCATATAACTCTTTCATCCTTAAATAAAATTATTGGTTTTTCTGAACTGGTTTTTCTATTTTTAATCACTCTATACTTTTTCATATTTACATCTCCTCCTAATCTTTTTTATAATAAGCATTAGATCATCATTAAGCTACCACTTTACTTAAACATCATAACAAAATGAACATGACAACAGTATGTCATGTTCATTTATACATTTTTAAAATATTTTGTGCATTAGCTTTCAGTTCATCAATTATCGATTGTGATGATATCACATATGCTTTATCACCGAGGCTCTGTATAAAATCCATTGCGTAATGATGATTAGTGTATACGAGATGAAATTTTATACGGTTATCCTCGGTAATTTCATAGGAGTCTGCACCATAGCTATCAACAATTTGATATTCAACGGATCGGTCGATGAGAATAGTAATTGTTTTTTGTTCACTTTGAAAATAGATATTAAAATCAAGTTTTTCCCTGGGGATATCTCTACGAGTGAACTGATTATTGATTGTTTTCAGATGACTAATTCTATTAAGTTTAAAAAGCTTAAAATCTTGCCTTAATTTACAGTATCCAAAGACATACCACTCAGACCACTTGAAAGTAACAAAATAAGGTTCAATTTCCCTGCGTTTTTTCACATTATGGAATACTTCATGTAATCAGCAATCTTCATCCTCTTCAAAGCTTGTATGAATTTCAAAAAGTATCTTCATAAAATCCTGTCGTTCATTTAGAACTCTGACAATCTTCACTATATTACCTTCGATTCTGTAAAACACATAATACATTTCAATGAAAATATGCATATAATCAGTAGAAACATCAATCATTTTTCCCAACGACATTCCTAAAAGAGGATATTCCTCTAATCTCCTAACGCTGGCTGTAATCTTACCTAGAGCCTTATGGGCAGTATCAACGCCAAAATTCTCAATTACATATGCCTTGATACTCTGTAAATCCTCCAGAGCCTTCGGTGAGTAGTCTACTTTCCACATACTATAATCCTAATGAAGCTTCTACTTCATCTGCAGAAAGCCACCCTTTCTCTCTAGCTGATTTTTCCCCTTCCTCAAGCTGTGCCATAAGCCTAACCATTGCACGGAGCTTATCAAGTTCTTCCACTTTAATAATTGCATACTCACCTCTTCCATTTCTGGTAAGGTATACCGGCTTATTGTAGGATACCTCTTTTAATACTTCTGTATAATTTCTCAGATCTGATATTGGTTTAATATTTGGCATTTTTCATCACTCCTTATAATTATTATAAACCAAATATTCTTAAATAACAACGCAAATTAACATGTTAATTTGCAGCATCAATAAGAAAAACATACTACCTTTCTAGTTTATTACTTTTTTTAAAGTTAAACCTGCCATAATTAAGTTAAATGTGTTTCATAATACTTATTTTTATCAGTATTTTTTATTCCAAAATGATAAAAATTATAAAAAAATGGGTATTGTCTATCGAATTATCAATAGACAATACCCCGCCATCATTTTGTATGCATTCTATCTAACTTTGATTTTTCAACATTTCAAAAGTTATCTTTATAGCTTGCAAGTCTTATTTTAATTTGTCTTTGTTGTTAATCGCCGCCTGGGCTGCTGCTAGCCTTGCTATAGGCACTCTATAAGGTGAACAAGATACATAGTCTAAATTTAACATATGGCAAAATTCTACTGAATTTGGCTCTCCTCCATGCTCACCACATATGCCAATTTTAAGATCAGCTCTAGTCTTTTTACCTAAATCAACTGCTATTTCCATCAGTTTTCCAACACCATCTCGGTCAATCCTTTGGAAGGGATCTTTTTCTAATATGTTTTTGTCGACATATTCTTTAATAAAAGCACCAGCATCATCCCTAGAGAAGCCATAGGTCATCTGTGTTAAATCATTTGTACCAAAGGAGAAGAATTCTGCATCCTTAGCAATTTCATCAGCAGTAATTGCTGCCCGTGGTACCTCAATCATTGTACCAACTAAGTATTTAATGTCTACTCCACTATCTTCAATTATTTCATCTACTGTTTTAGTTATAATATCTTTAACATATTGTAATTCTTTTAATTCTCCTACTAATGGAACCATAATCTCTGGAACAACTTCAAGCCCCTTTTCCTTTTTCAGCTCTACAGCAGCTTCTATTATTGCCTGTACCTGCATTTGATAGATTTCTGGATAGGTTATTGCCAATCTACAGCCACGATGCCCCAGCATTGGATTGAACTCTTTTAAATCACTTACTACTTCCTTTATTTGCTGATATGATATCTCCATACCTTTTGCTAAAGCTCTAATATCCTCCTCCTCATGGGGTAAAAATTCATGTAGTGGAGGATCAAGGAGTCTAATGGTTACAGGTTTTTCTCCCATGGCTTCGAATATTTCTTTAAAATCTTGTCGTTGCATTGGAAGTAGTAAATCTAAAGCTTTTTTGCGTTGTTCTATGGTTCTAGATAAAATCATTCGACGAACCACTGGTATTCTAGTATCATCAAAGAACATATGCTCAGTTCTACAAAGTCCTATCCCTTCTGCACCAAACTCCAAGGCCTGCTTTGTATCTCTTGGGGTATCTGCATTAGTTCTAATTTTAAGCCTTCTATATTGATCTGCCCATCCCATAAATATTTGGAAATTCCCTGTCAGCTGTGGATTCTCTGTTTTTATTTCACCACTATAAACATCTCCAGTATTTCCGTTCAAGGATATATAATCTCCTTCATGAAAAACTTGATCTCTAACCTTGAAGATTCTTGAAGCTTCATCGATTTTAACCTCTCCTGCTCCTGCAACGCAGCATTTCCCCATACCCCTTGCTACTACAGCCGCATGTGATGTCATACCTCCCCTTGCTGTCAAAATACCAACGGAAGCCACCATTCCTTCAATATCCTCAGGTGATGTTTCATGACGTACAAGTATTGCTTTTTCTCCACTACTATTGGCCTTTACCACATCCTCTGGAGAAAAATATATCTTGCCATAGGATGCACCCGAAGAGGCGGGTAAGCCTCTAGTAATAACTTCTGCATTTTTCAGGTCTTCTTCATCAAAGGTTGGATGAAGCAACTGATCCAACTGTTGTGGGTCTACCCTCATTATTGCTTCCTTCTTGGATATCAACCCTTCATCGACCATATCAACAGCTATATTAATTGCAGCATTGGTTGTTCTTTTACCATTACGGGTCTGTAAAATATATAGTTCACCTCTTTCAATTGTAAACTCTATATCCTGCATATCCATATAATGCTTTTCTAGTAACTCACATAATTCTATAAATTTATTGTAGGCGTCGGGCATTTTTTCATTCAGGGCTTGTATTTCCTGTGGAGTACGAATACCTGCTACAACGTCCTCTCCCTGAGCATTCATTAAAAACTCACCAAATAGCTTTTTTTCACCATTTGAAGGATTTCTTGTGAAGGCAACTCCTGTACCAGAGGTTTCTCCCATATTACCAAATACCATCATCTGAATAGTCACAGCTGTCCCTAAGTGATCAGGAATATCATTTATTCTTCTATATACCTTAGCCCGTGGATTATTCCATGATTTAAAAACAGCTTCAATTGCCATCAATAGCTGCTGTTTAACATCTTGAGGAAACTTGTGTTTAACTTCTCTTTCAATTATCTTTTTAAACTCATCTGTTAAAAATTTTAAATCCTCTGAGGTTAAATCTATATCATTTTCCACTTGCTTTTCTTGTTTTCTTTTTTCTAAAACAGTATCAAACTTGTACTTACCTATATGTAAAACTACGTCTCCAAACATTTGAATAAATCTACGATAGCTATCATAGGCAAATCTCTCGTTATTGGTTACCTTTGCTAATCCCTCCACCGATTCATCATTCAAGCCTAGATTAAGTATAGTATCCATCATTCCTGGCATAGAAAATACTGAACCTGATCTAACAGATACCAATAATGGATTATGAATATCTCCAAAACGCTTTCCTGATGATTCTTCTAAGTAGCTCAAATGCTGGAAAATTTCCTGTTTTAGCTCATCCCATAGCACTGTGTTCTTAACATAATATTCATTACAGGCTTCTGTAGTAACAGTAAATCCTGAAGGTACTGGCAAGCCTATTCTCGTCATTTCAGCTAAATTGGCTCCTTTACCTCCCAATAAAGGTTTTAAGTCCATTGAGCCTTCCATAAAATCGTATACAAATTTTTTCATGTCGCCCACCTCCTGCTTATTTTCCATTTCCAATTTTATAACCAATTTCCCTAAATATTTCAAGAATTATACTGGCACTTTCTTCTACTGCCTTAGAAGATACATCGATTACTGGACAACCTAATTTTTTCATGATTTCCTCTGCGAAATCTAATTCTTCAAGTATTCTATCCATACTTGCATAATTTGCCTCATGCTTTAATCCCAGTGCTTTCAGTCTTTCTTGTCGTATCTCAATTAGCTTCATTGGATTTGTTGTAAGCCCAATGATTTTTTTTGAAGGCACATTATATAGTTCCTTAGGAGGTGGAACCTCTGGAACCAATGGTACATTAGCAACCTTTACATTTTTATGAGCAAGATACATACTTAGTGGTGTTTTAGATGTTCTAGATATTCCTATTAATACTAGATCTGCTTTTTTTAAACCTCTTGGATCTTTACCATCATCATATTTAACTGCAAATTCAATTGCTTCTACTTTTCTGAAATATCTTTCATCTAAACGTCTAATTAAGCCAGGTTCTCTGCGGGGGGAATTATGTAACACCTTACTCATAGAATCAATAACAGGTGTCATTATATCAATCCATGGAATGTTATTCTTATCAGCTTCTTCAATTAAGATATTCTTTAAGCTTTCCACAACCATAGTAAAAACTATTACTGCTTGTTCTTGCTTAGCTTCCTCTAGCATCTCCATTATTTGTTGTCTATCTGTAATGTATGGAAATCTTCTTATTTCGTATTCCTCTAAGCTAAACTGACTAATCCCAGCTCTAGCAACCTGCTCTGCCGTTTCTCCTATGGAATCGGATATTATATAGATTACTAAATTATTTTTACTCATTATGACCCTCCTTTGCATATTTCTACTAACAATTTTGTTATATTACTCTTAGAAACCTTACCTACTATTTTCAATTGTTCCTTTTCATCCTTGATTATTTTCTCCACCACCGGTAAGCTATCTACTTCATGGTCTATAATCTTTATAGCTGCATTTAAAGCGTTATCATCCTTTATGATGGTGATAATATTTGGACTTCTAGTCATGATCATGGCAACTGGTACCTTATTAATATCATTCCCACCTAACGTAGCCTTCAATAAATCTTTTCTAGAAACAACCCCCATTAAGTAGCCATTTGAAACTACAAATATTGTACCAACATCCTCTAAAAACAAACTAACTATAGCATCATAGACTGATGTATTTTCAGTTACAATAACAGGAACAGACATAATATCACTAACCTTGATATTTTTTATTTCTTGAGAGAATAGATTTATCTCTGTTTTTCCAGAATAAAAATAACCTACCTTAGGTCTGGCATCCAAAATACCCGACATTGTTAAAATAGCTAAATCGGGTCTTAATGTAGCCCTAGTGACACTTAAAATACTGGCAATATTCTCACTAGTAATGGGTTCCTGTTCTTTAACTATTTCTATTATCCTTTGCTGTCTTTTTGATAGTTCTATTTGTACCACCCCTTTATTGTGTTATGCTAATTGTAATTGTGCTATATTATATATAATAATTTATCATATTATTGTAGCATTTGCCATACTTTTTTTTATATTCACCTAATATAACAAAAAATTTTCAATAAAAAAACCTATTACTATTTACTTCTAATAATAGGCTTTTAAAACAAGAATATATTATATATTGTCTTTAGTACAATTTTCTAAAATGTATTTTTGATTCTTAAGACATTCTTTACATAATTTTTCTTCTATTCTATTTTCCGATCCACAAACACACATCCAAGTTCTTCCCCTATCCTCTGCAAATCTAACAACATCTTTATTACCTAGTTTATTTCTTAATATATGTAGCTTACTATCTTCTAAATTATAATTGTTTTCTTGCATTTCAGATAGTAAGGCTACTTTTTTTAATAGTTCTTCTCTAGATAATAAACCGCTACTATATAGCTTGATAAGAGTTTCTTTTTCAGTGGATAGATTGGTGAAGGCTGTTATTCTTTCTAATTCTTCATCATTGAATAAGCCCATAGATTTAAGCTTTAGTAAGCTTTCTACATCTTGATTTTCTATAAAAAGATCTTTGTTCCTAATTAATCTTGCCAATTTATCAATTTTTTTGTTGTTCTCACTAATAAGATAAAAAACTAATATAAAAAAAACAATAATGAGCATAAAATGCCTCCTTATACTAATAAGATTAAATTATTGTACTTATTACTATTTCTATCTTAAGTGCCTACATCCCTTTTTTTTATTTTATACTTGTTAATAATATTGGATAATCATAGAGTATTTCATTAGTATATAATACTTTTGTAGATATCAACATTTGTCTTTCAGAGTCTATAAAAAAAATCAACTGAATTAATTCAGCTGATTTTAAGATTCCAAATAAAAGTTAATATTTTAGTCTTTCATCTAGATATGCTTCTAATTCCTCTATCGCTATTCTCTCCTGTTCCATTGAATCCCTATGCCTTATTGTTACACAGTTATCCTCTAAGGTATCAAAATCTACAGTTATGCAGAAGGGTGTACCTATTTCATCATGTCTTCTATAACGCTTTCCTATGCTGCCTGCATCATCATAGTCAACCATATATTTTGAAGCCAAGGTTTCATATATCTCCATTGATGCATCCTTAAGCTTTTTTGTTAATGGAAATATTGCTGCTTTAAAGGGTGCCAAGGCAGGATGAAGCTTTAATACTACTCTAGTATCGTTCTCTGCAACCTCTTCTTCATTATAGGCATCAACTAAAAATGCAAGGGTTAAGCGTTCTACTCCAACTGAAGGCTCTATACAGTAGGGTACATATCTCTCATTAGTTATTGGGTCAATGTATGTAAAGTCCACGCCGGAGTGCTGACTGTGCTGTTTTAAATCGTAGTCTGTACGGTCTGCAATTCCCCAAAGCTCACCCCATCCGAAGGCAAATTTATACTCTATATCTGTTGTTGCATTGCTATAATGAGATAATTCTTCATCAGAATGCTCCCTTAACCTAATACTATCTTCCTTCATATTTAAGCCTAATAACCAGTTTTTACAAAAATCACGCCAATAACTGAACCATTCTAAATCTTCTCCGGGCTTGCAGAAGAATTCAAGCTCCATTTGTTCAAACTCTCTTGTTCTAAATATAAAATTACCAGGTGTAATCTCATTTCTAAAGGATTTGCCAATTTGTCCGATACCAAAAGGAACCTTTTTTCTTGATGAACGTTGAATACTCTTAAAGTTAACAAAAATTCCCTGGGCTGTTTCAGGTCTTAAAAATATTTCTGTGCTGGTATCCTCCGTTACCCCTTGAAAGGTTTTGAACATTAAGTTAAACTGACGAATATCTGTAAAGTCCTTTGCTCCACATTCTGGACAAACAATACCTTCATCGTCAATAAATGATCTCATTCTTGCATTGTCCCATCCATCAACGATAATTTCTTCCTTCTTATTTAAGGCATGTTCTTCAATCAATTTGTCAGCTCTGAATCTAGCCTTACACTTTTTACAATCCATTAAAGGATCATTAAATCCGCCAACATGTCCTGATGCAACCCATGTTTGAGGATTCATTAGTATTGCAGAATCAAGTCCAACATTATAAGGACTTTGCTGAATGAACTTTTTCCACCAAGCCTTTTTTATATTATTCTTTAATTCCACACCTAATGGACCATAATCCCACGTATTTGCTAATCCTCCGTAAATCTCCGAGCCAGGAAATACAAATCCTCTTGATTTTGCCAATGACACTATTTTTTCCATTGTTACCTCTGCCATAATTATCTCCTCCTACTTTATTTTAAATAAAAATAAAAAAGCCCTCCATCCCTATGGTTAGGGACGAAAGACTTATCTTCCGCGGTTCCACCCTAGTTGGTATTAAATACCCACTTAGTTATTCAAGCTCAAAAGCGCCCTTCATTAACAAACTGTATTGGACTTTCACCTTCTCCAACTCGCTATTGCAGTTTTATTAATTACTCCTCTTTATCAAAGCTTTATAAAATTTTGTAATTAAACTTAGTTTTCTTTATAATTTAGCAAATTATTTATGAATTGTCAATAGTTGTTGTTTAAAAGTCTGCTCCATCATCTATTTTGTCTAAAGTTTCCTCTATATCTTCAGTAATTTCATCTGTTGAAGTATCCTTTGGCTTCATCTTTGACTTGAATTCATTGATTTTTTCCTCTGCCATGTCATTAATATCAACAACTTCACCATTATTCTTTACTATTTCAATTGTGGCTCTAGATGCTATAGCAGCAGAAACCCCCACTATAGATACCAATGGCCCTAGTACAACCCCAATAGCACCAGCTGTAACAGGTATGTTTAGCATTATTTCTCCATCTTTTTTTAGTATAACTCGAGTTACATTTCCTTTTTTTATAATCGCCTTTAGCTTCTCTATTACATCATTACCAGTAACATTTATTGTGTCATACCAATTCTTATCGCTTTTTTCCTCCAGCTTAATTAATGCCTCTACAAGATCTCCATTAGTTTCTTCTAGTACTTCTCTTGCTTCCTTATAAGAAACTCCCGTACGCTCCCTAAGAATATCAATTTTTTCAAGATTAATATCCATTGACTTCCTCTCCTTCTCATAATTTATCAACTATTTCTAAGCTCTTAAACTCATATTTATTAATATGAGTCATTATGTATTTTTTTATTAATTTTTTAAGTTGATTATTGAGAGAATCATGAATTTTTAATTTTTGTATTTCCATGATATCCTTGTGAAGCAAGTAATCAGCAAGTTTAATTGTTACATCAGAGATTTTAACTGCAAAGGGATCTGTCTGTACACATTGAGGGCAAATAATGCCTCCCTCTTTAAAGCTAAATCGTATATTGGCAATTTCTTTGCTACCACAGGAAACACAACTGTTTAAGCTAGGTCGGTATCCTGAATAGACTAAAAATTTAAGTTCAAAGGCTCTAATGACAGTATTAATTTCTATGTCTTCCTTCGCCAATATATGTAGCGTTTTCCCTAATAAATTAAAAAGTCTATTATTCGTTTGTCCTTCTGTAGTTACTGTTTCAGTCAACTCTAACACATAAGATCCATAAGCTAATCTATTAAGGTCCTCTCTTATGGTGTAGAATATTTGCTTAGGTTCACACTGGCTTACAGTATAAAGATTTCTTCCCTTATAAAGAACAAAATCGCTATAACAGAAGGGCTGAATACCAGCAAGTAGATTGCTTTTTGGTTTTCTGGCTCCCTTAGCAATAGCATTTATCTTCCCGGCTTTTCTAGTGAAGATAGCAAGCAAGCTATCATTTTCACTATATTTCCGGTTTTTTATAACAAACCCCTCTGTTTTTATAAGCATTATTGTTCCCCCGTTTTTAACACATCATTATTCATTATCATTTGCTGCCTTTGTAAGCTCTATTTTATTAGACTCTCTCTTTAAATTCAAATTATGATAACAGCTTTCATACAAATATGCTTCAATGCTTCCTGTTTTTTCAAAGACATTCCAAAAAATCTTACATAGCATAATTAAGTCCCCTTTCCTTTTTTTAATATCAAGCTTATTTTTTGTATTAAGGGGACTTTAATTCATTGTAAATTATGTAATTATTATATTCATTTTTAGTCGTATCCGAAACCCTTTAGTATGCTTCCACTATTTCTCCAATCTTCTTTAATCTTTACCCACATTTCCAGGTAAATCTTAGAGCCCAACAGTTTTTCAATATCTTCTCTAGCACTTTTTCCAATGCCCTTAAGCTTTCTACCGCCTTTTCCAATAATTATTCCCTTATGGGTCTTTCTTTCACAATAGATTGTTGCATGAATATCTATAATATCCTGTTGTTCCCTTTGCTTCATCATAGATACTTCAACAGCCACACCATGGGGTATCTCCTGCTCAGTATAATGTAATATTTTCTCTCTAATTATTTCTGCAATAATTTGCCTTTCTGGTTGGTCTGTTATCATATCAGAAGGAAAATATTGGGGCCCCTCTTCCAATAGAGCTTCGATTTTACTTATAAGAGAGTTTAGGTTAGCACCTTCTAGAGCAGAGATACCAATAATATCATGAAATATTCCTGTACTCTTATAAGCTTCATATAGTTTATTGAATTCCTCCTGTTTCATCTTGTCTATCTTATTCATAACAAGAATTACAGGTGTCTGAATTCCTTCAAGCTGTTCCATTATAAATCGATCTCCAGGCCCTATTTGATTACCTTCATCTACGACAAATAGAACTATATCAACTTCTCTTAAAGTTTCTTTAGCCACCTTAACCATATATTCCCCTAGCTTATGCTTAGGCTTATGTATACCAGGCGTATCAAGAAATACAATTTGAAAATCTTCTCCTGTATAAACACACTGAATCTTATTTCTAGTTGTTTGAGGTTTGTCTGAGATAATAGCTATCTTTTCGCCTATAAGCTGATTCATTAATGTAGATTTTCCAACATTTGGTCTGCCGATAATTGTTACGAATCCGGATTTGAATGGCATTTTTTATAAACCTCCATTTTTATTTAAGTCATCTGGTGAAAATGAATGTGGGAAAAGATCTGAAATACTATAAACCTTGTATTCATTCTCGGATTTTCCAATAATCATTTTAATATCTTTTCCAAATTCGGTAATAACCTGTCTACAAATACCACATGGATATGTATAGTTTTCCATATCTCCTATAACTGCAATAGCTTCTATGTCCTTATCACCCTCTGATATGGCTTTAAAAATAGCTGTTCTTTCTGCACAATTGGTACCACCATATGATGCACATTCTATATTACATCCTTTATAAATCTTACCTGACTTTGTTAAAACAGCAGCCCCTACTGGAAATTTTGAATAGGGAACATATGCAAAATCCCTAGCTTCTATTGCTTTTTTTAATAATTCCTTATCTGTCACTTATATCTCCTCCAAAATTATAGAATTGTCACTGTATCTAAATTTTTTATAATTTGAATCCATGTTTTACCAGGATTCATAATCAATTCGTTTCCATCCATATCAAAAAACTTTGTTTGCCCTTTATAGCTTTCCTTCTTCCAAGTAATATTAATTACTTTACCATTTGTTATATATAAACCTTTACCTTCCCCAATGGTATCCATCTGAAGTCTTAGCTCTTTATCAACCACTTTAGCATTGACTGTTTGAATAATTATATTGGTGGCAGTAAGCTGTTCATTTGTGATTTCATCGACATGAGGCTGTCCGTTATAATATCTATAATATATTTTTTCTTCCTCATTAAACTTAAATGATGGTTGATACGGTCTACTATAATAAATTTGTATTTCTGATGCAATTTCACCCTCAATTTCCTCTATATCTTCATGGAAGCTCCATGCTTCTGCCTCCATTTCGGATCTATATTTGCTATTTTCAGCCGCCTTACGTAAGGCATCATGGCTGCTATACATATTATGGGGGGCTACCTTGTGGTTCTTTCGCCAAAATACATCGCTCCCCCTATTCATTGCATTTATATTGTTCACCTTATATGTATCTAAATCTTTAAATGCCTGTGGACTACCGCCTACATGAACAAACATAGCATCAAATTCCAATGCTCTTTCAATAAGATAGGATCTAGCACTTCTTATACCCCCAATTGTTTCAGGTTCATTGGCTAGAAATATTCCAAGGTATCTGGTGATATCTCCTTCTGCTAAAAATTCATATGCTATTTCTGCATCAATTAAACCAGCTTGTGGTCTTGCTTGACCATGGTTATCAAAAACAATTGCCAAGGGTCTCCTTTGCACCTTTTCATCTGGAAAGTAAAGTCCACTTAGAGGTGATGGGCTTCCCTCCTTCTGAACTTCGGGACTTCCGATTTCAATGACAGGCTCCATTTCCTCCTCTTCTTGGGGCTTCTTACTACATCCAAAGGTGTTTAAAACCATCAATATAATAATAAAAAATAAAGTGGTTTTACTAAAATATGTCATCATTGAAATCTATCCTTTCTCTATTGGGTTTATCTTTTACTGATTTTTTTGACCTGGTTTTACAATGCCCCCAGACACAATAAGCTTTACAGCCTCTTCAACAGTCATATTTAAGGGTACTACTTCATTCTTTGATACCATTACAAACATGCCTGAGGTTGGATTAGGTGTAGTAGGAATAAATAATCCCACCACATTTTCATCGGTTTTTTCTTGTATTTCTTCTGCTGCATCAGAGGTAATGAATCCAATTGTATATATACCTTTTGAAGGATATTCTATTAAAACAGCCTGCCTAAAGGCTGTATTTTTACTACCATAAAGAGTTTCTGTTAATTGTTTAATAGAAAAATAAAGTGTTCTTACTAGTGGTATTCTTCGTAGTATAATCTCCGTAAAAGTAATCATTTTATATCCAGAATAATTTCGTGCAATTATACCGGCAGAAAACACCAACACTAGTGTTATTAAAACTCCAAGACCATAAATTCTAAAGCCAATTATATTTTCTATAGGCTCCCTAAAAATAATATCAACTCTATTAAATATCCAAATAATTAAAATCATTGTTAAAGCCATAGGTAGAATCACTAATAAACCTGTAAAAAAAGTTTTACGAATGTCTTTCCACAAACTATCCCCACCCATCATAAAAAGATTAGTATGTATTACCCGAATATTTGAAAAAACAATACAGCTATTATGATTCCAATAAATGCACCAGCTAAGACTTCAAAAAAGCTATGAATCTTACCTTCTATCCTGCTTTGGCAAACCAATAAAGCCATAAAAATTGATAAAGTTGCAATAAACATATTTTCTGATATAAATGTCATGGCAGTAGCCAGTGCAAATGCAACAGCAGCATGCCCACTTGGCATTCCCCCCTTTAATGGTGTACCTTTCCCAAAATATGCCTTTAATCCAATGGTGGTAAACACAACTACAATAAATATTATAAAGGTAATATGAATGGGAGATTGCCTAACATGATGTAATACCATTTGTGTATAAGGGTTTATTCTATGAAAAAAAATAAAATAAGCAACCAGAACTGAGTTTATGGCAGCAATTAATACTGCACCTGCGGCAACGTTTTTAGCAATTTTAGCGAATATATGGTACTGATCTGTAATGAGGTCTATTGTCATCTCAATAGATGTGTTAATCATCTCTGCAATTATTACTAAAGAAATAGTTAATAGTAAAATAAGTACTTCAACTCTACTAAGATCAAAAAATAGACTTAAGGTTAATATAATAACTGTTACAAAGAAGTGTATTTTCATATTACGCTGAGTTTTGAAGGCATATATAATGCCTTCAAAAGCGTAATTAAAGCTATCAATTAGTTTTCTTACTCTCATTTTATCCAACCTCTTTTACTGCCTCACTTGTCCTAAGAGCGACAGTATAGCTTCTTCTTTTTTTCTCATTATCTCTTTTTCACTATCGATTTCGTGGTCGTATCCCATAAGATGAAGCATACTATGAACCACCAAAAAACACACTTCACGATTAAAGGAATGTCCGTATTCATCAGCCTGCTCCAATGCTTTTTCTACTGATAATACTATGTCTCCAAGAAGCTTTTCTTCCGTATCTACCATATATTCATCCTCTACCATTGGAAAAGATAAAACATCTGTAGAGTAATCTTTCCCTCTATAGGTTTTATTTAATTCTTGTATCTCCTCATTGTCAACAAGGGATAGACTAACTTCATAAGATGAGTCCCATCCTTCATATTTTAATGATTCTTCAACTGCCTTCTCAATCAGTATAATCAGCGATTCATCTATTATTGTGTTCTGTCTATTATCAACTACTAGACTCATGGGCTTTCCTTCCCTTCAATTCTTTTGGATCTAAATCTGGATACGCAATCCGTTCATGGAAAATCCCCATAATTACACTTATAAAGGATTGCTTTATTTTTTCAATCTCATTTAAGGTTAGATTACTTTCCTCCAGCTGACCATCCTCTAATTTATCCTTAACTATTTTGTGTATCATATTCTCTATTTTATCTTTAGTGGGAGATGTTAGACTCCTTACAGCAGCTTCAACTGAGTCAGCAATCATAACAATAGCAGTTTCCTTACTTTGTGGTTTTCTACCACTATATCGAAAGGTTTGCTCTTCTACCTCTTCACCATTAGCCATATTTTTTGCTTTATGATAAAAATATGCAACTAAAGTATCTCCATGATGTTCTAATATAAAATCTTGTATCTCCTGTGGTAGCTTATGTTTGACCGCCAGCTCAATACCTTCCTTAACGTGTCCAGTAATAATCAAGCTGCTTAAGGAAGGATTAATATTATCATGTGGATTATCAGATGTCAGTTGATTTTCCTTAAAGAAATAAGGTCTACTGGTTTTTCCAATATCGTGATAAAATGCTCCAGTACGAGCAAGTAAAGAGTTACCTCCAACTGCATCAGCCGCTGACTCGCTAAGGTTTCCAACAATAATACTATGATGATAGGTTCCGGGTGCTTCTATCAATAGTTTCTTCAACAGTGGATGATTAGGGTTAGATAATTCTAATAGCTTTAAAGGAGTTACAATATCAAAAATTCCCTCCCACATCGGTAATGATCCTACTGTTAATATTGCACAAAATACACCATTAAGGACACCATAAAAGCCGAAGGTTAACACCTTTATTACTTCATTACTATGAATAAAACCAATACCAATTATTGTGATTATATTGGCTAAGCTAACTATCATACCAGCAATAAAAATATTTCCCCTTTGCTGTGTATTAATCATGCTAAATACTCCTACAGTTCCACCTATTAGTGCCATTGCTATAAACATTATATCATTACCAGTAATAATACCTATCAGTATTGTTAGACATAGATTTATTAGTAACGATAATCTAGCATCTATGAGGATAGATAAAAGCATAGCAGATAATGCTACAGGCATTAAGTAAATAGATATTATTGATATTGCCTTTGATATAATCATTGTTAAAACCATGATAATAAGAATCATAAAAAGCTTTCCTGGTTTGTCCAACAATTCTTTGTTAAATACATACATATATGCGATTATCAAAAGCATAATAACCAATACTATAGATGCAATTCCTGTATATAGCATAACATCTATCTTGCTATTTTCCACCAACAGTCCAAGCTCCTGCATAATTCTTAGCCTGTCGAAGGTTACAATTTCCCCTTCATTAAGAATTATATCTCCCTTACGAATCATAACTTTTTCTATGTCTTCTCTAGCTGCTTGTCTTTTTTGTTCTGTTAAATCGATATCTAAGAATTTGTTAGGCCGAATAGTAGCATTTATTACAGTTATTGAAAGATCTTTTAAAGAATCGTCAAAATCATCAATTCCTAAAATGTAATCCTTTATATTATTCTTTTCCTTCTGTAAATCTTCTATTTTTATTCCATTATTCATATTTTGCGCAATTATCTCGTATATATAATTCTCAAGATATTTTATTCTTTCGATGGGTGAATCTAGTGCAGATGTTAAATTTGGTCCAGTTATATTTAAATCATTTTCTTCCAACAACATCCTTTGTTCAATAAAGCTTAATTCTTCTTGACCTCTAATTTCATATATCAAGGTAAAGAATTTTTCAATGTCTTTTTTTATCTCGCTTTGAACAGATTGATCCAGCTTATATTGAATTTCCTGTGCTTCTGCTGCCTCATCCTTAAGCTTATCAGTTAACCATTTATCTTCAATATCCTTTGAGGCTCTTATGTCACTTGGAGCTCTTTGTCCAACAGATAAATCAAACTGCTCAGGCTTTAAGCTGGCAGTTAATATTGAAAATATGCTTACAAAGAATAACAGGATTAGTAAAATATGCTGAATTCTTCTACTTCCCTTTGAAATACCAGGTAGCTTTGCTTTAAGACCTTTTAACTTTCCCATTTTTTTCCTCCTACCAGCCGTTAATAATGCTTTATTAAAAGATAATCTAAAGCATTTATTATGGTCTGAACTTTTTTCATTTTCCTTTGTCCCCAGTATTCTTCAATTGCTTATGTTCATTAAGCTCATACGCCTTAATAATTTTCTGCACCAATGGATGTCTAACAACGTCTTTATCAGATAGATGAACCATACCTATATCTTCTACATTTTTCAATACCTCAGCAGCATTCTTTAGCCCTGATGATTTTCCTGCTGGCAAATCTATTTGAGTAATATCACCAGTCACTACCGCTTTTGATCCAAATCCTAATCGCGTTAGAAACATTTTCATCTGCTCTATTGTCGTGTTTTGTGCTTCATCCAGAATAATAAAGGAATAATCTAATGTCCTACCCCTCATATATGCTAAAGGAGCAACTTCAATCATTCCCCTTTCCATATACTTATTAAACTTCTCAACACCTAATATATCAAATAAAGCATCATACAACGGTCTTAAATATGGGTCTACCTTGTCTTTTAAATCACCTGGTAGAAACCCTAGTCTTTCACCTGCCTCTACGGCTGGTCTTGTTAAAATAATTCGATTGACTTGTTCATTCCTAAAAGCCTTTACCGCCATAGCCACAGCAAGATATGTTTTCCCAGTTCCTGCTGGTCCAATTCCAAATGTTAAGTCTCTATTTTCAATTTCTTGAAGATATTTTTTCTGACCAATTGTCTTAGGTTTAATAGGCTTACCCTTATCTGTTACAAATACAACATCAGCAGCCAATTCCTTAACTTTATTTTGCTGACCTTCCGTTATCAGATTAATGGCATAGCTTATATTCTGAACTGTTAAGCCTTCACCCTTTTCATAAACAGTCATTAGTTCTTCTATCAGCTTTTTTCCATTATTAACTTTTTTTTCATCTCCTAAAATAACAATTTCACCCTCACGTATTACAATATCAATGTTTAAAAGAGACTGAATTAGTTTAACATTTTTATCAAAGTTTCCGCATAGCTCTCTTGTAAAATCTGTGTTTTTTATTTCTATTCTGGTCTGATGTGAATTTGTCAAAGGTTAATCCTCCTCAATGTCTAATTTCTTTTGCTGGGCTATGTTCTCTATTACCTCAATAGTAAATTTACCCTGTAGTAAATCTCCTGTATTTTGGAAGTCTATTATAGTATTAGTTATTTCTCCTTCAAGTGGAATTTCCTCCATTAATTCATGAATTGCTTCATCATGCATTTTAATCTTCACTTCTTCTATATCTAACCTTTCTTCAATATCTACCGCCTCATAATAATCTTCTATCATTATTTCTACAGGCAGTTTGATATTCCTCCATAGAGTTATGGTTTTAATTTCATTTTCAAGAATATAATTATCGAATGGAACTTTCCCTCCATGAAAGGTTAGTTCCATTTGTCCTATACGCAGCATTTTACGGCTATATTCTTCACCTGTCTTTTCTTTTTTTATTTCAGTTAAGAAAACACTTTTTATTATATCGTAATATGTCCTTGCATATATTTCTCCATATGCATGCACATATAACGGACTTTGTAGACTATCTCGCTGTACCATTCCAGTGATTAATAGGTCTCCTTCAGATACGATGTCTCCCTTTTCAACTACTGCATCACCGTTTCTTGCAATAATTCGTTCTATAACCCCATTTTTTTTCGCTATTACGTTGCAGGGGGTATCTTTATCTATAATCTCAGGTGGTTGAATTTTTTCAACAACTTCTATCTTGGCATATATACCCCTAAGCTCGATTCCTACCCAAGCTAGCTGGTGAAATTCTGTTAACATCTGATTTTCTATTTCTCTTAAATTGACAGAATATCTATTTACGCCAGGCTTTAATCCCATTTCCCCCAGTGCGTTAATAATTAAATCCTCTTCTACTCTTTCATTACCAATTATATCAACAGAATATATAAAGCTGGAGGCGACTACAATTAATAGTAACGAAAAAAATGCTCCAGTCAAAAGCATTTTTCTTTTTTTGACTTTATGGGCCCAAAATGGATAACCGTTTTTTCTAGCAATAGATATTTTACACCCACATCGTCTAGTTATTTTACGTAAATCCTTAAATCCCTTGATTCCTACTCTTGCCTCTAATGTGGTATAACTCTTTCTTTGTATATTCCACAGATAAATATTTTTTTCGATACACATGTTTATAAATCTTTCAAGGTTCAAACCCTCTATGTTTATGATAACATAACCCCTGAAATAATTCCATAGTCTCAGTATTAACAATTCATTCACTCCCTAATCGTCAAATTCGACTTCACGGATCTCACCTACAATGACAATCTCCTCCAGCACAATATTCTTTAAAAGTAGATTTTTACCTATAACCCTTAGAACACCGCACTTAGTAAATATTCGTACGCGATTACTGGAATACTCAACTATTCCTTTATGATTTTCAACATATAACTGAAGATTACCAACCATGGTAATTTTGGGTAAATCCAGTACAATGTCCTGGGGAAGCTCTAGGATATCAGCAATTGTTTTTTTAATCTCTTCAGTTTTTTTCATCCCCACACCTCCCATCTATTCAATTTTTATGCCCATTGTGTTTTTTATAGAACAATCAAATGGAAATATAAAATGTTGAATGTTGAATGCTAAATGTTAAATTACAAAGAAGGAAAAAAGAGGATTTCCTGAAGGAAATCCTCTTTTCTGCTCTGCTTTTTTTAAATATCAAATTCTTCTCTTTTGCATACTCTTTGGTTTACCCAAAATTTCTGACATAATAATCCCTTCCACCAATGATGATTGACTGAAGGAAAGAGTTATATCTTGATTTTTATACTCAATCTCTTTTTTATATATACTCCCTGTTTTAAGAGGTGGTTTTGCTACAGAATCCTCTGTAGTATATTTAGTAGCCTCTAGTGTTTCTATTTCTTCCTCTTGTCTTGAGATTTCAGCTTGTACTGTATTGTCTATAGCTTCATTAGGTTCATCCTGTTGCTGGTATTCTCCAAACACAGTACTAATATCTTTTTGAAACTCCTTAAGCATATCCTCAAGTCCCGTTGATTTTTTAGCTGTTTTCTGTACGGTTGTTCTACTTGGTTGGGCCTGTCGTTCTGGATTGTTAATGGGTTGATGTGTCCTTTCTTCTCGTTGGCGTGGTTGTTTATTTTTATTGAACACTGAACTAAGTATTGCAATAACTATAAAGGCCACTATACTTCCCCAATTCATAGAATCACTTCCTTTTTTTTAGGAATCGATGTTATTCCTCTTGCTTCTTTGTTTCAGAAATCTTGCCAATTGATTCTCTCATATTTGTATCAGCTAATACATTTTTCATATTATAGTAATCCATAACACCTAGTTTTCCTTCCCTTAATGCAGCAGCCATAGCACGCGGCACCTCTGCCTCTGCCTCAACTACTCTAGCTCTCATTTCTTGAACAGATGCAACCATTTCTTGTTCCTTAGCAACAGCCATAGCTCTTCTTTCTTCTGCTTTTGCTTGAGCAATACGTTTATCCGCTTCTGCTTGATCAGTTTGAAGCTTAGCACCAATGTTTCTTCCGATGTCTATGTCAGCTATGTCGATAGATAAGATTTCATAGGCTGTTCCAGCATCTAAGCCCTTTGTCAAAACAGTTCTGGAAATCAAATCTGGATTTTCTAAAACTCCTTTATGACTTTCAGCTGAACCAACAGTGGTTACAATACCTTCTCCAACTCTAGCAATAATAGTTTCTTCACCAGCACCACCAACAAGACGCTCTATGTTAGCTCTAACTGTAACTCTAGCCTTTGCCATTACCTCAATACCATCCTTAGCAACAGCAGCTATTTTAGGAGTTTCAATTACCTTTGGATTAACACTTACCTGTACCGCTTGAAGTACATCACGCCCTGCTAAGTCAATAGCAGCAGCTCGCTCAAATTCCAAATTAATTTCTGCCCTTTGAGCAGCTATCAAGGCATCTATAACTCTATTTACATCTCCACCTGCTAAATAATGGGCCTCTAGCTTGTCTGTGTTTAAATCTAAGCCCGCCTTAGTGGCTTTAATCATTGGATTAACAATTCTGCTTGGCTGTACTCTTCTTAACCTCATTCCAATTAGTGTACCTATACCTATTTTGACTCCTGAAAAGTATGCTGTAATCCATAAACCTACTGGAATGAAGCTTAATATGATGGATAAAACAATAAAAACTATAGCAATTAAAATTACTAATGAAACCAATGCTGGCATATAAATCCCTCCTAATCAATTTTTCTTACAATTATTCTTCTTCCCTCTACTCTAACTATTCTTACCCTTCTGCCAATTTCTATAAAATCACCCTCCGAAACTACATCCAATAATTCATCATCTACTTCGATGCTTCCAGATGGCCTCAAATAGGTTTTAACTATACCCTCTGCTCCGATATATTTAGAGTATCTAGCTCCTGTTGAGGTATAACCTAAATCTGGTTTTTCAGTTGTAGCTAAGATAATGCGGTCAAAGTGCCTGTTCTTGGGTGCATATTTCAGAATTAACACAAAGGCAACTAAAGTAAGAATAAAGGAGATTAACAATGAAACAACTGCAGTTATTATACTATTTGTACTCATTATGATACTTGCTACTATACAAATTATTCCACCAACACCTGCTATACCAAAGCCAGGAGCAAATGCTTCAATTGTAAGTAAAGCTAGTCCTGCAATGAAAACAATTATTACTGCCCATCCTGCGTGTCCTGCTAGAATACTACTTCCAAAGTAAAGTGAAAATGCTACAAGTCCAATGGTTCCTCCCACTCCAAAGCCTGGTGTCAGTAATTCTATCAATAGACCTATAAAACCGATAGATAGTAGAAATGGAGCTACATAGGAGCTGCTGAAAATTTGAGCTAATTTAACTCTACCGGGAATATTTATCTCATTAATACGACTGTATTCTATTCCAAAATGTTCCAATATTTCTTCATAATTACCCGACACTAAATCAGTAAAATTAAGTTCCATTGCCTCTTGAGTTGTAAGGTTCAATAATCTACCCTTCTCAACAATCCCAGGAATTACGATTGTACTATCAGCCATAGCAGCAACTAGCTGGTCATCTCTTCCCTTATCCTGTGCTATAGTTCTTAATTGACTTGTCCAATAAGATAAGGTCTTTTCAGTATTGGGAACCGGCTCAGCCGAACCAATGGTACTACCTGGTGCCATAACAATATTATCTGCTGAAATTGCAAGTAATACACCAGCAGATTCAGCTTTAGTATTTACAAGGGAAATTGTTTTGTGTTTTGAACCTACAATTAAGTCGCTAATATTAACGGCAGAATCAATTAATCCCCCGTAAGTGTCAATCTCTAATATTATAGCAGTAGTTCTGGGATCCCTTTCTGCTTGATTTATACTGGTTTGTATAAATTGATGAACAGCAGGCCCTATTTCTCCCTTTATAGGTATAACATAAACAATACCTTCATCTTGCGATCCAAAAGCCTGAAAGCTCATTAAAATTAAAAATAGCATCATAAAAGTAAAAATTCGTTTTATCATATGCCACCTCCTCCTATAGTTATTTATATATATATTCATTTTATCAGTATTTAAACCTTTTTGAAAGGCTATTGTAAAATATTTCATATATTTTAATTATTCTATATGTAAACGGGGCGAAAAAATGAAATGAAAAGAAAAGAAATGAAAAATGTTGAGTGTTGAATGTTGAATGCAAAGACAATATATAGATAAGTGAAGAATGAAGAATTATGAGTTAAGAGAGAAAAAAATAGGAATTTGCCTCCAAATTCCTACCATAATTACTTATTACTCATTACTCATTGCAAGGGAAGAGCTATATCGATTACAATAGGATAGTGATCTGATGCTCTACTTTTAATTACATTATACTCTTCCAGCTGAATTGAAGGACTAAGAAATATATAGTCAATTCTTCCAGAAAGAATAGGTAGATCAAATGTAGGTTGATTATTATTATCAGAAACATAGCCGGTATCAACCATTTTTTTACTTAGAGTTCTAATCTCATCTGTATCTGGTGTGGCGTTAAAGTCTCCCATCAATATTATTTCACGTGGAATTATCTCCATATGCTTTTTTATAGTATCTATCTGTCTAATTCGTTCTGCTTGGTTTAATCCCAAGTGAGTTACCATAAACTGCACTTCTTTTTCATGTACATCTATTGTTGCACTTAGCAAGCCTCTTTGTTCTCTTTTACTGGGAAGCAATAGGTTTTCATAACTAGTAATAGGATACTTACTTAGTATTCCATTTCCATATTGTCCTCCAAGAAAACTCAAGTTATCACCATATACATAATACATAGATAAATATTCAGCTAAATATTTCATTTGATCCCTAAATTTCGATCTATAAATACCGTTGTCTGCTTCTTGAACTCCAATAATATCTGCATCAGTTTCTTTAATCAAGTCTGCAATAATATTTAAAGTATCTCTACCTAGTAAATTCTTACCATGATGTATATTATAGGTCATTATTTTCAAATTCGTCACTTCCCTATCATTTAAAACCTCTATAGAAGGAGCTTGTAAATGTACCTCTTCCATTTCTTCTATTATATATTTTTTCTCCTTACTTCCATTTGAATACAGACGAATTTTATTAATTTTGTGAAAATCTGTTCTATTACTGGTTACATAAAAATATTTATATCTATTTAGGTCATCTGCCTTTCTTGAAAAACTAGATTTTAAAACAGAGTATTGAACAATCTCATTTTTATCATCTAATGCCTCTAAAATTATTTCTTCTACTTCATAGGGAGCTTTCACTTCTAAATAATGTATTTCTTCGTTCATTAAATATTTTGTTACAGTCATTTCTCCCTGTGATGAGGCCTTCATAACAACACTTGATAACATCATTAACAATATAACCAAAATTACTAATCGTTTTTTTGTCATATCCCTCTAGCCCCTTTGTCATCTGAATGTTTTGTTAATTAATTATAGCATAGGCTTGAATACTAAGGATATTGACATATATTACTAAATAACAAAAAAATAATTAAACCCGGAGTACTCCGGGTTTACTATCTTTTATGACTGTAAATGTTTTTTTACAAGTTCACTAACTAGCTTACCATCAGCCCTACCTTTAAGCTTAGGTAGAACAGCAGCCATCATCATGCCCATGTCCTTCATTGAAGAGGCACCAACATCTTTTTTAGTTTCAATAACAATTCTAGAAACTTCTTCCTCTGATAATTGTTCTGGTAAGTAAGTCATAAGCCAACGAATTTCTTCTTTCGCCTGCTTAACCAAGTCTTCACGTTCACCCTTTGAAAATTCATCTAGGGCGTCTCGACGCTGTTTGACCTGCTTTGATATTATTCCAATAACATCTTCATCAGTAAGTTCAACCCGCGAATCGACTTCTACCTGCTTAATATCAGAACGAATCATTGTAATAACATTTTTTCGAAGCTGATTTTTTTCCTTCATAGCTTCTTTTAAATCACTAGCTAATTGCTCTTTGAGGGACAATGTATTCACCTCTACTAATTAATTTTATTAAAACTTGCTCTTGGTTTTATTACGACGAGCAGCCTCTGCTTTCTTCTTACGCTTTACGCTAGGCTTTTCGTAATGCTCTCTTTTTCTTACTTCTGATAAAATACCAGACTTAGCGCATTGTCTTTTGAATCTACGAAGCGCACTATCTAAGGTTTCATTATCTCTGATTTTTATCTCTGACATACTTCTCCCTCCCTCCGCTAGCACCGGCTGTGCTTTATCTATAAGCAACATATTATGCTATATTGCTAGTGGGATTATTACAATACCTTGTTATTATACATTAAATAAATAGGTTATGCAATAAAAATTTTAACCTGGAGGCCACTGTAATTGTCTGCCTCCCAGCAAATGAAAATGCAAGTGTCCCACCGTTTGTCCACCATCTTGGCCACAATTATTTACGATTCTATATCCCTTTTCATAGAACTTAAATTCCTTAGCCAAGTGATTGATGGCCCGAAAGACAGCTGGCATAATTTCATCATAGTCAGTCTCTTCTAATTGAATTGCGGAAGTTATATGCTTTTTGGGAATAATAAGTAGATGAAGAGGTGCTTGTGGATTAATATCTTTAAAAGCCAGTACATGTTCATTCTCATAAAGTATATCGGTTGGTATCTCTCCATTAGCTATTTTACAAAAGATACAATCTTTCATTTTACACCTCCTTATCAAATAATTAATATCATATTTCAACATAAAATTATAAAACCCTTCTAGTAAACTTAATTTTTATTGAAATAATCCTATTCCTTAGTATTATCCACTGTTTTGTTTTTAAGTTAAATCCAAATTAATATATTATGATTATATCTTTACCTAATTTATCACATATTTTTAATTTTATGTGTTAGTAATTTATAATATGAGATTAAACTAGAAATATTATGTTGTGTATAATCAATTCTTAAATCGTACTTGTATAAGCCCCTTTGAAAGGCTCCTAGGCATAATTTTTTATTATTATAAAACATTACTTTCTCAGGCCGCAATTGTGTCCTTAACTGAAACCGGATACCTTCATCAATAGCTTTTTTAATAGCTTTTTTAATTTTTGTAACATCTGTTGTATTGTCTAAATTATTTAATAATTGATAGACGGCACACAATCCTTCACTACGACAGGCTGTAGGTGTTGATTCTAACCGTGGCTCTGGTAGAAGATATGCTCCATTCCATTCATTATTCTCACCATCATTAAGTATTTGGCTTTTAACAATTGCATTAGCTATTAATAACCCATGATTAAGATATGAAGCTTGTGGACGCTGCTGATATAATTCATTTAGTGCATAGAGTAACCAATGATCATGTGCTATAGTGTCTTCATTAGAATTTTTGTCTCGTATTTCAATAAGGTAGTAAGCAGATTTTTCTGCAATGTCCAACCAAATTTCATTCCCATCAATTTGATAAAGGCGAACCAAAGCAAGCATAGCTTCACCTGGATAATAGTGAGAAATAAAATCATATATCTTTCCTGTTGAGTATTGCTGTTTATGTATGGTAAAACGTCCTTCTTCATTTTGTGTTACCACCATCCATTCTGCCATACTCTGCATCAAGGGCAAAAACTTGGTATCGCCAGTTATCTGTGTATATTTTGCTAAAGCAATAATAGTTAATGCATTTCCACCTAATTTAATAATATCTTTTTCAACAACTACATTAACAGATTTCCCGTTGAACTCATAATTTATAATTTTTTCTAATAAAAATTGGATAGCACCTTCACAAATCTTTAGTAATTCCTTATCCCCAGTCAACTCAAAGGTCTCTAATATTGAATAGGTAGTTCCTGCATGTCTCAAGATATTATACCGTTTTTCCTTTACTCCTTCCCATGGTAGATATGAGTATATATATTTACCTTTTTTATTTACTACATTTTTAAAATAATTATCTTTAGTCAATATGATAGCTTCCATAATAGCATCCTTACTAATTTGTGGAGCTAAAGAACTCAAATAATTTAAGTTGTTTATACTATAATCATCAATATAATAAGTGTCTGTCCGTATTTTATAAATCTCCAATAAAGACACACGATTTAATGAGTCAATAAATTTTTCACCTGAAGGAAGGTGGTAGTGTTTATTAAACGCTTCTTTAATATTCTTTACTTGAAATTTTTGGTCCTTAATTAAATTAAATAACAGTACTTCTTCCGGTAAAAATAGAGCATCTAAGTTTTTTCCGACTGCCAATCCATCAATCCCTGTTTTAAAAAGAATCCGGTCATTTTTAATGTCTAAAAAGGGATCAGATTTTTTTGCTGGACGAATATCCTTAATTATATCTATTCTGATTGATTGTGGTTTATAAATTTTATAATTGTAATATGTATCCAATGCTGACTCAATGGCTGTTTGAAAGGTCTCACCTCTACCTTGATACATGTATAATGAATTATTGTAATCATATAGGCTTAATATCAAGTGAATTTCATTGTTTATTACATTGGTTTGAAAAATAGGATACTTCAAATTGGAGAGCTCTGTTCTTTTTGCCATTCTAATTGTATCGAATAAGTTACGTAAGAATTCATTCATTTTGACCACTCCTTGCCTGTGGAGGTAAAACTTCTAGGTAATGAGTTTGTATAGTATCTGGACTTTCAGAGTAGTAATTATAGAATGAATTTAATATACGTGAAAGAACTTTTTCCATGATTAAATCATTCAATCCTGGTAACAAAACTAAGAAATTCGAGTTATCCCAGCGAGTAATTGTATCTCCCTTTCGGAGCTGTTCTAATAAGTGTTTCTCTAACGAAGTCATCGCTTGTTGTTTTTTCTCTAAACTGACAGTTGAAGGATGATTCATAGTTATCATACAAATCATAGCCATATTACCACTGCGTTCACTTCTTCTACATTCAAGTTCGTAAATCATTTTAAATACATAAGGTTCGCAGTAAAAGGCATTTTCTATCTTCTTATTATCTAAATCAATCTCAAGATCCTCTATAGAGGAATGCATATGATTAGTTGCGAGTATTCTTTTATAAGCTGATTTTAAAGCTGGAGAAGGTTTTAATCCCATTTCTTGATATAAAAAGGTAGTGAAGTATTCATAATGCTTTTGTGCCTGCTTCACTTCTTTTTCTTGTAATAATGCTTCTATGTAACGTAAATGTATTTCTTCTTCATATACTTCCACTTGAATGGCCCGCTCACAAATCTGTAGTATTTCATTCCAATTACCCTGTACTTTAAGAAGATTGGTGATGTTATAAACAGACTTTAAGTAAAGGCGCCTATAGTAATTCCTAATTGGTATTACCCATAATTGTTCTATGCACTCTGACAAATAGTCTCCCTGGTACAAAGATAATGCCATTCTATAGTTTATAAGTGCCCCTTCAGGTCTAGCTTCCTTCATTTCTTCCGCCATCTGAACAGCTTTTTCAAATAAATCGATATCAAGTTGTATGTTTATTTTAGTATTCCAACTGTAAAACCCATTGTTGAAAACAATAAGCTGCTCTTCATTACTTTGAACTTCTTCAAGTATCTGTCGTAAACGGTGCATTTGACGACGTAAAGTACTACGTGAGTCACTATAGTTTTCCCGCGACCATAGTGTTTCCATTAGGTTTTCAGGGGTAAAAGACCGTTTGCGATGAGTTAACATAAATTTAAATAATTCCCAAATTTTCTTAGAACCTGGTGCAGAAGACACTAATGAATTATTGTTTTTTTTCACATCAAAGTGACCAAGAGTCGATATTTCTATAGTATGGCAACTTATTTGTGTATTCTTAGTATTGGTCTTCATTTCTATTCCTTCCTCCCCGAAAACACAGTTAGTCTTTGAAAAATTTAGCTAAATTACAAGAAAAATGTAAGTTTATGTCGAGTTTTGTAATAACATTATACATCATTAATTAACTGATGAAAACACATTAGTTATACTTAAGCTGAACTAAAATATGTTTAGGAACAACTTTCTATGTAAAAAAAATAAAGCAGGTATTATAGAGTAATACCCGCTTTATTAATCGATAATCATCATCAATTATCCTATGTTACAAAATTCGATATTTGTTATGACAAATTATTTTTAATTATTTTTTTTGGTTTTTCTTCTCATAATTAATCCTGTTAAAGATATTCCTAAACCAGAAATTATCATATGAAGAGGATTCCTCTCTCCGGTCTTTGGTAATTCAGAAGATCCCAATGGTATTTCTTCATCAAGAATAATTTCTGTTTCATCAAGACTAACTTCTGTTTCATCAAGACTAACACCTGTTTCATCAAGATTAATTTCTGATATACCCAGTGGTATTTCCAGATCATCGATGATTTCCTCGTCATCGTCATCGTCGTCATCGTCGTCGTCATCGTCGTCGTCATCGTCATCATCATCGTCATCGTCATCATCGTCATCATCGTCATCATCATCGTCATCATC